>JAIOPJ010000028.1 GCA_021413975.1 Gemmatimonadota bacterium
GGCGGCCCGCGCGGCCAGCGAGCCGACGCCGGTCGCGCCGCCCGCCGGCAGCGCGCCGGCACCGGTCGCGAGCGCCAGCCCCGCGCCGTCCGCCCCGTCGCGTCCGCGTCCGCAGCCGATCGTGCCGGGCGCCCCGCGCCCGCGTCCCGTGACGAGCGGCATGTCCATGCCTCCGCGTCCGGTCGCGTCGGCCTCCCCGGGCGGCGGTCTCGGTGGTGGGCGGCGCGAGGATCGCCGCCCGGCCACCGGCGCACCCGGTGGCCAGGGTGGCCCGCCCGCTAGCAGCGCTCCCTCGAGCGGCCCCCGCCGCGGCAAGAAGGGGAAGCGCGTCGACCAGGAAGCGGTGACGGCGAACATCTCGCGCACCATGCGCCAGATGGGCGGCACGAGCGGCAAGCGTCGCGACCGCATCGACACGAGCGCCCGCGAGGAGCTCGAGGCGATCCGCGCCGAGATGGCGGAGCGCGAGAAGAAGACCGTGCGCGTGAACGAGTTCATCACCGTCAGCGAGCTCGCCGAGATCCTCAAGGTGCCGGCGACGCAGATCGTCTCGTTCGCGTTCAAGCACCTCGGGCTGATGGTCACCATCAATCAGCGCATGGACTTCGACCAGATCGAGATGATCGCGGCCGAGTTCAGCTACATCGCCGTGCGCGAGGAGGATTACGCCGCGGCCCCCGAGGTCGAGGAGAAGGACGCGACGGAGACCCTCAGGTTCCGTCCGCCCGTCGTCACGATCATGGGCCACGTCGACCACGGCAAGACCTCGCTGCTCGACTACATCCGCAAGGCGACCGTCGTCGCCGGCGAGGCCGGCGGCATCACGCAGCACATCGGCGCGTACCACGTCACGCTCCCCGATGGCCGGGCGATCACCTTCCTCGACACGCCGGGCCACGAGGCCTTCACCGCCATGCGCGCCCGCGGCGCGCAGGTGACCGACATCGTCGTCCTCGTCGTCGCCGCCGACGACGCGGTCATGCCGCAGACCATCGAGGCGATCTCTCACGCCAAGAACGCCGGCGTGCCGATCATCGTCGCGATCAACAAGATCGACCTCCCGACCGCCAACGCGATGAAGGTCCGGCAGGACCTGCTCCAGCACGGCGTCGTGCTCGAGGACTTCGGCGGCACCACCCTCTCGTCGGAGATCTCGGCGAAGAAGGGCACGGGCGTCCCCGCGCTCCTCGACCAGATCCTCCTGCAGGCCGAGATCCTCGACCTCAAGGCCAATCCGGACCGCCGCGCCGCGGGCTCGGTCGTCGAAGCCCAGCTCGACGCCGGCAAGGGACCGGTCGCGACGATCCTCGTCCAGAACGGCACGCTGCGCGTCGGTGACGACTTCATCTGCGGGCTCTTCTCGGGTCGCGTCCGCGCCCTGCTCGACGAGCGCGGCAAGCCGGTGAAGTCCGCCGGTCCGGCGATCCCCGTGCAGGTGCTCGGGCTCACCGGCGTGCCGATGGCGGGTGACCAGTTCATCGCCGTCGTCGACGCGGCCGAGGCGCGTGAGATCGCGCAGCGCCGCGAGCGGCTCGACCGCGAGGCGCGCAGCCGGCGCACCGCCAAGGGCGCAGTCTCCCTCGAGGACTTCATGGCCTCGTCGGGCACCGACGGCAAGCGGCAGCTCAAGCTCCTCATCAAGGCCGACCAGGGCGGTCCGGCGGAAGCCCTCGCCGACGCGCTGCAGCAACTCAGCAACGAGGAAGTGCAGGTCGAGGTGGTCGCGCGCGCGGTCGGCGCCGTCACCGAGAGCGACATCCTCCTCGCCCGCGCGTCGGGGGCGATCATCATCGGCTTCCACGTGCGCCCCGACACCAAGGCGCGTGCGATGGCCGAGCGCGACGGCGTCGAGATCAAGCTCTATCGCATCATCTACGAGGCGGTCGCCGACGTGCGACTCGCGCTCGAGGGGATGCTGCGCCCGGAGCAGAAGGAGGTCATCGTCGGCGAGGCGGTGGTCCGCGAGACCTTCAAGGTGCCGAAGATCGGCGTCATCGCCGGCTGCATCGTCCGCTCGGGGATCATCAACCGGCAGGGCCGCGCGCGCATCGTGCGCGACGGCGTCCAGGTCTACGAGGGCACGCTCGGCTCGCTGCGCCGCTTCAAGGACGACGTGAAGGAAGTGAAGGAAGGCTACGAGTGCGGCATCGGGATCGAGAACTTCAACGACCTGAAGGTCGGCGACGTGATCGAGACTTACCGCACCGAGTCGGTCGCCCGCACGCTGCTGCCGGCGCAGGCCTGATGCGCACGCGTCGCGGGGAGGTGCACCATGCCTCCGCGTGATCCCCGGCGCGCCGACCGCGTCGGCGAAGCCGTGCGCGAGGAGGTCGCGGCCTTCCTCACGCGCGACGTGAAGGATCCGCGCATCCAGGGCCTCGTCACCGTGACTGCGGTGGAGATGACGCGCGACCTGCGCCATGCCAAGGTCTTCGTGAGCGTGATGGGGACGCCCACCGAGCGCGCCGCCACGTTCGACGGGCTCAAGAGCACCGCGAGCCACCTGCGCAGCCGTGTCGGCAAGGCGCTCCAGCTGCAGTTCGCGCCCGAGATCGCCTTCAGGATCGACGAATCCGTGGCCCGCGCCGCGCACATCGAGACGCTGCTCGCAGGCCTGCGCGAGCCACCGTTCCCCGCCGATGAAACGCCGGACGACCGGGACGGTTGACGGGCTGTTGCTGGTCGACAAGCCGGCCGGGGTCTCGTCCCACGATGTGGTCAACGTCGCCCGGCGGGCCCTCGGCGAGAAGCGCATCGGCCATGGGGGCACGCTCGATCCCTTCGCCACCGGCCTGCTCGTGATCGTCGTCGGCCGCGCCACGCGCCTGCTCCCGCACATGCCCGGCGAGCCGAAGGTCTACGAGGCCACCATACGCTTCGGCTCCGAGACCGACACCGAGGACCTCGACGGCGCGGTGGTCCTCGAACGACCGCTGCCGCCGCGCGCTGCGCTGCTCGCCGCACTGCCGGCCCTGACCGGGTCCGTCGAGCAGGTCCCGCCGGCGTACTCCGCCAAGCGCATCGACGGTCAGCGGGCGTACGACCTCGCACGCGCCGGCGAACCGGTCGAGCTCAAGCCGGTGCGCATCCGCGTGCACCGGTGGGAGATCCTTTCGCTCAAGGGGCCGGACGGTCAGGGGCTCGGCCCCACGGCGGCACCGGATGCGCCGGTGCAGGAGGCGCGCGTGCGCATCACCTGCGGTGGCGGCACGTACATCCGTTCGCTCGCGCGCGATCTCGCGCGGAGCGTGGGGAGCGCCGCGCACCTCACCCAGCTGCGTCGCACGCGGAGCGGCGCCTTCCGCGTCGAGGACGCCCTCACCACCGAGGACCTCCTCGCGGGGCGCGCCAAGGTGCGACCGGCGCTCGACGCGCTCCCGGGGGTCGCGGTGCAGGCACTCACCGACGACGAGATCGCGCGGATCGTGCGGGGGATCGACGTGCCGGCCCAGGTCGAGGGCGCGTGGGGCGCGCTCACCACGTCGGGGACTGGCCTGCTCGTGGCCCTCGCCGAGCGCCGCGCCGACCGATGGCAGCCCCGCGTGGTGATGCATGAAGCCTGACGCCGCCTTCGGTCTGCCGCCGCACGTCCGGGCCACCGTCTGCACGGTCGGCACCTTCGACGGCGTACATCGGGGACACCGGCTCGTGCTCGAGCAGCTCGCGGTCTGTGCGCGTGGACGCGGACTGCCCGCGGTCCTCGTGACCTTCGAGCCCCATCCGCTCGAGGTGGTGAATCCGGCCGCCGCACCGCCGCTGCTCACGATCGGGATCGAGAAGCAGGAGGTGCTCGCCGAGAGTCCGCTCGACTATGTCGTCGTGCTCCCGTTCACGCCGGCGCTCGCCACGTACGGGGCGAGCGACTTCGTCGACCTCGTATTGCGTGAGAAACTCGGCCTGCAGCACCTGCTGATCGGGTATGACCACGGCTTCGGCCGCGGACGCTCCGGGGACGCCTCCGTGCTCCAGGCGCTGGGCGCGTCGCGGGGCTTCGGCGTCGACGTCGTCCCCCCGGTGCATGGCCACGACGGCCGCCCGATCTCCTCGACGACGATCCGGCGCGCCGTGGCCGGCGGCGACCTGGCCCGCGCGGCCGACGGTCTCGGGCGCGCCTACAGCGCCAGCGGGAAGGTCGAGGTCGGGGCGGGGCGGGGGCGCGCGCTCGGGTTCCGCACCATCAACATCGCCTTGCCGCCGGCACGCAAGCTCCTGCCGCCGGAAGGCGTCTACGCGGTGCGCGTGCAGACGCCCCGCGGTGCCTTCGGCGGCATGATGAACCTCGGCCCGCGTCCCACGTTCAACGAGTCCGAGTCGCGTCTCGAGGCGCACCTGTTCGACGTCGACGGGGACTTCTACGGTCAACACGTCCGCCTGGACTTCGTCGCGCGGCTGCGCGAGACGCGCCGGTTCGACTCCCCGTCGGCACTGAGCGCCCAACTGGCCGTCGACGAACGGGACGCACGCGCGGCGCTGGCCAAGGGTCCGATGCGCCCGTGATGACGTCACCCAACCTCTTGTATTCGATTGACTTGACTCACCTCGCGCGGTATTCTTCAAGGCTTCATTCGGCCTGTTCCCTCAATCCTGTTCCGCGATGCAGAACCTGAAGACTCGTCTCCTCTTGATCGCCGCGCTCGTGCTCGCGTCGGCCTGGTCGCTGTGGCCACGGACCGTCGTGGAGCGGGTGAAGCGCGACGGGGTGTTCGTCAACGACACCGTGCGCCGCGTTCCGCTCAAGCGTGGTCTCGATCTGCAGGGCGGGATGCACCTCGCCCTCGAGGTCGACCAGTCGAAGCAGACGGTGACCGACGTGAGCGACGCGCTCGATCGCGCGCTCAAGGTCGTGCGCACGCGCATCGACGAGTTCGGCGTCGCCGAGCCGGTGGTGCAGAAGGTGGGCGACGACCGCATCATCGTCGAGCTCCCGGGCATCGATGACCGCGAACGCGCCGAGGACGTCGTGAAGAAGGCGGCCTTCCTGCGCTTCCAGATCACCGACGAGACGCAGTCGTTCGAGCGCGTCATCCCGCGCCTCGACGGCATCATCAAGGAACAGGGCCTCGCGGTCGTCACACCGCTCGCGGGCGGCGACACGACGCCGGCGAACGCGCTCGGGAACCTGCTGCAGGACGCCGACACCGCCAAGAAGGCCGACACCGCGACGGCCGGGACCGCGACCGACGGGCCGTTCCGCCGCTCCGTCTCCCCCGGGCAGATGCCCGGCCAGTACCTCGTCAGCGGGGCCGACTTCCCGGCCATCGACGGGTTCCTCAAGCAGGACGTGATCCGCGCCGCGCTCCCGCCCGGCAAGGACGTCCGCTGGGGCGTCGACTCGATCGCGCTCGGCTCGGTCTACTACCGCACGCTCTACGTGCTCGAATCGCGTGCGATCATCGACGGCACCTACCTCACCACCGCGACCCCCAATCAGGACGCGGTCGAGGGCGTGAAGGTCGACTTCGTCTTCAACACCGAGGGCGGCAGCCGTTTCCGCAAGGAGACGGCGCGGCACATCGGCGACAACATGGCGATCGTCCTCGACGATCGCGTCATGAGCGCGCCGGTCATCCAGAGCGCGATCGGGTCGCGCGGCCAGATCACCATGGGCGGTCGTGACCTCCAGGCGGCGCAGGACCTCGCGCTCGTGCTGCGCGCCGGCGCGCTGCCGGTGCCGCTCAAGGTCGTGGAGGCGCGCGAGATCGGCGCGTCGCTCGGCCAGGACTCGATCGACGCCGGCATCCGCGCCGGCCTCGTCGCCGTCATCGCGGTCATGCTCATCATGATCCTGTACTATCGCTTCTCCGGCCTGCTCGCCGTGGGAGCGCTCGTCCTCTACGTCGTGTTCACCCTCGCGGTGCTCGCCGGCTTCGACGCCGTGCTGACGCTCCCGGGGCTCGCCGGCTTCGTCCTCTCGATCGGCATCGCCGTCGACGCCAACGTGCTCATCTTCGAGCGCATCCGTGAGGAACTCAATCACGGCAAGACGGTGCGCACCTCGATCGAGGAGGGCTTCCAGCACGCCATGAGCGCGATCATCGACTCGAACGTGTCCACCGTCCTCACCGCCGCGGTGCTCTACCAGTACGGCACCGGTCCGGTGAAGGGCTTCGCCGTCACGCTCGTCGCCGGTATCGCCGCCTCGATGGTCACCTCGATCTTCGTGACCAAGACCTTCTTCTACGTCTGGCTCTCGCGCACGCGCGGTGAGCAGGCCCTGAGCATCTGATGCTGCGCATCCTCCACGACACCAAGATCGACTTCATCCGGCACTGGCGCACGGCGATCATCCTCACGATCGCGTTCGTGATCGCGGGCTTCGCCTCGTCGGTGTTCAACGGCTGGTTCCACTACTCGATCGAGTTCACGGGTGGCACGCTCATCCAGCTCGAGTTCAAGGAAGCGCCCGACGTCGCGCGGCTCCGTGCGACGATCGAGCGCGCCGGGATCGCCGGGGCCGAGATCCAGCAGTTCGGCAGCGCCACCGCCTACACGATCAAGGCGCAGGATGCCGCGGCGGTCGCCGCCCAGGCCGCCGGCGCCGAGGGCGTGGCACGCAGGATCACCGACGCCATCACCGCGGATCTCGGCGCCGGCAGCTTCACCGTCGCCGATCGCATGGCCGTCGGTCCCCGCGTCGGCAGCGAACTGCGCCGCGGCGCGATCATCGCGATCTTCATCTCGTTCCTCGTGACGCTCGCGTATCTCGCGGTCCGGTTCGAGTGGCGCTTCGGCGTCGCCGCCGTCATCGCCACCGCGCATGACATCGTCGCCACGATCGCGTTCATCAAGATGCTCGACCTCGAGATCTCGCTGACCGTCATCGCGGCGCTCCTCACCGTGCTCGGCTACTCGCTCAACGACACGATCATCATCTTCGACCGCGTCCGCGAGAACCTCAAGAAGCACAAGCGGATGTCGCTGTACGACATCCTCAACCTCTCGGTGAACGAGACGCTCCCCCGCTCGGTCCTGACCCACGGGACCACGATCGCCGCGACCATGTCGCTCCTGTTCCTCGGCGGGGACGTGATCCGGCCGTTCGCCTGGGTCATGACGTTCGGCATCTTCACCGGCACCTTCAGCTCGATCTTCGTCGCCTCGCCGATCCTCATGTGGGTCGAGAACAAGTGGCCGCGCGAGAACGAAGCGCGGTCGCAGGTGGCCGCCGCGAAGGCCTGACCTTGTCGGACGTGCTGCCAACGGGGCCCCGGAGCGGATCGCGCGCCGGGGCCCCGGTCGTTCCCGGGCCCGTCGTGCCGTTCATCGATTCGCACGCGCATCTGGCAGGCGAGGAGTTCGCGGCGGACCGCGCGGAGGTCCTGCGGCGGCTGCAGGAGGCCGGCGGCGTCGGCGTGATCTGCATCGGGGAGTCGATCGAGGCGGCCGCGCGGGCCCGCCAGGTGGCTCAGGAGCGACCCGGCGTGGTCTGGTGGACCGCAGGGGTGCATCCGCACGACGCGGCCACCTACGACCCCCTGCGCGACGGGGCGGCCATCCGCGAAGCCATGGCGGCGGGGGCCGTCGCGGTGGGGGAATGCGGGCTCGACTACCACTACGACCACTCGCCGCGTCCGCTCCAGCGCCGCGCCTTCGCCGACCAGCTCGCGATCGCCCGCGAGTCCGGGCGTCCGGTGGTCGTGCACACGCGCGAGGCCGAGGAGGACACCACGGCGATGGTGCGGGAGGCCGGCGCGGCCGGCATCGCCGGGATCCTCCACTGCTACACGGGATCGCACGCCCTCGCCGAGGTCGGACTCGCGGCCGGCTGGTGCGTCTCGTTCAGCGGGATCGTGACCTTCAGGAAGTGGGACGACCTCGCCCTCCTGCGCCTCGTGCCCGACGATCGCCTGCTGGTCGAGAGCGACAGCCCCTATCTCGCGCCCGTGCCGCACCGCGGCAAGCGCAACGAGCCCGCGTGGTGTGCGTATACCCTGCGGCGCCTGGCCGAGGCGCGGGAGCAGGACGTCCGGGTACTCGGTCCGCAGGTGCTCGTCAACACCCGTCGGCTCTTCTCGCTCGGCTGATCCGCTCCTCGTTCCACTCCACCCCACCGAGGCTTAGCATTCCGGAATGACCGTCCCCTCCGACATCGCGATCGCGCAAGCCGCGACCATGCGCCCCATCATCGACGTGGCGGCCGAGATCGGCCTCACGCCCGACGACCTCGACCTCTACGGCAAGTTCAAGGCGAAGGTCGCCCTCGAACTCACGACCCGCCCCGCCAAGGGCAAGCTCGTCATCGTGACGGCGATCAATCCCACCGCCGCCGGCGAAGGGAAGACGACGACCTCGGTGGGGCTCGCCCAGGCCCTCCGGAAGATCGGCACCAACGCCGTGCTCTGCATCCGCGAACCGTCACTGGGTCCCGTCTTCGGCGTGAAGGGCGGCGCCGCCGGCGGCGGCTACGCCCAGGTCCTGCCGATGGACGACATCAACCTGCACTTCACCGGCGACTTCCACGCGATCTCGTCGGCGCATGCGCTGCTCAGCGCGATGCTCGACAACCACTTGCAGCAGGGCAACGTCCTCAACATCGATCCGCGCCGCATCACCTGGCCGCGCACGATCGACATGAACGACCGCGCGCTCCGCAAGGTGATCATCGGGCTCGGCGGGGCGGCTGAAGGCGTCGTGCGCGAGGAGCGCTTCGTGATCATCCCGGCGTCCGAGGTCATGGCGATCGTCGCCCTCGCGACCAGCGCGGCCGACCTCGAGGAGCGTCTGGGCAACATCATCGTCGGCTCCACCTACGGCGCCGAGCGCAAGCCGATCCGCGCGCGCGACCTCAAGGCGAGCGGCGCGATGGCGATGCTGCTCAAGGATGCCATCCGTCCCAACCTCGTGCAGACGCTCGAGGGCGGTCCCGCGTTCGTGCACGCCGGCCCGTTCGGCAACATCGCGCACGGCTGCAACTCGATCCTCGCCACGCGGGCGGCGCTCGCCGTCGGCGACGTGGTCGTCACCGAAGCCGGCTTCGGCTCGGACCTCGGGGCCGAGAAGTTCTTCGACATCAAGTGCCGCTTCGGCGGCATCAAGCCCGAGGCCGCGGTGCTCGTCGCGACCATCCGCGCGCTCAAGATGAACGGCGGCGCCAAGAAGACCGAACTCGCCACCGAGGACCTGGCCGCGCTCCGCAAGGGCGTCGTGAACCTCGAGCACCATATCCAGAACGTGCGACAGTTCGGCATGGAACTCGTCGTGGCGATCAATCGCTTCGGCAGCGACAGCGACGCCGAGATCGCGATCGTCCGCGAGGCCGCCGTGAAGGCCGGCGCGCGCGTGGCGCTCTGCGAGGTCTTCGCGAAGGGCGGCGCCGGCGGCGAGGCGCTCGCGCGCGAGGTGCTCGACATCCTCAAGGGCGGCAAGTCGGACTTCAAGCCGATCTACGACGCCAAGCTCCCGATCAAGGAGAAGATCGACACGATCGTGAGGAAGGTGTACGGCGGCGACGGGGCCGACTACAGCGCCAAGGCGGACCGCGCGATCGCGTACCTCGAGAGCATC
>JAIOPJ010000035.1 GCA_021413975.1 Gemmatimonadota bacterium
CGCATCGACCTGCTGCTCCCCGACGTCCGCGCGTAAGCCGGTCATGCGCGCGCGCCTCGCGGCGTTGGCCGCACCGGTCGTCGCGCTCGCGTTGCTCGCGGGCTGTGCCACCGACAAGAACAGCATCCGCGCCTCGGGCACCATCGAGATGGACGAGATCGATGTGGCCTCGTACATCGGCGGGCGCCTGGTGAAGCTGTACGCCAACGAGGGCGACACCGTCGCGGTGGGCGACACGCTCGCCGTGCTCGATCGCGGCGAGATCGCGGCCGAGTTGGCCGCGCAGGCCGCACAGGCCGAGCGCGCGCAGTCGCAGGCCAAGGACCTGGCGCAGGGCGCACGGCCCTCGGAGCTGGTCATTGCCCGCGAACAGTTGCGCGCGGCCGAGGCCGATCTGCAGCTCGCGCAGCTCTCGTTCGATCGCACCGACAAGCTCACGCGCTCGGGCGTGGCCGCGCCTGCCGATCTCGATCGCGCCCGCACGCAACGCGACGCCGCCCAGGCGCGCGCGGCCGCCGCGCGCGAACAGGTACGGCTGCAGGAGGATGGCTTCCGCCGCCAGCAGGTCACCGCGGCCAAGCAGGGCGCCACCGCGGCCATGGCGCAGTTGGCCGGCGCGCGCAGCCGTGCCAGCGAACTGGTGCTGTTGTCGCCGCACGCGGGCGTGGTGCTGCTCACCAACTACGTCGAGGGCGAGCTCGTGCCGCCTTCATCACCCGTGGTCTCGCTGGGCGACCCGGACTCGTTGTGGATGCGCGTGTACGTGGCCGCGCCGCAACTCACGCGGCTGCGGTTGGGCGCCACCGCCGAGGTGCGGCCCATCGGCGTGAAGCAGCCGTTCCCGGGCCGTGTGGTGAGCATCGCGAACGAGGCCGAGTTCACGCCGCGCGCGGCACTCACCGAGGAAGAGCAGGCCAACCTCGTGTTCGCGGTGAAGCTCTCGCTCGGCCGCTCACAGGGCGCGCTCAAGGCCGGGCTACCCGCCGACGCGCGCATCGCGACCGCGAAGTGAGACGGCTGCGATGAGCGAGCCCGAACGCCGCGACGTCGTCGAGGTGCAGGGGCTCGTGAAGCGCTTCGGCAGCATGACCGCCGTGGACCACGTGTCGTTCACGATCCACCGCGGCGAGATCTTCGGCATCCTGGGCCCGAACGGCAGCGGCAAGACCACCACGATCCGAATGCTGTGCGGGCTCATGAGCCCCAGCGAGGGCACCGCGCTCGTGGCGGGCGCCGATGTGGCGCGCGAGCCCGAGCGCGTGAAGTCGCGCATCGGCTACATGTCGCAGGCGTTCGGCCTGTACCGCGACCTCACGGTGGACGAGAACCTGGCGTTCTATGGCGGCGTGTACAACCTGGGTGCCTCGCTCGCCACGCGGCTCACGTGGGCCAAGCAGGCCATGCG
>JAIOPJ010000037.1 GCA_021413975.1 Gemmatimonadota bacterium
GCCAAGCGCGTGCAGGAGTGGGCCGCCAAGTCCTGACCGCGCCTTCCCGAGAGGACACGAGGGCGGGACGCCACACGGCGCCCCGCCCTCTTCATCTCGTTCGCACGCTTCAGCGCTTGGTGGTCGCCACCTTCAGGCGCACCGCGAGCCAATCCGCGAGCACACCGAGCGTGCCGGGTTCGAGCGCGCGCTTCTGGAGCGCCGTGTAACCCTGTGGGTCGCCGCTCGGGTCCGACAGGAACAAGTGATTCGTCGCGGCGAGCTTCTTGACGGTCACGTCCTTGTTGCCGGCCTGCTTGAACGCGGCCGCGAGTTCGTCGGCCTGTCCCGGCGTGACCTGCCGGTCGGTCTCACCCTGCAGCAACAGCACGGGCGGCGTGCGCAGCTGGCGCGCCACCGCGAGCGGATCGTGCGCCAGGAAGAAGCCGTACCAGCGCTGCTCGCGGCCGATCGAATCCACCGCGGCATCGGCCGAGCGCATGACCGAATCGAGCACCGCGCCACTCAGCGACTTCGTGGCCGCGTAGCGGTTCTGCTCGTGCACGATGCGACGGCCGGTCCATGCGGGTCCCGCCATGAGCGCCATGGCCGCGAGCCGGGTGCCACGCGCCGCCACCATGGGCGCGATGATGCCGCCTTCGCTGTGACCCACGATCGCCACGCGCGTGCTGTCGATATCGTGCAGCGTCTTCAGCCAGCGCATGGCGTCCTCGGCATCGTCGGCGAAGTCCTGCGTGGTCGCGGTGCCGAATACGCCACCCGACTCGCCCACGCCGCGATCGTCCAACCGCAGCACGGCGATGCCGCGCCGAGCGAGCGTGTCGGCGATCTGGCGGAACGGCCGGAAACCGGGCACGAGCGCGATGGACTCGTCGCGGTCCTGCGGGCCCGAGCCGCTCACCAGCAGCACGGCGGGCTGCTTGCCGGGCCGCGTCGGCCACGCCAGCGTGCCGGCGAGCGTGTGCCCGGCGCGCGTGGGGATCTTCACGGACTCGGTGGTGTACGGCGCGCCCACCGGGGCGGAGTAGTCCTGCGGTGCAATGGAGAGCAAGCCCTCGGGCAACGACTCGGCGCGCGTGAACTCCACGCTCTGCGTGGGCACGCTGCCCGACAACAACCGCGCCTCACGATCGATGCGCAGCAGGAACTCGACCGCGCCGATCTTCACGCGCGCCGAATCGCTGCTCGGGAACTCGACCTGCATCTCGAACGTGCGCCCACCGGCCACCGCGAACACCGGCACGCCCGGCTTGGGCGGATCCGCGCGGCGCGCCTGCTGCACGATCAACTCCAGCAGCGCCATGGAGGGGTTCAGGTACGGCACCGAGCCGCGCTGCGTGGCGAGGTGCTCGGGCTTGCCCGGCTGCACCTCGACATGCACGGAGTCACCGCGCCATTCGAGCGTGGCCGACTGCGTGGGCGCGGTCGCGAGCGCAGCGCTGGCGGGCCGCACGGCATTGGTCATGCGCACCACCTCACCCTGCGCGCCGAAGCCGAGCGTGTAATCGAAGCGCAGGCGCGCGAGCTTGAACAGCAGCACGCCCTCCAACCGGTCGCCGGTGCGTTCGTAGCGCTCGACCGCGATGGTGTCGCGGAGCGCGGTCATGACGAACGCGCCCCCGGCAGCTTGCGCCGGCCTCGCGATACACGAGGCCACGATCAGCAGGACGAACCACACCGCACGACGCAGGGAGAGCAGCACGACGCACCTTCCATGTGAAGAGCCACCCTCACACGTGCGGCCGCGTTGCACGCACCGCGAGGTCACGCGCAGAATAGCGCAGACCGGCAACGCGCAGGTGGCGCGAGGCCACCTGACCCCACGAGGCCGATACGACCATGCGCAAGAGCGGACTGCTGCTGCACCCCACGTCACTCCCCGGGCCCTTCGCGAGCGGCGACCTGGGTCCATCCGCGCATGCGTTCGTCGACTTCCTGGCCCAGGCCGGTCAATCGGTCTGGCAGGTGCTACCGCTGGGCCCCACGGGCTACGGCGATTCGCCGTACCAGTGCTTCTCGGCATTCGCGGGCCAGCCGTTGCTGGTGTCGCCCGAGATGCTGGCCGAGCAGGGCCTGCTCTCGCGACACGACCTCTCGCGACTGCCGGTGCGCCACGAGTCGGGCACCGACTATGGCGCCGCGGTGCAGAGTGCCGCACTCGTGGCCGAGCAGTTGGCCGCGCACCTCTCGGGGCATGCGGCCGAGGCGCGCTTCGAGGCGTGGCGCGCCGCCACGCCGTGGCTCGCCGAGCACACGCGCTTCATGGCGATCCGCGAGGCGCATGGTGGCCGCCCGTGGCACGAGTGGCCCGAGGCGTTGCGCCTGCGCGATGCGGCCGCACTCGCCGAGGCCGACCGCACGTTGGCGAGTGCCATGCGGCGCCATGCCGCCATGCAGTGGGCGTTCGCCGAGCAGTGGGCGGCGTTACGTGCGCACGCGCATGCGAACGGCGTGCAGTTGCTGGGTGATGCGCCGATCTTCGTGGCGTTCGACAGCACCGATGTGTGGGCCTCGCCCGGTCTGTTCGAGCTCGACGCGCAGGGCCGCCCCACCGGCGTGGCCGGTGTGCCGCCCGATTACTTCTCGGAGACCGGACAGCTGTGGGGCAATCCGTTGTATCGCTGGGGTGCGCACGCGGCGAGTGGTTACGCATGGTGGATCGCGCGGCTGCGCGCGTTGCTCGGACTCGTCGACTGCGTGCGGCTCGATCACTTCATCGGCTTCGTGCGTTATTGGGAAGTGCCGCCCGATGCGCCCGATGCACGCCCCGGCCAGTGGCGTCCGGGCCCCGGACGCGCGCTGTTCGATGCGCTCGCATCGGCACTCGGCGGTCTGCCGCTCGTGGCCGAGGACCTGGGCGAGACCGGGCCCGAGGTGGAGAAGCTGCGCGACGATCTCGAGCTTCCCGGCATGCGCATCCTGCAGTTCGCGTTCAGCCAGGAATCCACGAACCCGTTCCTGCCCGAGAACCATGTGCCCAACGCCGTGGTGTACACGGGCACGCACGACAACGACACGACGCTCGGCTGGTGGCAGGGCGCGAGCGAGGCCGAGCGCACGCAGGCGCGCGAGGTGCTGGGCGCCTCGAGCGGCGACATCGCGTGGGACCTGATCGAGGCCGCCATGGCGAGCGTGGCCCGCACGGCCATTGTGCCGGTGCAGGACGTGCTGTCGCTGGGCCGCGAGGCGCGCTTCAACACGCCCGGCAAGGCCTCCGGCAACTGGAC
>JAIOPJ010000036.1 GCA_021413975.1 Gemmatimonadota bacterium
TGAGCTTGCCCCGATTTGGTGGACGCGTAAGTGATAGAGCCTACGCGGCCTCGGACAACTGCGCTTCGTACTCGGCGGGACTGACGTAGCCCAGCGTGGAATGCCGGCGCTTGCGATTGTACCACGTCTCGATGTACCGGAAGATCCCGCGTCGAGCCTCCTCCTTCGAGTGCCAGTCGTGCTGCATCAGCAACTCGAACTCCAGCGTCGAGAAGAAGCTCTCCGCCACGGCGTTGTCGTAACAATCGCCTTTGGCGCTCATGCTCGCCACCATCCCGTGCGCCGCGAGTTCGTCGCGATACGCGCCCGACGCGTACTGACTCCCGCGATCCGAATGATGGATCAACCCCGGCGCCGGGTGCCGCGCGTCGCGCGCCATGCGCAGCGCGCTCAACGCCAGCTCGACTTCCATCGTGTCCCGCATCGCCCAGCCGACGCAGCGCCGCGAGCCCAGGTCGAGCACGATCGCCAGGTAGAGGACGCCTTCCCGCGTCGGGATGTACGTGATGTCCGCCACCCACACGCGATCGACGGCCACGCCATTCACGTCGAACTGTCGCACGAGCAGGTTCGGCGCGATGGGATGGGCGTGATCCGAATCGGTCGTGCAGATGCGCCGTGCCTTGCGGGGGCGCGCCACCAGGCCCTCCTCGCGCATGAGCCGCGCCACGCGCTTCGGGCTCGCGGGCAGGCCTTCCGCCTGCAACTCCTGGTGTACGCGCGGCGCCCCGTAGGTCTCGCCGCTCGCCGCATGGATGATCCGCACGCGGGCCATCAACACCTCGTCGATCAGCGCGTGCCAGCTCGACGGGCGCTGGCGCGCGGCGTAGTAGCCCGCCGGCGACACCTCGAGCACCCGGCACATGAGCCGAACCCTGAACTCGTCGCGATGGCGCGTGATCACGGCGTACCTCATCGCGACTCCTTCGCGAAGTACACCGCCACTTTTTTTGCGAAGGCCTGTTCCTGGCGCAACACCGCGTTCTCACGGCGCAGTCGGCGATTCTCCTGCTCGACGGTCTCGCCCGGATGGGCCGCGCCGGTCCCGTACGCGCGCGCCTGTTGCCGCGTCCATTCGCGCAGCTGGTCGGGCCGCACATCCAACTCGCGCCCCACCTGCGTCAGACTGCCGCCCGCGGCCCGCCGCTCCGCCGCCAACCGGACCGCCTCCGCCTTGAACTCGTCACTGAACTCGCGCCGCACCCGCCGCGCGACCGATCCGGCCTTTCCCTTGGATTTCATGTGCTACCTCCGCCCCGAAGTTAGGGCGAGTGAGGCGTCCACGAAATCGGGTTAAGCTCATAGTTCACCCCCGCCGCACTCACATGCTCATTGATGTAGTGATGCGCGCCGACGGCGGTCGCACTCGGTGACTTGGCATCCGCCGGGATGATCACATCGGCGAGCGCGCCGAGCGTCGCCATCTCCGCCTGCGTGAGCAGGCGCTTCGGATCCTTCTTGATGTTGATGAGATCCGGATCCCACGCATCCCCACGCGGCCCGGAGCGGACCGCAGGCGGAGTCTGCGTCGCCGCAGGCCGCGGCGGCTGAGCACCGGCAGCCGGCGCCTGCTGTGCCTCGGCTTCACCCGGCAGGCCGCCGAGTATCGGCAGCGCCGCCGCGGCGCCGAGCACCTTGAGTGCGTCGCGGCGCTTCACGCCTTTCGGCTCGGAGTTCTCGTCGTGTGCCATCAGCCGATCTCCTTCTTCGACAGCTGGAGTGGCAGTGCGAGGCGCACCGACCGTAGCCTTGGGTTGGTCGGCCGCTTTCGCCCCCCTCCGGCGCGCTGTGTGGCCGATAGAGGCATCAGACCCTGGATTAGACACAGGCGTCGCGATGAGTGAGTTCGAAGCAAACTCGCGCGCGCAAGCTTAGGCGTCCGCGAGGGCGTCGCGCGCCGGGCTGGAAAGAAGTGAGAAGCGAAGTAGTTCCATGAGCCGGTGCGTGGAGAATCCGCGGTAATCGCCGTTGAGGAGCTTCGATACCTTCGGCTGGTCGATGCCCATCAACCTCGCGGCAGCGGATTGCGTCAGACGGCGCGAGCGGACCGTGCGATCGATGGCGACCACTAGTTCCGTCTTCGCCGGCAGTTCCTCGGCATCGGGGAAGCCGAGGTCTTCCCAGACGTTGCCGCTCCCATGAAAGACCTCGATCTCGCCCGCCTTCACCTTCGTTCTGGTCATCGAGTGTGCTCCCCGGTCGGCTTGTTCCCAGCGTGATTGAGCTCAGCCTGTTTCGACCGGGCGAGGATGAGGGCGGCATCTCGCCTCGACGTTGCGATCCCATACGTCGACTTCTTCAGGAAGACATGCAGGACGTAGACGAATCCTCGAAACCTCACCCTGTACACAGCGCGATACGTAACATCCCTATCGTGCACGCGAAGCTCGAGAAGCCCACGGAGTTCTCCGTGAAGTGGCTCCGCAAGGAAGGGAAAGCCTCCGCTCTGCACCACATAGCGGGCACGACGGTGACGGGAGAGTATGCTCGTTTTGGCAGGGCCAGGTAAGAAGGGTGTTTCCAATGACTGCCGTCGGCCGCCGGCGACCCAGCATCAGGGCATTCCCGCACGTACCGCTCTGACGCACCCGTCATTTGCCATGGCCCCGTCCCGACGCGACATTCTCCCCCCGTTCCTTCGCCGGTACCACGCCCGGCCCTCTCCAGGACCCGACCACCCGCATGTCCTCCCGCCGCGACTTCCTCGCCACCACCGGCCTCGCCGCCAGCGCCATCGCGCTCGCCGCCCGCCGCGCCGATGCCGCCGGCACTCGCTCGCCGATCCTGACGGCGAACACCGAGCCCGACCCGCAGGTGAAGGTCCTGCTGCTGGAGGCCCTCAACGCCGCCCGCATCGCCGGCGCCGGCTGGGCCGACGCACGGATCCAGCGCCAGCGCCGCCAGAACCTCGGCACCCGCGAGCAACAGGTCACCAACGTCGCCGACACCGACACCATCGGCTGCGGAGTGCGCGTGCTCGTCGACGGCACCTGGGGTTTCTCGGCCACGCGCTCGCTCACCAAGGAGGGCGTGGCGCGCGCCGCACAGCGCGCGGTCTCGCTCGCCAAGGCCAATCGCGTCGCCCGCGATCGCCTGGTGAAGCTCGCCCCCACCGAGGTACACCCCAACGCCACCTGGAAGTCGAGCTACACCATCGACCCATGGAGCATCCCGGTGGAGGAGAAGGTCGCGCTCCTCCTGCGCGCCAACGCCGAGGCCATGAAGGTCAAGAACATCCGCTTCGTGAACTCCAACCTGGCCTTCGTCAAGGAGGAGCGCTCCTACGCGAACTCCGAAGGCTCCGTGATCTCGCAGGACGTCGTGCGCAGTTGGGTCACCATGAGCTGCACGGCGGTGAGCGACGACCGCACCGAGACCGCGACGCGCGGCCCCGAAGTGGTGCAGCCCATGGGCCGCGGCTGGGAGTACGTGCTCGAGAACGACATCGTCACCAACGCCACCGTCTGGGCCGAGCAGGCACGCGAGAAGCTCACCGCGCGTCCGGTCGACGTGGGGCGCTGGGATCTCATCCTGCACCCGTCGCAACTCTTCCTCACCATCCACGAATCCATCGCGCATCCCACCGAGCTCGACCGCGCGATGGGCTATGAGGCGAACTACGCGGGCACCTCGTTCATCGCGCCACCCACCGACGTGCTCGGCAAGCTGCGACTCGGCCCCGACATCCTCACCATGCGCGGCGACCGTTCGCAGCCCGCCGGTCTCGCCACCATCGGCTTCGACGACGACGGCGTGAAGCCCGAGGAGTTCGACATCATCCGCAACGGCATCTTCTGGGACTACCAGACCACGCGCGAGCAGGCGGAGTGGCTCCGGCCCTGGTACGAGAAGAACGACGTGCCGGTGCGCTCGCACGGCTGTGCGTACGCGCAGAGCTGGAGCGACGTCGCCTTCCAGCGCATGCCCAACGTCTCGATCGTGCCCGACCAGAAGGTCGACCGTTCATTGAACGACATCGTCGCCGCGACCGACAAGGGCATCGTGATGATCGGGCGCTCGTCGTACTCGATCGACCAGCAGCGCTACAACGCGCAGTTCGGCGCGCAGGTCTGCTACGAGGTGAAGAGCGGCAAGATCGTCGGTCAGCTGCGCGACGTGGCCTATGTCATGCGCACGCCCGACTTCTGGAACTCCGTCGACCTGCTCGGCGGCAAGAGCTCCTACGAGCTCGGCGGCACCTTCAACGACGGCAAGGGCCAGCCGGGTCAGTCGAACGCCGTGAGCCATGGCTGCCCGCCGGTGCGCTTCAAGAACATCAACGTCATCAACACGGGGCGGAACCTGTGAGCACGCTTCGCCACATCCCCGACGCGCCCAAGCGGCTGATCGCGCACGCGACCGCCGAGCGCCATGGCGTGCTCGACGAAGCGCTCGTGCTCACGCGGGCCGAGTGCGAGGACATCGTCCAGCGCGGGCTCAAGCTCTCCAAGGCCGACGCCTGCCGCATCGCCATCGGCAGCACGTACCAGACCAACCTGCGCTTCGCCGACAACCAGATGTCCACCTCGGGCATCTCGGACGACGCGTCGATCACGATCAGCTCCGTGGTCGGCAAGAAGCGCGCGAGCGTCTCCACCAACGACGTGTCGCCTGAGGGGCTGGCGCGCGCGGTCGCGCAGTCCGAGGCGCTCGCTCGTCTCTCCCCCGACGATCCAGAACTCATGCCGGAGCTCGGACCCCAGGAGTACGCGAGCATCCCGGCCTGGTTCGACTCCACGGCGAACCTGAGCGCCGAGGACCGCGCGAAGGCCGCGCTCACCGCACTCGAGCCGGCACGGCGTGCCAGGGACCTCACCGTCGCCGGCTTCATCGACTGTTCCGCGAGCGCGACCGCGCTCGGGACGAGCGCGGGGCTGTTCGCGTACCACCGCAGCACGGGTGCGAACTACACGCTCACCGTACGCACCAACGACGGCACCGGGTCGGGTTGGGTCGGCGCCGACGAGAACGATTTCGCGAGGATCGACTTCCGCGGCATCGCCACGCGCGCGATCGAGAAGTCGCGCGCCTCGCGCGATCCAAAGGCGATCGAGCCCGGCCGCTACATGGTGATCTTCGAGCCGCAGGCCGTGAGCGACCTCATCGGCTCGGTGCGCGGCGCGATGAACGCGCGCACCGCCGACGAAGGGCGTTCGCCCTTCAGCGTGCGTGGTCCAAACGGCAACGGCACCAAGCTGGGCGAGCGCGTCATGGATGCGCGGGTCACGCTCGTGACCGACCCCGCCGACCCGCAGATCCTCGGCGCACCGTTCGACGGCGACGGACTGCCGCAGGGTCGCCAGGTCTGGGTGGAGAACGGCGTGCTCAAGCAGCTCGCGTACACGCGCTTCTGGGCGCAGCGGAAGGGCGTCGCGCCCACGGGTGGCGGTGGCGGCGGATTCGGGGGCGGCGGAGGTGGTGGCGGGGGCCTCAAGATGATGGGCGGGGATTCTTCCATTGATGCGATGATCGCCGGCACCGAACGCGCGGTGCTCGTCACGCGCCTCTGGTACCTGCGCCCGATCGACAACCGCACGCTCGTCTACACCGGCCTCACGCGCGACGGCACCTTCCTCGTGGAGAACGGCAAGGTCGCGAGGAGCATCAAGAACTTCCGCTTCAACGACTCGCCGCTCTTCCTGCTCAACAACCTCGAGGCGGTCGGCCAGTCGGTGCGTGTCGCCGAGGGGGGAGCCGTGGTGCCGGCGCTCAAGGCGCGCGACTTCAGCTTCACCAGCCTGTCGGACGCCGTCTGATGCGCGACCGTGCCCGCGAGTGCCCGTCGCGGGCGCTGGAGTCCTGATCCGTGCCCAACTCCCGGTACTCCTGGGCCACCTGGACCGACGAGCGCCTGTTGTTGACGCGCTTCAAGGACCTCGGGCTGCGCCTCGAGGGCACCTGGGTGCAGGACTGCGTCGACGAGCTCCACGGCGAGCTCGGGGAGCGCGGGCTCAGGCTCAAACCGCACGTCTGGGTCTCCGAGGAATGGTTCTCGCCCGGCGGGGTCTCGGGCTTCGCGGTGCCGTTCTACCTGCTCCACCCGCGCCTCATGAAGCTCGAGCGCACTCAGCTCATCGAAGCCGAAGGTGGCACGCACCACGAGTGCATGAAGATCATGCGGCATGAGTGCGGGCATGCGGTCCAGCACGGCTACCAACTGCATCGCCGTCGCGAATGGCAGCGCCTCTTCGGCAAGTCGTCGGTGAAGTATCCGGAAGCGTATCGCCCCAACCCCGCGAGCAAGCGCTACGTGCAGCACCTGCGCCGCTGGTACGCGCAGAGTCACCCGGACGAGGACTTCGCGGAGACCTTCGCCGTCTGGCTCCGGCCGCGGAGCGACTGGCGCAAGCGCTACGCCGGCTGGCCGGCGCTGCAGAAGCTCGAATACGTCGATCGCCTCATGACCGAACTCGCCGGTGTGGTGCCCTCGCACCGCAATCGCGAGGTCGTGGATCCGTTGCGCACGCTCAAGCAGACGCTGTTCGAGCACTACACCTATCGTCGCGCGCTATATTCGGTCGAGTATCCCAAGACCTACGACGACGACCTGCAGCGCCTCTTCTCCGACGACCCGCGCCATCGTGCCCGCCCCACTGCCGCGAGCTTCCTCCGCCAGCACCGCGCCGACATCCGACGGATCGTCTCACGCTGGACGGGCGAGTACCAGTTCTCGCTCGACAAGGTGCTCGGCGACATGATCGGCCGCTGCAAGGAGCTCCGGCTCCGCGTCGGGACCAACGAACGCCAACTCCTGACCGACTTCCTCGTGCTGCTCACGGCGCGCACCATGGGTTTCCTCGTCGGGCAGGGCCGGCGCGACTGGATCGCCGTATGAGGCGGGTCCGCATCCTGGTCCTCACGCATCCGGACCTGGTCCCACCCGAGGACGAGGGCAAGCTCACGCCACGCGAGGCGTTCGAGGTCAAGACGGAGTACGACGTCATCTCCACGCTCCGCGAACTCGGGCACGACGTGCACGTACTCGGCGTGCAATGGGAGCTCCGTCCCATCCGTGAGGCGGTGGACGCCATCAAGCCCGACATCGTCTTCAACCTGCTCGAGGAGTTCCACGGCGAGACGGTCTACGACCACAACGTCGTGAGTTACCTCGAGCTGATCAAGATGCCGTACACGGGATGCAACCCGCGCGGCCTCATGATCTCGCGCGGCAAGGCGCTCTCCAAGAAGCTCCTCGCGTATCATCGCATCCGCGTGCCCGACTTCGCCGTCTTCCCGCTCGGCCGCAAGGTGCGCCGCCCGCGGCACCTCGCGTTCCCGCTCATCGTGAAGTCGCTCATCGAGCACTCGAGCCTCGGCATCTCGCAGGCCTCGGTGGTGGACACCGACGAGAAGCTCGCCGAGCGCGTGCGGTTCATCCACGAGCGGATCGGCACCGATGCGATCGCCGAGCAGTTCATCAGCGGGCGCGAGATCTACGTGAGCGTGCTCGGCAACGAGCGCCTGGCCGCCTTCACGCCCTGGGAGCTGATCGTCGGCAACGCCGAGCCCGACGCGCCGCTCATCGCGACCGCCAAGATGAAGCACGACCTCGACTACCAGGCCAAGAAGGGGATCTCGATCCGCGCGGCCGAGCAGGTGCACCCGGAGGCGGAGGCGCGCCTGCTGCACGACAGCAAGCGCATCTATCGGATCCTCGAGCTGACCGGCTACGCCCGCATCGACTTCCGGCTCGACGCCGAGGGACGGACCTGGTTCCTCGAGGCCAATCCCAACCCCGACATCGCGCGCGAGGAGGAGTTCGCGCAGGCGGCGGCGTTCGACGGGATCCCGTACCCGAAGTTGCTCGAGCGGATCGTCCGGCTGGGGCTGCGGCAGCAGGATTAGGACCGAGGGCCCGCCTGTTCTGGCGACGCGAAGCGCGCTTCGGCGTACGCCCCGGTGTGACAACGACCGGCCTGCGCACTGCGTAGTTTGCCATCATGACCACTCGGCTCCGCCTGCTCGTTCTCCTCGTCTGCATCTTCGCGCTCCCGGCCGCCTCGCCGGCGCAGGGGACCGACGACCTCCGCCTGCGCGTCTTCCTCGACTGCCCGTCCGGCGGCTGCGACCGGGACTATCTCGTGACGGAGTTGCCGTTCGCGCTCTGGACGCAGGACCGGCTCGACGCCGACATCCACCTGCTCATCACGCGGCTCGGCACCGCCTCGGGGGGCGGGGAGTACACCTTCACCTTCCTGGGTCAGCGCCGGTTCGCCACGCGCGTGGACACCCTGGTGAGCTTCGTCCCGCCGAACGTCTCCGACGAGCTGCGGCGGCGCGAGGTGGCGCGCGTGATCAAGATCGGGCTCGCGCCCTTCGCGTTGCGCCTCCCCGGCGGTGAGCGTTTCTCGGTGCAGTACACGGCGCCCGCCAACGCCCCGGCGGCACCGGCGCTCAGCTCGCTCAATGACCCGTGGGACTTCTGGGTCTATCGGCTGCGCCTGAACGGCGGCGGGAACGCCGAGAGCCGGTCGAGCGCCTACGAGGTCAACGGGAACGTGAGCGCATCGCGGGTGACCGAGCAGTGGAAGATCTCGTTCAACGCGGGGCAGCAGTACCGCGATTCGCGCTTCACGCTCTCCGACAGTACCGAGCGTCGGTTCTTCCTCCGCAGCGCCGACGCCAGCGCTCGCGTGATCAGGAGCCTCACCGATCACTGGTCGGTCGGCACGCGCGCCGGCACGGCCTTCTCGGAGTTCTCCAACACGCAGGCCAGCGGCTCGCTCGACGTCTCGGCCGAGTACAACTGGTACCCGTGGGCGCAGGCGACGAGCCGCCAGCTCGTCGCACTCGTCGCCGTGGGTGGCCGCTACAACGACTACTACGAGACCACGATCTACGGGCGCAACGCCGAGCTGCGGCCGGTCGCCCGCGCGGTGCTCGCCGGGGAATCGCGTCAGGTGTGGGGCACGTTCGATGCCCAGGCGCGCTACACGCGCTACCTGCACGACACGAGGACCTACAGCTTGAGCTTCACCGGCCGCACGAACTTCCGGCTGTCGCGAGGCCTCTCGCTCGAGCTCCGGGGCGACGCCGCCAAGGTGAATGACCAGCTCTATCTCCCGCGCGGCGACGCCACCGACGATCAGGTGCTCACGCGGCAGCGCGCGCTCGCGACCGCATACCGACTCAGCGGCTCGGTGGGGTTGAGCTTCACCTTCGGTTCGATCTACAACACGATCGTGAATCCGCGGATGGATGACCTCGACAACCGCTGAGCGGGTTCAACCCTCGGTCGACTTCTCGGCGAACGTCACCATGTTCCCCCCGGGCTCGCGCACGCCGATCTCGTTCATCCCATAGAACGTCGTCCGGCGCGGGAAGGTCACCGGCGCATCGCCGAGGAGCGCGATCACCGCGTCGAGTTCGGTCACTTCGATGAACAGCATGCTGCCGCCCATCGGCGCCGCGGCGAGGCTCGGCGCATCCTCGGCGACCGAGGCACGTGATTGGTACATGATCTCGACCTCGTTCTTCACGAGGATCACGAATCCGAGCCGGTCGCCGTGCGGGACCTGCGCCACGTTCTCGAAGCCCAGGCGCTCCCAGAAGGCGAGGCAGGGCTCGATCGCATCCACCATCAGGACGGGGGTGATCTTCTTCATGATCATCGACATGAGGGCTCCGGTTGGGATGGCATCGGCACCGGTCGCGTAGCGGAGGCAGGCGCGGTGGTGCTCGGGCCGTTGCGTTAACTTACCACCGGTCATGACCGACGCCCCTACCGAACCCCGCGCCGGAGTCCTCGGCCTCTCGTACCGCCAGATCGTCGCGATCATCGCGCTGATCAATGCCTTCGTCGCCACCTATCTGCATCTCTGGAAGATCGGCAAGGCCGGGACCCTCGCCTGCGGCGATGGGCACGGCTGCGCGATCGCCCAGATGAGCAGCTACGGCTGGTTCCTCGGCATCGATGTCGCACTGATCGGCGCGGTGGGCTACACGCTCATCCTCCTCACGTCGGTCCTCGGGTCGGCGGCCGCGCGCGAGGACGCGCGCGGGCCGGCCTTGGCGCTCGCGGCCCTCGTGTACCCGGCGATCCTCTTCACGCTCCGGCTCAAGTACGGGGAGTTCATCGTCCTCCGGACCTTCTGTCCCTGGTGCGCGATCTCGGCCGTCTCGATCACCACCCTGGGCGTGATCGTCGCCCTCGAGTTGCGGCGCACGCGCCGCCTGGGATCGCCTCCATGACCGTCCCCACGCTCACGCACTTCGCCGGCGGCCAGCGCCTCGCGGCGCACTCCACGCGCACGTCGCCGGTCTACGACCCAGCGACCGGCGCCGTGACGGCGCACCTGCCGCTCGCCGACGCCGTAGATGCCCGACGCGTGATCGACGACGCCGCGTCTGCGGCGCAGGCGTGGGGCGCACGCTCCGCGTCGGACCGCGCACAGGTCCTCTTCAAGTTCCGCGAACTCTGCCTCGCACACCGCGACGGGATCGCCCGGCTCATCTCCAACGAGCACGGCAAGGTGCTCGCCGACGCGCGCGGTGAGCTGCAGCGCGGTCTCGAGGTCGTCGAGTTCGCCTGCGGCATCCCGCACCTGATGAAGGGCGAGTTCTCCGACGGCGTCTCGCGCGGCATCGACATGCACTCCCTGCGTCAGCCGCTCGGCGTGGTGGCGGCCATCACGCCGTTCAACTTCCCGGCGATGGTGCCGCTCTGGATGCTCGGTCCCGCACTCGCCACCGGCAACGCCGTGGTGCTCAAGCCGAGCGAGCGCGATCCGAGCTGCCCGCTGCGGCTGGCGGAGCTTTGGACGGAGGCGGGCGGCCCGCCCGGGACGTTCAATGTGCTCAACGGTGACAAGGAAGCCGTCGACGCGCTGCTCGCCGACCCGGTGGTGCAGGCGGTGAGCTTCGTCGGTTCCACGCCGATCGCGCGCTACGTGCACGAGACCGCCGCCCGGCACGGCAAGCGCGTGCAGGCCATGGGCGGCGCGAAGAACCACTGTGTCGTGCTGCCCGATGCCGACCTCGCGCAGGTGACCGATGCACTCATGGGCGCGGCCTACGGTTCTGCCGGCGAGCGCTGCATGGCGATCTCCGTCGCCGTCGTCGTGGGCGATGCCACCGCCGACGCACTCGTGGAGCGCCTCTCCGAACGCGTGCGCGCGCTCGACGTCGGCGTACCCACCGAGGGGAACCCCGACATGGGCCCGATCGTCACCGGTGCGCAGCGCGACCGCATCGCCGGCTACATCGCGGCCGGCGTGAAGGAAGGGGCCGCGCTCGTCGTCGACGGCCGCACCCATCCGCGCGCGCAGGGCCCCGGTTTCTTCCTCGGCGGCACGCTCTTCGATCGTGTCACCAGCGCGATGAGCATCCATCAGGACGAGATCTTCGGCCCGGTGCTCTGCGTCGTACGCGTCGCCAGCGCCGACGAGGCGCTCGCCCTCTGCGACGCGCACCGGTACGGCAACGGCGTCGCGATCTTCACCCGCAGTGGCGGCGCCGCCCGCGACTTCGCGCACCGCGTGCAGTGCGGCATGGTCGGCATCAACGTCGCGATCCCGGTGCCGCTCGCGTTCTACTCGTTCGGCGGCTGGAAGGAGTCGGCCTTCGCCGACCACAACCAGCACGGCATGGACGGCGTGCGGTTCTACACGCGGGTGAAGACCGTCACCACGCGTTGGCCCGAAGGCACGAGCGGCGCCTCCTTCACGATGCCGGTCTTAAGATGAAGGCTCAAGGATGAAGGATGAAAGATGAAAGCCGCCCGCCTCATCTTTCACCCTCCATCCTTCAACCTTCATCCTTTACTTGGCCCTGCCGTACTTCCGCAGCGCGTCCATCACGCGCGGCGCCGGCAGTCCGTACACCCGTGTCCCGTTCACCCCCTCCATCGTCTGCGCCGCCAGCAGCGCGTTGACGATCGCCTCTTCGGTCGCCTGCACGGTGGCCGTGAAGAGCGTCGAGATGCGCGCGTTCGAGAGCATCGTGAGCTGCGTGCTGTCGTCCGCCATCGCGGTGCGCGGATTGGCCGTGGAGAAGGCGATGAAGATGTCGCCCGAGCCGTTCGAGGCGTAGCCGCCCACCCGCCCGATGCCGAGCGAGACGCGCGTGGCGATGCGCTTCAGCTGATGCGGCAGGAGCGGCGCATCGGTCGCGACCACCGCGATGATCGACCCGAGCTCGGTCGGCTCCGTCGAGTCGTCGCGCGTCGCACCGGGCGCGCAGGGGCGCAGACCGCGCGCCTCCTGCTCGGCGCCGACCGGCAGGTCGATCGAACGGCAGGCCGCCAGGTCCGTGATCTCCTGCCCCACCGGGACGCCCGCGATCATCAGGTTCCGCTGGTTCCCGAAGTTGCACTGCACCAGCACGCCGACCGTGTAGCCGCCCTGCTCCGGCGGCAGCTTGCGTGACGCGGTGCCGATCCCGCCCTTGAAGCCGAGGCAGATCATGCCGGTCCCGCCGCCCACGGCCCCTTCGAGCACCGCGCCACCGCGCGCGGACGTGATCGCCTCGCGCACATGCTGCGGCTTCACATGGAAGCCGTTGATGTCGTTGAGCGTGCCGTCGTAGGTCTCGGCCGCCACCGGCAGTCCCCACGGCTGCAGACCGGGTGTCCCCACCTGCCACTCGAGGATCCCGTCGCGCACCACGCCGACGCTGCTCGTGTTGGTGATCCCGATCGGCCCCTCGAGGATGCCGCCTTCCTGCAACCAGGTCGTCCCGGTCATCTCCCCGTTGCCGTTGAGCGTGAACCAGGCGCCGAACACCGGGTCATTGCTCGCACGCCCGCGCGGATGCACGATCGTCACGCCGGTGCGCACGGGCCCCGTCCCCACCACCAGCGGCCCGGCCGCCCCGCGGATGATCGTCGAGTGCCCCACCTCGACCCCCTTCACGTCGGTGATCGCATCGAGCGCCCCCGCCGTGCCGCCGATCAAGGGCGTGATCCCGAGTTCGCGCGCGCGCGGTTGCTGCGCCGCAAGTGATTCGGACATGAGCACACACGTAATGGCGACGAGCGCAGTGATCGGAGCACGCATGATGGCCCCACCGTTGAACGTGATCGAGGATCAGGGCCGCCCGAACGGGCGGCCCCCCTTCATCCTTGAGCCTACATCTGCCTCTCGACAGCCCGCCGCACCTTCCCGATCAACTCCCCGATCTGCGCCTCCGAGATGATCAACGGCGGCGACAGCGCGACGATGTCCCCCGTGGTCCTGATCAGCACCCCTTCGTCGAAGAACGCCGACACGAACGCGTCGAACGCCCGCATCGCAGGCGCCCCGGCTCGCGGCTCGAGCTCGATCCCCGCCACGAGCCCGATGTTCCGCACGTCGATCACATGCCGCGCACCGCGCAACGAATGCACCGCCGCTTCCCAGGCCGGCGCCATCGCCGCCGCACGCGCGAACAGTCCCTCGTCCGCGTAGAGCTTGAGCGTCGCCAGCCCCGCCGCCGCCGCGAGCGGGTGCCCGCTGTAGGTATATCCGTGGAAGAACTCGATCCCCTTCTCGGTCGCCTGCACCACCGCGTCGTAGATCGATCCCTTCACCGCCGTCGCACCCATGGGCACGGCGGCGTTCGTGATCCCCTTGGCCAGCGTGATCATGTCCGGCATCACGCCGAAGTGCTGCGCCGCGAATGCCGAGCCCAATCGCCCGAAGCCGGTGATCACCTCGTCGTAGATCAACAGGATCCCGTGCGCGTCGCAGATCCGGCGCAGTCGCTCGAGGTACCCGACCGGCGGGATCAGCACACCGGTCGACCCCGCCACCGGCTCCACGATCACCGCGGCGATCGTCTCGCCGCCGTACTTCGCCACCATCGCCTCGAGCCCGTCGGCGAGCTCCGCACCGTGCGCCGGCATCCCCTTCGAGTAGGCGTTGCGCGCCGGATCGTGCGTGTGCGGGATATGATCGACCTGCGGCAGCAGCTGCGCCTTGAACGTCGTCTTGTTCGTCGCGATCCCGCCCACCGAGATACCACCGAAGCCGACCCCATGATAGCCGCGTTCACGCCCGATGAACCGCGTCCGCTGCGGCTGCCCCCGCGCGATGTGGTACGCGAGCGCGATCTTGAGCGCGCTGTCCACCGCCTCCGACCCGGAGTTGGAGAAGAAGACCTGGTCGAACCCGGCGGGCAGGATCCCCTTGAGCGCCTGCGCGAGCGCGAAGCTCGCCGGGTGCCCCATCTGGAACCCCGGCGCGAAGTCGAGCGTCTGCGCGGCCTTGGTGATCGCCTCGATGATCGGCGGCCGGCAGTGCCCGGCGTTCACGCACCAGAGCCCCGCCGTGCCGTCGAGGATCTGCCGGCCGTCGTCCGACGTGTAGTGCATATCCTTCGCGCCCACGAGCATCCGCGGGCGCGCCTTGAACGCCTTGTTCGCGGTGAATGGCATCCAGAGCGCGTCGAGCGCGGGATCATGCGGGGCGATGGTGGTCATGGCGGGCGTCATTGCGGGCGGGGAGGTGGAGCGGGCGCACTCGGCCGGCCGGACCCGCCGACGCTCAGAACGCGAGCATCCGCGTCACCTTCAGCGCCAGCGTCCGTTCGCCGAGCACACCCGTCTCCTGGTTGCGTCGATCGGTGTACACGAGGAAGATGTCGCTCAACGGCGCATACCGGAAGTTGACGCGCGCGTTCGTGACCATCGTGTTCGACTGGGCATTGTACTGCACGAAGGCACTGCCGAAGAGCCGCGTCGACCAGGCGTACCTCAGCCGGAGGCGCCCGACGTCGGCCTGGAACGGACCGCTCGCGAGCGTGACGTCGTTGCGGGTGTAGTTCGCCTCCACCATGAGGTCGTAGCGGGCGCGCCAGGTGACCGTCGTGCCATAGCTCTTGCGTGACCCGTCATAGAAGCCGCCCGTGGTCGCGTCGGCCTTCCAGAAGACCGGCCGTGCCCGCGACGACTCCCACGACATGGTCGCCTCGCGCCAGCCGTACGCCCCGGCCGGGATCGCGCGCCCGGTGACCGGGGAGAACGGTGCGTCCAGCCGGTCGAACTGGTCCTGCAGTTCGAGCGTGATCTTGCCGTCCGGACGGAACTGCACCTCCACACCGGCCTCGACGGTGCGCGTATCCAGTTGGCCGC
The DNA here is from genome assembly GCA_021413975.1 of Gemmatimonadota bacterium. Lineage (GTDB taxonomy): Bacteria > Gemmatimonadota > Gemmatimonadetes > Gemmatimonadales > Gemmatimonadaceae > Pseudogemmatithrix. The sequence goes on from JAIOPJ010000036.1 coordinate 15,050, forward strand.
GTTCGTCCGCGATGTGGTCGAAGCTCACGTAGGGCGCGACCTCCTGGATCCCGCGCCAGGTCGGACGCGTGTGCACGCCGAAGGTCGCGAAGGCCTGCTGCATCCCGCGTCGCCGGACGAACCCCAGTCCGGGGTCGAACGCGTCGCTCACCTGCTTCACCATCGCCGACGTGTTGAAGAACGCGTCGCGATACGCGACCGAGACACGCTCGGCGTGCCCGTCCGAGAGGCGTCCCGCCGCCTCGCTCGCCGCCGCGTAGGCGTTGATGATCAGGTTCCCCACCGGCCGCAGGTTGGCATCCACGCCATAGCTGACGTTCTCGCTGCCGCTCCCGTCGATCGCGCCACGGCGCTGCACGAGCGCGCCCACGTCGGAGTTGCCCCACAGGTTCCGCCGCGCCCGCAGCACCCCGAAATTCTCGGCGGCTCCGCTCGTGGAACGCTGCGTCTGCATCTCGAGCAGTCCGAGTTCCCACGGGCCCGCGCGCCCGGTGAGCCGCCCGCCGCCGATGATCGGGATCGGCCGCCCATCGCCGGTGAGCCCGATCTGTCGCGAGTTGAAGAGCGTGAAATCGCGCAACGCGGCGCCCATGCGGTAGTTCCGCTCCTCCACGTCGCCGAACGTGAACGAGCCCGCGTTCTCGATGAAGAACTCGCGCCGCTCGGGGAAGAAGAGCGAGAATCGCGTGAGGTTCACCTGCTCCTGGTCGACCTCCACCTGCGAGAAGTCGGTGTTGTAGGTGGCGTCGAGCGTCATCGATGGCGTGACCCCGTACTTCAGGTCCAACCCCGCGTCCTGACTCGTGCCCTGCGCGCTCGTCGGCACCTGCGCGCCTCGCGAGTCGCCCCCCACCACGTACGGCTTGATCTGCAGGTTGCGACCCGAGCGCAGGCCTTCGAGCCCCTGCAGCGTGCCGGCCTTGGACATCCGGTGCAGGCGGTACTGCCGTTCGAGCGGCGCCCAGTACGACGTCTCGTTCACGCGGCGCACGCGACGGATGAAGTTCGCGCCCCAGTCCTGCACCGGCTTCGATCCGTCGAAGCGCAGCGAACGCAGCGGGATCGCGATCTCGGCGATCCACGAACTGTCGGTCATCCGCGTGCGGACCTGGATGATCCCTTCCCACGCGTCCACCACCGTGCGGCTGTCGTTGAACACCTGCTCGTCACGCACCGCCCCGTGCGGGTTCACCAGGAAGAGGAACGCGTTGCGGCGGTCGAGGAAGGTGTCGAACACCATCCCGAAGAGGTCGCTGTCACTCGAGGTGAAGTCGCGCTCCAACCCCGCCGTGATCGCACGCTGCGGCTCGGGGTCCATGTTCTCGGCGCCGATGTACAGGTGCTCCTCGTCATAGAGCACGCGCACGACGGTCGGGAAGGTCGCGGGGAGCCCGGTCCTCGGGAGCTGCTGCCGGAAGCCGGAGATCAGCGCCGCACCCTGCCACTCCGGTTCGTCGAGCCGGCCGTCGATGACCGGGGAACGCGTCACCCGTGTGGGGTGCATGGCGGGGCGCGGCGCGAGTTCGGGATCGAGGTAACCGTCGGCGGCCGAGGACGGACTCGACGGTGGCGCGATCGACGCTGGAGTCGTCGCACGCTCCTGTCCCGCCGCGCCCGCGAACGGGATCGCCAGCGCGACGGTGACCGCCATGGCGAGCAGCCCGCGACACGCGGACCGAGTGCTCGACCTGCGGCGTCTGCGGACGCTCATGCGCGACTCGAGGACTTCCATCTCGCCGTGTACGCGGGGTGCGCGGTCAGGGTTGAGTCGACTCCGTTCGCCGAAAAGCACATTTCCACGAATGCGACCTCGAGGTTGACAACGACGAAGCGCCCGACCAAGGGGACGGGCGCTTCGCGAAGATGGCCAGGGCCGGAATCGAACCGGCGACACGCGGATTTTCAGTCCGCTGCTCTACCAACTGAGCTACCTGGCCGAAGCCCTAATATTAGTCCCCTCGCTCCCTCTAGCCAACCCCTCGACCCCGGTGGCTGAGCAGCCTCAACCCATTGCCCCCGCGCCACTTGCCGCGCCCCGGGCCGCGCACCTTCGGTCGCTCCGCGACCTCCATCGCCGCCGGGGACCGATAGACGCTAGACTTCTCCGGGTTCGCCGGGCGCCCCGCGCCCTTCCGCAGTGCGATCCTCCTGAGGTTCCCGCATGCAGCACGCTCGCCCCCTCCTCGCCCTTGGCCTGGCCCTCACCCTCGCGGGCGCGCTCGGTGCACAGGGCACGCCGCTTCGCGTGCCGGTGGTCGTCGACACCCTCCCCAACGGCCTCACGCTGATCATCCACGAGGACCGCACGGTCCCTGTCGTGACGACCAACGTCTGGTACCACGTGGGCTCGGGCGACGAGAAGCCGGGACGCACCGGCTTCGCGCATCTGTTCGAGCACCTCATGTTCATGGGCTCCAAGAACGCGCCCTACCCGCAGTTCGACCGCCTGCTCGAAGCCGCGGGCGCCAACAACAACGGCTCCACCAACGGCGACCGCACCAACTACTACGAGTCCGGTCCCGCGAGCGCGCTCCCGCTCATGCTCTGGCTCGAAGCCGACCGCCTTGGCTGGATGCTCGAGACCATGGATGTCGCCAAGGTCGACCTGCAGCGCGATGTGGTGAAGAACGAGCGTCGACAGGGCGTCGAGAACCAGCCCTACGGGCTGGTCGAGGATCATCTGGCGCCGGCGCTCTACCCGGCCGGGCACCCCTACTCGTGGAGCACCATCGGCTCCATGGCGGATCTCTCGGCCGCGTCGCTCGAGGACGTGAAGAACTTCTTCCGCATGTACTACGCGCCCAACAACGCGAGCATCGTGGTCGCCGGCGCGGTGAATCCCGACTCGGTCCGCCGCGCCTTCCGCGAGATGTTCGCCGGGATCCCGCGCGGCCCGGCCATCACCCGTCCCTCGGTCGCGCCCTTCACGGTCCGTGACACCCTGATCACGCTCGAGGACCGCGTGCAGCTCCCGCGGCTCTATCTCGCGTGGCACGGCGTGAAGGAATACTCGGCCGACGACGCCGCACTCGACATCGCGGCCTACGTGCTCGCCGGCGCCCGCAACTCGCGCCTCACCCAGGCCCTCGTCTACGATCGCGAGATCGCCACCTCGGCGAGCGCCTTCAACTCGTCGCAGCGCCTCGACGGTGATTTCCAGATCGTGGCGACCGCGCGACCCGGCTTCGCGCTCGACACGCTCAAGGCGGTGATCGACGCCGAGGTCCGCCGCCTCGCCGCCGGCGGCCCGACCGCACGCGAGCTCGGCCAGGCGATGAACTCCATCGAGGCGCAGTTCCTCAATCGTCTGGAGTTCTCCGCGGCCAAGGCCGACCGCCTGAACGCCTACTACTACGCCACCGGCACGCCCGACTGGTTCCAGCAGGACCTCGAGCGCTATCGCAAGGTGACCGCCGCCGATGTGCAGCGCGCCGTGCGCAAGTACCTGATCGCCGGTCGCGTCACGCTCAGCGTGGTGCCGCAGGGAAAGAAGGAGCTCGCCGCCACCGTGAGGGTCGTCCAATGATCCGCCGACAGGTCGCACTCGCGGCGCTGCTCGTCGCGCCACTCGCCGCTCAGCAGCCGTCCTTCGACCGCACCCGCCCACCCGCGCTCGCGGAGAATCCACCGCTCATGGTGCCGGCCGTCGCGACACGCCGCCTCCCCAACGGACCGGCACTCCACGTGGTCGAGCAGCACGAACTCCCGCTCGTGCAGGTCACGCTCAGCATCGCCGGCGGCGGACGCCTCGATCGCGACATGCCGGGGCTCGCCACCTTCACCGCCAACCTGCTCGACGAAGGGGCGGGCAAGCGCGATGCGAACGCCCTCCAGTCCGAACTCGCCTTCCTCGGCGCCTCGCTCTCCACCGGCGCCAACTGGGACGTCACGACCATCTCGCTCAAGGTCGCGCGCCGCAATCTCGAGGCCGCCCTCGATCTCATGGCCGACGTCGTGCTGCGTCCGACGTTCGCCGCGAACGAGGTGCGCCGTCAGCGCGACCTGCGCCTCGCCGCGCTCATGCAGCAGCGGGACCAGCCGGGCGCGCTCGCGAATCTCGCCTTCAGTCAGGCGCTCTTCCCTGCCGGACACCCGTATCGCAACGCGCTCGGCGGCGATTCCGCCAGCACCGCGAGACTCGACTCCGCCATCGTGCGCGAGTTCCATCGCGGCAGCCTGCGCCCGGAGCGTGCCACCTTCTATGTGGTCGGCGACCTCACCGTTGCCGACGCGGAGCGCCTTCTCGGCGCGCGCTTCCGCGGTTGGATCGCGAGCGGTGCCGAACGCCGTCCCGCCCCGGTGCTCGTCTCGGCCACGCCGCCGCAGGGCGTCCAGGTCATCCTCGTCGACAAGCCCGGTGCGGCCCAGTCGGTCGTCATCGTCGGGACCACGGGCCTGGAGCGCACCAACGGTGACTATGCGGCAGCCGAGGTCATGAACACCATCCTCGGTGGCTCCTTCTCGTCGCGCCTCATGACGAACCTGCGCGAGACGAAGGGCTACACCTACGGCGTCAACTCCGGCTTCGCGTATCGTCCGCTCCCCGGTCCGTTCAGCGCGAACTCCGGCGTCCGCACCAACGTCACCGACAGCTCGCTCGTGGAGCTCTTCAAGGAGCTGCGCGCGATCCGCGACACGCCGGTGAGCACCGAGGAACTCGCGCGCGCCAAGGCCTACATCACGCTCGCCGTCCCCGGCGATCTCGAGACCACCTCGCAGATCGCCGGCGAGATGGCCACGCTCGCCAACTGGAATCTCCCGCTCGCGTATCTGCGCGAGTACGTCGCGAGGGTCGGCGCGGTCACCACGGCGGACGTCCAGCGCGTGGCCAAGCAGTACCTCCCCGCGCAGAACGCGTACGTCGTGGTCGTCGGCGATCTCGCGCGCATCCGGAGCAGCATCGACGCGCTCGCCCTTGGGTCCGTCACCGTGCGTGAAGTCAGCTCGCTCGTGCACGAATGAGGCGCTCGTGACCGACCGGCCGCTGCGCATCGCGCTCCAGGGTGAGCTCGGGTCCTTCAGCGATGAAGCGATCCAGCAGCTCTGGGGCGCCGAGGCCGTGCGTCTGCCGTACCGCGATTTCGCGGACGTGACCACGTCGGTCGCGTCCGGCATCGCCGACCGCGGGATCCTGCCGATCGAGAACACGATCGTCGGGTCGATCAGCGGGAGCCACGACGCGATCAGCGCGACGCCCGGCCTCTGCGCCGTGGCCGAGACGGTCGTCGCGGTGCATCACTGCCTGCTCGCGGCGCCAGGCACGAGGCTCGAGACGCTCACGACCGTCTTCAGCCATCCGATCGCCCTCGCGCAGTGCGGCCGGTTCTTCGCCGCGCACCCCGAACTCGCGGTGCAGGCCGTCTATGACACCGCCGGCGCGGCGATGGATGTCTCGCGCGTCCATGATCCGGCCCTCGCGGCGGTCGCGAGCCTCCGCGCGGCGCACCACTACGAACTCGACGTGGTCTGCGCCGACATCGAGGACCGTCCGGACAACCAGACGCGTTTCCTCGCGATCGCGATGGCGTCCGCCACGCTGCCACCCGGCACGCCGGCGCGTACGATGCTCACCCTCACGGCGGCGGACCGGCCCGGCGCTTTGCTGCACGCGCTCGCACCGCTCGCCGAGCATGGTGTGATCATCCGCCGGCTCGAGTCGCGCCCCACCGGTGAGCCGTGGAGCTATCGCTTCTTCATCGAGTTCGACCACGCGTCGGGTGATGCCGAGGCAGCGGCGGTGATCAGCGAGATCGCCGCTGCGGCCGCCGACATGCGGCTGCTCGGGACGTATCCGCGCTGGAGCCCCGGGCGGCGGGGGAGTGTCGGCTGGAAGGACGGGGCGAAGTAGTGAATCGCGGGGGATGAGCATGATGCTCATCCCCCGCGTCCGTGCGTGCAGCCCGCGTGTCCTACCTGGCGGCGGCCGATTTCTCCACCGTGATGATCGACTTCAGCCCGCCCCGCACATTGAAGTCCCCCACCACCTTGAGCTTGCGCGGCTTCGCCTTCGCCACGAGATCGTCGAAGATGCGGTTCACCACGCGCTCGTAGAAGATCCCGTCATTGCGGAAGCTCCAGAGGTAGAGCTTGAGACTCTTGAGCTCGAGGCATTCCGCGTCGGGCACGTACGTGATATTGATCGTCGCGAAGTCGGGAGCGCCGCCCTTGAGCAGCGCGAGCTCCGCCGCGTCCGACTCGATCCCGCCCAGCGGGCAGAGCGAGGTGAACTCCGGCGTGGTCATGAAGATCTCGTAGTCCCGGTCCGCGTACGGGTTCGGGAACGTCTCGAGCAGTTCGGGCTGCGGCATGCGGGTCGTGGTTGGGGGATCAGCTCTCGCGCAAGCGGCGCGCCTGGTCTTCGAGCGCACGCCGTTCGTCGGCGGTGAGCCGGTCGATCCCTTCGGCGGAGATCTTCTCCAGGATCGCGTCGATCGACGGCGGCGCTGCCTGCGGTTCCTGCTGGGCGCGGCGCGGCGGAGTGGCGCGGCGCGCGGCCGCGGCATTCGTGCGCGAGAGCACGTCGTCGATCGTCTCGCGGTCGCGCGCGCGCGACCGCGGGAGCGTCTTGGGGATCGCGCGGGGCGGCAGGTCGTCCGGCGGATCGTCGGGCAGTGACGAGACCCCCTCGCGCAACCGCTCCACCATCAGCACCGGCGTCGCGCGCACGAAGAGCCATCCCGCCGCGATCCCGCCCAGGTGCGCCAGGAACCCCGCACCCCCGCCGTCCCCGGCCCGCAGTCCGACCAATAGGATCATCGCGCCCACGAAGACCGTCACCCAACGCCCGCGCACTTCGAGCCCGCCGGCGAGCAGGTGCGTCACGCTCCCCCAGCGGATCGCGTACGCGGTCAGCACCGCCAAGGCCAACGCCGACGCGCCGAGCAACGGGCCCGTGCTCCCGGAGATCAGGTGCAGGATCCACCCGCCCACGGCCGACGCGGCGAGCAAAGCGCTGAACCGCCCCGTGCCCCACTCCTGCTCGAGCCGCGGACCGAAGAGCACCAGCGCATACACGTTGAGCAGCAGGAGCGTCAGATCGCGGTGCGCGAGCGGGAAGGTGAGCGTCGTCCACCACCGCCCCGCATCCACGTCGCCGCGTCGGAATCCCAGCACCGCGTGCACGTCGGCCGGCAGCACGACCGTCCACTGCAGGAACTGCACGATCGCGAGCGCGGACACCGTCCAGAGGACCGCGCGCGTGATCCGCGGCATCCTCCGGCCCTCGGTCGGTGTCGCGCTCATGGACGACATCGCTCAGCGCAGCCCGGTCGGCGGCGGGATGCGGAGACCCAGCCGCGTGTCGGCATGCATCGCGGTCGCCTGCTCGAGCACGGTCGCCCAGCGGCGATCGAGCGTGTGCATCGCGTCCGTGGCCTGGTGCGGGTGGATCACCACCTGCGTGAGCGCGCTCACGCCGCGGGCCCCCTCGACGAGCCGCAGGATCTGCGAGTCCGGCGTCTCCTCGCGCGCCACGATCGCGAGCGCATGCGCGCAACCGGCCTGCGCCGCGATGCGCAGCGTGGTGATCGCGTGGTCCATCGAGGCGTCGCCGCCGCCGAACTCCACCGTCACCTGCACGAGCGCGAGGTACGGCAACAACGCCGCGAGTTCCGTCGGGCGCTGCCCATCGGTATCGAGCATCACCGGGAGCGTCGGCTTGGACTGCGCGAAGGCCGCGAGCAGGAAGGGCACGTTCCCGAGCGCGTCGCGTCCCCCCACCACGATCGAGTGGAACTGCGAGCGCGACTGCTGCCGCGCCAGTTCACGCACGAGGGCCGGCGCGACGTACATCGTCGCGGTCTCGGCCTCTCCGGCGAACCGCACGAAGAGCTGGCGCCGTCCGGCCCAGGGCCCGAACGACTGCACACCGGCCGGCACGCCCGCCAACGCCGCTGCCACCACACCCGACACATCCGTCATGCGTTCTCCCGAAGTGAGCCGAGTGCGTCGAGCGCGATCCGCTCGCAGAGCTCGGGGAAGCCGACCCCGTCCGCCTGTGCCGCCTGGGGCACCAGGCTGGTGCCCGTCATCCCCGGAAGCGTGTTCGCCTCGAGGCAGTAGAGACCACCGTCCGGATGCAGGCGGAAATCGATCCGCGCACATCCGCGCAACTTGAGTGCCTCGTACGCGAGTCGCGTCAACCGCTGCGCTTCGTCACGCACCGCCGCGTCGATCGGCGCCGGGAAGAGCTCCTCCGCCATTCCCGGCGTGTACTTGCATTCGTAGTCGTAAATCTCACGCTTTGGGATGATTTCGCCAACCGGCATCATCCATTGTCCGAGTACCCCGACCGTCAGTTCGCGCCCCGGGACGAACGCCTCCAGCATCACCTCATCGTCGTGCCGGAAGGCCTCCTCTACCGCCGGTCCGAGCGACTGGGTCGCTTTCACGATGCTCAGTCCCACGGTCGAGCCCTGCTTGGAGGGCTTCACGACGATCGGAAGCCCGAGCGCCGCAGCCGCGCGCGCGGCGTACTCCGGGGTACGCCATTCCTCGCCGCCGCCGGCACGCGCCATCCACCAGTCGGCCGTCGGCACGCCGGCCGCGCGGAAGAGATGCTTGGACAGGTCCTTGTCCATGGCGAGCGCGCTCGCGAGATGGCCGCTCCCGGTGTACCGGACCCCGGCCAGGTCGAAGAGCGCCTGGATCGTCCCGTCCTCGCCGGTCCCGCCATGGAGCGCCATCCAGACGACGTCCGCGGCCCGCGCCGCCGGCAGCACCGCGAGCGGGTCGCCCGCGGGGTCGGCCTCCGTCACCTGGTGCCCGCGCGACGCGAGCGCCTCGGCCACGCGACGCGCGCTCGAGAGCGAGACCTCGCGCTCCGACGAGTCACCGCCCTTGAGGACGAGGATCCTGAGTGCGTGCCGTGCTGCCACGTCAGCGCGCCATGAGGAACTGGAGCAGGTCGGATCGCGTGAGGATCCCCTGCACCGTGCCGTGGTCGCGCACCAGCACCGCCGGGTTGTTGCGCCCGAGCATCTTCACCGCCGCGTCGACCGGCATCGCGGCATCCACCACCGGGAACGGCGCATCCATCACGTCGCTCACCGTCCGCTCGAGCACCTTCGTGTCCTCGAGCCCGCGCACGCTCAGCACGCTCTCGCTCACCGAGCCCACGCAGTTCGCCCCGTCCATCACCGGCAGCTGACTGACGTTGTGCAGGCTCATGAGCCCGAGCGCCTGGCGCACCGAGGCGCCGGGACCGGTGCTCACGAGCGCGGGGATCTCCCCGCCCTTCGCCGCGAGCAGCTGCCCGAGCGTCATCTTCTCCGCATCGAGCATCTGGTTCTCGCGCATCCACTCATCGTTGAAGAGCTTCGAGAGGTACCGCTCGCCGGTGTCGCAGAGCACCGTCACCACGCAGGCCTCGGGGTCGTTGATGCGCCGCGCGACGCTCAGCGCCGCATGCGCGATCAGTCCCGCCGACCCGCCGACGAAGATCCCTTCCTCGCGCGTGAGCCGGCGCGCGAGCGCGAACGCGTCGCGGTCACTCACGGTCTGGAACTCGTCGATCACCGAGAGGTCGAGCGCACCGGGGATCTTGTCCTGGCCGATGCCCTCCACCTTGTACGGCGCCCCCTGCGGCTTGTTCGCGCCGTTCGATCGCCATACCTCGGCCAGGATCGACCCCACCGGGTCGGCACCGACGATCTGCACCTTCGGGTTCTTCTCCTTCAGGTAGCGCCCGGTCCCGGAGATCGTACCGCCCGTCCCCGCGCCGGCGACGAAATGCGTGATCCTCCCGTTCGTCTGCTCCCAGAGCTCGGGACCGGTCGTCTCGTAGTGCGCCTTGGGGTTCGTCATGTTGTAGAACTGGTTCGCGAGCACCGCGTTCGGCGTCTCGCTCGCGATCCGCTTGGCCATCGACGTGTAGCTGTCCGGGTGATCGGGCGGCACCGCCGTCGGCGTGATGATCACCTCGGCGCCGAACGCCTTGAGCAGCCGCACCTTCTCCTGCGACATCTTGTCGGGCATGGTGAAGATGCACTTGTAGCCCTTGAGCCCCGCGGCGATCGCGAGCCCCACGCCGGTGTTGCCGCTCGTGCCCTCGACGATCGTGCCGCCGGGCTTGAGCTGCCCCGACCGCTCGAACTCCTCGATCATCGGGAGCCCGATCCGGTCCTTCACGCTGCCGCCCGGATTGAAGTACTCCGCCTTGCCGTACACCGGTGTGCGGATCCCCTGCGTGACGCGCGTGAGGCGGATCAGCGGCGTCCAGCCGATCGTCTCGAGGACGTTCGCGTACGGCTGGCGGTGGCGCGTGTGGTCGGTCATGGTCCGTGCGTGAGAGGGTGCGGCGAGGGTGCTGCGAATCTACTGCCGGGCCCGCGCGTCGGCCGCGAGTCCGGCCAGGAGGGCGAGCGCCTGCAATGGCGTGAGTGCGTCGGTGTCCACCGTCTTGAGACGCTCCACCAGCGGATCGGGCGCCGCGGCGGCGAAGAGACCGAACTGGTCCGCGGCAGGCTCCATGCGGCGCGCCCGCACGCCGCCGGTGCCGCGCCCGGTACCGCCGCCGGGTGCCGCCCCGGCCGTCGCACCCGCGGCGACGCTCCCGAGTGCCGGCACCAGCTGCTCGCCTTCGAGCACCTTCAGCAGGGCCCGCGCGCGCGCGATCACCGGGGCCGGCAGCCCGGCGAGACGCCCGACCTCGATCCCGTACGAGCGGTCCGCGCCGCCGGGCCGGAGCCGGTGCACGAAGAGGATCCGCTCCCCGACCTCCTGTACCGCCACATTATAGTTGCGAACTGATACGAATTCGTCGGCGAGCTGCGTGAGCTCATGGTAGTGCGTGGCGAAGACCGTCTTGCACCCCACCCGCTCGTGCAGGTGCTCGCTCACCGCCCATGCGATCGAGAGACCGTCCCAGGTCGCGGTGCCGCGGCCGATCTCGTCGAGCAGCACGAGGCTCCGCGCCGTCGCGGTGTGCAGGATCGCGCTCGTCTCCGACATCTCCACCATGAACGTCGACTGCCCGCGCACGAGGTTGTCGCTCGCCCCCACCCGCGTGAACACCCGGTCCGCGATCCCCACCCGTGCCGACGCCGCCGGCACGTAGCTCCCCATCTGCGCCATCAGCACCAGCAGACCTATTTGTCGCAAAATGGTACTTTTCCCGGCCATGTTCGGGCCGGTGAGGATGATCATCCGCGCATCGGGCGCGAGCGTGACGTCGTTGGGGATGAACTGGTCGCGCGGCATCATCCGCTCCACCACCGGGTGCCGCCCCCGCACGATCTCGAGCGCGGGACCGTCGTCCACCACCGGCCGCACGTACCCCTCGCGCGCCGCCACCTCGGCGAGCGCCGAGAGCACGTCGAGCTGCGCGCACCGCTGGGCCACCGCCTGCAGCCGAGCGACCTGCGCGCCCACACGCCCGCGCAACGCCTCGAACAACTCGCGCTCGAGCGTCTCCATCCGCTCCGTCGCGTGCAGCACCTTCTCCTCGAACTCCTTGAGCGCCGGCGTGATGTACCGCTCCGCCCCGGTGAGCGTCTGCCGCCGCTGGTAGTCGGCCGGCACCAGGTCCTTGTTGGCGTTCGTGATCTCGATGTAATAGCCGAACACCCGGTTGTAGCCGACCTTGAGCGAGTGGATCCCGGTCCGCGCGCGCTCCTCCGCCTGCAGCGCCGCGATCGCGTCCTTGCCGCCGGTCGCGATCGCGCGCAGGTCGTCGAGCGGCGCGTCCACGCCCGGTGCGATCGTCTCGCCGTCGCCGAACGCGACCGGCGGCCGCACCACGAGCGTCGCCTGGATCTCGGCGCTCAGCTCCGACGCATCGTCCCAGCTCGTGGCGATCGCGCCGAGGCTGCCGGCGAGCGAGGTGCGTCGCACCGCCGCCGCCACCGCCGGGAGACGCGAGAGCGAGTCACCGAGCGCGCGCAGGTCGCGCGGCGTCGCGCGTCCGGCCGCCGTGCGGCCCGCCAGGCGCTCCACATCGCGCACACCGTCGAGCGCCTCGCGGAGGGCGGCGCGCGCGAGCGCATCCGTGAACAGCGCCGTCACCGCGTCGAGTCGCTCCGTGATCGTCGCCACGTCGGTGAGTGGGGCGAGGATCCAGTGCCGGAGCAGCCGGGCGCCCATCGGGGTCTGCGTGCGATCGAGCACGCCGAGCAGCGTGCCGCTCGTGTCGCTGCTCGTGCGCAGCGATTCGACGAGTTCGAGGTTGCGTCGCGTCATCTCGTCCAGCGGCATGGTGCCGCCGGGGCGCTCCACCACCGGGCGCGCGAGATGCGGCAGGCCACCGGGCTGCAGCTCGCGCAGGTAGCGCAGCAGCGCGCCCGCCGCGCCCACCACGATCGCGTCGGCGCTCCCGATCCCGAATCCCTCCAGCGACTGCACGCCGAACTGCGCGGCCAGCGCATCCTCGGCCAGTGCGGGTTCGAACTCCCATCCCTCGCGCGGCGTCAGCAGCGCGCCCGTCGTCGCGGCGAGGCCCTCGGCCACCGATTCGGCGGCGGTCAGCACCTCGCGTGGCGCGAGGCGCGCGAGCACCGCGTCGGCATCGGCGGTGGCGCAGCGGATCAGTCGCAGCTCGCCCGTCGAGAGATCGGCCGCCGCGATCCCGACCTCGTCCCCCAGCGCCTGCACCGCGCAGAGGAAGTTGTTGCGCGTGACGTCGAGCAGGTCGTCGCTGAAGGCCGCGCCGGGCGTGATCGTCTCCACCACCGCGCGCTTCACGATCCCCTTCGCGAGCTTCGGGTCCTCGATCTGCTCGCAGATCGCGACACGGAATCCCTGCTGCACCAACCGGCGCAGGTACTCCGACGCCGCCTTCACCGGGATCCCGGCGAGCGGCACCTCGGCGGCGCCCCCGTTGTTGCGCGACGTGAGCGTGAGGTCGAGCGCGCGCGACGCCGTCTCGGCATCCTCGTAGAACATCTCGTAGAAGTCGCCCATCCGGAAGAACAGGATCGCGTTCGGATGCCGCGCCTTGATCTCCCGGTACTGCGTCATGAGCGGCGTCGCGCCGGCACTCACCCGCGGGGGACCTCGACCAGGAAGGCCGCGGCCTTCTCCTTCGTCTTGTAGCGCTCGAGCGCCGAGGTCGCGGCCGCGCGCGTGGGGAAACGGCCGAAGCGCACACGGTAGGGAGCGGCACTGCCATCCACCCGGGCATCGTAGCCGCGGTCGCGCAGTCGCTTCACCATCGTCGTGGCTTCGGTGCTCGTGCTCACGGCCGCGACCTGCACCGACCACATCGGCGCACCGGGAGGCGCGGTCGACGGCGCGGTGGGTGTCGTGGCGGGCTTCGTGGCGGGAGCGGCAGCGGGGGCAGCGGCCGCTGGCGCCCTGCTCGGCGGTGGCGCCGTGGCCGCGACCGGCACCGTCTCGACCACACCGGGCTCGGGACAGCCGCGGATCAGATACTCGTACTGATTCTCCATCTCCAGCTGCCCCGCGCGCACGAGCGCGCGACCGGTGCGGAGTACGCTGCATCCGTTCGTCCGATCCCCGCGCTCGAGCAGCAGTCGGCCATGCCAGAGCGCGCCTTCCGCTCGCGCATCGCTCTCCGGCGCTTCCCGCGCGAGCCGCTCGAGGTACCGCACCGCTTCGTCGCGATCCCCGCGCGCCGCCTCGCCCTGCGCCAGACGCAGCATCGCGTCCCCCGCGCGCGACGAGCGATCGTGCTCCAGCATGATCCGCAGATAGTCCCGCTGTGCGCCTTCCCAGGACTCGGCGAGCATCGCGCGCCAGAACAACGCTTCCGCTTCGTCGGGCGACCGCGGTTCGGCGGCGTTCAGCATCGAGTCCACGAGCGCGCGTCCTTCGGCGCCCTGTCCGTCGTTCACCAGGCGCTGGGCGCGACGGTAGATCGCCTGCAATGAGTCGGCGTGCGTCGCCCGCGGACTCGCTTGCGCCATCGCCGGCCGCGCGGCCGCCGCGAGCGATGCGACGGTCAGCACCAGGATCGCGACGAGCGTTCCCCGCGCCGCGCGCCGGTGCGAGCCGGTGTCCTTCATCATCACGCGGCCCTCCGCCGCGGGACGGCCGGCGTGATCGCCAACAGCAACGATGTCACGATCTGCTCCTCGCTCGAGACCTTGGTGTCCTTCAGCGCGCGATCCGCAGCCAGCAGGTGCGGCAGCGCGTGATCCACGTCCGCGTTGGTCCACTTCGGGACCGCCCGCGCCCAGCACTTCACCGCGTCCCCCCACGAGCGACCGGTGTACGCGCTCCCGCCCTCCTTGAGCAGCGAGAAGAACTCGCTCTCGAGCCGCGACGCGCTCAGGCCGCGCGCGCGGGCCGCCACGCCCCACCCGATCGCGAGTGTCTGTGCCGCGAGCGCGAGCACGAGCACCACCCCCGACATCTTCGGCTGCGCGAGCACTTCCTCCACGAGCGCGATCGCCTTGGTCGTCTCGCGTGCCGCCGCGAGATCGAGCAGGTCGGCGAGCGTGTGTCCGGGACGCACGCCGGTGACCGCCTCGACGGCCGCCGCCGTGATCGTCCCGCCGTTGCTGAACGCGGCGAGCTTCTGCAGCTCCCCGCTCAGCAGGGCGAGGTCATTGCCGCCGTAGCTCGAGAGGAGCGCGGCCGCGTCGGGGGCGATTGGGGTCCCGCACGCGGTCTGCGCCTGATGCCCGATCCATTGCAGCAGCTCGTCGTCGGTGAGCGCCCGGAACTCCACCGCGCTCGACGACCGGATGAGGTCGGCGTCGGCCTTGGTGCCCGACGGCAGCACGAGCACAAGGCAGGTGTCCGCGGCCGGCGAATCGAGATAGCGCGCGAGGCGCTCGCGCACGGGCTTCTTGAGGGCGTCGGGATCGCGCAGGACCACCACCCGCCGCTCGGCGAGCATCGGCAGCGCCTCGAGGGCGCCCGAGAGTCGGGCCCCGTCGCATTCCGTGCCGCGGAGCAGCTCGAGATTGAAGTCCCGCGTGGAGGGGTCGGTCGCGCGCGCGATCAGCGCGCGCACCTTCTCCTCCTTCAGGAAGTCATCCGTGCCGTGGAACAGGTAGACGGGGTCCAGGCGCGCGCTGTCGAGCGCGGACTTGAACGCCTTCATCGTCACGGGAGCCATAGACGCGCAATATAGCCGCGCCCGTTCCCGCCGTCTCTGCGGCGGGCCGCGACGCGGGTAGTGTCGCGGCTGGTGTCGCGGCTGGTGTCGCGGGTCGCGCCGCGAGCCGCGCGTTGAGCCTGCGCCGGAACCCCGGCGACGGGCGGACCGGCGCGAGGTGACGCGCGAGCAGGAGACCGGCACGCACCAGGCGGTCATACTCGCCGCAGGCGCGACAGCCGTCAGCATGGTCTCGCATCGTCGCGGTGAATGACGGCCCGTGGTGAGCGTCGAGCCACGCGAGATGCTGGGAACGGAACTCGGAGCAGCGCATCGGATTGGGGTGGGGGAATCCCGCGACCGATCTGGGAACACCGGGAACGACGAAACGCCCCCCCGATACCCCGGGAGGACGTTCCGCGTTCCGGCCTGCAGCCCTACGGAGGTCCCACCCCCCTTCACGAGACTGCTACTGCAGGGCCGGTTCGATGATCTCGGCGAACGAACTCCGCGCCCGGTTCAGGCGCGACTTCACGGTGCCGAGGTTGCAATGCGTGATCTCGGCGATCTCCTCGTACGAGCGCCCCTCGAGCTCGCGGAGCACGAACACCTCGCGGTGATGCATCGGCAGCTTGGCCACCGTCTGCTCGACCAGCGACCGGACGTGGCGCTTGCGGAAGAGATCGTCGGGACGTGACGCCGTGTCCTCGAACTCGAGCGGCCGCTCCTCGTCGTCCCACCCGGACGTCATCGTCTGGAAGAGCACGATCGGGTTGCGCGACCGGTTGCGCAGCTCGTTCTTCGCGAGGTTCGACGCGATCGTGTAGATCCAGGTCGAGAACTTCTTCGACTGGTCGAAACGCGCGAGGTGGCGGTGCACCCGGATGAAGACCTCCTGAACGAGGTCCTCCGCGCGCTCACGGTCGCCGACGGTGCGATAGATGAAGTTCAGCAGGCGCGTCTGGTACCGGTCAACGATCGCATCGAACGCCCTCGACTGACCGGCAATGTATTCAGTCACCAAGGCGCCATCATCGAGCGTCTTGAGGTCGTTCAGCGTCCGGTACTGTAGCTTCTTCGCGCCCGACTTCAATGCGGCGGTCCCCATGAGCTCCTCCGTCTACGTGGAGTTCGGTGGCCATTCCCCGATTGATATTGAAGCAGGGGCTGTGCCAGCTCATGAGTCGCGCTAAGTCCATGCAGAACAACGGGTTAATCTTCTCCTAATCTGCCTTTGTGTCCCTGTTTTCGGAGATTCGCGTCCCAATAATAGGACGCCGCGGCTCCCGTCCTCGTCAGGTGCGAAAGCCCGCTGCGTACAGGATCCCGATGATTGTCTTCGCGTCCGAGATCTCGCCCGACTCCACCTTCCGCAACACCTCCGCGAGCGGGAGCGCCACCACTTCTATGAACTCGTCGGCCTCGGGCCGCGACTCCCCGCGCGTGAGGCCGGTCGCCAGGAAGATGTGGATCTTCTCGTCCGTGAATCCCGGCGTGGTCCACATGGTCGTGAGCGGCGTGATCGCCGCGGCCGTGCAGCCGGTCTCCTCGAGCAGCTCCCGGTGCGCACACACGAGCGGCGCCTCGCCCGGCTCGAGCCGTCCGGCGGGGATCTCCCAGAGCTTTCCGCCGGTCGCATAGCGGTACTGATGGATCATCAGCACCTGCGGATCGTCGCCGGCCGGATCGTTCAGGAAGGGCACGATCGCCGCCGCGCCGGGATGGTGGATCAGCACCTGCTCACCGATCGTGCCGTCCGGGTACCGTACGCGATCCAGCTGCGCATCGAGGAACTTGTTCTGCCAGATGCGCGTGCCGTCCACGCGCCCGATCGGCTCGCTCATCGTGCCACCTCCGCCGGGTCATCGTCGCTCGCGTGCCGTTCCACCGCGCCGAGCCCGAGCGCGGCGAGCGGTGCCTCGATCACGCCGGCATCACCCACCGCCAGCACCATCAACCGGTCGGGATCGAGGTGCGTTCGTGCGGCCGCATGTACCGCGGTCGGCGTGATCGCGCGGATCCGGTCACGGTACCGCGCGAACCAGTCGTCGGGCAGGCCGAACATCGTGGCGCCGGCGAGCGCCCCCGCCACGGCGGAGGTGCTCTCGTACCGGATCGGGAACACGCCGGCGAGGTAGTCGGTCGCGAGCGCGACCTCCGCCGGCTCCGGCGGCGCTGCGCGCAGTCCGTCGATCTCGCGCATGATCTCCTCCACCGCGCGCGCCGTCACCTCGCTCTTCACGGCCGTGCTCACCACGAACGGCCCTGCCCCGCGCCGCCAGTCGAAGCCCGACGATGCCCCGTAGGTGAAGGCGTGCTTCTCCCGCAGGTTGAGATTGATGCGCGACGAGAACAGCCCGCCGAGGATCGCGTTCATCACGACGATCGCGAGGTAGTCCGGGTGCGAACGTGGGACCCCCACATGCCCCACGCGCAGCTCCGACTGCGGGGCATCCTCCTTCTCCACGATCACGACTCGCCTGCGGACGGCGCCTGGCGAGGCCTCCACCGGCGCGGCAGCGCGCGCGCCCGTCACCCAACTCCCGAACTGCGCTTCCGCGAGCAGCCGCGCCTGGTCGGCCGTGATGTCGCCGACGAGGAGCAGTGTCGTCGTGCGCGGACCGTAGTGGTCGGCATAGAACACGCGGACCGCCTCGGCGTCGAGCGCGGCGACGCTCCGCGGCGTCCCCGAGGCGGAGCGCGCATAGCGGTCCGTCGGTGGATACAGGAAGCCCGCGAACCGCTCGTCGGCGAGACCGCGCGGCTCGGCGAGCTGTTGCGCGAGTTCGGCCAGCCGCTCGTCACGGCGACGTGCGACGTCGGCCGGCGGGAAGGTCGCGCCGCGCAGCACGGTGGCGAAGAGCGCGAAGGCCGCGTCGAGCCTCGAGCGCGTCACGGTGAGCCGTGCGACGCTCGAATCCCAGTCGGCCGAGGCGTCGAACGCGGTGCCCAGGCGCTCGAACCGCGCCGTGATCTCGGCGCCGTCGAGGTCGCCCGCACCTTCGGCGAGCGTCCGCGTCACGAGCGACGCCACGCCCTCGAGTCCGGATGCCTCGCTCGCCGCCCCGGCATCGATCAGTGCGAGCACCGTCACGAGCGGAAGCCTCGGCATCGGCGCGACCACCACCCGCATGCCGTTCGCCAGCGCGAAGCGGTGCACCGCGGGGAACTCGTACGCGCGCGGCACGCCGGCGATCGGGCGTGGCGGCAATCCCGCGGTCCCGGTCACTCGGCCTCCTGGGCAGCGTTCGGTACGTAGAGCAGCGACGCGCGGTTCCCGGCACCGAGCCGCGCGCGGGCGAACGCGTTCATCGCCTCGACGGTCACCGCGGCATGACGCGCCGGTTCCTCGTTCACGAGCGATGGGTCTCCTTTATAAGTAGCGAATTGCGACAATTTATCGGCCCGCGCGCCGGCCGACTGCAGTCCGGCGATCCACGACGTCTCCAGGAGGGCGAGCGCCCGCTCACGCTCCTCGGCCGTCACGCCGTCCGTGATCAGGCGGTCCACCTCGGCCGCCACTTCGGTCTCCAGCCGTTCCGCGCTCACGCCCGGCCGCGCCGTCACGTCGCAGATCAGGAGGTCGCTGCCCTTCGAGAGATCGAAGGTGTACGCGCCGGCATCGGACGCGATCTGCAGTTCGCGCACGAGGCGCTTCGGGAGTCGGCTCCCTTCACCGAGGCCGAGCACCGCGCCGAGCATGCTCGCCGCGTACCAGTCCCCGTCGCCGGCCGGCGGCACGCGGAACGCGAGGAAGAGCCGCGGCGCGACCACCGCATCCGGCACCACCTCGCGACGCCAGCCGCCGAAGGTCGGGGGCACGGACATGTCGGCCAGCGGCGGGCGGCCGTTCCCGCGGGGGATCGCGCCGAAGTGGCGTTCGACCATCGTGCGCGCGATCGGCGCGTCGAAATCGCCGGCGATCGTCAGCACGGCATTGTCGGGCGTGTAGTACGTGCGGAAGAACTCGGCCACATCCTCGAGACTCGCTTCGCTCAGGTCCTCCATGGAGCCGATCAGCGAATGGTGGAACGGATGGTCGCCCGGGAAGCAGAGCGCGGGCAGCCGTTCCCACCAGGTGCCGTAGGGCTGGTTGTCCACCGACCAGCGCCGTTCGTTCTTCACGACGTCGCGCTGGGTGTCGAGCTTCTCCTGTGTCATCGCCGGCAGCAACCGCGCCATGCGGTCGGCCTCGAGCCAGAGCGCGATCTCCAGCTGATGCGACGGCATGGTCTCGAAGTAGTTGGTCCGGTCGAGCCAGGTCGAACCGTTGAGCGTGCCGCCCGCGCGTTGCACGAGCTCGAAGTGCTCGTTGGCGCCGACCTGCTCGCTCCCCTGGAAGAGCATGTGCTCGAAGAGGTGCGCGAAACCGGTGCGTCCGGCGCGTTCGTTCGCCGAGCCCACATGGTACCACAGGTTCACCGCCACGATCGGCGTCGCCGGATCCTGCGACAGCACCACGCGCAGGCCGTTCGACAGGGTGTACGTCTCTACGGGGATCCGCATCTCGCT
Source organism: Gemmatimonadota bacterium (assembly GCA_021413975.1). Lineage (GTDB taxonomy): Bacteria > Gemmatimonadota > Gemmatimonadetes > Gemmatimonadales > Gemmatimonadaceae > Pseudogemmatithrix. The sequence continues at coordinate 34,563 of JAIOPJ010000036.1, forward strand.
CCTGTATTCCTTGGGGCGCCGTGCGCGCACGGCGCCATGATCACCACTCGAACACCAACGCGGCCGGCGCCTTGAGGGATTCCGCGAGGAAGTACCCGGGTTGGCGCACGAGTCGCCCCCAGGCATCGTCGGCACGGGTCGGCGAGGTGCGGACCGTGAGGCCGTTCCGGCGCGCCACCACCGACGCGCGGAACAGATGGAACGGATCGGAGACGAGGATCACGCGTGAGAGCCCGCGGGCCTCGAGCAGCTGCGCGACCGCCTGCAACGATTGCTGCGTGGTCCGGCCGTCGTTCTCGAGGAGGATCGCCGAGTCGGGGACACCGGCGCGCAACACGTACGTGCGCGCGACCGACGCTTCGCTCTCCGTATCGCCCTCGGCGATCCCGCCCGTGAGGACCACGCGCGGCGCGAACCCCTGGGCGAAGAGTGCCACCGCATGATCCAGGCGCGCCCGAAGCACCGGCGAGGGCTTCCCGCGATACTGTGCCGCACCCAGCACCACGATCGCGTCGGCGGCGGCGGCCCGATCGTGCGAGGCGAGCCAGAAGACGCTCGCCGCCGAGCCGAGCCAGAGGGCGCCGGCCACCCCGAGGAGCGCGACGACCACGCGACGACGACGGGACCAGCCGGGGTGAACGATCATCGAGGGAAGCTACCGGGCCGCAGGACGCGACGGTACGGTCAGCGACCGAGCGAGAGCAGCGCCAGCGCGAAGACGTCGAGTTCCGCCTCGAGCGCGTCGACCGACACGCCGTCCCGCGTCGCCGCGGCGGCGAGCCCGTCGAGCTGCCGCAGCAACAGCCGGCCCACGAACTCCGCCGGGACGCGAGGCATGAGCTGCAGTCCGCCCAGCACCGCGGTCGCGAGCGCGACCGCCGCGTCCTCGCGCTCCGCCCGCGCGCGCTGCAGCGGCTCGGCGGCCACGTCGGCCTCGAGCGCCAGTGCTCCCAGCAGCGCGACTTCGCCTTGCACCGTCTCGTCGCGCACCAGCGCGCGCCAGGCATGCATCGCGTCGGTCGCGCGGGCGGCCAGGCGGAGCCGCTCCGCGCTCGCCCGGCCGAGCGCGTCGACGACGGCGTCGCGCAGCGCGGCCTTTCCCCTGAAATGATAGAGCAGCAGCGCCTTGCTCACCCCCGCGGCGGCGGCGATCCCCTGCAGGCTCATCGCGCCCACGCCCTTGGTCGCGCCGAGCGTGATCGCGGCCCGGACGATCCGCGTCGCCGCGTCAGCGCGTGACACTGGCTCCCGGCTCCGGAGTCTCGGCGCGGACCCCGCGCGCGGCGAGCGTCGCGACGAACGCGTCCTGCGCTGCACGCTCACCGTGCACGAGGAAGAGGTCCGCGAACCGCGGCGAACTCCTGCGCACGGCGTCGAACCAGGCCTGGAGTTCGGTCCGGTCCGCATGCGCGCTGTAGCCGGTGAGTACCTCGACTCGTGCGCGCAGCGGGATCTCCTCGCCGAACACCTTGATCCGTTCCCGACGCTCGACGATCCGTCGGCCGAGTGTGTGCTCCGCCTGGAAGCCGACGATCAGGATCGTGGAGCGGGGATCGCCGGCGCTGTACGCGAGGTGATGCAGGATCCGTCCCGACTCGGCCATTCCCGACGCCGCGATCACGATCATCGGGCCGTTCTGGTGCATCGTCGCCTTGGAATCCGCGACGTCCGGGGTGAACCGGAGCTGGTCGAACGCGAACAGTCCCTCGAGGTCCTTGAGGTTGGCGCGGACCATCGGCTCCGTCCGGTCGAAGTCGAGCGTGTTCTCGCGGAACACGTTCGTCGCCTCGGTCGCGAGGGGGCTGTCGATCACCACCGGCACGCGGGGGATCCGCCCCTCGTTCGTGAGTTCGTGCAGGTCGTAGAGCAGCTCCTGCGTCCGGCCGACCGCGAAGGCCGGGACCAGCACGCGCCCGCCGCGCGCGACGGTCTCGGTGACGACGCGTGCGAGCTCTTCGCGCGCACCCGCGACGCTCGTGTGGTCCCGGTCGCCGTACGTCGATTCCATGATCAGCCAGTCCACGTCGGACACGGGCTCCGGATCCCGGATGATCGGCAATCCCGACCTCCCGATGTCCCCGCTGAAGCCCAGGCGGCGGCGCGTGCTCCCCTCGTCCCACTCCAGCATCACCGAGGCCGAGCCGAGGATGTGCCCGGCGTCCGTGAAGGTCGCCCAGACGCCCGGCACCACCTCGAACCGCTCGCGATACCGGTGTGGCCGCATCTGCGTGAGCGTCGTCGAGACGTCGCGCAGGGCGTAGAGTGGTTCCACCGCCGACTTGCGGTGCCGCTTCAGGAAGTCGGCGTCCTTCTCCTGGATGTGCGCGCTGTCGGCGAGCATGACCTCACAGAGGTCGCGCGTCGCGGCCGTCGCGTGGATGTCACCCCGGAATCCTTCCTTCACGAGGAACGGGAGCCGCCCCGCATGGTCGATGTGCGCGTGCGACAGCACCACCGCATCGAGTCGATCCACCGCGTACGGCACCCGACGGTTCCGCTCCTGGGTCTCGGCGCGCCGGCCCTGGAAGAGTCCGCAGTCGAGGAGGATCGCGCGGCCGTTCACGTGCACGAGGTGCGCCGAGCCGGTGACCTCACGGGCCGCACCGAGGAACTGGAGTCTCATGGCGTCGCGGCCGGAGCGCTCAGCGCTCCGGCTCGGCCTCGCGCGCGAAGACCACCGTGAGCCGCACGCCGTCCTGCGTCATCATCGTCGGGGTCCATCCCCCGCGGCTGCGTTCGTTGAGCAGGTCCGTCAGCGCGTCCTCGTCCTCGCGCTGATGGCGCGCGAGCCGGAGGATCACCGCCTGATATTCTTTCATGACGCCGAAGATAGTAGCTTTGCGCGCATGCTGACCACCCCTGCGCTCCCCGGCCTCACGGTCGTCTCGCATCCGCTCGTGCAGCACAAGATCACGATCCTGCGCGACCAGGCGACGCCGAAGAAGATCTTCAAGGAGCTCGTCGACGAGATCGCGATGCTCATGGCCTACGAGGCCACGGCGGATCTCGCGCTCGAACCGGTCGAGGTCGATACGCCGCTCGAGACCACCACCGGCCTGCGCGTCGCGGGGAAGAAGCTCACCCTCGTGCCGATCCTGCGGGCCGGCCTCGGCATGGTCGACGGCATCCTCCGGCTCGTGCCTTCGGCGCGCGTGGGACACATCGGGCTCTACCGCGACCACGATACGCTCAAGCCCGTCGACTACTACTTCAAGATCCCGTCCGACGGCGCCGAGCGGGAGTTCTTCCTGCTCGATCCGATGCTCGCCACCGGTGGGAGCGCGGTGAGCGCCGTCGGTTCACTCAAGCGGGCCGGTGCGCGGCGGATCAAGTTCCTCTGTCTCGTCGCCGCGCCGGAAGGCGTCAAGCGGTTGCACGATGCGCATCCCGACGTGCCGATCCTCGCGGCCGCGCTCGATCGCCAGCTGAACGAGAACGGGTACATCCTCCCCGGACTCGGCGACGCGGGCGACCGGCTCTTCGGCACGCGCTGAGTCGGAGAGCGGGGTTTCCACCGTTGCGGGATTCGCGAATGTCGTGTTTGTTCGCTTTCACGTCCTCTTGTCCGGAATCACGATGCCCTGTATCGTTCGGTCCGTGACCATCCGCCTCCGTTGATCGCAGCACGCCGCGCCCCCACCGAATGCTGATCAACCTGCTGCCCGACTTCCTCGCCGTCCTCCAGGGCGCCGATCCGGTCGCAGCATACCAGCGCTACTTCGAGACGCATCGCGCCCTGTTGGGTGCGTACTGGCACAACTACGTCATCGAACCCAGCGGGCCGCACTTCAGCGAGGTCGTGCGCGAGACGGTGCGCGCCGATCGGACCGACCTGCGTGCCATGCTGGAGCGCACCGACGTCGTCGCGCTCGCGCGCCAGGCCGAGGCCGCGTGCACCGAGCTCTTCGAGGTCGACTCCGACATCGACGTGGTGCTCATGGTCGGCGTCGGTGCCGCGAATGCCGGCGAGCTCGTGATCAACGGCCGCGGGGTCGCCTTCGTCTGTCTCGAGCACTTCACCAGCGTCGCCAATCCCACGACCCGTGGGCTGGGGCTCGACCCCGAGCTCATCCCGATGTGGCTCGCGCACGAGATCGCGCATTGCGTGCGGTACACGTCGCCCCGCAGTCACGCCGAACTACGCCGGCAGATCGGGGCCGCCAACGGGTTCTATTCCTATTGGGAGACGGGACGCCACGCCTCGCTCCGCGAGCACCTCGTCAACGAGGGACTCGCCGTCCAGGCGTCTCGCCTGCTGAGCCCCGGGCACGCGCCCTGGGAGTACTATGGCTTCGAACGTCGCCAGTACACGCGCGTGCGTGAGCTCGAATCCGTGCTCGCGCGTGTCGTCACCGAGGACCTCGATCGCGCCGGACTCGGCCTGCGCCTGCGTTGGCTCTCGGGCGGCATGAGCGACGAGGCGCGGACCGTACAGCGCAACGTCCTGCCCGAACGCTCCGGCTACTGGCTCGGCGCGAAGTTGGTCGAGGAGGCCATCGCCGAGAGGGGAATCGCGTGGGCGCTCAGGGCGCCGGCGCAGGATCTGGTCCACTTCACCGACGCGGCCGCCCGCACGGCATAGCTCTGCGGCGCACCGCCAGGTGGACGCGCGCGACCGGCTCCGGGGCCGGCCGCGCGTCGTCAATTTCGGGATGAATGATGAAGGATGAACGTTGCTCCTTTCTCTTTCCACCTGCCACTTTCCGCCTGAGTCTCATTTCCCCACGCAGAAGCTGCTGAACACGCGTCCCAGCACTTCCTCGGCGTCGATCCCACCCATCAACTCGTCCAGTGCGAGTACGGCGGCGCGCAGGTGGGTCCCGGCCACGGGCGCGGGAAGCGAACCGACGTTCCACGCCTCCGCGAAGAGCGCGACCTCGGCGCGCGCCGTCCGCAGCGCGCTCACGTGCCGCGCCCGCATCACCACGGGATGCTCCTCCCCGGGATCGGGCGTGTGCGTGCGCGCGATCGCGCGCACCGCCTCGCGCAATGCCGGGAGCCCCGCGCCCGTCGTCGCGCTCACCGCGAGCGAGAACTCCGCGGGCACACCGGCAGGCGCGCTCCAGACGTCGCCTTCGGCGAGCAGGTCGGCCTTGGTGCGCACCGCGATCCGCGGTGCGGTGCTGTGCTTGGCGATCGCCTCGCACGCCTCAATGAGTGCGGCATCATCGGCGGCGCACACGAGCACGGCGTGCGCGCCCGCGAGGCGCCGGAGACTCACCTCCACGCCGAGTCGCTCCACGACATCGACACTCTCGCGGAGTCCGGCCGTGTCGACGAACCGGATCGGCAGCGGCTCGTCGTCGACGAGGAGTTCCAGCGCGTCGCGCGTCGTCCCGGGCTCCGCGCTCACGATCGCCCGGGCATCGCCCGCCAGCGTGTTGAAGAGCGAGGACTTGCCGGTGTTCGGTGCACCCGCGAGCACCACCACGAGACCTTCGCGCGCGAGTTCCGCGCTCGGCAGGGTCGCCAGCAGTGCGTCGATTCCCGCGCCGGCGCGGCTGGCCGCCTCGAGCGTGCGTGCGCGCGACAGCGGGCCGTCGTCCTCCTCGGGGAAATCGATCTCGTACGCGATCAGCGCCTCCACCTCGAGCAGCGCCTCGCGCACCGCGCCGAGCCGGTGCGAGAGGGCACCACCGAGTTGCCGCAGGGCGGCGCGATGCGTCGCGGCCGAGCGTGCCTCGATGAGGTCGGCGATCGCCTCGGCCTGCAGCAGGTCGAGCTTGCCGTGGAGGACCGCGCGTTCGGTGAACTCCCCGGCGCGCGCCGGACGGGCTCCCGCCGCCACGAGTGCGACGAGCAGCGCACGGCTCACGAACGTGCCCCCATGCACCGAGAACTCCACCATGTCCTCGCCGGTGAACGATCGCGGCGCGGCCATCAGGGTGACCACCGCCTCGTCCAGCGGTTCCGCGGGCCGGTCGGGTTGGTGGAGCCGCGCGCGCGTCGCCTTGCGCGGCTCGAGTCCGGTCGGGACGCCGACGCGCGCGGCGATCGTGCGCGCGGCTGGTCCGCTCAGCCGGACGACGGCGAGTGCCGCGCGCCCCGCTGCCGTCGCGACCGCGGCGATCGTGTCGCCGCGGAGGTCAGCGCCGCTTGCGCTCGCTCCCATCGGCAACGACCACCGCCGCCGGCTGCGCCTTGCCCCGCTCGTTCGAGATCAGCCACTGCTGCGGGAGTGCCGCGAAGTTCTGCACGAACCAGTAGAGGTTCAGGCCCGAGGCGAAGTTGATGCCGAAGACGGTCATCATGACCGGCATCATGTAGGACATCATCTTCGTCTGCGGATTCGGCGGCGAGTTGCGCATGCCGATCCACGACAGGAGGAACATCGAGCCGCCGGTGATGAAGGGCGCGATGTAGAGCGGGTCGGCGACCGAGATGTCGGGGAACCAGAGGAACGGCACACCGCGGAACTCGATCGTGTTCTGGAACACGAAGAAGAGCGCGAACAGGATCGGCATGGGGAGGAGCATCGGCAGGCAGCCGGCCAGCGGCGCGAAGGGACTGATCCCCGCGTCGGCATAGACCTTCATCACGGCTTCGCGCTGCTTCTCCGGGTCGCCCTTGTGCTTGTTCTGCGCCGCCGTGACCGCCGGCGCGACGCGCTGCATGGTCATCTGCGACCGCATCATCTTGCTGTTGAGCGGCCACATCAGCAGCCGGATCGACACACCGAAGATGACCAGGATCCAGCCGTACTCGAGGCCCAGCGTGCGCTTCATCCAGAGCAGGACACGCATGACGATCGCGGCGAACGGCTGCACCACGCCGCTGATCCATCCGCCGTAGGGGTTGGTGTGCTCGAACTCGCGCCCGAGCGCGACCAGTCGCTCCCACTCCTGCGGCCCCGCATAGAGCTCCAGCGCGACGCCCGCGGGACCGATCGGCGAGATCACCGTGGCCTGCGCGCGTGTCGCGAGCTTGTTCACGCGGACGGCGCCCGTGACCTGCAACTCCGCGAGCGGCGACGCCACGCTGTCACGCGCGAGCAGGCCGACGAGGAAGTACTTGCTCTTCGCGACCGTCCACGTGAACGGCCCCGCGCGCAGCAGGCGCTCGCCCGGATCCGGCTTGCGGAAGTCGACGCGCTCGGCGCCGCCGGCCGGCGTGCGCATGGCGTACGCCAGGTGCCGCCGGTCATCGGTCGAGTCGCGCTCCTGCGTGTCGAATCCCTGCGGGAGATCGGTCAGCAGGAACGCCGGCGCGCTCACGCCCGTGACCTGCACGTCGACGTCGGCGAGATAGTTGGAGTCCGCGAGCGTGTACGTGATGCTCGCGCTGCCCGTGCCCACCGGGGCGGTGAACGTCAGCCGCTTCCGTCCGTTGCTCTCGTCCTCGACGACGGCGAAATCCATCCGGTCGAGTGCGATCGTGTCGCCGCCCGCGATGAGTCGGTAGCGCAGCAGTGGCTGTCCGCCGTCGCTGAGCCGCACGAGACCCGTGCCGCCACCGAGCCGCTTGTAGCGCGGCAGGTCGGCCCCGAGCAGCGTGCCGCCACGCGTGCTGAAGTCGTACGTCGCGAGCGCGTTCGTGAGACGCACGGTGCGCGCCTCGACGGCCGGCGTGGGCGGAGCGACGGGCACCGCACCTTGCGCCGCCCCTGCAGCCGCGGCCGCGCCGATCGTCGACGCTCCCGTGCCGGTCGCGCCGGTCGACGTCGTGGCGGTCGCTGCCGGCACCGATGTGGTCGCGGCGGGCACGGAGCTGTTCACCGGCCGCGCGGCACCGGGGAAGATGCGCGGCGTGATCACGATGACACCCATCGTGAGCAGGAGCGCGAGGAAGAAGCGCTTATCCATCTCGAGGCGAGGCGGAAGGAGGTTCGGGCACCGGGTCGAAACCCCCGGCGCGGAAGGGGTGGCAGCGCGCGATGCGTTTCACCGCGAGCCACCCGCCGCGCAGCGCTCCATGCTTCTCGAGCGCCTCCACGGCGTAGTGCGAACAGGTCGGATGGTAGCGGCACGCCGCCGGCAGCAACGGAGAGAGCACCACCTGGTAGGCACGCACGAACAGGATCAGGAGCCGTTTCACGCTCGCCCTCCGCCCAGGCGCGCCATCACGCGCTGCACGTCGGCCGCCAGCATCGCATGGTCCGCGCGGTACGCCTCGGGCGCCGCACGCAGCACCACGTCGAGCGGCGGCAACGCCGCGAGCGCCGGCATGAGCGTGGTGCGACCGAGCTCGCGGAGCCGACGCTTCACCTTGTTGCGCGCGACCGCGCTCTGCTTGTGTCGTGGCACGATGATCCCGATGCGCGGAAGAAGCGAAAGGGAAGCGATGTACCGAACCTCGAGGTGCGCGGTTCGGATTCGCTTCCCTTCACGACGCACCGCGTCGAGATCCGCCGCCCGCGTCAACCGCCGAGGCGGCGGAAAGCGGAGGGAGATCTCAGGCGCCAGCGTACTTGGTCGGCAGCTTCACGGTGAGCTGCTTGCGGCCCTTCTTGCGGCGGCGGCTCAGGACCTGACGCCCCCACTTGGTTTCCATGCGTGCGCGGAACCCGTGCGTCCGGATACGACGCTTGTTGCGCGGGCGATAAGTCGGCTTCCCCATCGTCACTCCAAAAGGCTATGAAATCACTGGCGGACAGAACCGTAAACCTAGTTGGGGACATGGCTTAGGTCAACCCAAGAGATGCAACTGTCCCGCTGGCTCGCATACACGAACGTTGACTTGTCCACACGGGCGGGGTAGCTTGGCCCCCCCACCAGATATCCACACCCGCTCGGCACGGAATGACCCTTACCGCCACCGAAGTCTGGACGCGCCTGCTCGACCGCGCGCGCACCCAGCTCTCGGATCACATAGTTGACACCTGGCTCTCGCCCCTCACGGCGGCGGAGTTCTCCGGCGAATCCCTGATCCTCAACGCCCCCGACCAGTTCTCGGTCGAGTGGAACGAGCGTCGGCATTCGGCGATTCTCGAATCGCTCGCTCCCGTGACGCTCGGTCACCCGTTGAAGATCGAGCTGCGAGTCCACCAAGAGCGGCTACAGCGCTCACAGATGGACCTTTTCGTGCCAGTAAAGGGGCAGGAGCGCAGCGTCATGGCGCCAGAAAGGCCCCGCGAAAATGTCACCCTGAGCTCCCTCAACGACCGATATACCTTCGATACCTTCGTCGTCGGCAAGTCCAATGACCTCGCCGCCGCCGCCGCCGCGGCTGTCTCCCAGGCCCCCGGGAAGACCTACAACCCGCTCTTCTTCTACGGGCCGACCGGTCTCGGCAAGACGCACCTCATGCAGGCGATCGCCCAGGACATCATCCGGCGCTCCCCCGCCACCCGCGTCACCTACATCACCACCGAGCAGTTCACCAACGACGTCATCACCTCCATCGGCAAGGGCGCGATGCACGACTTCCGTCGTCGCTATCGCGAGACCGACCTCTTCCTCGTCGACGACGTGCACTTCATCGGCGGCAAGAACTCCACCCAGGAGGAGTTCTTCCACACGTTCAACGCGCTCTACGAGGCGGGTCGCCAGATCGTCCTCACCTCCGACCGTCCGCCGTCGGAGATCCCCAAGCTCGAGGCCCGCCTCGCCTCGCGCTTCGCGTGGGGCATGGTCGCGGACCTCGGGCAGCCCGACCTCGAGCATCGCATCGCCATCCTCCGCCGCAAAGCGGCGATGGATCACCTCGAACACACCATCCCCGACGACGTCCTGCACTTCATCGCGGACCATGTCCAGTCGAACGTGCGCGAGCTCGAGGGTTCCATCATCAAGCTCCTCGCCTACGCCTCGCTCAAGCACCGGGTCATCACGGTCGAGTTGGCGCGCGAGGCGTTGCGCGACAAGCTGCGGGCGAATGATGCCGCCGCGGCCCGTCCCGATCGACAGAATCGGATGGGCGCGATCCAGCAGCGCGTCGCCGGGGAGTGGGGCGTCACCGTCGAAGGGCTCCAGTCCAAGACGCGCACCAAGAACCTCACCGTGCCCCGACAGGTCGCCATGTACCTCGCGCGCGAGGTGCTCGGCCTCCAGCTCGTGGAGATCGGCCAGGCGTTCGGCGGCCGCGACCATTCCACCGTCATCCATTCGCTCGAGCGCGTGGTCGACATGATGAAGGACAGCGGGGACTTCCGCGGCCGTGTGGAGAAGGTGCGGGAAACGGTGCGGCACTCCACGTGATTCACGTGATTACCACACCCGGACACTCGCGGCGCGCGTTTCCCACGCGCTCCCACACCCCCCTCCCCTGAGGTCCCACATCAGGCGGCGGAGTGATACTGATGCGGGACAACACCTTCCCGCGTTCGTCCACACTCCACATCTTTCTACTACTGCTACTGTCTTTGTAATTCCAAGATAGAAACAGAAGGCTGATCCCAGCCTTCCACACGCACCCGACACTCGGCCAGGCACCGAATGCGCTTCACCATCACGCGCGAGAAGCTCCAGGAAGGGTTGGCCGCGGTCACTCCCGCGGTCCCCAACAAGACGACACTTCCCGTCCTCGCGAATCTCCTCGTCCAGACCACGGACAAGGGGATCCGCATCTCGGGCACCGACCTCGACATCGCCGTCAGCACCGAGGTCACGGCGGACGTCGAGGCGGTCGGTGCGATCACGATCCCGGCGCGAAAGCTGAGCGAGATCGCGCGCGAGCTCCCGCCGGCTCCGGTGAAGATCTCCGCGACCGGCGACCAGCGCATCACGCTCGAATGCGGCCGCTCCAAGTTCAAGTTGCTCGGGCTCCCCAAGTCGGAGTTCCCCAGTTTCCCCGCCGTGCAGTTCGACAAGGCGGTCCGCATCCCGTCAGGCGACCTGCAGAAGCTCATCCAGCATACGGCATTCGCCGCGAGCACCGAGGAGAGCCGGCCGATCCTCAATGGCGTGCTCTGGGAGCTGCGCAGCGATCTCATGCGCATGGTGGCCACGAACGGACACCGGCTCGCGAAGATGGAGGTCCCCGTGTCCGGCGGGCAGAAGGCCGACCTGATCATCCCGCCCAAGGCGCTGGAGCAGATCCGCCGCCTCTTCGCGGCCGAAGAGGAACTGGAGGTCGCCCAGGGCGAGAATCATCTGGGCTTCCGGTCCCCGTTCACGTCGGTCTTCACGCGCCTCATCGAAGGACCGTATCCCGGCTACGAACAGGTCATTCCGAAGGACAACGACAAGTACGCGATCCTCGACAAGGCCGCGTTCACGAGCGCACTCAAGCGCATGAGCGTGGTGGCGTCGGACCAGACGCACCGGATCCGCCTGTCGTTCAACGCCGGCATGCTCAAGTTCTCCGTGAGCACGCCCGACCTCGGCGAAGCCCAGGACGAGTTGCCGATCCGCTACGACGGCGATCCGCTCGACATCGGGTTCAACGCGGCCTACCTGCTCGAGATCCTTCGGCAGATGCCCACGGAGGAGGTCCGCATGACCTTCCGCGCGCCCGAGCGGGCGTCCACGCTCGAGCCGGAGGGATGGGCCGACCCGACGAAGTATCTCTGCCTCCTGATGCCGCTGCGCCTGGTGGACTGAGCGCGGCCGGAAGGCGCCCGATCAGGGCGACGAGATCTCGATGCGCGTGCGCTGCCTCAGGTCCTGCGACCGGCGGCGCCCGCGCATCGTCATTCGGAGCTCGGTGTCGCCACGCGCTTCGACGATGGTGCCGCTGTCCCTGCTCATTGCGAGCCGCATCGAGCCCGAGCCCTCGGCCGTGATCGCGAGTGGCTCGCCGAACTGCGTGCCCTCACCCCGCACCGTGACCTGCGACGTCCGGTCGACCAGGACGACCACGAGCTCGCCGCGGCGCTCTGCGCCCACCACGCGGAAGGTGCGCGATGACCGTACCGCGAGCGGAATCGAGTCCCGGCAGATCGCATAGCTGGCGGAGTCGCTCCACGAGGTGCCCGGCGTGAGCCTGGGAGGCGCGGAGACGAAGAGCTCGCGCAGCGGCTGGAGTACGGCGGCAGCGGGGCTGCAGGCGGCGGAGGCGGCTGCGTCGAGCCTAGCCTGTCCGGCTCCTTGGGCATCTGCCGCCGAGAAGGGGACCGGGAGGAGCAGTCCGGGAATCGGCGCCAGGGCCTCGGCCGCACCGCCGGCGGCGTATGCGGTGACGAGCCCCGACACGCGCGGCGCCTCGGCACCGGCAAGGCGGGACCAGGACACGACGACGAGCGTGTGCGAGGAGTCCGTGCGCTCCACGCTGTCCACCCGCGAGACCAGTTCGGACGACAGGCGGAGCGTGTTCGTGAACGATCCTGCCTGGTGCGCGATGGACCAGGGGGCCTCGAGCGGGTCGCGCGCATCCGGAGCCCGCTGCACCGGCGTCGGGGCCGGCGCGGGAGTCGAGGCGGGCGCTGCGCAGGCGAGGGCCGACGAGAGCGCGACGACGAGCACGCCAACGAGACGGCGGGTCGGGGCATGGGTGGGGCGCATTCATCTCCCGGAGGATTCGACGCAGTGCCGGGAGGCCAAGGGAGACTCCCCTCGACCTCCCGGCCCCGTCACACGAACTGCGGATCGTCGGTTCCGCCTGTAAGCCGGGTTCTGTCGGGACCTCGCGGCCCCGGACGATCATTTCTCTCGGCGTACGGTCGCCCGCACGCTCTAGCAGCCAACCCGCGGCGTCCTGATCGCAGAGGACTGCTGCTCGCCGCCTATTTGGCCTTGCTCCCGCTGGGGTTTGCCGTGCCGCCCGTGTTACCACGGACGCGGTGGGCTCTTACCCCACCTTTTCACCCTTACCTCCACTCGCGTGAAGGCGGTCTGTTCTCTGTGGCACTGTCCGTCACGCCTTGACGGGCGCAAAGGACCTCCGCTGGGGCGGGTGACGAAGGCGTGACTGGGGTGCGCGAGGTTCCCGCTCGCGAGCCACCCCCACCTCACCAGAGGCCACCCATGTCCCCCGCCTCCCGTTCGCTGAGCGCACCCGTACTGACCGTTCTGGATCCTGACGAGCGCGCGCGCGTCGATGCCGCGGGCGCCGGTCTCTATCGTGCGATCCATCGAGACTCGGTCGCGGACGTCCTCGAGGACCTGAAACGCCAGCGCGTGAGTGCCGTGCTCCTCTCCGTGGTCCGTTGCGGCCGAGACGGCGATCGCCGCACCGCGACGATGGTACGCGAGTTCCCCTCGGTGCCGACCGTCGCGCTCCTCGGCCACACACCGGCCACGGCGGAAGCGCTGCTGCAACTCGGGAACGCCGGCGTGACCCGCCTCGTGGATGTGCGGTCGCCGTCCGGATGGAGTCGGCTGCGCCAGCTGCTCGGCAGCGAGGCGCCGCGCGAGGTGGACCGCGTGGCGCTCGACGCGATCCGCGCCGAGCTCGGCGCGGTCGCGCCCGAGTGCTGGCTCTTCTTCGAGGCGCTCTTCACCGCCGCCGACCGGATGGGCACGATCCGCGAACTCGCACTGCGCGCCGGCGTCCTGCCGAGCACGCTCATGAGCCGCTTCTTCCGCGCCGGGTTGCCGGCCCCCAAGCGCTATCTCGCGTTCGCGCGGCTGCTGCGCGCGGCGCGGCTCTTCGAGGACGCCGGCCACTCGATCGCCGACGTGGCGAACGCGCTCGAGTACTCGTCGCCACAGAGTTTCGGTCGCCACGTCCGCACGCTGCTCGGACTGACGGCGGGGGAGTTCCGCGCGCAGTACGGATCGGCGCGCATGCTCGAGCGGCTGATCGACGAGCTGGTGCGCCCGTACGCGACGCAGCTCCGCGCCCTGCGGCCGCTCGTCGTGCGCCCCGGGATGAGGCGCTTGCCGCCCTCGTTGCGCGAGCGCACGCCGGCGCGGCACCGCCGGATGCACTGAACGCGGATCGCCGGCGACCACCGCCCCGCTCCGGCCGACCGCACGCGCGACCGGCGGCAGAGGGACCTACATGCGCGCGACGATCTCCGAGGCGAGCGCCAGGGACGCGACCTCGAGACCGGTGGCCTCGATCGCCTCCCGCCCCCCTTCCTCGCGATCGACGACCGAGAGCACGCCGACGACGACGCCACCGGCCGCGCGGATCGCGTCGACCGCCTTGAGGGCCGAGCCGCCGGTGGTGATCACATCCTCGATCACCACTACGCGATCACCCGCGAGGTAGGCACCCTCGATGAGCTTGCCCGTGCCGTGCGTTTTCGCTTCCTTCCGCACCGTGAAGGCGCGCGTCGGCATGCCCGCGAGCTGGCTCGCGTAGGCGATCGCGTAACTCACCGGGTCGGCGCCGAGGGTGAGGCCGCCGACCGAATCCGGATGCCAGCCCCGTTCCCCGAGGGCGTGCAGCCCGGCCGGACCGATGAGCGAGAGTCCCTCGGGATGCATCGTGGTGAGGCGGCAGTCGATGTAGAGATCCGACTGACGGCCCGATGCCAGAGTGAAGGAGCCGCGGCGCGCGCTGCGCTGGGCGAGGAGGTCGAGGAGTCTGATGCGAGCGTCCATGCGGGCACTTTATGCCGAGCCGGGGAGCGGGTCAATGAGGTGGCGATGCTGGTCTGGCTGATCGCAGCGGCGGTCATGGTGGGGCTCGGCACGTTCCTGCTCTATGAGCGGGGGCAGCGTCGTCGTCTGAAGGAGCGCAGCGCCGAACTCGAGCACCTCTCGTTCGAGCTCGCCCGCGCGAACCGCGCCAAGTCGGAGTTCCTCGCCAACGTGTCCCATGAGCTGCGGACCCCACTCGCCGCGATCGTCGGCTTCGTCGACCTGCTGCGCGACGGCTCGTACGGCGAGCTCGGGCCGCGCATGGTCGGCCCGGTGGAGCGCATCCAGGCGTCGGCCGAACACTTGCAGGCGCTGGTCGACCAGGTGCTGGACCTGGCGAAGCTCTCGGCGGGTCGCCTCGACGTGCACCGCGAACCGCTCTCGCTGCGCGCCTTCGTGATCGACGTGGCGAGCGAGATCGAACCGCTGGTGATCGAGAAGCGGCTCGCCCTGTCGATCCAGGTCCCGGCGTCGTTGCCGCGCGTGAGCACCGACCCCACGCACCTGCGGCAGATCCTGGTCAACCTCCTCGGCAACGCCGTGAAGTTCACCAAGGACGGGACGATCACGCTACGCGCGAGCTTCGTGCCGGATGGTGCGGTGACCGCGGCCACCCGCACGGTCGCGAAACGGCCGTTCCTCGCGGCCGGAGGCGACTGGATCGCACTTCAGGTGAGCGACACCGGGATCGGGATCTCGGAGAAGGACCACGAACGCATCTTCGCGGAGTTCGAGCAGGTGCAGCCGGGCTCTCGCGGGGATTCGGAACGGCGCGGCACCGGCCTCGGGCTCTCGATCACGCGCCGGCTGGCCCGTCTCCTCGACGGTGACATCACGCTCGAGAGCACGCCGGGCCAGGGTTCGACGTTCACCTGCTGGCTGCCTGCCGGTCCCGCACCGCGCACGTCGGGCGAGGGTCGGGCCTAGCGGCCGAAGAGCCCCTTCATGCGCGAGAGAAGGCCGCCGCCGCTGGCGCTCTCGCCGGGGAACGGATCCTTCAGCGCCTCGGCGAGGGCATCGGCGAAGGCGCACACGTCGGCGTACCGGTCCCCCGGTGCCTTGGCGAGCCCCTTCATGACGACCTCTTCCACCGCCGTCGAGTAGAGGATCTCGGGCTTCGCCTTGTTCAGCGGGATGGGTGGCTGCGAGAGCAGTTGCGTGAACATCTCCCGCGGGCTCTTCGCGATGTACGGCAACGTGCCGGTCAGGAAGAGGTATGCCATCGTCGCGAGCGAGTACTGGTCGGCCGCGGGCGAGACGACCTCTCCCGAGAGCGCTTCCGGCGCCACGTACATGAGCGTCCCGACGAAGAACCCCGCGCGCGTGAGCCGCTGATCCTGCGTGACGTCGGTCGCCGTGGCGATGCCGAAGTCGAGCAGCTTCACCGTCCGCGATTCGTGGTCGTACATCAGGTTGTCGGGCTTCAGGTCGCGATGCACGATCCCGGCCGAGTGGGCGGCGAAGACGGCGCCGGCGATCTGCGTCACGACCGCCGCGACCTCGTCGGGCGGGAAGGGTGCGTTCCGCTTGGCGTAGCTCTCGAGGAGCTCGCCCTGCGCCCACTCGATCACGAGGAACGGCAGCCCGCGGTCCTCGCCGGTCTCGATCGTCCGGATGACGTTGGGGTGCGTGACGCGCGTCCCGAATCCGGCCTCGCGGACGAAGCGCGTGACGGCGGTCCGATCCGCGCGCAGCTTCTCGCGGAGGACCTTGAGCGCCACGGTCCCGTGCTGCGGATGCTCCGCGCGATACACCGTGGCGGTGCCGCCCTCCCCGACGCGATCGAGGAGGTTGTATCCGGCGACAGTGGTGCCTACCAGGGGGTCTCTGGCCACGCGGCGAAGCTACCCAGCGGCAAGCGCCGAGGCAAGCGACGCAGATGATGACCGATGGGCGACAGGCGGGGTAGATTCAGCATCGCACCGCCGGTCCGGGGTGCCTCCACTTCCGGGCCCCATGCGCTCTTCCTCTCGTTTCCTTCCGCGCGCCATCCTGCTCCTTCCATCGCTCCTCGCCATGGCCGGGTGTGGTCGGGGCACGGGCACGCCTCGTCCCGGGAACGCCCCGGCACCACAAGGCACCGCGGCCCCGTCGACTGCGTCGGCCACCGCGTCGCGCACGACACAGGTGTTGAACTTCGACGCGTCGCCGCTCTACCGGCAGATGGGCATGCTCGCGCGCGGACTTCCCTTCCCGCTCGTGGGCCGCGCGGGGTTCGCGGCGACGGCGACCCCGGATTCGACGCACGTGATCGTCGCGATCTCGTTCGCCAACAGCACACTGAGCTTCGCGCGCGAAGCCGACAACCGTTTCCGTGCCGGCTACTCGGTGACCGTCGCCGTGTTGCGCGACAATGTGGTCGTCGCGCAGGCCGACGCGACCGAGCAGCTCCTTGTCGGCGCCTTCCGCGAGACGTCGCGCACCGACGAGAGCATCATCCACCAGGAGATCCTCGACGTGGCGCCCGGGCGGTACACGCTCGCGGTGCTCGTGCGCGACGAGGGAAGCCAGCGCAGCACGCGCGAGCAGCTCGCGATCACGGTCCCGCGCTTCGAGGAGGGATCGTTCTCCACGCCGTTGCCGATCGCCGAGGTGACGCCGCGCAGCTCCCGTGATGCGCTCCCCCTGCTGCTCGTCAGTCCGAGCGGCACGTCGGTCGCCGGCCGTGACAGCCTGTTGCCGATCTACATCGAGGCCTACGGCGACACGACGCGCCCGGTCCGCCTCCTGGTGCGCAGCGAACGGGGGCGCACCCTGTGGAACGACACGGTGCGCGTGCTCGCGCGCGGCGGACTGCGCTCCGGTGTGGTGGAGGTCCCGGTGTCGCGCATCGGGATCGGGGTGGCGCAACTGACCTTCGTGCGCGACGGCGGGAGCGACTCGTCCTCCACATACGTCTTCGTCGGTTTCGGCGGCGACATGCCGGTCGCGACCTACGAGGACATGCTCAACTACCTGCGCTTCTTCGCGGCGCCGTATCGCCTCCAGAAACTGCGCGACGCCCCCGAAGAGGAGCGCCCCGTCGCCTGGGCCGCGTTCGTGAAGGAGACCGACGCGCAGGCGCAGACGCCGGCGCACGAGGATCTCCGCCTCTATTTCGCGCGCCTGATGCGCGCCAACGCGCGATTCCGCGAAGAGGCCACGGCGGGGTGGCTCTCGGACCGCGGCCGTGTCTTCATCTCGCTCGGGGAGCCCGACCAGATCATCGAGCCGCAGGTCGGCGACTTCTCGCGCAACCGCCAGCAGCTGTGGGAGTACCGCAACTCCAACCTGCAGCTCGTCTTCTACGACCAGACCGGCACCGGACGGTGGCGGTTGACGCAGTCGAGCGAGGCGCGGTTCGAGGTGGAGTTCCGCCGCCGTCTCAAGTGAGTTCCGCGCGCGCCTTCTCGTGGCGCGCGGAACTGTCCCGCAAGGGGATCCATCTCGCCTCGTCGGCCTTCCCCCTCGCGTGGGGACTCGGCTGGGTCGCTCCGGTGGTGGTGAAGGGCGCGCTCGCGGCGGCACTCGGCATCGCAGTGGCCCTCGAGGTCTCGCGTCGCGCCCTGCCCGCCGTGGAGCGATGGTTCACGTCCTGGTTCGGCGGGATGCTGCGCGCCCACGAGTCACGAGCACTCACCGGCGCGACCTGGATCCTCGGCGCGATGCTGCTCTGTGCACTGCTGCTCCCGCCCCGTGCCGCGCTGTGTGGGCTCTGGGCTGGCGTGGTCGGCGACGCGGCGGCGGCCCTGATCGGTCGTGCCCTGGCGAGTCGTGCGGCGGTTGAAGGCAAGACCTGGGTGGGGTCCGCCGCCTGTGCCGCGGCCAGCGCGATCGGTCCGTGGTGGTTGGCCGCGGCATCGCCGCTCGCGGCGCTCGGCGTCGGGCTCGCCGCCGCGCTCGCCGAACGGCCACAGCTCGCGATCGACGACAACGCGCGCGTCGCCATCGCCGCTGGCCTCGCGGCGTGTGGGCTCGGCGTCGCGTAACTTTCCGCCATGTCGATCCCCGGCCGCCCGCGTCTGTATCTCATCGATGGCTACGCACTGATCTTCCGCGCCTTCCACGCCCTCGGCGGGAGCGCACCGCTGCGCAACGCCCGCGGCGAGAACACCGGCATGGCCAAGGGCGTCAGCGACTTCCTCAAGCGGTTGATCGAGAAGCACAAGCCCGACCATCTCGTGTGGGTGAACGACGCCGGCTCGTCGGGGCGCGAGGAGTTGCTGGCGACGTACAAGGCGAACCGCGTCGCGTTGCCTCCCGAGGAGCAGGAGGATTTCGACACCGGCCTCGAGCGCGTGCGGCAGCTGCTCGCGGCGTATCGCATCCCGACCCTCGCCCTCGACGGCTTCGAGGCCGACGATGTGATCGCGACGCTCGCCAAGCAGGGGGCGGCACAGGGACTCGAGGTCTGCGTCGTCTCGGGCGACAAGGACCTGCTGCAGCTCGTCGCTCCCAAGGTCTGGGTGCTCAATCCTTGGCACGGCCCGCCCGGCCGCACCACCGAGAAGTGGTACGGGATGGAGAATGCGCACGAACGCCTGGGCGTCCCGCCGGAGCGCGTGATCGACTACCTCGCACTCGTCGGCGACACCGCCGACAACGTCCCCGGCGTGCGCGGGATCGGTGACAAGGGCGCCCTCGCCCTGATCGAGAAGTGGGGCACGGTGGAGGAGATGATCGCGCACGTCGACGAGATCGAGCCCACGCGCACGCGCAACGCCCTCGCGCAGCAGGTCGACGCTGCGCGGCTGAGCAAGCGGTTGGTGACGCTCCATGACGATCTCCCCGTCGCGCTCGACGTCGATGCCCTCACGCTCGGCGCACCGGACTGGGACGCACTGCGCGACCTCTTCGTGGAGCTCGAGTTCAACGCCGCCGCGCGCACGGCCGCGGTGCAGGCCGACGGCGGCAAGCCGGCGACGGTGCGTGCCGCAGAGGCCGATGCCGGGAGCGCCGCCGGCGGGGACGAGGAGCACATGGTCAGTGCGCGCCAGGCGCGCAGCACCGTCCCCGGCACGCCCGACGCCGTCGCGACCGCCTATCGCATCGCCGACACCCCGGCGCTCGTCGCCGAACTGATCGCCGAAGCGCGCGCGGCGGGCATGATCGCGGTCGACACCGAGACCGTCCTCGACGCCGACGCCCCGCCGATCATCACGCCGCTGCGCGCGAACCTCGTCGCGATCTCCATCGGCACCGCACCGGGCAAGGCGTGGTACCTGCCGTTCGCGCATCGCATGCCGCGCGAGGCGCAGGGAGGACTGGCCCTCGGCGACGCCCCCGTGAAGGCGAAGAAGGCGCCGAGCGCCGACAGCTCGATCGCCGCGCGCCTGCTCGCCGAGGGGGCGCATGCGGTCGTGAACCTCCCGCCGCTCCTCTCCGAGGCGATGTCCCCGTTGCGGGCGTTGCTCGAGGATCCGGGCGTGCGCAAGACGGCGCACAACGCCAAGTACGACCTGCTGGTGCTGCGCCGCGCGGGCGTGCTGGTCCAGGGGCTCGACTTCGACTCGATGCTCGCGAGCTACGTGCTCGACCCGAGCCGCCGCTCGCATGCGCTCGATGCGCTCTCCGTCGAGTTCCTCGGCGTCGCGATGACCGGCTACGACGAACTCTGCGGCAAGGGGAAGCAACAGATCCCGTACGACGAGGTCCCGATCGTCGCCGGACGCGACTACTCCTGCGCCGACAGCGACATCACGCTGCGCCTGCGCGCGCTGCTGGAACCTCGGCTCGTCGATCATGAGGTGGGCGCACTCCTGCGCGAGGTGGAGCTTCCCCTCGTCGACGTGCTCGCCGAGATGGAGTGGACGGGCGTGACCATCGACGTCCCCTGGTTCCATTCGCTCAAGACGCGCTTCGAGGCCGCGCGCCGGGAGCTCGAGCGACAGATCCACGGCGAGGCGGGCGAGGAGTTCAACGTCGCGTCCAACCAACAGCTGCGCGCGATCCTCTTCGAGAAGCTCGGGCTGCCGGTCAAGAAGAAGACCGCGACCGGCCCGAGCACCGACGCGAGCGTGTTGCAGGAGCTCGCCGACGAGGGGCACACGCTCCCGGGCCTGCTCATGGAGTACCGCGAGCTCGCGAAGCTCGAGAACACCTACCTCGACACCCTTCCCTCGCTGGTGAACCCGCGCACCGGGCGCCTGCACACGTCGTTCAACCAGACGGTCGCGAGCACCGGCCGCCTCTCGTCGAGCGACCCGAACCTGCAGAACATCCCGATCCGTCGCGAACTCGGGAAGGACATCCGCCGCGGGTTCATCCCGCGCGCGGGATGGCGCTTCATGGCGGCGGACTACTCGCAGATCGAGCTGCGCCTGCTCGCCCACCTCTCGCACGACCCGGCGTTCGTCGAGGCGTTCCGCGCCGGGGGCGACATCCACCGCCAGACGGCGAGCGTGATCTTCGACGTGCCGCTGGAACTCGTGACGAGCGAGATGCGCGGCCGCGCCAAGACGATCAACTTCGCGACCATCTACGGACAGGGCGCTCACGCGCTCTCGCGCCAGCTCAAGGTCGAGCATGCCGAGGCGAAGGCCTTCATCGAGACCTACTTCGTGCGCTTCGCCGGCGTGCGGCGGTGGCTCGATGCCTCGGTGGAGCAGGCGCGCACGCGCGGGTACGTCGAGACGATCTTCCATCGCCGGCGCTACATCCCCGAGATCCTCGACCGCAACTTCAACACCCGGGCCTTCGGCGAGCGCCTGTCGCAGAACTCCCCGATCCAGGGATCGGCCGCCGACCTCATCAAGGTCGCGATGATCCGCATACAGCACGGCCTGCGCCGCGCGCCGCTGCAGGCGCAGATGCTGCTCCAGGTGCACGACGAACTCGTCTTCGAGTTCCCGCCGCACGAGGAGGAGCCCTTGCGTGAGCTGGTGGAGCGCGAGATGACCACCGCGATCGCACTCGACGTGCCCTTGGTGGTCGACATCGGCACGGGCGTGAACTGGCTCGAGGCCAAGGCCTAGACCGGCCGGCCGGGGACGAACCGTTGCAGTATGCGAGGCCAATCGTCTCCTGCCGTAGTGAAAGCGAGCCAGTCACGACCCGAGTTGCGCCGTAACCGCTTTGATGGCAAGATGTTCACGCCGGGGGGCGCCTCCGGTCCCCGTCTTGCCATATTGTTAGACGAGCAGAACGTCAGGTTCTGGACCGTGTCACATTTCTTGTGATGTGCCTCACGCTCCCCGTTGGTCGCACTCTTCCCCGAGGAACGTCAGAACCAGATGGCCTCTCGTCGCGGCTTCACCCTCATCGAGCTGCTCATCGTCGTCGTGATCATCGGCATCCTTGCCACGATCGCGGTGCCGAAGTTCAAGGCGACCAAAGGGCGGGCCTACGCCGCGAGCCTCCGGGGTGATTTGCACAACCTCGCGACTGCCGAGGAGGCGTACTTCTTCCAGTCGGCCAGCTACACCGCCGACACCTCGCGTCTCGCCTTCCGGACGACGAACGGCGTGCTCGTGACGATCGTCGAAGCGACGACCGGCGGGTGGGCCGCGATCGCGACGCACCCCCTGTCGTATCCGCTGACGTGCGCGCTCTTCAACGGGAACATCGCCACTCCGCCGTCACCGGCGACCGCAGAGGGAGTCATCACCTGTCAGTGAGTGGGTCGGGTGGTGTGCCGTTCCCGCCGATCCCTCCGCCGAAGGACCTCGCGGCACTGCAGCTCGAATGGTCCGAGTTCCCCGATCGTCGCGACGGGATGATCCACGCCATGAGTGGTGGGCTCTGGCTCCATCGACATCTCTGGTTCGGCAGACGGCTCGCGCACCTCGTGTCGTGCGATCGCGACCGGTTGCTCGCGTGGGGACGCCGCGTGGGGATCCCCGACGAGCGGCTGCAGCATCATCCGTTGAAGGATCCTCGCGACGGCATCCGCCGTGAGGCCTGGCACTGGGACCTCGGCGGTCCGTATCTCCCACCACCCCGATGAGCGTCCGTCTTCGGTGCGCTCTGCTGCTCGCGTTCCTGACGGCCTGCGGGGATCGCGCCGCCGACGTGAAGCCACGCCTGGAGGCCCCGCCTTCCGTGGCGTCGCCGGCAAGTGACGGCGCGACGCCGGCGGCGGCCCCGAGTGCCGTGCCGATGCCGGTCGCGTTCCTAACCGCCTGTCTGGCCGGGGATCCCGTTGCGGGGACCCCGTGGTCGATCGCTCGGGTCGACAGCGCGCTCACCGCGTTCACGCTCGAGTCGATCGAGGCCCTGCCGACGAGGGATTCCGCCCGGCTCGCCGCTCGCGTCGCGCGCACCGTCGACGTGCTGCCGAGTGACACCACACTCGCGGACTTCCGAGGTCTTCCCGTTTCCGTGCGTGCCGCCTGGCGTTTCGCCGCGGCCCCCGGCGACACGATCGTCGCGGCGCTCGTCGCCCGCCGACTGCCCATGGAATCGAATCCGCTCGAGGAGCTCTTCTTCCTCGTGGCCGTACCGGGACAGCGGCAGGGCGTGCGCGAGCCCCTCATCGAGGCTTGGGTCACGCGGGAGGTCGCGCCCGAGGAGACGGTGACCGTGCGCGAACTCCTTGCCGCCTTCGCCTCCGGAGACGTGGTCACGCTGGTCCTCGGCCACGAGACCGCGGATGGCGTGCGAACGGAACTGCTCTCGCGTCGCGCCGGCATCTGGCGTGTCGAGTGGACCGGGCCGCTGCCGACCTGCGCGCCGTGAACGCGGCGGGCGCTCCTCAACGCCTCAGGAGCGCCCGAGTCCCGCCGGGGCCGTGGCCCGGCCGCGCAGCAGCGCGAGCAGGGCGAGCGTCAGGACGTAGGGCAGCGCGATGAACAGCTGATAGGGCAGCGACCACCCAAGCGACTGGAAGAGATACTGCAGGGCGAAGGCGGCGCCGAACACGAGCGCGGCGAGTGCGGTGCCGAACGCCGACCAGCGCCCCATCACGACGATCGCGATCGCGATGAATCCCCGACCGGCGCTCATCCCTTCGCTGAATGTCCCGACCTGTGCGAGCACGAGCGTCGCGCCACAGAGCCCGCCCATCGCACCGGCCACGAGCAACGCGCCCCAGCGGATCCGGCGCGGCGCCGCCCCGGCCGCCTCGGCCGCTTCCTCGTTCTCGCCCGTCGCCCGCAGCGCGAGCCCGGCATGCGTGCTCCGTAGCCACCAGGCGAGGCACGGCACGAGCGCGTAGAGCGCATACGTCGGCACGGTCTGACGGAAGAGCGCCGGGCCGATCAGCGGGATCGCCGAGAGTCCGGGGATCGCGAGCGGTGCGATCGTCGAGATCGAGAGTCCGGCGCCACCGGTGCCATACAGCCCGCGGTAGATGGCACCCGTGAGCCCGAGCCCGAGCATGCTCACCGCGGTCCCGGCGATGATCTGGTCGGTGCGCAGGTCGACCACGAAGAACGCGAAGACGGCGGTGAGTGCGATCCCCGCGGCCATTCCTCCGGCGAATCCGGCCACGGGACCGCCCACACCCGACGCCACCAGTGCGCCCAGGCAACCGGCGATGATCGCGCCCTCGAGGCCGAGGTTGATCACGCCCGCACGTTCGGCCACCAGCTCGCCGAGCGCCGCGAACGCGAGCGGGGTGGCGGTGCGCACGGCGGCTTCGAGGAACGGGACGAGGATCACCTCGATCATGCGGCCTCCGGCCGTGCGACGATTCGTCGCGCACGCACCCGGTCGCGCACATGCGCCCCCGCGAGCACACCGAGGATGGTGAGCGCGACGAAGACCTGTGCGATCACGGCGGGGACGCCGGCGTCGCGCTGCATCGCGGCGGCGCCGGCCTCGAGGGCGCCGAAGAAGACCGCACTCACCACCACCCAGCGCGGGTCGAGTCGCGCGAGCAGCGCGACGGCGATCGCGGTGTATCCGTAGCCCGGCGAGATCCCCTCGTAGAGCGCCCAGGTCACGCCGCCCACCTCGGATGCACCGGCGAGGCCTGCGCAGGCACCGCTCACCAGGAAGACCGCGAACGTCGTGCGTGCGACGTCCACCCCACCCGCACTCGCCGCGGCGCGCGCCCCGGCGCCGACCACGCGCACGCGGAAACCGCTCGCCGTGCGGGCGAGCCAGAACCGGCTCACCGTCGCCAGCAGCAGCCCGAGCGCGAAGCCGAGGTGCAATCGCTGACCCTGCAGGAGGAACGGCCAGCGCGCGCTCGCGGCGATGGTCGAGGACTGTGGATAGATGCCGGTGGGTTCCTGCAGCGGACCGCGCACGACCCAGCTGAGCAACGCGAGCGCGATGAAGTTCAGCATCAGCGAGCTGATCACTTCGAGCACGCCATATCGGCGCCGCAAGGTGGCCGCGATGCCGGCCCAGGCCGCGCCCGCCATCATGCCTCCGAGCGCCATCGCGGTCACCGTCACGATCCGCGGCATCGCACCGAGCCATTGGGCGAGCGCTGTCGCCGCGATCGCCCCCGCGATCAACTGCCCCTCGGCGCCGATGTTGAGCACGCCGGCGCGGAATGCCAGTGCCACCGCGAGGCCCACGAGCACCAGCGGCGTCGCGCGCACGAGCGTCGCCGACCAGAACGCGTACGACGATCCGAAGGCGCCGTCCCAGAGTGCGACCAGGGCGTCCATCACGGCGCCCCGAGCAACGCGCGCGCGTACGGGGTGAGGTCCTCGGGGTCCGACGCCGGCGTCACCTCGCGCACCGAGCCGTTGAAGCAGGCCACGACACGCGTTGCCACGGCGAGGACCTCGTCGAGGTCGCTCGAGTACATGACGACCGCCGGTGGCGGCGAGCCGCCCGCGCGCGCGATCTCGTCGAGCACGCGCGCCGAGGCGCGAAGGTCGAGGCCCCGCGTCGGGTTCTCGGCCACGAGGGCCGATCCGGCCAGGTGGCGCTCGCGGCCCACGACGAACTTCTGCTGATTGCCGCCCGAGAGCGCGCGCGCCGGTGACTCGGGGCCGTCCGCGCGCACGTCGAGGTCGCGCAGGATCCCGGTGGTCGCGTGACGCATCGCCTCCCAGGGCAGCCTGCCGTGCGCCGCGCCCGCGCGGGCGAGCGCGAGATTCTCGGTGAGCGTGAGCTCCGGGATCAGTGCGTCGTGCAGCCGGTCCTCGGGGATGAAGCCCACACGCGCCGGCCGTGTCGCGCGGCCCCGCGTCGGCTCGAGCCGACCGGCGAGGATCCGCAGCAACTCGTGCTGTCCCGCGCCCTCCACCCCGATCACCCCGACGACCTCACCGGCCCGCACGTCGAGCGTCACGTCGCGGAGACGCGTCACGCCTCGTGCGTCGACGTAGTCGACGCCATCGAGGTGCAGCACCGGCTCGGCATCGGTCGGGATCATGGGGCTCGGCCGGCTCGCATGGAGCGCCGGTCCCGCCTCGCCGACGAGCGCGGCGATCACCTGCGTCTCCGTCACTCCGCCACGGCTTCCCGCGAGCACGGTGCGTCCGCGTCGCAGGACCGTGATGTCGTCGGCGAACTCCAGCGCGTCACGGAGCTTGTGGGTGATCAGCACGATCGTGCCGCCGCCGGCGGCGAAACGACGGGACCATCGCAGCAGGTCGGCGCCCTCCGACGGCGAGAGCACGGCGGTCGGCTCATCGAGGATCAGCAGGCGCGCGTCATGTGCGAGGGCCTTGATGATCTCGAGACGTTGCTGCGCGCCGACGGGCAGGTCGGCGACACGTGACTCCGGCTCGAGCACGAGTCCCGAGTCCTTCGCGATCGCCGCGATCCGCTTCGTCGTCGCGTCGCGGTCGAAGCGTCCCCGTCCGCCGAGCGCGACGTTCTCGGCGACCGTCATCGCCGGTACGAGCATGAAGTGCTGATGCACCATGCCCATGCCGAGGGCGATGCCGTCACGGCTCGAGCGCAGGGTGGTGCGCACGCCGTTCACCCAGAGCTCCCCGGCGTCGGGAGCGAGCAGGCCGAAGGCGATCCGCATCAACGTGGTCTTGCCGGCGCCGTTCTCGCCGAGCAACGCGTGGATCGTGCCGCGGCGGACCGTGCACGATGCGCCGTCGAGGGCGACCGTACGCCCGAAGGACCGGCGCACGTCACGGAGGACGAGCGCATCGGACCCGCTCACAGTCCGGTGGGCGAGTGGACGAAGTCCCAGGGCAACGCGAATCGGTCGCTCAGGTGCGCGGCGAGTGCGCGCACGCCGAGCGTCTCGGTCGCGTAGTGACCGGCGTAGATGATCACGAGGCCGCGCTCCGGAGCGTCCACCGCGCTCCAATGCGGGCCCTCGCCGACGATCAACGTGTCCACGCCGGTCGCGTACGCCTCGCGAAGAGTCTCCACCTGCGCGCCGGCACCTGAACAGATCGCCCACCGTCGCGTGCGGTGCCCGGTCGGGATCGACGAGGCGACCGCGTGGTGACCCAGGGGAGCCGCCCAGGCACGCACGCGGTCGATCAACGCGGCGGTGCCGAGGTCCGACTCACCGCGCACGCCGCAGTCGATCTGCTGATACCGTGCATAACCGCCACTCACCGCGAGGCCGAGCTCGCCGGCGAGCAGCCGCGAGTTGCCGAAGGTCGCGTGCGCATCGAGCGGCAGGTGCGCGGAGTACACGGCGATGTCGGCGGCGAGCAGGGTGCGTACCCGGGCGAGGTGCGGTCCGACGAGGGGCTGCAGCCCGCCCCAGAAGAGTCCGTGATGCACGAGGAGCAGGTTGGCGCCTGCCGCGGCCGCCGCGTCGATCGTCCGTTGCGAGCAGTCGACCGCCGCCGCGATCCTCCGGACGGGCCCACGGTGCGCGACCTGGATGCCGTTCAGCGCCGCCGGGTAGTCGGGCGTGCCCGCGATGTCGAGCAACGCATCGAGATGCGCAGCGATCGTCGCGAGCGAGGGCTCGGTCACGGTGTTGGCCCGGTGGGGAGCGTGAGTTGATGACGGGCGAAGCGCGCCCGCGTCGAATCGATCCGCGCTGTCGTCGCCGCAGGGAGCACGGCGACCGCCGGGTTCGGGACCCAGCGCACCACGTCGCTCGAAGTGTCGAGACGCACGATGCGCGGCGAGAATGCACCGGCCTTCACCTCGCGTGCCACGAGCAGGAATGCGTGCGGCAGGTCGATCACCACGGAGCCGAGGGTGACCGTGGGGGCGACCCCGTTCTGGTCGGCGTTCGCGCCGATGATCCAGACTCCTTTCGATTCGCGCACGGCCTGGAAGACGCCGAGTCCGGCGGCATCGGCGTTCTGGAAGATGACGTCCGCGCGCCGTGCGATCTGGGCGAGCGCCTGTTCCTTGCCGGCGCCGGCATCGTCCCAGTTCCCGATGAAGGCGCCAAGGACGGAGATGTCCGGGCGCACGGCGCGGGCTCCGGCCGCGAACGCGGTGAAGCTGGCGGTGACCGGCGGGAGCTCGGTTCCGCCGATCGTGCCGAGCACTCCGGTCTTCGAGACGGCTGCGGCCGCCATTCCCGCCAGATAGGAGGGTTCGTCGAACGCGAACGAGAGCGCTGCGATGTTCGGTCCTACGCCGGTGCCGCCGGTGGTCACATACATGGTCTTCGGATACTCAGGGCCGACCCGCTGCGCGGCGTCCTGGAACTCGAACCCATGTCCGATGACGAGCGCGTACCCTTGCGCCCCGTACTGGCGGAAGTTCTCCTCGAACTCGGCGGGGGTCTTGGTCTGGATGTGACTGATCTCGGCGCCGAGCGAATCGCGGATCCGTTCGAGACCCTGATAGGCGGAGGAGTTCCACGCCTGATCGGTGATCGGGCCCGGGGTCAGAAGGGCGACGCGAAACGCGTTCTCTCCACTGGACGCGCTCTCCCGGGACGCGCACGCGCCTCCAAAAAGCACGGCGCTGTGGATAACGAGCATCGACCGCGCGATACCGGACAATCGATAGCCATGCAAACCGTTATACATAATGTCGTTAACAGACAAAAGAAAACATATGAATAAAGCCAACAAAAACTGTGGATAATCAAGAATTCGGAGTTCCAGCCGACTCGTTAGTGGCTCGAAACTGTCACATCTTTCTGGCGGCTCTGACGTCCTTTGCATCGCGTGTGTCTTCCGGCCGACCCACGAGCGCCAGTTCAGTCATCTTCACCGACCCGTTGATCCGCGCTCCTTCCATTACCACGATCGACTTCGTGAGGATGTCTCCGTTGACGACAGCGGTGGTCTGAAGCTCGAGCCGAGCGCTCGCGC
This sequence comes from Gemmatimonadota bacterium, assembly GCA_021413975.1. Taxonomy (GTDB): domain Bacteria; phylum Gemmatimonadota; class Gemmatimonadetes; order Gemmatimonadales; family Gemmatimonadaceae; genus Pseudogemmatithrix. The sequence goes on from JAIOPJ010000036.1 coordinate 63,058, forward strand.
TCACCGCCCCATCGATGACGCCGCCGACCACCACTTCCTCTGCCGTCACATCCCCGTGGATCGCCCCTTCCTTGGCCAGCATCACCTGGCGGGCACGCCGAACGCTGCCGTCAACGCGGCCTTCGACCTTCAGCACGCCGGTGCACTCGATGTCGCCGTGAACCGTTGTGCCGGCGGAGATGATCGAGAGTGTGTTCTCCGCCGCGCCCCGGGCAGCAGAACGCCCGGAGTTCTCATCCTTGCCGAAGATCGCCATCGTGCCTCCTGGGGGGATCGAACCTCATCAGCGGGTGGCCGGCGCGATCGCACGCCGGACCGTGTCCTTCTTCTGGCGCGCGCTGTCGCCGAGGACAGGGTTCGCGGTCTTGGTGCCGAGCATCTGCTGGACCTGTGCATACCGCGCCTGCAACTCGGTGAGCGTGGCCGTCAACGTGTCGAGACGCTCGGCATCCCTGGTCAGTTCCCCGATGCGCTGTTGCAGCATCGGGACCTTCGCGGCCTGACTCGCCATCCAGCCCCAGGTGAGCAAGCCGATCAGATAGAGCGCCAGCATGGGTCGTGACAAGAAGACCGCAAGGAAACGTACCTGCCAGACCTTGAGCACGTAGTGACGGTGGGCCAGTCCACTCTCGCGGTGCATGTGCACATAGAGCGACCCGGACGACGGATCGAGTATCCGTCCGTGCGCATCGCGGGCGCCGGACGCCTTGATCGGCCGGGGCGTGATGTTGCGCGCCATCAGAGGCGGTTCGCGCCCAGGAGCAGGTCGAGCAGCCGCTCGAAATCATCGCCGCTGTAGAAGGGGATGCGCAGCTCGCCGCGCTCCTTCCCCGACTGCACGATCTTGGCGTCGGTACCGAGGTGCTTGCGCAACTGGTCCTCGAGGTGCCGCACTTCTGCGCTGCGCGTGTCGGTCGCTCCGGGAGCAGGGGTGCCGCCCGTGGCCCCCTTCTTCGGACCGCTCCGAGCATCCTCGCGGACGCGCCGCTCGACCTCGCGCACCGATAGACCCTGCGCCACGACCTCGCGTGCGAGATCGGCGATGCGCGACTCGTCCCCGATCCCGAGGAGTGCTCGCGCATGACCGACCGTGAGTTGACCATCCCAGACCAGACGGCGGACGGTCGCCGGCAGCGCGAGCAAGCGCAGCGTGTTCGCCACCGTCGACCGATCCTTCCCCACGATGTCGGCGACTTCCTGCTGCGTGAGCGAGAAATCGCGGATGAGCTGTTCGTATCCCTCGGCTTCCTCGATCGGGTTGAGGTCCGCGCGCTGGAGGTTCTCGACCATGGCCAACGAGAGCAGCATCCGATCGTCCACGTCCTTGACGATCGCGGGGATCTCCGTCCAGCCGATCCGCTGCGCGGCACGGAACCGGCGCTCGCCGGCGATCAACTCATACCCGCCACCTCGCGGCGCGGGCCGGACGGTCACCGGCTGCAACAGGCCGCTCACCCGCAACGACGCCTCGAGGTCCGCGAGCTCCTCCGGCTTGAATTCCTTCCGCGGCTGAAGGGGATTCGGCCGGATCTGCGAGAGGGCGATGTTCCTCAGCGGCGACGCCTGCTCCGGCGCCGGTCGCGGCGCGGGCGTGGTCCCGCGCGTTGCCGCCTCCTCCTGCTGCTCGGCTCGATTCGGCGCTCGTGCCAACAGCGCCTCCAACCCCCTACCGAGTCGCCTGGTCTTGTCGCCGCTCATGAGATCTCTGGTGCGCGTGATAGATGTAAGATGTTGCAGGGTAATGCTTTAGGTAGTCACAAGAGGTTGTGTCAATGCGGGCATGGAGTGTAACTCTTTACAGGACAATGGGTTACGCTGTTTTCCCGGTCGAGTGCATCTCAATCAACTCCTTCGCGACTCCCATGTACGCCTGTGCACCGACTGACGCGACATCGTAAAGGATGATCGGCTTTCCGAAGGACGGCGCCTCGGCGAGCCTGATGTTCCGCGGAACGACCGACTGAAAGACCTTCGCGCCAAAGTATTCTCGGGCGTCGGTCGCGACCTGGCGGGACAAGTTCAGCCTCGCGTCGTACATCGTCAGGACGACGCCATCGATGCCGAGCGACGGGTTCACGCCCTGCTGCACGAGATGCACCGTGTTGAGGAGCTGCGAGAGCCCCTCGAGCGCGTAGTACTCGCACTGTAGCGGGATCAGCAGCGCGTCGGCTGCGGCGAGCATGTTGATCGTGATCAGCCCAAGCGATGGAGGACAGTCGATCAGGACGTAGTCGTAACGATCCCGCACGCGTTCCAAGGCTCGCCGCATCGCCAGCTCGCGTTCCTTCTCCGTCACGAGCTCGACCTCGGCACCCGCCAGGTCCGGCGTCGACGGCAGAACGTCGAGATGCTTGAACTGTACGGCATGAACGATCGCGGTCTCTATGCGCTCGGCATCGAGCAGGACGTCATAGACCGTCTCACCGATCTCGTCCCTCACCAAGCCGATGCCGCTCGAGGCATTGCCTTGGGGGTCACCGTCGACCAGCAGCACTCGCTGCTCAGCGGCGGCGAGCGAGGCGGCGAGATTCACGGCGGTCGTCGTCTTTCCGACGCCGCCCTTCTGATTGGCGATAGCGATGATGCGGGCCACTGAACTCCGGATCGTGAACGGGGGTGAAGGTGGCGAATATACCCGATCGCGCCCTGGCCTACCAGAGTGATTGTTTCACGTGAAACAACACGAAAGCCACAACTTGTTCCGTTTCACGTGAAAAACTTCCCCGCCGGAGCGTGCCTATGGGCGGGGAATGAAGGTGAAACGCGCCTCGACGGAGACGGTGACCTTGAGCACTCCTGATTCGATCGGGGTGGTGACGTCGGCGTTCGCTTCTGAGCGCGCGGCCATGGTCATCGCCATCTCCCGGAACACAGGACCAGCCGACACGGGGTTCGAGACGATCTCGATCACCCCGCCGATCCGCCCGCCAGCCGCCTCCGCGATCGCGTCCGCGTCCGCACGCGCCCTGAATACCGCCTTGCGCAGCGCCTCGCGCGTCGCCGCCTCGGTGCTCGCGGCGAAGAAACGAAGGCCACCCACGTTGGAGGCGCCCCGCGAAAGACCGGCGTCGATGACCGTGCCGATGAGGGAGATCTGCCGGACCTCGACCTGGATGCTGTTCTGCGCCTGATAGCCGACCACCGTCGGACGGCCACCCTCGCGCGGATACTCGTACTCGGGGTTGATACTCACCCCCTGGGTCTTGAGCTGGGCCGATGCGATACCTACGCGTCTCAGGGTGTCCAGCACCGCAGCTTGGATCCGCGCGTTCTCAGTGCCCGCCGCCGCCGCCGTGCGCGCGCGCGTTTCGACCGTGAAGGTGACCACGGCGCGATCGGGGGCGATCTCCACCTCCTCGGTGGCGACGGTCACGATCCGTGGCGGTGCGGCCGACGCAGCCGCCGTGTTCTGAGCGAGGGCCGGCGAAGCAGCGAGGAGCAGGAGCAGGACGGTGATTCGGGACTGGTGGATGATCGCCATCGGGGGATCCTCTTTTAGTAACATATAGATACTTAATGAGACCGCAGATCGGTTCTTCAGTCTAACACCGCATACGGCACCTATCGGCGGATGAGCGAAGGACCCGATCCCGGCCACTGGAGGACCGGGGCCTCCCCACCAGGGCGTGGCCTCCGTCGGGTCGACGCGTGTGCATCGTCCGAGGTTACTGGAATCAGTTCGCACTCTTGGGGAACGCTCCGGGGATCCTGCCTCACCCGGACGGGCCAAGCGTCAGGGCGACGCTTGCAGGCCCAGTCGTCTCCAAATGAACGGGGCCCCGAGTGCACTGCTCTCGCGCTCGAGCAGGTAGACGGCCCGGCCCGGGTATTGCGCCTCGATCTCCGCCTCGCGTCCCGGCAACCAGCGCGCATAGACGTTCCCGTCCTCCGCGAGGCGCAGCGGAGCCAACTGGGAGAACCCCTGCTGATCGCGACGGATGCTCGCCTCGCACTCTGCGGAGTAGCTCAGCCCCGGGAGCATCCGCTCCGTGTAGTCCGGCGAGCGGGTGCTGGGCACGAGGAGCGCCGAGTCGGCCTGGAGCGGCCGGAGTCGTTCCAGCGCCGCCGCTCCCCTGACGTCGCGGACCTCGAGTTCCTGCAGCACGGTCTCGATCCGGCAGGCGTCGGCCGTGCGATAGAGGATCTCCGTCTCGCTGCGCGACACTCCGCGCGCCCAGAGTCGCACGATCAGTTGTGAGCCCCAGCTCTCCTTCACCAGCACGAGCGCGTCGTGCACCCCGGCGGCCGCGGACTCCTGGCCGATGTGCACGCGCATCGACGTCATCCCGTTCCGATACTGCTCCGCCCGCACGATCGCGATCGTGACGGCGGCGTAGAGCGCACCGACGGACAGGCTCACACCGAGGGCGATCCGCGGCAGTGAGCCGCGCACGAAGCGCTCCGAGATCGCAAGCCACGATCGCGCGCTCCAAAGTACGAGCACGGGAAGGAGCGAGAACATGAAACGTGGACCGAGATAGAAGCCATCGTGCCAGTACGCCCAATACCCGATGATGACGAGCAGGGCCGAGGCGAACAGGAAGCGGTCGAGCGGGCGCAACACCGGACGCAGCCAGAGCGCCATCGCCGCCGGCACGAGTGCCGGAAACGGAGTCTCGAAGAGATAGATGGAGAGCCGCGTGAAATAGAGACCGACCAGCTCGAGTCCGCGCAGCGGTGTGTGGATCGGACCCCAAGGCGACCGGTGGAAGCCGACCCCATGACCCGCTCCCCAGAGCAGATCATAGCCGAAGAGCAGTGGCCGACCGGTGGTCCGGAGGTTCACCCACATCAATGCGCCGAGCGGCAGGGCGATCCCGACACCGGAGAGTAGCAGCGTCATGAGCGGTCGCGCTCCCAGCCGCGCGCGCCAGAGCAGCCAGCCCGCGGCCGGAAGCGCGAATGCCGCACCATCCATGGGACGGATGCTGGCGGCCGCACCGAGCGCGACACCGGCAACGAGCCCCCAGACGGGAGAGGCATCGTCGCGCGCGGTCGCCAGGCCCAGGGCCACGGTCGCCAGCAGCAGCCAGACCAGGGTCGTCGCGTGATTCATGTGCGATCCGAACATGAAGGCGCCGAATGGCGTCAGGGCGAAGAGTGCCGTGGTGCCCCGGTGCCAGCCTCGCGATGCACCGGGTTCGAGCAGGGCGAGGAGTCGCGCGAAGAGCAGCACACTGAGCGCACCGACGATCGGACCCACGAGCCACTCGCCGCCCAGGAGTGTGCCGAGCGCGAGCATCGCCGGGCCGCCGGCAGGGAACTGGCTATAGGTCCGATCGCCCAGGTCGACGACATGCAGGAGGGAGAAGAACTCCCGGATGGGCGGCGTCGGGACGGAGAGATGCCCGGCGGCATACCAACGCGCCTGCAGGACCTGCACGATCTCGTCCACCAGGAGTGGATTCCCGGAGAAGACCTGTTGCGCGATCAGGGCGTAGATGACGAAGGCGAGTCCGGCGAGTACCCAGGCGAACCGCGGACCCGCCGTTCCCACCAAGAGATCCGCGGATCCGAGCGGCTGGTCCGCTGCCGGATCGCTGGGATCGCCGGTGCTCCTCGCACCGCTCGGTCCGATGGCGCCGCCGGCAGGCACCGCACGCCGCCGCCGCGCCCGCACGATGTACGCGGCGAGCCCACCCAGCCCGCCGCAGAGCGCGAGTCCGTTCGCCCAATCGATGACGCGCGCCAGGTACTCGGGGTCGCTCTCGCCGCCGGGAATGAGCCCCGAGATCGGGAGCAACGACAGCGCGAGCACCAGCAGCGCGATCAGCCGCGTCGCCACCGTTCGATCTCCAGGACGAGGTTCTGCAGGTCGGCGGGACTGACGCCGGGGATCGTGGCGGCCTGCGCGAGGGTGGCGGGTCGTCGCGCGGCGAGCTTCTGGCGCGCCTCGACACTGATGGTGCGCAGTGCGGCGTACGGGAGGTCCGGCAGCGGGACCTCACCCATGCGGCGCAGCCGGTCGGCCGCCTTGCGCTCCCGGATGAAGTAGCCCGAGTACTTGATCTCCAGGTCCGCGGTGATCACCGCCTCGGGATGCAGGTCGCTCCCCACCGCGCGGGCCTTGAATAAGTCGCCAAGTGATACTTTCTGGCGTCGCGCGACCTCGATGATCGGCACGCCGTAGGCGAGTTCGCGTTCGCCCGCCTGCGCGAGGAGTTCGGCCGCTTGTGGCGGGAAGATCGTGGTCTCCTGCGCGAGGGTCGTCGCCCGCGCTTCGTCGTCGAGGCGCGGGCCGGCGCAGGCGCGCTCCTCGCCCGTGAGGAGGCCGAGCGCGAGCGCCGTCGGATGCAGGCGGCCGAGCGCGTTGTCCTGCCGCACCGTCAGGCGGAACTCCGAGCGCGACGTGAAGAGCCGGTACGGCTCGTCGACGCCGCGCGTCACGAGGTCGTCGACGAGGACGCCGAGGTACGAGCTCTCGCGGCCGAGCACGACGGGCGCGATGCCGAGCGCGTGCGCGGCGGAGTTGAGTCCCGCCACCACACCCTGCCCTCCCGCCTCCTCGTAGCCGGTGGTGCCGTTCACCTGTCCCGCGAGGAAGAGTCCCGCGAGTGCCCGTGTGGCGAGGGTGGGATGCAGCTGCGTGGGCGGGACGTAGTCATACTCGATCGCGTAGCCCGCGCGTGTCATCACCGTCCGCTCGAGCCCCGGGATCGCCCGCAGCATCTCGAGCTGGATCTCGGCGGGCAGTGACGTCGAGAGGCCGTTCACGTAGAGCTCGGCCGTGTCGAGTCCTTCGGGTTCGAGGAAGATCTGGTGGCGCTCCGCGTCGGCGAAGCGGACGATCTTGTCCTCGATGCTGGGGCAGTACCGCGGCCCGCGCGCGCCGATCGCACCGCCGTACATGGCCGACTCATGGAGCCGTTGCTGCACGAGCGCCTTCACCTCGGCACCGGCGAACGTGATCCAGCAGGGGAGCTGTTCGGGATGGCGCGTCTCGGTACCGCGACGGCGGCTCGTCGGCCAGAACGCCGACCAAGAGAAATCGAAATCCTCGATCTCGCTCTCCTGCCTGGTCAGTCGCGCATAGTCGACCGACCGGCCGTCGATACGAGGTGGTGTTCCCGTCTTGAAGCGTGCGGTCGTGAGACCGAGGTCCGCGAACTGCTCGGCGAGTTCGGTGGTCGCGGCCTCTCCGGCACGGCCTCCGCTCACGGAGAGCGTCGTGCCCACATGGATGCGGCCGCGCAGGAAGGTCCCGGTGCAGATGACGACGGCGCGCGCCTTGAGGTGTGCGCCGTCAGTCGTCTCCACCCCCGCGACCTCGCCCCCGCCGTTCAGGAGGAGCTTCGCCGCAGTCCCTTGGACCGTGACCAGGTTGGGCTGTGCCTCGACCGCGCGGCGGACGGCCCGGCGGTAGAGACCGCGGTCCACCTGAGCCCGTGGCGCCCAGACCGCTGGCCCCTTGCCGCGATTGAGCATCCGGAACTGGATCGCGGCGAGGTCGGTGGCCCGCCCCATCACTCCGCCGAGGGCGTCGATCTCGCGGATGACCGTCCCCTTGGCGACCCCGCCCATGGCCGGATTGCAGGAGAGCTGGCCGATCGTCTCGAGCGTGGTGGTGAGCAGGGCGACGCGGGCGCCGCGGCGCGCGGCCGCGACCGCGGCTTCGGTCCCGGCGTGCCCACCCCCGATCACGACGACGTCGAAATCCTGCGCTGAGTGCCGCACGCGGATAATCTATTGCATCGCCACGCGACCCCGACCCCACCCCTCCCATGCCGCTCTCCCTCAGTCACAACGCGCCGACCCTGCTCCTTCGGCGCCAGGCCTTCGAGCAGGCCGCGCTCACACGCGAGTCGATCGACAGTTGGCTCAACCTCACGCCGGAGGAATTCCGCGTGGAAGGCGGCGTGATCGCGGTCGGTCCGATCTACGATGAGGACGCGCTCGGCACCCTCGTGGCCGCGCTCGAGGAGAAGGGGCTCGTCTATTTCGACGACATGATCGAGATGAGCGGCAATCTGCCCGACTGGCTCGGTGTGTGGGTCGGAGAATCCAAGAAGTAGCGGGTGTCGCGGCGGCCGCATGAGCGAAGGCTGCGAGGCCCCTGATCCAGGGACCTCGCAGCCTTGGGCCTACGGACGCTCGGGCGGTTACTTCAGGTACTTCTTGAACCAGGCCACTGTCTCGGGCCACGCCTGCTTGGCCGCCTCGGCATTCGCGGGCTGTTCCTGGGCCCGCAGGAACCCATGGCCGGCCCCCGGGAAGATGCGGCTCACATAGGTGCCGCGGATCGCCTTCATGGTGGAGTCGGTGGCGGCGATGGTCGCGTTCACGCGCTGATCGTTCTCGCCGTACAGGCCGAGCACCGGGACCTTGATCTTCGCGACCTCGGTGGCGACGGGCGCGCTTCCATAGTAGGCGACCGAGGCGCTCAGTCCCGGCGCGTTGAAGACAGCGTGGTTGAATGCGGCCGAGCCGCCCCAGCAGTAACCCACGATGCCGTACTTCTTGCTCGCGGCCGGCAGCGACATCCCGTAGCGTCCGACGGCGGCGACCATCGCGTTCATCTTCTCCGGGGTCACGTTGCGGATCATCGCGCGCGCCTGGTCGTACGGAAGCGAGTCGGTGGTGGCCCCGCCGCGTTCCACGGAGAGCAGGTCGGGCGCGATCGCGATGAAGCCATCGGCGGCGAGTTGGTCGGCGACGCTCCGCACCCAGGTGGAGAGTCCGAAGATCTCGTGGACGACGACGACCACGGGCGCCTTGTCGCGTCGCTCAGGGTAGACCACGAAGGCGGCGATCGAGTCCCTGCTCCCCGGCGCGGTGGGGATCATCGCCCATTCCGCATGACGCGTGGAGGCCTGCAGGCGTGCCGCCGCGTCGAGCGCCCCCGGAGCGACGCGCCCCGCCTGCGACTGAGCGGCCCCGGCGACGGCGGCACCCGCGGCCGGCATGGTGTGCGTCGAATGGTCCTCGGCCAGAGCGGCAACGGGACGGTCGGGGCTCACGCGCTGAGCGGAGCAGGCCGCGACTGCGACCAGGGACAGTGACGCGATCGTACGCAGCTGCATGGCAAGGATCTCCGAGGAAGGGACGGCGCAACGCGAATGGGGATGGCATCTCGCCATCCCCATAACGTGCTGCCCCGCCGAGATGTTCGTCAGGGCCTACGCGAAGGCCGGCCGGAGTTCGGGGAAGAGCTCGAAGCTGAACCGTTCGGCGATCACCTGCCGGGCACGGGCGACGATCTCGTCCGTCGACGGCCCCTCGGCGTACATCTGCAGGGCGCGGGCGCGGATCTCGGCGGCCGAGGGCAGGTGCGGGAGATGCGGGAGATGCAGTTGCAGCTCCGTCCAGGCCTCTTCGGCCCTCGTCTGACCGGCCGCGAGCCTCGCCCGAAGCTCGATCACCTTGGGATGCGCCTCGAAGCTCTCGCGCGCGTGGGAGCGCGCCTGCGCGACCTGGGCCGCGAACGAGCCCGACGGGAACCGCTCGGCGAGCTGACGAGCCACGCGCTCGAGCACCGCAGTCCCCACGCGGCGCTCATTGCGCACGACTTCCTCGGGCGGCTCACCGAGGTCCCAGACGAAGCCGACCCAGCTCATCGCCTTGAGCACGTAGTAGGTGATGTCGATCTCGTACCAGCGGAAGCCCTGACGGGTCGAGCGCTGGTAGGCGTGATGGTTGTTGTGCCATCCCTCGCCGAGGGTGATGATCGCCAGCCACCAGTTGTTGCGGGAATCGTCGCCGGTCACGTAGCGCTGACGGCCGTGCACATGCGCCAGCGAGTTGATGAAGAAGGTGCCGTGGTACAGGAAGACCGTGCTCAGGAAGAACCCGATCAGAAGGCCCGGAAGGCCGTCGATCAGGAAACAGGCCACACCGAGCACGATCGCCGGCAGCAGCTGATGCCGGTCGAGGAAGGTCAGCTCGGGATACTTGGCGAGGTCGGGGACCTCGTCCAGGCGGGTGGCGTCATGCTTCTTGTCGAAGATCCAGCCCACATGCGAGTAGAAGAAGCTGCGGTGCACGGGCGAGTGCACGTCCAGCTCGGTGTCCGAGTGCCGGTGATGGTGGCGGTGGAGCGCCGCCCACCAGAGGACCGACTTCTGCGTGGAGCTCATCGCCAGGAAGGCGAAGATGAACTGGCCGACGCGGGAGGTCTTGAAGGAGCGATGCGAGAAGAACCGGTGGTATCCCGCCGTGACGCCGAACATCCGGACGACATAGAGGGTGATGGCCAGCACCACCGAGGTCGTGGTCACGCCGGTCCAGAACGCCGCCAGCGGGGCGAGGTGGACGAGGATGAACGCCGCGGTGTTCGGATAGATGATGTCGTCGTGGAACTCGTCCGAGGAACTGCTCAAGAACCCATCCCAGCGAAATAGTTGAGAACGGCTATCATTTGAACCTAATCCCTCATGGATGCTTCTCCAACCAATTCATGACGCGACCTTCCATCTGGTAGGTCGGCGCCCATGGCGGCCCGGCCACCCATCCGACGTGCCCGCCTTCGGGCGTGAACTCGATGGTGAGCGCTTCATTAGAACGCGCGACCACGCGAACTCGTTCGAGGACGACCGGGGGCAGGAAGGGGTCATTCACCGCCGAGTAGAGCAGCGTGGGCACCTTGATGTTCGGGATGAAGTGGATCGAACTTGAGCGCGTGTAGTAGTCGTCGGCCCCGGCGAATCCGTGCACCGGCCCGGTGAAGGCGTCGTCGAACTCCCAGAAGGTGCGCGCGGCGTCCAGACGGACGCGATCGACGCGAAGCGTCGGATGACGTTCGAGCATCGCGAGCGCCTTCTGCTTGAGCATCCTGATGAAGTGCCGGACGTAGAACCGCGAGAAACCCCTCTCCAGGAAACGGCTCCCGGCTCCGAGATCGAAGGGCGCGGAGATCGCGGCTGCGCGGCGGATCTCCGCCGGCACGGCACTCCCTCGTTCGCCGAGCCACTTGAGGAGCACATTCCCGCCCAGCGAGACCCCCGCGATGACGATCGGACGGCCCGGGCGTTCGGTGGCGAGACGACGGACGACATGGTCGAGGTCCGTCGTCTCGCCCGAGTGGTAGAGTCGCGGCACCGAAGGGATCAGGCCGTCGCAGGTGCGGAAGATGAGCATCGTCACGCCCCAGCCGCGCGCGCGCGCCAGATGCATCAAGCCCTGCGCGTACTTCGACCGCACCGTGCCCTCGAGCCCGTGCAGGATCACGAACATCGGTGCGTCGGCGGTCCGCGCGTCGATGCGCGCGACCGAGACGGCGTCACCGTCCGGCGTCGGCCACCGCTCGATCCGCTCGTGTGCATCCGGGATGCGCCGAGCGAGTTTTCCCCAGACGGTCGGGAGGTGCGGGCCTGGCAGCCACCAGGCGGGGCGGAAAGGCGGATGATTCGACAGGGTCGACTCGGTAGATTCCGTGTTCGCGGCGCGCGGGCCGCGTGGCGGTCGCCAGAGGCCGCGGAGAACAGGGAATATCGGGGGCGAACGGGTGGAAGTGCAGTTGTTCGGGACGCAGAAGAACCAGGATACGCGCCGTGCCCTCCGATTCTGGAGCGAACGGCGCGTGAAGGTCCACTTCGTCGACCTCAAGGAACGCGCGGCGAGCAAGGGTGAACTGCAGCGGTTCGTGCAGAAGTTCGGCCTCACGGCCCTGATCGACAAGAATGCGAAGCGATACCAGGAGCTCGGGTTGGGCGCGTCGCGCCTCTCGGACGAGCGCTGGCTGACCCTGCTCTCCGAGGAACCGCTCTTGCTCCAGCAACCCCTCACGCGTTTCGGCGGGAAGCTCACACTGGGCGTGTCCGAGACGGAGTGGGCGGCCTGGATCGAAGCGGAGCGCGTTCGATGATCTTGGCCTGGGGCGGATTCCTCCTCCTGATCGCGCTCGTGCTGGCGCTCGACCTCGGCGTCTTCAACAAGAAGTCGCACGCGCCGACGCTGCGCGAGGCGATGATCTTCACCGCGGGGACCGTCGCGCTGGCGATCCTCTTCGCCGTCTTCATCTACGCCGCGTACGAGGGGCACTGGCTGGGGCTCGGGAAGGTGGTCGACGCGGTCGATGGTCAGCTGAACGGGGGCCGGCTGGCGGCGGTGAAGTTCCTCACTGGCTACGTGGTGGAGCTGAGCCTCTCGATGGACAACGTGTTCGTGATCGCCCTGATCTTCGAGCACCTGCGGGTCCCGCTCAAGTACCAGCACCGGGTGCTCTTCTGGGGCATCCTGGGCGCGCTCGCCATGCGCGGCACCATGATCGGCGTGGGTGCGCAGCTCGTGGCCCGGTACCACGGGATCCTGCTCTTCTTCGGGGCGTTCCTCGTCTTCACCGGCGTGCGGATGCTCTTCCAGAGCACGAAGGAGCAGGAGGAAGAGGTCGAGAGTTGGGTCACGCGCTGGCTGCGCCGCCACTTCCCGGTGACGGACCACTTCCATGAGCATCACTTCCTGGTCGAGCTCAACGGGCGCCGCTTCCTCACGCCGCTCGCCGTCGCGCTGGTGCTCGTGGAGACGACCGACCTGATCTTCGCGGTCGACTCGATCCCCGCGATCTTCGCCATCACGGCCGATCCGTTCATCGTCTTCACGTCGAACGTCTTCGCCATCCTGTGCCTGCGGTCGCTCTACTTCGGGCTGGCCGGGCTGATCCAGAAGTTCCGCTATCTCAAGGTGTCCCTGGCGCTCGTCCTGGCGATCGTGGGCGTGAAGATGCTCACGGCGGACTGGATCAAGGAGGCGCTTGGCGACGCGGCGAACTTCTGGCTGCTTGGGGTGATCTTCGCTGTGCTGATCGGTGGTGGCATCGCGAGCTGGGTGGCGGACCGACGGGGTACCGGCGGTCCGGCCGCCGGTGGAACGACCAACTCACACTGATCATTGATCGACAAGTAGCTTGTTGTGAATAGCGTTACAGTTTTCTAGATTATAGAATATGAGGTCGCCAAGAATCGCACCGTTCGATGTCGCCCTCGCGCTCCGGTTGAGTTCCGAGGCCGGCACACTCGTAGAGCTCGCACACGACATGGGCGTGGTTCCCAGTCAGGTGCACGCATCTCTCACCCGCCTGTCGGTTGCCGGACTGCTCCGGCCGAACGTCCGGGCGGCGAACCTGAGGGCCTTGGTCGAGTTCATCGCGCATGGGGTGCGGTACGCCTTTCCCGCCATGAAAGGACCGCTCGCCGTCGGGGTGCCGACCGCCTACTCGGCTGCGCCGCTCTCCGCCGAAGTCGACGCCATCGACGTCGTGGTCTGGCCGGCTCCGATGCACCCGGCCGCCGTGCAGGGCTTCTCCGTGGCCCCACTCTACCCCGCGGCGCCCACTCTGCTCGAGCGGCACCCCCCGACCTATCAGCTGCTCGCGATCACCGACGCCCTGCGCCTGGGTGATCCCCGCACCCGCGTCATCGCGCGCGAGCGTCTCGAGCAGTCGCTCGGGGTACGCGCGTAGCTGCACGCGCCTTGGCGACCTCCGGTCGACGGTGGCAGCCATCCAGATGGTCGTTCACCAGACCCATCGCCTGGAAGAGCGCGTACATCGTCGTGGGGCCGACGAACCGCCAGCCGCGCTGTTTCAGCGCCTTGGACATCGCGACCGATTCGGGAACGATGTTCGGGATCGCGGCGCGCGTGATCGCCTTGGGGCGCCCGGCGGCTGCAGGCTCGAAACTCCAGACGAACGCCGCCAGCGACCCGAACTCATCGCAGAGCTGCTCGTACCGCTGCGCATTGCCGATCACGGCCTCGATCTTCCCCCGGTGGCGCACGATCCCCGCGTCGCCGAGGAGGCGCGTGACATCGCGCGCCCCGAAGCGCGCCACCCGCGCGGGATCGAAGCCGCCGAAGGCCGCGCGGAAGTTCTCGCGCTTGCGGAGGATGGTGATCCAGCTCAATCCCGCCTGGAAGCCCTCGAGTGACAGCTTCTCGAAGAGACGCACCTCATCGGTCACCGGCGAGCCCCACTCGGTGTCGTGGTACCGCACGTAGAGCGCATCGGTGCCGCACCACCAGCACCGCACCACGCCCTGACCGTCGCGCTGCAACCCCTTCGCGAGCGGAGCGCTCACGCGAAGTCCCTGATCTCGAGGAACTTGCCGACCTCCTCCGGATCCGTGCAGACTTCGAGCCATCCCGGCCGGAGCGCGAGGCGCACGATCATCGTCGTCCCCCCGCTCGCGATGGCGATCGCATCGGTGAAATCGCACTTCGCGACGGCCGCCTCGGGGACCTCGATCGCGGGACTCCCGCTGAACTGGATCGAGTGATCGGGTCCGAGGTCGGGCCGCTTCTCGAGCCAGGTCACGCCGCGGAAGACCGTGACGTCGTTGGCGTGCGAGGTGAACGCCGAATCACGAGCCGGCAAGGTCGTCTCGTCGGCCACGAAGTCGGCGACGAGGCAGGAGACTTCGAATCCGGTCTCGATCTCGGCGCGGTCGACATGCGCGCGCACCGTGCCGCCCTCGCGGAGGCGGACCCGGAACTCCCCCTCGGCGATCTCCCAGCCCGCCCAGCCGCGGCGGAGCCGGCGCAGGGCGTCGAGCGAGTCGACGTCGGCGATGAACGAGTAGTCGCGACGGGTCATGGCTCCGAACGATAATCGAACGGGGAGCGGCAAGGCCGCTCGATTCCACCGCGGCAGGAAGGCATCCGACGATGCCCGACGAGCGAGCGTCGGTGTAGAATCCCCTATCCAAGAGCGACCGTAGGTGGTCGAACCGCCTGCCGTCATCGATCCTCCTCGTCCGTCCCGTGCTCCTCCTCCCAGCCCTGCTGCTCGCGCTCTCCCTCGGTGCCGACACCGTCACGCAGGGAGGCGACCCCACGACGTACGCCTCGCCGGCGTTGCGCGCGCTGATCGCCGAGGCAGCCGAGATCAACCGCCGGGTGCCGGCGGGACTCGGGGGCTACCGCGCGCGGCTCGAGAGCGAGATCTCGATCGGCAACCGGCGCTCCGAGGGACAGGAGATGTCGGTCTCGCTCGAGCAGGTCGCGAGCACGCTCACCTGGGACCGGACCGGTGAGTACGAGCAGGTCGTGAACGGGTATCGGTCGCAGGCGATCGGCGCGGCCTTCTCGAGCCTCGGGTTCTTCTCGAGTGGGTGGGCGATCCCGTCGTTGTACGGCAACCGGATCGCCCTGCTGTTCGGGCGTGACACCACCGAATCAGCGCGGCGCCAGCGGCGTCGTCGCGCCACCGACCCGCTGTATGCCGTGCACCCGCTGGCCACGGACCGCGAACGATTCTACCGCTACAGCGGCGGCGACACGATCGTCACGATGCGCACCGGCGGGCGCGAGATACCGATCGTGCGCGTCCTCGTGAGCCTGCGTGAGGACGTCCCGGTGAAGAGCGTCGTCTTCCTTGGCGAGATCGATCTCGACGCCCAGCGACGGCACATCGTCCGACTCCGCGGCTACTTCGCCGTGGTGGGCGGACCGAAGCCCAGGTTCGACATCCTCAAGGAAGCCGGTCTGCAGGGCATCGCCTTCGTGGAGGCGGTGAACGCGGAGGCGGAGGGGGAGTTCTGGCTCCCGGCGCACCAGCGCTTCGAGGCCCACGCCACGTCGAACACGGTCGGGGACAGCCGAGCCGTCTTCCGCATCCTCACGCGTTTCGTGGACCGGGAGCTGCGCCCCGCGCCACCCGAGGTAGACGTGGGATCCGGAGGCGACACGCTCACGATCCACCCATTCCGCTTCGTCGTCGCGCCATCCGACACGATCAACGCCTTCACGGACTGGACCCGTGAACTGGGCGCCATGACGGCCGAGGTGAGCGCGGAGGACTTCAACGACGTGGCCCCGGATCGGTGGAGCACGGTCGGGCCGCCGAGATTCTCGATCGAGACCGAGCGCCTCAGCGACGTCTTCCGCATGGACCGGGTGCAGGGCGCGTACACGGGGATCGGCGCGGTGCTCCGCTACCGCGATGCCGTCCCGGGACTCGCCGTGCGGGGCGCGGTCGGCTGGTCCTGGTACGAACGGACCCCGCGCGGCCGCGCGGTCGTGGAGTATCGCAAGGACCGGAACCTCTACGCGTTGCGCGCACAGCGGTCGCTCGACCTCACGAACGATTTCCGCAATCCATTCGACTCGGGCTCGACGCTCGGCGCCCTGCTCGGTCGCGACAACTACGACTATCTCGATCGGCGGAGCTTCACCGCCAGCTGGCTCCGCTTCCTCGGGCAGCGCCAACGGACGCAGATGCGCGTGGAGCTCGGGTACGCCGCCGATCACGATGTCCAGGTGAACATGCCGAGGAGCCCACTCGGACTGCGTGAGGATTTCCGGCCCAACCGGCCCGTGCGGGAAGGCAGCTACGGGCGCAGCGCGTTCACGCTCGAATACCGCCCGGACGTCTCACTCGAGTTCCTGCGGAGCGGAATCGGAGCGCGATTCTACTACGAGCGCGCCGACGGCGGGCTCGACTACCAGCGGGCCGAAGCCCGTCTCACGGTGCGGACCAACCGGGGCCCGTTCGCACTGGGCGCTCGTCTCGACCTGGGGGCGACGGATCCCGGCGCACCGCCGCAACAGCTGTTCGAGCTCGGACGGAACCAGAACCTCCCCGGATACGAGTACAAGGAGTTCGCCGGTGATCAGGCGGCCGTCTTCCGGGCCCTCGCGTTCTGGCGACTCCCGTTCCTCGGTGCCCCGATCCGGCTGACCAATCGATTCTGGTTGCCTCCGGTCGCGCCGGCGCTCGCATTCGCGGTGCAGTCAGGATGGAGTCGCGCCTCGACGCCCGAGGCGCTCGCCACCGTCACCGCGCTCGGGTCGGTGCCGACCGGGCATCCGCGCACGACCGTGAGCCTCACCATGCGATTCATCGGGGGCGCGATCGGCCTCGGCCTCGCCAAGCCGGTGGACTCGCCGGCGCCGGTGCGGTTCATCGTCGAGTTCGGGCAGCGCCCATGAAGCATCGCGAACGCCTCGGGCTCGGTGCGCTGCTCGCATTCGTCGTCGCCGCACCGATCGTCGCGGGCGTCGCGGTGTACCGCGCGGTGCCGGAGGCACATGCGGCAGGCACGCCATGGTACTCGCTCGCGGCCGACTCGTCGCACGGTGACTCGGCGGCCTTCGCCTCGCTGCCCGCCGGACTCATGGCGTTGCTCGACGTGCGCGACGCCATCGCCGACGGGCGCGGCACGCTGTCGCTGTACGAGTGCATCCAGATGGACGGAGAGGAATCGCATGATCTGCGTCGGCGCCTGCAGATGCGCTTCGCGGATTCGTCGGCGGCCGTGCTCTACGTCGTCGCCGACCGCCACAGCGGGACGCTCGAGCGCGTCGAGTTCCTGCGCCGCACCCCGAGCGCGGGACAGCGCGGCTTCATCTGGGACCGCACACGCGATCGCACCACGTCGGCGTGGTGGTTCGAGTCGCCGCGCGGACTGGCACGCCGGGATGAACGGGGAACGATCCCCCGGGGCAGCCCCGTGCCGCGCACCGTGCGCGCACTCGGTCGTCAGCTGCTGACGGTCCCCTGCGCCGACTCCTCGGCGAACTCGCCGACGAATCCGATCTCCGGCTCCAGGAACTGATCGAAGCGCTGCGACACGGCGCGCTGGGCGAGACCGATCAGGGCACGCACGTCGGCCGCGGTCGCGCCACCGAGGTTCACCATGATGTTGGCGTGGATGTGCGAGATCTGGGCTCCGCCGATCCGGTGTCCCTTGAGCCCGCACTGATCGATCAGCCGGCCGGCGCCCACGCCCTCGATCTTCTTGAAGACCGACCCGGCGCTCGGATGATACTCGAGCCAGGGATGCCGCGAGCCGCGCCAGGAGAGGTTCTCCTGCATGGTGCGATGCAACGTC
Organism: Gemmatimonadota bacterium; assembly: GCA_021413975.1. Classification (GTDB taxonomy): domain Bacteria; phylum Gemmatimonadota; class Gemmatimonadetes; order Gemmatimonadales; family Gemmatimonadaceae; genus Pseudogemmatithrix. The sequence goes on from JAIOPJ010000036.1 coordinate 80,820, forward strand.
GCGGGATCACCGGCCGCGAGCGCGAAGGTCACGGCGAGGGCGACCTCGCCGCTCGTGTGCAGGCGGGAGACGTCGTAGCCGAAGTGCATCTCGGCCCGCGTGGCCCGCGAGCGCGACCCGTCCGCCCCGAGGAGTTCGACGGACTCCACGACCTCCTCGATGAACATCGTCCGCGCGCGCTCGGGAGCCGGGGAGAGGAAATGGAGATTCTGCCAGACCGCGCCGCCGACGGTGCTCGGGATCCCCACATAGTGCTCCAGGCCGGCCCACCCACCGGCCACGCAATGCCGGATGAGGTCGGCGACGAGCACGCCGCTCTCGGCGCGCACGCGACCGCCGCCCAGGTCGCTCACCTCCCGCGCCGCGTTGCGTACGACCAGACCGCGGAAGCCGAGGTCCCCCACGAGGATGTTGGCGCCGAGCCCGAGCACGAAGACGGGCACGCCTGCCCCTCGTGCGGCCGTGATGGCGCTGGCGAGTTCGCCGGCCGTGGTGGCATCGTACAGCACGTCCGCGGGACCACCGATGCGGAACGTGGTGTATGGAGCGAGTGGTTCGCTCAGGCGGAGCCGGGAGGCTCCCAACGCCGGTGCCAGGGCCGCAGCGATCTCCTGCGGCGACGGGTGCCGGTCACTCGAACGCGACGGATGCATAGGATGCGCGTAATCAACCCGCGGTGGCGCCTTGTCGCCAGCCGCTCCCTCCGGCGCGGCGCGGCACTCGCGTTCGCGTGCTCGCTCGCGGCCCCGCAGCTGGCGACGCCGTTGCGGGCGCAGCGCGCCGAGCTCGAGCGCACGATCCGCCAGCGCGTCCTCCCCAACGGGCTCGAGGTGATCGTCGTCCCGGGCGGCGGCGTGCCGATCGCGACCGTGGAACTCGTGGTCCGCAATGGCGCGTTCACGCAGACGCCCGAGTACGCCGGGCTCGCGCATCTGTTCGAGCACATGTTCTTCAAGGCCAACGACCGCTACCCGCGGCCCGACGAGTTCATGGACCGCGCGGCCTCGCTCGGGGCCGCGTTCAACGCGACGACGCGCGAGGAACTGGTCAGCTACTACCTGACGGTGGTCGCCGACTCGGTCGAGGGCGGGATGCAGTTCCTGGACGCCGCCTTGCGAGGCGCCCAGTTCCGCGAGGACGAGCTGCGCCGCGAGAAGGTCGTGGTGCTCGGTGAATACGACCGCGCCGAGTCGTCGCCGTACTTCCGGCTCGACGAGCGGATCGGGCACCAGCTCTGGGGTTCGTTCTGGAGCCGGAAGAACACGATCGGCGACCGCGCGGTGATCACGAGCGTGACACCGGAGCAGATGCGCACGATCCGGGACCTCTACTACATCCCCAACAACTCGGCGCTCATCGTGGCCGGCGACGTCGACCCGGAGCGGGTCTTCGCGAGCGCGGAGCGCACGTTCGGCGACTGGGCGCGCGGCGAGGACCCGTTCAAGCGCTCACCGATCCCGACGGTCGAGCCGCTGCGGGAGAGCCGCGGCGTGATCGTCGAGGAGGCGGTGAATGCGGTCACGGTCCAGATCCAATGGCACGGTCCCGGCGCGAGTGCGGATCAGGCCGCGACGTTCGCGGCGGACGTCTACTCCGACGTGCTCAACCAGCCGACGTCGCGATTCCAGCGGCGCCTGGTGGAGACCGGGCTCTGGCAGGGCATCGGCGTCAACTACTACACGCTCAATCATGTCGGCCCCATCACGGTCTCGGGTCAGACCACGCCGGACAAGCTGCGCGAGGCGCTCAAGGCGCTCGAGACCGAACTCGCCGCCACGCTCGAACCCGGATACTTCACGGCAGAGGAGCTCGAGTCGGTGAAGGCCAATCGCGCCGTCACCACCGCATTCGGGCAGGAGCGCGCATCCGAGAACGCGCACACGATCGGCTTCTGGTGGAGCGTGATCGGGCTCGACTATCACCTCAGGTACATCGACGAAATGGCCAAGCAGACACCGCGCCAACTGCAGGACTACGCGCGCCGCTACATCGTCGGCAAGCCACGCATCACCGGGGTGATGCTCCCGGAGGGGGAGAAGGCGCGGCTCAAGCTCACCGAGCAGGAGCTCGCCGGCCGCGGGGTGACCCCATGATCCGCCGTCTGATGCTGCTCGCGGGCCTCGCGCTCGCGAGCCCCACGTTGCTCCGGGCACAGGCGACGACACAACCGGAGAAGACGTCGCGCCCGCAGGAGAAGGGGCCCAAGCGCCCGGCGGTGACCGCCGTCGCTCCCGTGGTCGCCGTCGCACACGATTCGACGACGTCGCGCTTCGTCGTCGACGGCATCACGGTCATCCAGCGGCGGACGAACACCAACCTCTTCGTCGCCAACCTCTATCTGCTCGGCGGCGTCGCGCTGGCCACGCCACAGACCGCGGGCCTCGAGCCGATGCTGCTCGAGGTCACCGAACGCGGGACGAAGAAGTATCCGGGCGAGGAGCTCCGTCGCGCGATGTCGCGGACCGGCAGCGAGATCGGCGTCGCGGCCACGGACGACTACACCGTCTACGGGCTGCGCACGACCACCGATCGCATCGACTCGACCTGGAGCATCTATGCCGATCGGCTGCTCAACCCGACTCTCACGCCGGCGGATTTCGCGTTCGTGCGCGAGAACCGCGTGGCCGCCCTGCAGCAGCGGGAGGACGACGCGGACGCACAGCTCGAGTACCTCGCCGACAGCGTGGCGTTCGTCGGCTACCCGTACGCGCTCTCGGCGGTGGGCACCGACCGCTCCCTCGCGTCGATCACGCTCGACCAGTTGAAGGAGTTCCACCGCACGCAGTTCGTCCGGTCGCGGATGATGCTCGTGGTGGTCGGCGACATCCCGCGCGAGCGGCTGGAGCGACTCGTGCACTCGACGTTCGGCACCCTGCCGGCCGGGGCGTACTCGTGGAAGGTGCCCGAGCCCCTCGGTCCGCGCGCCGGTTCGACCGTGCACGTCGTCTCTCGACGGCTGCCGACGAACTACATCCTCGGCTGGTGGAGCGGGCCGAGCGCCGGCGCCGCCGACGTCCCGGCCCTGCGGGTCGCCACCGCGATCCTGCAGGGGCGGCTCTTCGCCGAGGTGCGGTCGCGCCGCAACCTGACGTACGCGGTGGAGGCCCGGTTCCGCGACCGCGCGGTCACGTCGGGCGGTCTGTACGTCACCACCACCCGCCCCGACGAGACGCTCCGCGTGATGCGGGAGCAGGTGCAGGGCCTGCAGCAGGAGCTGATCCCGACGAAGGCGTTGGCGCCGCTCGTGCAGCAGTTCATCACCGAGTACTTCCTCGACAACGAGACCTCGGGCGCGCAGGCGGACTTCCTGGCGCGCGCGGAGCTGTATCGCGGGGACTATCGGGCCGGCGACCGGTTCGTGGCCGACCTGCGTGCCGTCACCGGCGAGGACGTGCAGCGCGTCGCCCGCGAGTGGATGCGCGACATCCGCTTCACGTACATCGGCAATCCGTCACAGGTGAACCGCTTCACGCTGATGGCGTTCTAGCGCGCCGCTACACTCCGCGCGCGCGGACTGTAGCGGCGCGCTTGCCCGCGTAGAGCACGGTCCGCACGCAGTCGAGCAATCCACCGGCGGTGCGCTGCGCCGCGATGCCGACCGGGCCGCCGCCTTTCGCGGAAGCAAGCGAGTCCAGGTCAAGCGTGGAAGAACTCCCGGGCCGCCGCGGCCAGCGCCTTGTTGGTGGCGATCGCGTGACCACCGAACGCGGTGCGCTCTCCATCGAGCGAGGTGAACACGCCCCCTGCCTCTTCGATGATGGGGAGGAAACAGGCCGCATCCCACGGATTGATGATCGGGTCGACCATCACCTCGGCGCGGCCCGTCGCGACGAGCAGGTAACCGAAACAGTCGCCCCAACTGCGCGAGGTGGCGACCGCGTCCGCGAGCCGCGACCACGACGCACGTCGGGTCGCGACATCGAAGGTGCGGTCGTCGGTCACGAGCGCAGTGGCGCTGGCGAGCGCGCTGACCGCGTTGACCGCCGCCCGCCGTCCGTTCCACCAGCAGCCCTCGCCGGGCGCGGCGGCGATGATCTCGTTCACCGCGGGGAAGTACGCGCAGCCAGCGTGCACGCGATCCCCCTCGGCGACCGCGATCAGCGTTCCCCAGAGCGGCACGCCGCGCACGAAGCTCTTGGTCCCGTCGATCGGATCGAGCAACCAGCGTCGGCCGCTCGTGCCGTCGCGCGCGCCGAACTCCTCGCCCAGGATCCCGTCGGCGGGGAAGCGTCGGGCGATCCAGTCGCGCGCCGCCTGCTCGGACGCGCGATCGGCGATCGTGACCGGCGAGCCGTCGCCCTTGGTCTCCACCGTGATCGCCGTGCGGTAGTGCGAGAGTGCGACGTCGCCGGCGAGGCGTGCGACCACCTGCACCGCCTCGAGGAGTGAGTCGCTCATGCGGCCACCTCGAGCACGGGCGACGCGACGCGCGCTTCGCGCGTGGCCGTGAGATCGCGGGAGGTGATCTCGTCGGCGCCTTCGACCTGGTGGCGTTCGGCCAAGGCCACCCCCTTGCCCCTGTCGCGCAGTCCGGTGAAGCTCACGCCTTCACCACGCATCCGTCCAGCACGTCGGCACGGCGGGTACCGAACATGGCGTCCACGCGGACGACGGTCTCCCAGATGCGATGCTCGCGCACCGCGAGGTCGGTCCTGTTCATGCGGAGAACTCCTCGGCCGCGACGCGCGGGTCGATCGCGCCGGTGTAGAGGGCCGTGCCGAGGACCACGGCGGCCACGTCGCGGTCCTCGAGATTGCGAAGGTCCTGCAGGGATCCGACGCCGCCCGACGCGATCACCGGCCACGCCGAGCGCTGCACTGCTTCTTCGATCAACGGGAGATCGGTGCCCTGCATCCTGCCCTCCTTGTGCACGGCGGAGACGAGCAGGCCCGCCAGCGGGACTCCGTCGAGATCGGAGAGCAGGTCGGCCAGCCGGAGCTTCGTGCGGGAGGACCAGCCTCGCGCCACGATCTGCCGGTCGCGGACGTCGGCGGCGAGGATGATGCGCCCCGGGAAGAGCGCGGCCTGCTCGCCGAGCCACGCGGGCTCCTCGAGGCCACGCGAGCCGATGATCACACGGTCGGCCCCGTCGTCGAAGAGCGTGCGGATCGCATCGTCCGCGCACACTCCCCCACCCGCCTGGATGGGCAGTGTCGTGTCGCGCAACAGTTCGCGCACGATATCTCGGTTGTCGCCGCGGCCGGTGGCGGCGTCGAGGTCCACGACGTGCAACCGCGCGAAGCCGGCGGCTGCCCACCGGCGGGCGACGGCTACGGGATCATCGAATCGAATCGACCCGGTGTCGTGGTCCCCTGCCGCGTGCTGCACGCAGTGCCGGTCGCGGAGATCGATGGCGGGAATGGCGAGCATCGGCGATCCGGGGAAGTCAGGGTCTGTCGCGCCGGCGTCGTGGCGACACCGTGCAGGAGATGATCGAGGAAGCGCAGTCCTGGTCGCCTGCTCTTCTCAAGGTGGAACCGTGCACCCACGCATGCACCACGCTGCACCGCCACCGCGCGGCGTAGTATGGCGTCACGAGACCGCTGGCGGCGAATTCGCTGCCGGTCCACGCCGCCGGCGAATACGCCCGGTCCCCGACCCGCGCCCCCGTCACTCTCGGCGAAGATGAGCTGAATGCCGCGACGGATGCCGGCGGTCGGACGCGAGGCCGGGATCGCGCATCGCTTCGCAACACGGGCCGGCGAAAGGCGTTCGGCCGCCCCTCGGCCATGAACTCGGGGATGTCCTGCGTGGACGCCGCTCGCCTTGCAGGTCCTGCCAGTCTGGTGACCAGCGTGCGCTCGGACGAGGTGCGGACACCCAGTCCGGCGTCAGCAGGAAGGGAGCAGGTGGTCCGGCCCGACGATGCCAAGGGGAACATGGGAGCCACCGGAGGCGTTAGGAATTTGCATTCCCGCCCGATTGTGAATATTTTCACAAACTGTGGGGAAACCCGCGGATCCTATCTCACAAACACTCTGTTCGGCCTGGAGGCTTTCAGCAATGCAGTTCAAGGGTCTTACGCTCGTCACGAGCGCGTTCGTCTTCGCCGCCTGCGGTGGCGGTGAGCCCAAGCCGGCCGCCGAGGCCACCCCGGCTCCGATGGCCGAAACGGCTGCCCCGGCGCCCGCCGCTGGCGCTGCGACGATGGCTCCGGCCACCGGCGCCACGGTTGAAGTGAAGATGGTCGGCGACGACAAGGGTTTCCGCTTCGAGCCCGCTAACCTCACCATCAAGAGCGGCGACGCCGTGAAGTTCGTCTTCGTCTCTGGCGGTCCCCACAACGTCGCGTTCGACGGCTCGACGCTCGCGGCTGACGTCAAGGCACAGCTCGACGCGAACTTCGGTTCCGAGCGCATGGCCGAGCTCAACTCGAACATGTACATGGCGGTCGGCCAGGGCATCACGATTTCGTTCGCGAAGATCCCGGCCGGTACGTACAACTTCAATTGCACGCCGCACCTCGCGATGGGCATGAAGGGCGTGCTCACCGTCCAGTAACATCCCCGCGCGAGTGACCGTGCGCGGGCACTGACCACAGGGGGCGGGCGGCGAGGAGTTTCCTCGCCGCCCGCTTCGCATTCCGGTCCTTGGCGGCGATACTTCAAGAGAATGTCGACCCCGCCGAGCGAGACTCCCAACAAGCCTTTCCCGCCGCACCAGACCCACGGCAACGTCTGGATCGCGGCGCGCGCCTCCCTCGCCGCCCGGCGTTCGGCGCGGTTCGCCCGGGTATGGAGCGTGACCTTCGGCGCGCTCACGCTGCTGGCGCTGCTGGTGCCGCTCCTCGGCGGGGACCCCGGTGCGGCTGCGCGCGTCACGAACGGGCAACTCGCGGCCGACACACTGCGCAGCGCTCAGCGGCTGCGTGACGCGGTGTCTGCCGTCGCGGCGGCCGAATCCCTCCACCTGGCTGCACGCTCCCAGGCGACGGTGTCGCGCGTCGCGGTGACGCCGCCGCCCGCGGCCGCGGCCACGATCCCCACGGTCAGTGCACGAACGCGGGCCGCCCCACCGGCGCTTGCCGAACTCTCGGCGCGGATCGAGCGCGCCAGACGCGAGCGCACGATCACCGCATGGCTCGCAGTGTCCGATGATCCGAGCGTGAGCCGAGGTCCGCGCATGCGTGGGCTCGTGGACTCGTTGCGCGCGTATGATGCGCGTGCGAGTGAACTGGCCCGCGGCGCCGGAAGCGCCGCCGAGCGCGACGAGCTGCAACGGCGCACCGAGCGGGCGGGACGTACCATCGTCGCGATCGCCGAGAATCGACGCGTGGAGCTGGAGGCCGTCGCCACGGACAGCGCCTCGCTCGCGGTCCCGGTCACCGCGCCGATCAGTGCCCCTGTCGGGGCGCCGGTCGCGGCGCCGGAGCGCGGCGCTGCGACGAACGCCCAGCCCGTGGCACGCGCCTCCGACACCACCGCCTCGCGTGCCGCGCTGCGGGAAGCGCAGGAAGCGCTGGCCGACGCTCGGCGCGCGCACGACTCGCTCACGGCGGCGCTGGCGGCACAGGTCGCGGCAAGTGTGCCGCGCGCTAGCGGTCCCTCGCTCGCGAGCGCGTCACCTGCGATCGCGATGGTCTCGCTCCTGCTCCTGGGTCTCCTCGCCCGCTTCGCGACCGCGATGAGCCGGGAGATGAACGCGCCCACGCTCGCCGACGCCGGCGAGGCGGAACGACTCGCGCGCGCTCCCGTGCTCACGACCGTTCGCGAGGCGATGCTCGACGGCCCCGCGCGGTTCCATCCGAGCGGCATCGATCCCTTCCGCATCCTCTATCTGGGGCTGACGGCGACCGGGACGCGAGTGCGCACCGCGATCGTGACCGGGGCCGATCCGGTGATCGCGGCCGCGACCGGCGCGCGGCTCGCGATCGCCGCCGCCGCGGACCACCGTCAGACGCTCGTCGTGGACCTCGACGTTGCCAACATCCCGCTCTCGCGCACCTTCCGTGAACGTGCGGAACCGGGGATGAGCGATGCGCTCGCGCGCGCGTTCACCTGGCGCGAAGTGGCGAGGCCGGTGGGATCGAGCGATGGTCTCACGATCACGCTGTTGCCCGCAGGGACCGAGCGGGAGGATCTCGCGGTTGGGGTCGCGCTCGAGGAACTCCTCGAATCGTTCGTCCGACTCCGGAGCGGTTACGAACTCACGATCATCGTGGCGCCACCCGGGAAGATCGCGCTCGCCGCGCAACTCATCGACGCCGGTCCGGTAATCCTCACGGTAGTGGCCGGGGAGACCGCCATCGCCGATCTGGAGAGCGAGGTGGGGCAGGTGCGCGCCGCAGGTCACCGACTCCAGGGGATGGTGCTTTGGGATGCGCCGCGTCCGGAGCTACCCTCCCGGGCCGAACTCGCGGCGACGCTCTCGAAGCGGAAGGGGCGCACTCCGGGCGGCTCCTTCGAGGCAGCACAACGCGCGATAAGCCCCAGTAATAGCAGCAGGAACAAGCCTTCATAATGCCATTACAGGGCCAGTGGGCGGATACGCTTCTCGATGTCGAGCGACTGCATCTGCTCAAGCTCATGGTGTGGGGCGCGCTCTCCGTCGGCGTCGGGACGGCCCTCGTCGCCCTGATCCGCGTCCGGAGGATCGACTCCCCCCTGCTCCAGCATTTCGCGATCCAGTCGGCGGCCTGGGGATCGATCGACATCGCGATCGCGATCTGGGCCAAGCAGGGGCTGCACCTGCGTGATCTCGCCAGCGCCGTTGCGCTCGATCGGTTCGTCTGGCTCAATGTCGGACTCGACGCGGGATATGTCGCCGTGGGGGCGACGCTCGCGCTGATGGGCTGGAATCTCGGGCGTCGTCTCGGGCTCGTCGGCGCGGGGGTCGGCGTGATCGTGCAGGGGTGCGCGCTCGTGCTGCTCGACCTCCAGCTCGCCGCGGCGATCGTGCGTTAGTGCGCGCGCCGGTCCCCGCGGCTATGTTCCTCCCACAGTCGACATGACAGGCTACTCCGACCGCATCAATCACGCCTTCGCGTTCGCCGCGAAGCATCACGACCGCCAGGTGCGGAAGGGCACGCGGTTGCCCTATCTCACGCATCCCGCCAACGTCGCGGTCATCCTCACGCGCTACGGTCGCGACGAGGAGACGGTGATCGCGGGGATCCTGCACGACGTGATCGAGGATTGTGTGCGCGAGGGCTGGACGCGCGAGATGCTGGAGGACCGGATCGCGGCGAAGTTCGGCAGCGAGGTGCTCGATGCGGTGCTCGCCGTGACCAAGCGGCGTCTCGACGACGACGGTGTGGAGCTCTCCCGCGAGGATGCGCGCAGCGACTATCTCGCGCGCCTCGATGTTGCCGGCGACCTCGCCCGATGGGTCTGCGCCGCGGACAAGGTGCACAATGCCGGCAGCATCCTCGCCGACCTCCGTCGCACGATCGACCCCGACTCGGTCTGGGGACGCTTCAACGGCGGTCGCGAGGGGACCATGTCGTGGTACCGCGGCGTGCGCGACCGCCTCAAGGCGGTGGGGTTCGACGCGCCGATCATGCGCGAACTCGTCGAACTCGTCGACCAACTCGAGTCGGCCTGAACCTCGGTTCGCCCTGTCCGCCCACCGACAGGCCGGCTGCCGGGCTCAGACGTGTTCGACCGCCGGGTAGGTCCGCACCACGTACTCGTCGAGGATCTCGAGGAACTCGGCGACGATGCGGTCCCCCTTCAGCGTCACGCGCAGCTTGCCGTCGACGTAGACCGGTGCCTTGGGCTCCTCGAACGTGCCCGGCAGCGAGATGCCGAGGTTGGCATGCTTCGATTCACCGGGTCCGTTCACGACGCAGCCCATCACCGCGACCTTCATCTCCTCGACGCCAGGGTGCGACTCGCGCCAGACCGGCATCTGGTCGCGCAGGTAGTTCTGGATGTCCTCGGCCATCTTCTGGAAGAAGGTCGAGGTCGTGCGCCCGCACCCCGGGCAGGCCGTGACCTGCGGCGTGAACGACCGCAGTTCCAGCGACTGCAGGATCTGTTGCGCGACCACGACCTCCTCGGTGCGATCGCCTCCCGGACGCGGCGTGAGCGACACGCGGATGGTGTCGCCGATGCCTTCGCTCAGCAGGATCGCGAGCGCGGCCGTCGTGGCCACGACTCCCTTGGTGCCGAGCCCGGCCTCCGTGAGTCCCAAGTGCAATGGATAGTCGCAGCGCGCCGCCAGACGACGATACACCGTCACGAGATCCTGCACCTGCGAGATCTTCGCCGAGATGAGGATCTGGTCGTGGCGCAGACCCGTTTCCTCGGCCAGCGCGGCGGAGCGGAGCGCCGACTCGAGCATCGCCTCGAAGTAGACCTCCTTCGCCTCGACCGGCGCGGCGCTCGCGGCATTCGCATCCATCATCTGCGTGAGCAGGTCCTGGTCGAGCGACCCCCAGTTCACCCCGATGCGCACCGGCTTCTGGTACTCGACCGCGACCTCGACGATGGTGCGGAAGTTGTCGTCGCGGTGCTTGGTCCCCACGTTTCCGGGGTTGATGCGGTACTTCGCCAGCAACTCCGCGGCCTTGGGATACTTCCGGAGCAGCAGATGCCCGTTGTAGTGGAAGTCACCGACGATCGGCACGCTCACGCCCATGTCGGCAAGGCGAGCCGCGAGCTCGGGGACGGCGGCGGCGGCCTCATCGTTGTTGACGGTGATGCGGACGAATTGCGATCCCGCCTTCGCGAGCGCGGCCACCTGCGCCGCCGTGGACGCCGGGTCGGCGGTGTCGGTGTTCGTCATGGACTGCACCACGACGGGATGCGCGGAGCCGACGAGCACTCCGCCCACGTTGGCGGTCACGGACTTCCGGCGAGGTTTGAAGGGCGACACGAATTTCGGTGATTGAGGTGTGAGCCGGACTCGGTCCCGGCAGCGCAACGAACGGGCGGGATGCGGCGCGGAGGCCCCCTCCCAGCCCTGCCCTGCAACGAACAACTTAGTATCCTTCCAACGTTTCCTCCCTTCCAGTCGAGAGCTTCCATGGTCCAGGACGACGCGCCGGATGCGAGCGCCCCGAAGGCTGCCCCCGCGGTCGCCCCTCCGCCACGGCCAGGGTTCGCCCGGCGCCATTGGGGCAAGTTCACGATCCTGACCCTGTTCGGCCTGCCGCTGATGTGCCTCGTGATCTGGGCGGTGGTCGCGATGAGCTACACCTATTCGAGCGGTACTCGCACCGGATACGTGCAGAAGATCTCGAGGAAGGGGTGGCTCTGTAAGACCTGGGAGGGCGAACTCGCCATGGCCACGGCCCCGGGCATCTCTCCGCAGATCTTCACCTTCACCATCCGGAACGACTCGCTCGCGGCGGCGCTCGAGCTCGACATGGGCAAGGGCAGGGTGGCGGTGCAGTACGATGAGCACCGAGGCGTGCCGACGAGCTGTCTCGGTGACACCCCCTACTTCGTGGTCTCGTACCGCGTGATCGCCGACGACGGCCGAGTCCCCCTGCCCTGACCGCCAGTCCGTATGGGTGGGAATCCGCCGCCCGGGCAACGGAATGATGAGGTCGGCAGGGGGGGCATTGCGCACTGGCGGGATCCAGCATAGGTTTCCTTCGTCCCTCGGACTCTCCGGGCGGATGGTCCAGCACGGGGGATCTATTTCGTCCCGTGGTCTCGATTGTGCAGGGTCGGCGTTTCCCGCTCCCGGCGACAATCATCAAATCAGGAGTAGGGAATGCGTACGACCGGCAAGGTGAAGTGGTTCAACGATGCGAAGGGCTTCGGGTTCATCACCCCGGACAACGGCACCAAGGATTGCTTCGTGCACTACAGCGCGATCCAGGGTTCCGGCTTCAAGTCGCTCGCAGAGGGCGACGCCGTCGAGTTCGACATCGTGCAGGGTGCCAAGGGCCCCGCTGCCGAGAACGTCTCGAAGGTCTCGTAAGCCACGCCGGCACGATCGAAGGGCGCTCGGAGCTTCTGCTCCGGGCGCCCTTTGCCGTTCCCCCCATTGACACAAGCGACTCACTCCTCGGCGGAGGCCCTCGGTCGACCCCGAGGCCGCCGGACGACGGTCTCGATCGCCACCTCGAGCTGTCGATCGATCTCCAGACCGAGCGCAGCGGTCTCCGCGCGAACATTCAGGAACGGCCCGAGCGCGACCTCTCCTGCCACCAGCCGACGCGCGAGCGCGAACGCGGAACGGATCGGCATGTCGAGTTGATCGGTGAGCTCGGCCGTCAGGAGCAACTCGGGCAACAGAGTGACCGGAATTCGACGCTCCACTCCCTGACGGCCTGAGGCGGCTTCTGGCAGGTCGAGGCGTCCCAGAAGGTTATCGAGTGCCTTCTTCCGCAAACCGATCGCGGCGGCAGCGGTGGTTGTGGTGACGGCGCGCATAAATATCCTCTAATATCAGGATATTAATCGATAAGCGTTAACCTATTCGCTGTCAACGTTTTGCGCCTATCTGCTCGATTGCTTTGATACACGTGCCGACGAACAGGCGGCGACGCCTCTTGAACAGCCAGGTCTACCGAAGAAAACACGATAATATGTTACTTGCAAGCAAGAATATTATGTCAAGTGTTTGTCAGTAAACAACTTCCAAAAAAACTGACTAGAATCTCCGGCTAGCGAAGCAGCGTGGATGCTGCGTCCAACTGATGCCGCACCGCGACCGCTCCAGTGCCTCCTGGAAGCTCTCTGTGCCTCAAGGAGCTCTCTGGATCGAGTTCGCCATATACGTCGCGTGCGAATGCCGCGTGTGCCTTCTCGAAGCTCTCGAACGGAAGTGCAGTCATTTCGATGCCCTTCTCCTCGGCCTCGCGCACCAGCCGACCGACGGCTCCATGCGCTTCACGAAACGTCACGCGCTTGCGAACGAGGTAGTCGGCCAGGTCCGTCGCCATCATCGAACTCGTGACGGCCGATCGCATCCGAGCGCGGTCGAATGAGAGCGTCGCGATCGATCCGGCCACCGCCGGCAAGAGCAGCGCGAGCGCATCGACCGCATCGAAGAGCGATCGCTTGTCCTCCTGGAGATCCTTGTTGTAGCCGCTCGGAAGTCCCTTCAGCGTCGCGAGCAACGCCGTCAGGTCACCGAGCAGCCGTGCGCCGGAACCCCTGGCGAGCTCGAGCGCATCAGGGTTCCGCTTCTGCGGCATCATCGACGAGCCGGTCGAGAAGGCGTCGCCGAACCGCACGAACCCGAACTCGCTGGACCCGAAGAGGATCAGGTCCTCACCGATCCGCGAGAGATGGGCCCCGACGAGCGCGAGTGCGAACAGCGTCTCGGCCACGAAATCCCGGTCGCCGACGGCATCGATCGAGTTGGGCGAGATGGCGGCGAAGCCGAGTGCTGCGCACAGCTGCTCGCGGGGAACCGGGAAGGCCGAGCCAGCGATCGCACCGGAACCGAGCGGAAGCACCGCGGCCCCTGCACGTGCCGCCGCGAGCCGCGCGAGATCCCGCTCGAGTGGCCAGAAGTGGGAGAGCAGCCAATGCGCGATCGAGACGGGCTGCGCCCGCTGTAGATGCGTGTAAGCCGGCATCAGCGCATCAACATGTGACTCGGCCTGTTCGACCAGCGCACGCTGAACGCCGCGGATCATCTCCGAGACGCGGTCGCAGGCGTCCATGGTCCAGAGCCGTGTGCCGGTCGCGACCTGGTCGTTCCGACTGCGCCCGGTGTGCAGCCGGCTGGCAGGCTCGCCCGCCTCGAGGTGAAGCAACCGATCGACGAAGGTGTGCACGTCCTCGTCCGAGTCGATCGGCACCTCGCCGCCGGCGATCCGGGCTGCGACCCTGTCGAGTCCGACCACGAGGGCTTCCGCGTCGGCGGCGCTGAGCACGCCGGCCGTGACGAGGCCGCGCGCCCAGGCTTGCGAGAGGCGCACGTCGAACGGCCAGAGTCGCAGGTCGGTCGTGATGGACCGGTTGACGGCCACGAGTTCGGGGGCCGGGCCGCCGGCGAAGCGCCCGCCCCAGAGCTTGTGTTCGGACTCACTCATTGCAGGATCCTCAAGGTCACGGCCTTCCCAGGGAACGGGGCCGATCCGGCCCGGGATAGGGATGGACCGGCCGCATAACTATGCGGAAATGGTGGGAGCGATCAGCCAGCGCGTTTGCCGAGGGATGCGAGGCGGCGTGCGATCCGTTCGCGGGCCTGTTCGCTGCGGCAGATCATCAGGATGGTGTCGTCCCCGGCGATCGTGCCGAGGATGTCGGCGCTCGACTCCTTGTCGAGGGCATGCGCGACCGTTTGCGCGCCGCCGATGACGGTCTTGAGCACGATCATGTGGCTGACGCTGTCGAGCCGGACGAGGAGCTGCGGCAGCAACGTCGCGAGCGGGGCCCGGGAGCCGTCCTCCGCTCCCTCGCTGACGACGTACCGGAGGCCGTGATCGGTGGGGATGCGCGCGATGCGGAGGTCGCGCAGGTCGCGCGAGAGCGTCGACTGCGTGACCTCCCACCCCTGCTTGAGCAGGAGCTGGCGCAGCTCCTCCTGGCTCCCGATCTCGCGGGCACCGATGAGCTCGAGAATCGTCTGCTGCCGGTCGCGTTTGCTGGCCGTCACGTGTGGTTCTCCTGTGGTCGCAGTCTAGCACGGCCTCAGGCCAAGGGTAAGGAAGGCGTTGACATGGTGGCGCAGCATTAGTATGCATTAAAGGTGCATAAGATTCCAGTGGGAGTCCTCGGAGCCTCAGGGTACGCGGGGCGCGAACTCTGCGCACTCATCCAACGACACGACGGCCTCACCCTCGCCTACGCGACTGCGAACTCGCAGCGCGGCGAGACGGCCGAACTGCCGCGGGGTGGGCACGTCACCTTCGACGCGGCCGACGACGTACAGCTGGGGAGCGCCGCGCTCGTCTTCTCGGCGCTGCCGCATGGCGCGAGCGCCGAATGGGTGTCGCGCGCCCGTGCAGCGGGCGCCCGCGTGGTCGACCTCTCGGCCGACCTCCGCATCGGCAATGGCGCGAGCGAGGGCATCCCGTACGGACTGACCGAGTTGCGCCGCGAACGGATCCGCGGCGCCGAGTGCGTCGCCAATCCCGGATGCTACCCGACGTCCGCCCTGATCGCGTTGGCGCCGCTCTTCGAGCAGGGCCTGATCGCGCCTGGTGCCACAGTCCACATCAGCGCGGCGAGCGGTGTCTCGGGCGCCGGACTCTCGCCGCGGCTGGACCTGCTCTTCGGCGAGGTGACGGAGAACTACCGAGCGTACGGCACCGGCAACGCGCACCGCCACCTGAACGAGATGCGTGCGCTCGCAACCGAGTACGGGGCGGACGTCGATCTCCTCTTCACGCCGCATCTCTTGCCGATCGCGCGCGGGATCCTGTCGACGATCACGGTCCCGCTCGGCCGGCCGCTGGAGGACCTGATGGCGCCCTGGCGCGAGCGCTATGCCGGCGAGCCCTTCATCGAACTGGCCGACGCACTGCCGGAGCTCCGCCATGTGGCGCAGCGCAACGTCGTGCGCATCGCGGTGCGCGGCGTGGCGGGCGTTCGCACACCGACGATCCAGGTGTTCAGTGCCATCGACAACCTCATGAAGGGGGCGGCCGGGCAGGCGCTCCAGAACGCGAACCTCATGCTCGGTCTCGCCGAACAGACGGGGTTGCCAGCGTGACCGGCAAGCGGCGGCACTCCGACTCGACGCATGCGGCGATCAAGCCGGCCCAGAAGCACGCGATCCATGTGGCCGCGCGCTCGCTCGGCCCCGCCGCCGTCCGGGTCGTGAAGATCGGTGGCCGGGCGCAGGGTGATGCGACGCTCACGGCGCGCATCCTCGAGGCCGTGAGTGCGCCCGGCGCGCGCGTGGTCGTCGTGCATGGCGGCGGCGACGAGGTGAGCACGCTCCAGCGACAGATGGGTGTGGAGCCGACCTTCGTGCATGGGCGGCGCGTCACGCATGCGACCGACCTGGAGGCCGTGCGGATGGTGCTCTCGGGCACCGTGAACAAGCGCCTGGTCGCACAGCTCATCACCGCCGGTGTGCGCGCCGTCGGCGTGAGCGGCGAGGATGGCGGACTGATCACCGCGCGCGTGACCGACGCGGCCTTCGGTCGTGTGGGCGGCGACGTCATCACCGACGCGACCCTCGCGGCCGACCTGCTCAACGGCGGATGGGTGCCCGTGATCTCACCGCTCGCCCGGGACCGCGAAGCGCCCGACGGCGCGGGGCTCAACGTGAATGGCGACGACGCGGCCGCGTCGATCGCCGCGGGACTCGGCGCGGACGAACTGATCTTCGTCGCCGACGTGCCGGGCGTGCTCGAGGACGGCACGGTGCTGGCGGGCATCGACTCGGCGGCGATCGCCGCGCTGGTCGCGCGTGGTGTCGTACAGGGCGGGATGCGCGCCAAGCTGGAGGCCGCCACGATGGCGCTCCGCAACGGCGTGCGTCGCGTCCGCATCGCCGGTCTCGCGGGCATCACCGATCCCTCCGTGGGCACCGTAGTGTCGTTGACCACCACCAACAGCAGGGACCACGCATGACCGTCGCCACCGATCCCGTCACGGACGTCCTGCTCGGGCTCTATCGTCGTGCGCCGATGGAGCTGGTACGCGCCGACGGCGTGCGCCTGTACGACGCCGAGGGGCAGGAGTGGCTCGACTTCGCCGCCGGGATCGCCGTGAACGCGCTCGGCTACAACGACGCCGGCGTGAAGCAGGCGATGCTCGAGGCGCTGGAGACGGGGCTCGTGCACGTCTCGAACCTCTTCCGCACGGCGCCCGGGGAACGTCTCGCGGACAAGCTCGTGGCCGCGTCGTTCGCGGATCGCGTCTTCTTCTGCAACTCGGGAGCAGAGGCGAACGAAGGCGCGTTCAAGATGGCGCGGAAGTGGGGGAAGCTCGAAGGCGGCGTGGCCAAGCACGAGATCCTCTCGCTCCGCGGCGCGTTCCACGGGCGCCTCTTCGGCACCGTCGCCGCGACCGACCGGCCCCAGTACCGCAATCCGTTCCGTCCGCTCGCCGGAGGGATCCACATCCACGAGCGCGACATGACGGAGCTCGCGCGCGTGATCAGCGACGAGACCACCTGCGCGGTGATCCTCGAACCGGTGCAGGGGGAAGGAGGCGTGCGCGTGCTCGACACGGGGTTCGTGCGCGAACTCCGCGCGCTCACCGCCGAGCGCAACGTCCTGCTGATCCTCGACGAGATCCAGTGCGGGTACGGGCGCACGGGGACGTTCTTCGCCTATGAGCAGTTCGGCATCACGCCCGACCTGCTCACCCTGGCCAAGCCGATGGCGAACGGCCTGCCGATGGGTGCGGTGCTGCTCACGCAGCGCGTGGGCGACGCGATGCAGCCGGGTGACCATGGCACGACGTTCGGCGGCGGACCGCTGGTGGCGCACGTGGCGAACCATGTGTTCGACCGCCTCAGCGACGCGAAGATGCTCGCGCACGTGGCCAAGGAGGGGAAGTGGCTCGGCGAGCAGCTCCTGGCGATCAAGAAACGCTCACCCAAGGTGCGCGCGGTGCGCGGACGCGGCTTCATGTGGGGCATCGACGTGACCGATCCGGCGAAGGCCGTGGTCGCGCGTGCGCTCGATCAGGGCCTGATGATCGTCTCGGCCGGCGACCACACGCTGCGCCTGCTGCCGCCGCTCGTGATGACGCGAGCCGATCTCAGGATCGGCGTGGAGAAGCTCGAGGCGGCGATCGGATAGGCGGACACGCGGCGAGCGGATCGAACGAACCGGCACGGGGGCCGCGGACGATGTCCGCGGCCCCCGTGCCTTCGGTCCGACCAGACGACCGTCATCACGCCACCCTACATGATCACCTTCGGCTTGGGCTTCGGCGTGATGAGGCCCGGGACGCTGGCGCGTTCGAGCAGCTTATTGAAGCGCTCGACGTCGGTGGTCTCGAAGACGGTGACCTCTGCGCGGAGCGAGGACCACATCCGCTCCAACTCGTCGAGGCGCTGGCGGATCTGCGCGGTGAGGCCGGGGTTCCCCTCGACCTGACCGAGCAGGAAGCCGAACTGCCCGTTGATGCCGTTGGCGAAGTTGATGATGTCCTGTCCGTTGCCGGCCTTGGTCGTCATGCGCGGATCGAGGATGTCGGCCTTGGCGGTGAGCTTCTTCCCCTCGGACGCGATCGAGTCGGCCAGCGGTACGTCCGCGGTGCGGGTGATGATGCCGGTCACCTGCGTGCGGAGATCGCGCACGCGAACGACGGCGTCATGGATCTCGCCGATGCGCGTGACGAGCAGGTTCGCGATCGAGTCGCGTTCGACGAGCACGGCGGCCGGGATCGGATCGAGGCGAGGATCCTGGCGCACCTCGAACGCCTGCGTCTGGGTGGTGCCGGCCGCCGTGAGGCGCACCTGATAGCGGCCCGGGAGCACGCGCGCGCCGCCGCCCTGTGGCGCGCCGAAGAGCACGACGCCCTGCAGCGAGGTCGGCGTCTCGCGGCGCAGGTCCCAGCTGAAGCTGTTCAGGCCGGCGCGAGGGGTGAGTCGCGCGGGACCGGTGCCGGTGCGGTTGGAGTAGGTGCGGATCACCACGCCCCGCGCGTCGAGGAACTCGAGGGTGACGCTCGCCGACGAGTCGGGCGTGGTGGCCAGGCGGAAATGCACGGTCGCACCGGACGGCGGATTGCGACCGACGCGGTTGGCGCCGCCACCGCCTCCGAAGCCGCCGCCGGGGAGCAGCGTGGCGGTGCGCGGTGCGAAGAGGTGCGCCGCCACCCGCGCCACCTCGGCCGTCTGCTGACGCAGCGGCGAGAGGTCGTCGAGGACCCAGAACGCACGCCCTTCGGTGGACGCGATGAGGTCGCCGTGACGCACCTCGAGGTCGGTCACCGGCGTCACGGGCATGCCCGTGAAGGCCTGCCAGCGCGCGCCACCGTCGACGGAGAACCAGGCACCGGTCTCGGTGCCGGCGTAGAGCAGGCCGCGCCGCTCGGGATCCTCGCGCACCACGCGCACCGGCTCGCCGTCGCGCAGACCGTCGACGTGGCGGGTCCAGGTGCGGCCATAGTCGGTGGAGCGGAAGATGTGCGGCGTGGGGTCGCCGACGCGATCCTTGCGGAAGGCGATCCACACGGTCGCCGGATCGAACGGTGAGACCTCGATCTCGTTCACGAGGCCGTCGCCGGCCGCCGGCGGCGTGACGTTGGTCCAGGTGGTGCCGCCGTCGCGCGTGAGCTGGAGCAGACCGTCGTCGGTGCCGACGTAGATGGTGCGCGCGTCGTGCCTCGACTCGTGGATCACGTAGATGGTGCCGTAGACCTCGCCGCCGGCCCCTTCGTTGGTGATCGGACCACCGCCCCACCCTTGGCGCGCCGGGTCGTCGCGCGTGAGGTCGGGGGAGATGGGCTTCCAGGTGGTGCCGCGATCCTCGGTGCGGAAGAGGACGTTGCCGCCATGGTAGATCACGTTCGCATCGTGCTGCGAGACGAGGATCGGCGCGGTCCAGTTGAACCGGTAGCGCGTGCTGTCGGTGCGCTCGGTGAGGTTCATCGCCGGCCAGGGCATGATGTCGCGCGAGAGGCGCGTCCGCTGGTCGAGCTCGTCGATGAGCCCCTGGTAGCAGCCGCCGTAGACGT
The DNA here is from genome assembly GCA_021413975.1 of Gemmatimonadota bacterium. GTDB lineage: Bacteria > Gemmatimonadota > Gemmatimonadetes > Gemmatimonadales > Gemmatimonadaceae > Pseudogemmatithrix. Next base: position 100,319 of record JAIOPJ010000036.1, read on the forward strand.
AACGCGGATCCGCCGCGCTCACGCCGATGTTCGCGCTCTCGCAGCCGGCGCCGTTCCACCAGTCGCGCACGCCGATCGACCCGTCGTTGCCGCTGCTGCGGATCACCACCGACGAGTTGTCCTGCTGGCCGCTGTAGAGCTTGTAGGGGAAGTCGTCGTCGACGGTGACGTGATAGAACTGCGCCGTCGGCTGGTTGTCCTGCGTGCTCCAGCTCCTGCCGCCGTCGAGCGAGACGGAGGCGCCGCCGTCGTTGCCGTTGATGAGGCGGCGCGCGTCGGTGGGGTCGATCCAGAGCGCGTGGTTGTCGCCGTGCTGCGCGTTCACGACGCTGAAGGTGCTGCCGCCGTCGATCGACCGCAGGACCGGCGCGTTCATGACCCACACGACGTCGGCATTGGCCGGGTCGGCGATGACGTTCATGTAGTACCAGGACCGCGTCTGGATGAGGCGGTCGCCGGAGAGCAGCCGCCAGCTCTTGCCGGCGTCGTCGGAACGGAAGAGACCCCCTTTCTCGGCCTCGACGATCGCGAAGACGCGATCGGGGTTCGCCGGCGAGACCGCCACGCCGATCTTGCCCACGAGCGACGGGAGGCCCTGCGTGAGACGCGTCCAGGTGTCGCCGCCATCGAGCGACTTCCAGATGCCGCTGCCCGGGCCGCCGCTACGGACATACCAGGGCGTGCGCTGGTGGTCCCAGAAGGCGGCGTAGAGGATCCGCGGGTTGGTCGCGTCCATGGAGAGGTCGCTCGCGCCGCTGAAGCCGTTCTCGCCCTTGAGCACCAGTTTCCAGGTGGTGCCGCCGTCGCGCGAGCGGTAGATGCCGCGCTCGGCCGTGGCCTTCCAGCGGTCGCCCTGCGCCGCCACATACACGACGTTCGGGTCGGTGGGATGCACGCGCACCGCGGAGATCTGGCGCGTGGCCGCGAGGCCGACGTTGGTCCAGGTGCGCCCCTGGTCGGTGCTCTTGTAGACGCCGTCGCCATAGGTGGAGGACTGTCCGCGGATCGCGTGCTCGCCGCTCCCCACGTAGATCACGTTCGCGTCGGACGGCGCGACGGCGATGGCGCCGATGGAACTCGTGCTGAACTGGCCGTCGGAGATGTTGCGCCAGTTGAGGCCGGCGTCGTCGGTACGCCAGAGACCGCCGCCGGTGTATCCGGCGAAGTAGGTCAACGGCTGGCCGGCGATCCCCGACACGGCCACGCTGCGGCCACCTCGTGACGGTCCGATGTTCCGCCAGCCGAGGCCGGCGTAGTCGCGCAGGGTGGAATCGGGCCGCGGTGCGGTGCGAGCCTGGGCGAACCCGAGAGACGGGACGAGGGTGAGGAGCAGGGCAGGGAGAGCGCGGCGCATGTGAGGGCGGTGGGGGGAGGCCGCACGTTGTCCCCGGCGGCACGGGGCGTCAAGGACTCGCCGCCTGAAGTCGCGCCCGCCTCCCCTCTGGTGGGAATGGCGGATCGTGGGCAACGTACGCCACGACTCTCCAATCCCCTTCCGCGTGATCACTCGCTCGTCGGTCGTCCGCGCGCTCCTCAGCGCCTGCCTCCTGTTCACCGCCACCGTCGCCTCCGCGCAACGGCGGCCGCGTGCCGCAGCGGCCCCTTCGGTCCCTGCGGTCCCTCCGCGCCCCACGCTCGTGGTGTTCCTGACGGTCGATCAGTTCGGCAGCGACTACCTCGAGCGCTACGGCGGCAATCTCACCGGCGGACTCGCACGCTTGCGCGACGAAGGCGCGACCTGGATGCGCGGCCGGCAGGATCACGCGATCGCGGAGACGGCGCCGGGACACGCGAGCACCATGTCGGGTCGGTTCCCGGTGCACACCGGGATCTCGAGCAACTCCCAGGGCGTGAACACGACGGATGCCCCGTTGATCGGGTCCGGCGACATCGGTGCGTCGCCATTCCGCTTCCGCGGCACGACGCTCTACGACTGGATGAAGGCGACCGATCCCCAGACGCGGGTGCTCTCGGTCTCACGCAAGGACCGCGGAGCGATCCTGCCGATCGGGCGCGCGAAGGTCGACATCTACTGGTTCGCGTCGAACGGCAGGTTCACGACCTCGCGCTACTACAGGGACACGCTGCCGACCTGGGTGGGCGCGTTCAACGCGACGCGCACGCCGCAGTCATACGCGGGGCGGACCTGGTCGCCGCTCCTGCCCGCGGACCGGTACGCGGAACCCGACACCAATCCTCTCGAATCGCTCGGCACCGACCTCACCTTCCCGCACACGCTCCCGGCCGACGAAGCGCTCGCGATGCGCTCGTTCTCGCAGTACCCGTGGATGGACTCCCTCACGCTCGCCTTCGCGCTCGAGGGCGTACGCACCATGGGTCTCGGGGCGACGCCCACCCGCACCGACCTGCTCGCGGTCTCGCTCTCGACGACCGACGCGGTGGGGCACCGCTATGGCCCCGACTCGAGGGAGATCCACGACCAGATCCTGCGTCTCGACCGGTATCTCGGGGCATTCCTCGACTCCCTGCAGGCGCTGCGGGGGGCGGGCCGGATCATCGTCGCGCTCACCGCGGACCATGGGATCGCGCCGTTCCCGGAGTGGCGCTCTCCCTGGTACCGCAATCACGACGCGCAACGGGTGGATCCGAAGCGGGCGTGGGCCAGGGTGTACGCGGCGATGCGCGCCGCCGGGGTCGACACCGCTGCCGTGGACAGTGACGACGGATTCCGCGTGCGTGACGCCGAGGCGTTCCGCCGCGCCGGCGTGGACCCCGATGCCATGGCGGCGATCTGGGTGCGCGAGCTGCGACGGTACAACGGCGTGCTGCGCGCGGACCTCCTGCGCGACCTCGCCAGCGCCGACACGGTGCACGACGACATCGCGCGGCGGTGGCTGCACATGTTGCCGCCGGATGGGCCGGTGCGCGCGGTCGTGACGCTCGAGCCGTTCGGGTACTGGGCCGGCGTCGACTATGCGACGCACGGCCAACCGCACGACTACGACACGAACGTCCCGGTGATCTTCTGGGGTCCGGGCATCGCGCGCGGCCGACGCGCCGGCGAAGCGCGCGTGGTCGACATGGCGCCGACCCTGGCGACGCTCCTGGGGATCACGCCGCTCGAACGACTCGACGGTCGTGCGCTGCCGTTGCGCCCCTGAGCGACCTCCCACCCGCCCTCCGATGCCAAGACCACCCCTTCCCATCGAGCACCGCACCGTCGGACGCACCGGCGGCGCGACGAGCATCCTCGGTCTCGGGACGCGCCGCCTCGCCGAGGCCGGCCAGCAGGCGACGATCAAGCTCGTGCGCGAGGCGATCGACGGCGGTGTCACGCTGCTCGAGATCGCGCCCGAATACGGCGACGGACGCACCGAACGGTGGATCGGGCTCGCGCTGCGGGACGGGTACCGCGAGCGGGTGCAGCTCCTGTGGCAGTGCTGTGCGCACCGCCGCGACTACAAGACGGCGATGCTGCAGTTCGAGGCGACGCTCGGACATCTCAAGACCGATCGCCTGGAGTTCTGGTCGTTCCACGAGGTGATCTACGACAACGACATCGATTGGATGTACGACCACGGCGGTCTCGACGCCGCGCAGGAGGCGCGCGACCAGAAGCGGGTGCGGTGGATCGGGTTCCACGGCGAGAAGTCCCCGCACATCGCACTCAGGCTGCTCGCCCGCGGTTTCGCGTGGGACTTCGCCTGCATGCCGCTGAACCCGTTCGACGCGACCTTCCGCTCGTTCGAGAAGCAGTTGCTCCCCGAGATGATCCGCCGCGGCGCGGCGGTGATCGGCACCAAGCCGTTCGCCGGTGGCGCGATCCCCGCCGGGAAGCTGATCAAGCCCGAGGATGCGCTGCGCTACGTCTGGTCGCTCCCGGTGTCGTCGGTGCTCGCGGGGTGCGACTCGAGCGCCGTGCTCAAGAAGACGCTCAAGAGCGCGGCCGGCTTCAAGGCGTTCCATGCGGGGGAGATGGACGCGATGCGGCAGAAGGCGAAGCCGACCGCCGGCGATGGGCGGTTCGAGCGCTACAAGACGACGCAGGACTACGACGGCGCGCCCGGACTCGCGGCGCACGGGTTCACCAAGTGAGTGCCGGGAGAGGGTAGCCCGCGACGTCGTGGTATCATCCAACGGACGCAGCCACGTCCCCGCAGGTCGTTCACCACTCACATCCCATCCCTTGTCCCATCTCCGGCCGAATATCATCGCCCTGCTGATGCTCGCCGCGCCGTTCAGCGCGCGCCTCGACGCCCAGCAGATCACCGGCTACACGCCGCAGCGCGCCGCGACCCAGCGCGCCGCCGAGGCGGCCGCGATCGCGCGGCCGGATTCGGTGCGCGTCGGCGCACTGGCGCGCGCACTCGCGGACCGCCCGCACATCGCCGGCACGGCGGCACAGGCGCGCACGCGCGACCTCGTGATCGACGCGCTCAAGCAGGCGGGGATCGCGACCGAGGTGCGCGAGTACCGGGTCTGGCTGCCGCACACGATCGAGTACGGCGTGTGGCGGATCGCGCCGAACCCCAGGGAACTCGACCTCCGCGAAGGACGGATCGCCCAGGACCCGACGACGATCGCCCACCCGGAGTACCCGACGGTGAACGGCTACAGCGGCACCGGCGACGTGACCGGTGACGTGGTCTACGTGAACTACGGCCTGATCGAGGACTACGCCCAACTCGACTCGCTCGGCGTCTCGGTGCAAGGCAAGATCGCCATCGCGCGCTACGGGCGGAGCTTCCGCGGGATCAAGGCGCGCGAGGCCGAGAAGCGCGGCGCGCTCGCGCTCCTCATGTACAGCGACCCGGCCGACGACGGCTACGTGCAGGGGGACGTCTATCCCGAGGGCCCGTTCCGTCCCGACCGCGGCGTGCAGCGCGGCAGCGTGATGAACGGCGCCGGCGATCCGAGCACGCCGGGCTATCCCTCCACAGCGAACGCGAAGCGTATCCCCGTCGAGCAGATGCCGGTGCCGCGCATCCCGGTGCTGCCGCTCTCGTACGGCAATGCGGTGGAACTCCTGAAGGACGTGCGCGGCACGAACATCCCGCGCGGCTGGCAGGGCGGACTCTCGTTCCGCTATCACGTCGGTCCCGGCCCCGTGCGGGCGCGCGTGAAGGTGTGGAGCGACTCGGCCACCGCCGCTGTCAAGTCGATCTGGGATACGTTCGGCATCATCCGCGGCACCGACTTCCCCGACGAGGTGATCGTCATCGGCGGACATCGCGACGCGTGGAGTCCGGGCGCCGTGGACAACGTCTCGGGGACGGTGAGCGTGGTCGAGGCCGCCCGCGCGGTCGCCGAGCAGATGAAGGCCGGCTGGCGCCCGCGGCGCACGCTGCTCTTCGCCACGTGGGACGCGGAGGAGTGGGGACTCGTGGGCTCCACCGAGTACGTGGAGGACGATTCGCTGCGGCTCATGCGCGGCGGCGTGGCGTACCTCAACCAGGATGTGAGCGCGAGCGGCCCGAGCTTCGGCGGCGGCGGGTCGCCGACGCTGCGCGGCGTGCTGCGCGACGTGGCGCGCTCGGTGCCGGACCCGAGCGGCGCGGGCAGCGTCTACGACGTGTGGCGCAAGTCGAGCGGCGTGCGCGCCGGCGACGAACCCGCGATGGGTGATCCCGGCGGCGGTTCCGATTTCGCGGGCTTCTACAACCATCTCGGGATCCCGCACAGCGACTGGGGATTCGGCGGCGGGAACGGCATCTACCACTCGAACTACGACTCGTACACGTTCATGGAGCGCTTCGGCGATCCCGGCTACCGCTATCATGCGGCCGCCGCGCGCGTCGGCACGGCGATGATGATGCGCCTCGCCAATGCCGACGTGCTCCCGTACGACTACGTGGAGTTCGCCCGCACCATGCGGCGCTACCTCGCCCCGATCGACCAGAACCTCAAGGCGAAGGGCTGGACGGGCTCGAGCGCACCGCTCGCGTCGGCGATCGATCGCATGGAACGCGCGGCCACGGCGTTCGCATCGGCACGCGATGCGGCACTCGCGGCAGGGCTCACGACGACGCAGCAGGCGGCGACCAACCGCGCCCTGATGCAGGTCGAACGCGCGATGACCCGCGCCGAGGGCTTGCGTTCCAGGCCGTGGTATAGGAATCTCATATACGTGGCGGACGTCGATAACGGGTACGGCACCATGGTGTTCCCGTCGGTGAACGAGGCCATCCGCTATGGCGATCCGGCGCTCTTCGGCCGTGAACTCGCCGATCTGGTGCAACGGTTCGACGCGGCCACGGCGGCGCTCGATGCCGCGCGCGCCGCAGTGCAGCAACGCTGAGCTCGACGAACCTCGCCCGACAGCTCGTGCGTCGGAGGTGAGGGCGGGGGTGGTTCCGGGACCACTCCCGTGACGAGGGGGCATCGACGGCCACGGCCGACGGTGCCCCCTCGCGTATATTCTCCCGAATGCCGCTCTCGCCCGACGAACTGCAGCGCTACGCGCGACATCTCGTGCTCCCGCAGGTCGGTGCGACCGGTCAGGAACGGCTCCGCGCGTCCTCCGCGCTCGTCATCGGCCTCGGCGGATTGGGCTCGCCGGCCGCCCTCTATCTCGCCGCGGCAGGGGTCGGGCGACTCGGCATCCTCGACCACGACACCGTCGCCGTCCACAACCTGCAACGCCAGATCATCCACGACACGAGCACCCTCGGTGCACCCAAGGTCGACTCGGCGCGCGTGCGGATAGAGGCGCTCAACCCGTACGTGCGGATCGAGACCTGGCGCACCGCGCTCACGCGCGACAACGCCCGTGGGATCGTCTCCGACTACGACGTGATCCTCGACGGCACCGACTCGTTCGCCACGCGCTACCTCGTGAACGACGCCTGCGTGCTCGAGGGCAAGCCGTACGTGCATGCGAGCGTGCACCGGTTCGAAGGGCAGCTCTCCGTGTTCGGCGCGCCGCACGGCCCCTGCTATCGCTGCCTGCACCCCACGCCGCCGCCGGCCGGGAGCGTGCCCAACTGCGCCGAGGGGGGCGTGCTCGGCGTGTTGCCGGGACTCCTGGGGACGATGCAGGCGACCGAGGCGCTCAAGCTCCTGCTGGGGATCGGCGCGCCGATGGTCGGGCGACTCCTCGTGGTCGACGCGCTCGGCATGCGGTTCCAGGAGGTGCAGGTCGATCGCGACGACGAGTGCCCGTGGTGCGGCAAGCGGACCGAGCGGGAGCTCCTCGCCGACTACGCGGCCTTCTGTGGCGAAGGGCCGGCCGCAACGAGCGCCGCGGCGAGCGCCGATGCGAGCGCCGATGCGAGCGGCGATGCGAGCGGCGGCGGGGCGCCCGACGCGACGAGCATCACGCCGCGGCAACTCGCGGCGCGGCTCGCGCGCGGCGACGCGCTGCGCGTGATCGATGTGCGCGAACCGTGGGAGCACGCGGTCGCATCGCTCGAGCCGGCGGAACTCATTCCGATGCAGACGATCCCGGCGCGGCACTCCGCGCTGCCGCGCGAGACCGAGTACGTGGTCCTCTGCCATCACGGGATGCGGAGCGCGATGGTCGCCGACTACCTGCGGACGGTGGGGTTCACGCGTGTGCTCAACCTCGAGGGAGGCATCGACCGCTGGAGCGTCGAGGTCGACCCGAGCGTCTCGCGGTACTGAGGTGACGGGCGCGCTCTGGGTCCTGCTGCTCGGCGCCGGCGCATGGATGCAGCGCGCGATCCGCGCGCGCCGTCGCGAGCGGCTCTGGCAGCGGCGGTTCCCCGCGAACGCCGACGGGATCGTGGTGGGCGCGGAGCCGCAGACGCTGGTGGCCCCCGGCAGCCGGGCGATCCTCCTGCTGCACGGCTACAACGACTCGCCACACTCCATGATGCCGCTCGCGGGGGCGCTGCATGCCGCCGGCTGGACCGTGCGCGTGCCGCTCCTCCCCGGGCATGGCCGCTCGCTCGAGGCGTTCGACGATTGGACCGCGGACCAACTGCTCACGCAGGCGCGCGCGGAGTACGCGGCCCTGCGCGAGACGCACTCGACGGTCGTCGTCGGCGGGCTGTCGATGGGTGGCGCGGTGGCATGCTGGATCGCGGCGGAGAGCGATGCGGCGGGCGTGCTGCTCTATGCACCGATGCTCTTCGTGCCGGCGCAGATGCAGGTGGCGGTGAGCACCGCGCGGCTCTGGGTGCTCTTCACCAAGTACCTGAGCGGCGGCGGACGCCGGTCGATCCGCGATCCGGAGGCGCAGCGGCGGATGATCGCCTACGGCTGCTCCACGCGCCGGTCGCTCGAGGCGCTCGAGTTCGTGGCCAAGGGAGTGGTGATCCGTCTGGGGTTCGTGCACGCGCCGACGCTCGTGATCCAGTCGGAGGAGGACAACCGACTGCCTCGCGAGCAGTCGACGCACGCGTTCGCGCGCCTCGGCTCCAAGGACAGGACGATCGTCTGGACGCGCGGGGCCGGCCACGTGCTCACGGTCGACCACGGCTGGGAATCGCTCGCCGCCACCACGGTCGACTGGCTCAGGGCGCGCTACTGAGCGAACGCGTCTCGCCCGGCGCCAGGACCCAGAGTCGCTCCGCGGGACGCCGCTCACGCTCCCAGGCCTCGGCGATGCGTCTGGGTGGTTCGTCGGGGGATTCGTCCGTGAGCACGAAGGTGCCCCAGTGCATCGCGACCATGACCGTGGCGTGCGCGCCATGCGACGCCGTGAGCGATCCGAAGGCCGCGAGCGCCTCGTCGGGGTCGAGGTGCACCGGCCGCATGAACCAGCGCGGCTCGTAGGCTCCGATCGGCATGAGCACCGCGTCGAGCGCGCCGAGGTGCCGGCCGATGGCCTCGAACTCCGGGTGCAGCCCGGTGTCGCCGACGAAGTAGATGCGACGTCCTGCGATCTCGATGGCCCATCCGCACCAGAGGGTGCGGTCACGGTCGAAGGGCGTGCGGCCGGAGAAATGCGCGGCGGGCAGGCAGGTCACGCGTGCGTCGCCGAGCGCGGGGCCGAGCGACGCGACCTGCCACCAGTCGCGCTCGATGACCGTGCGCACGCCGCGGGAACGCAGCCGCGCTCCCACGCCGACGGGAGCGCACCAGGTCGCGCCGGGATGCTGCCGCGCGAGCGCGCGCACGGTCGCATCGTCGAGGTGGTCGTAGTGGTCGTGCGAGAGCAGGACGAGATCGATCGGCGGCAACGCATCGAACGCGAGGCCGGGCGCGTGGCGCCGCCTGGGGCCGGCGAACGCGAGAGGCGAGGCGCGCTCGCCCCACACGGGATCCGTGAGGATGTTGAGTGCGCCGACCTGGATGAGGAAGGTCGAGTGCCCGACGGCGGTGATCAGCATCTCGTCGCGGCGCGCGCGGGGCCGCGCATGGAGCGGCGCCACGGGACGCGGTGGCGCCGCGGGCGGCACCGGCGCCCGCCGCGCCCGCTCGAGGAACCATCGGAAGAGTCCACCGAAGCCCCTCGGCAGCGAGCCGGGCCACGGGTTGCGAAAGCCGCCGCCCGGCTTGTGGTGGGGCGGGCGCGGTGGCGGCGACGCGGCGTTAGATTGCGTGTTCACGCGAGCGGACGAGGGCGGAGGCGATGGCGGAGATCAAGTGCCAGAAGTGCGGCGAGACGAAGACTGGCTTCGAGCGTCCGCCGTTCCCCGGCGCGATCGGGGCCCGGGTCCTCGAGGGCACCTGCCCGGACTGCTGGCAGCTGTGGCTCAAGCAGCAGACGATGCTGATCAATCATTACGGTCTCAACGTGATGGACCCGCAGGCGCGCCAGTTCCTCACGCGCAACATGGATGCGTTCCTGTTCCGTGGCGGCCAGCTGGACGAGGTCGACACGTCGAAGCAAGGGACGATCGCGCACTGAGTACGCTCCGGTCGAGCTTGACTTAAGTCGCAGAAAGATACTAATTGCGCTCCTGATGCGCGAGCGCTCCCGCCCCTCCGCCGCACGCGCCTCCGGCGCCCCGGCCATCGTCTCACTCGACCTCGTCTGCTGCGCCGCCGCCGGCCGCCATCTGGCCGTGCTCGTGCGATCGGGCGGGCGCGCGAGCGCGATGATGCTGCCCTGGACCGCGCTCGATCCCGCGACCGCGATCGACGCCGCGGCGGCCCGTTTCGCCCGCGAGCAACTCGGCCGCGCCCCGGTCTGGATCGCCCAGGTGGGTGCCTCGGGCGACGGCCGCCGGCACCCGTCGGGGGCGTCGCTCTCGGTGTGCTATGTGGCCGTGCTGCCGGCCGGAACGCCGGCGCCGGACGGCATGGAATGGGTCGCCGCCCCCGACCTCACCGGCCTCGCGTCCCGCCAACAGGCGATGGTCCCGGCGGCGGTGGCCGCGCTACGCGACCGCATGGACATCGCGCCGATCGCGTTCCGGATGCTCGCGCCGGAGTTCACGCTCTCGGAGCTGCAGCAGGTGTACGAGCTCCTGCTCGGGCGTCGATTGCACAAGGCCAGCTTCCGGCGCGCCCTGCAGGGGGCCTACCTGGTGGAGCCGACCGATTCATGGCGCTCCGAAGGGCGTGGTCGGCCGGCACAGCTGTTCCGCTACGCACCGCGCAAGCGGCGCGGGGTGCGGCGCTCGGTCCGGTTCGAGTTGCTCGGCTAGCCGGGCTCCGCGCCCGCCCCGCCACCGGGTGCCCGGCCCCTTGACTGGCCAGTCGGCGCCGCGATCGCGACACGACCGTGACACCGGATGCCCTTGCCGGGTACACGTACATAGTTGCAATGTGTACATAACGACAAAAAGGAGCGACGGTGCTGGCCTACCTCGACGCCTTGATCGATGCACTCTCCCTCCGCGACCGCGCGGAGGTGACGCGGCTGCTCGCGCACCCGTTGTCGCGCATCCTGCCGGCGCCGGTGCGTGAGGAGGCGAACACGCTCGCGGAGGGTCGGTGCGACGCGCTCGCGGCGCCGATGCGGTTGATGCAGCTGCGGCACCAGACCGCCGAACTGCTGCGCGAATCGCCTCCCGTCGCCGAGCTCGCGGATGTGGCGACCGACGCCAGGAGCGAGGTGGCGGACGCCCCGCGGATACGCCGCGCGCCCGCGCCCGCTCGCGCGCACCGTCCGGCGCGACTCGTGCAGATGGAGCTGCCGCTCTCCGCGTAGCCGGTCAGCGGGTGTTGCCGACCGCCCAGCGCCGCCAGCTCGCGTGGTCGAAGTGCCACCATTCGGCGTCGAACACCTGGAAGCCCTCGCGCTCCATCGCATGGCGCAATCGCGCGCGCAGCCAGCGCTGTTCGGATGTTCCGCCGGGATAGAACGGATACGCGCGCGGCGAGAACTCGTCGTAGCCGCTCACCATCGTCACCGGGCGGCCGGTCCCGAGGTCGTACAGCGTGAGATCCACCGCCGCCCCACGGTTGTGCCGTGAGCCGGTCGCCGGATCGGCCACGAAGACGCGGAGCGAGTCCGGAGTCGCGTCCCAGAACATCCGCGTGACGTACCAGGGCCGATACGCATCGTGGATGAGCAGCCCGAAGCCCTCGGCCGCCAGCGCGCGCTGCGCGCGTCCGAGGGCCTCGGCGGCCGGGCGCTGCAGGCGCGCCACTGCGCGCTCGTACATCGGCGCGCCCATGAAGTTGTCGCTCGTGGCGTAGCGCACATCGAGCTTGATGCCGGGGTCGACCGTGGTGAGGTCGACGAGTTCGCCGGCGACGCGATCCGCCGGTTGCGGGGGTGGCGCGGCCGCCAGCGCCTCGCGGCGGAGGTCGTCCAACGGGCGGCGAGGCGTGATCCGGAAGGTCACGCCCTCCTCGGGCGCGATCGCGCGGCGCGCGAACACCACGCCGCCCAGGTCGACCGCGCGCACGCGTCCCGCGGCGTCGCGTTCGATTCGCAGTGTCTCGCCGGCGTAGAGGCCATGCGCCGGGAAGCGGAGGTGATCGCGGTCGACCTCGGTGAGCGGATAGAGCCCGAACCACTCGATGAGCGCGAACAGGCGCCCATCCCGCTCGAGCAGATGAAGGACGTCATGGTCCCAGCCGTACTCGCCGATGAGCGGTCGCCACCGGGCGGGTGGCGGGTTCGGGCGCGTGTCCGGCACCAGCGCGAGCGTGTCGCCGGCGTAGCGAAGCGTCCTGACGCCGCGCGCCGTGCGGTGCACCGTGACGCGCGCGCCGAAGCGCAGACGACCGTCGGCGATGAGCGTGGAGTCGTCGAGCGCTCGCAGCAGGGTCGGGAAGTCGCCCCGCAGGTCGTCGAGCCAGAGGTCACCCAGTCGATCCTCGAGCACGACGCTACGGCCGCGCCCACGGTAGGTCCCTTCGAGCTCACGTCGGCGAGCCGGCGGAATGGTGCTCGTCACGAGCGGCACGGGCAGCGGGCGCGATGCTCGTGACGCGCGCATGAGGCGGAGCGCCTCGTCCGCGATGCGTGTGGTGACCGCATTGCCGCCGTCGATCGTCGCCGAGAGTGCGACGCCGAGCCGTTCGTCCGGAAGCGCCGCGACCTCGGTGGCGAACCCATAGTGCCAACCGCCATGTCCGATGCGCCGCGCGCCATCGAGTTCCCCGAGTGCGAAACCCAGACCGAAGAGCCCTCGTGCCGCACCGGCCCCTTCACCCCACATCGCGCGCAGCGTCTCTTCCTTGAGCACCCTTCCCCCCGGTCCCACGCCTCCCGCGAAGAGCATGCGCAGGAACTGGGCGAGGTCGAGCATCGAAGCGGACAGTTCCGACGCCGGGCCGAGGCCGAGCGGGAAGGTGGGTGCGGCGAAGCTACGACCGTCGAGGGTCCACATGGTCCCGCGCGCGCGGCGTGAGAGATGGGCGCTCTCGGGCGCGAAGGAGGCTCCGTTCATGCCGAGCGGTGCGAGGACGTCGCGCCGCATGACCTCGGCGAAGGGCAGGCCGCTCTCGATCTCGAGGAGGCGGCCGGCGAGGGCGATCGCGGCATTGGAGTACTTCGTGACGGTCCCGGGCGCATAGACGAGCGCGGTGCCATTGAGCGACGTGACGGTGGCCGCGAGCGTCGGCGACGTGGGATCGAAGTAGTGCCCGACCGGAGGTTCGCGGACGATGCCGCTCCGGTGGCTGAGCAGTTCGCGGAGCGTCGGCATCCGCGCGCCGTGCCGTGCCGGCGCGAAATCGGGTGCGTAGCGCGAGACGGCGGAGTCGAGGTGGAAGCGGCCCCGTTCGACGCGCTGCATGACGCCGATGTCGGTGAAGAGCTTGGAGACGGACGCCACACGGAAGGGCGTCTCGGCGGTGACCGTACGAGAGGAGTCCGCCGGATCGACCCGACCGAAACCCTTGGCCCACACGACGCGATCCCCATCGACGACGGCGATCGCGAGACCGGGGATCGCGTGCTGCGACATCTGCGCCGCGATGAAGCGCTCGAGCGCGGCGATCGGCGCGGAGTCGCGCGGTGCGGCACGGACCGAATCCTGGGCCAGCGCCAGGAGCAGGGGAAGGAGCATGACTGGTAGTATCGCGCCCGCGGCGCCGGGCGCAAGAAACGCCGAAGCCCCCGGCGGTCAGCCGGGGGCTCCTGTGTGCTGCCGGGCGGCGCGGGTCAGACCTTCGTGACGTTCGCGGCCTGCGGTCCCTTCTGCCCATCCACGACCTCGAACTCGACCGCATCGCCCTCGACGAGTGACTTGAATCCGCTCGCCGAGATCGCGCTGAAGTGCACGAAGACGTCCGGTCCTCCCTCGCGCGTGATGAAGCCGAAGCCCTTCGCGTCGTTGAACCACTTCACGGTGCCCTTGATGCGAGCCATCGCAGTCGCGCTCCTGTTCGTGTCGCGGAAGGTGGAGGATCAGGCGGCGCCGGCGATGTAGCGGGCGATGCGCCCGCAGGCCGTGCAGGTGAGCGTGACGTGCGTGCGGGGCGGCGGCGGGGCGTTGCCCGGATCGCGTTCGATCGAGCCCGAGCAGGAGGGGCAGCTCAGGGCGTCACCCGCCCGATCGCTCGAAATGAGGTTGAGGGCCTGGGCAGGGTTGTACGAGTTCGGTCGTGGTTTCCGCATCCGAATCTCCGACTGGGTTCTGTGGCGGCCGCCATCCGTGGCATGCCGCGCATATCGAAGGAAACTAATCGGTCATGAGTTAAATCCAAGGACTGTAGGAAGTTGCAGTGTGTTTACTCACGTACTAAAAATACGCCATATGGTGTAAGGCCTTCAGTGACACGCAGTTCCGAAGGCCCCGAGTCACCTGGAGGTGATTCGGGGCCCTGTGGAAATGTCTTGGACTTTGAGGGCGGGGACCGGCTCGGACCACCTTCGGTCGGCCGCCAGTGGAGGGTGAACGGAGGGCCGAGTCAACCGGCCAGGACAGGGAGTGATCGAATCCGTTCCTGCCATTCGCGCGGGCCCGTCTCGTGGACGTTGCTGCCGGCGGCATCGACCGCCACCGTGACGGGCATCTCCTCCACGTCGAACTCGTAGATCGCTTCCATGCCGAGATCGGCGAACGCGACCACACGAGAAGAACGGATGGCCTTGGAGACGAGGTATGCGGCACCACCGACGGCCATGAGGTAAGCGGCCTTGTGCTTGCGGATCGCCTCGAGCCCCGTGGGACCGCGCTCGGCCTTGCCGATCATCGCGATCAATCCGGTCTTCTGCAGCATCATCTCGGTGAACTTGTCCATGCGCGTCGCGGTCGTGGGGCCGGCGGGTCCGACCGCCTCGTCCCGCACCGGGTCCACGGGTCCGACGTAGTAGATGACGCGATTGGTGAAGTCGACGCCGGCGGGGAGTCCCTCGCCGGAGGCATAGAGATCGGCGATGCGCTTGTGCGCGGCGTCGCGGCCGGTGAGGAGCTTGCCGTGGAGCAGCAGGCGGTCGCCGGCCTTCCAGGTCGCGACCTCGGCCGGCGTGAGCGTGTTCAGGTCGACGTGCTTGGCGTTCACGTCCGGCTTCCAGGTGACGCTGGGCCAGTCGGAGAGCCTGGGCACGGGCAGCGAGGCCGCGCCGGAACCGTCGAGCGTGAAGTGCGCGTGACGCGTGGCCGCGCAGTTGGGGATCATCGCGATGGGCTTCGACGCCGCATGGGTGGGGTAGTCGAAGATCTTCACGTCGAGCACGGTGGAGAGACCGCCCAGTCCCTGCGCGCCGATGCCGAGGGCGTTGACCTTGTCGTGCAGCTCGATGCGGAGCTCCTCGATCCTGTTCTTCGGCCCGCGCTGCTTGAGCTGCGCCAGGTCGATGTGCTCCATGAGCGACTCCTTCGCCATGAGCATCGCCTTCTCGGCGGTGCCGCCGATGCCGATGCCGAGCATGCCCGGCGGGCACCACCCGGCGCCCATGGTCGGGACGGTCTTCATCACCCAGTCGACGATGGAATCGCTCGGGTTGAGCATGGCGAACTTGGACTTGTTCTCCGACCCGCCCCCCTTGGCGGCGAGCTTGACCTCGACCGTGCCGCCGGGGACGATCTCGCAGTGGACCACGGCCGGGGTGTTGTCGCGCGTGTTCTTGCGCGTGAAGGCGGGGTCGGAGACGATCGAGGCGCGCAGCACGTTCTCCGGCAGCAGATACGCGCGCCGGACGCCCTCGTCGACCATCTCCTGCACGGAGAGCGTCGCGTCCCAGCGGACATCCATGCCCACCTTGAGGAAGACCACGACGATGCCGGTGTCCTGGCAGATGGGGCGGTGCCCCTCGGCGCACATGCGCGAGTTGGTGAGGATCTGCGCGATCGCGTCCTTGGCGGCCGGACCCTGCTCCTTCTCGTACGCGTCCGCGAGCGCGTGGATGTAGTCGAGCGGATGGTAGTACGAGATGTGCTGCAGCGCGTCGGCGATGGACTGGATGAGGTCGTCTTGGCGGATCGTCGTCATGACCGGAAAACTACCTGGCTGAGGGGTCGGGACGCATCAGGCCGGGGATGCTGCCTTCGGTGTCGGTGACGCCGACGCGCATCTCGGGATGGACCGGGCGCGGCATGGGTCACTCCCAGCTGTGGGTACGCTTCCAGACCCTACGCTCGAGCCGCCAACTGCGCTTGGCGGAGAACTCGAGGTCGTCGGTGGGGAACAGCTCCGCATCCTGCACCGCCTCGCTGAAGTCGTTGCCCTTGGCGGACGACTGGTCGGCGAAGTGGAGGATCTCCGCCTCGAGCGTCATGGGGCGGACGGCGGCACCGTACTCGAGGATGCCGTGGTGCGACTGGATGAAGTGGTGCAGTTCCAGGCGTTGCGACTCGCCGAGCGTCCCCGCCGGCAGGCTGCGGACGCGTTCCTCGAACATGAGGGACCCGAGCACGATGTGTCCCATGAGATGGCCGGCCTGCGTGTTCTCGAAGCCGGAGAGCTGGATGGCGTATGATTCGACCTTGCCGATGTCGTGCAGCAGCGCGCCCGCGGTGACGAGCGCGACGTTGCCGCGCATGGTGCGCACCGACTCGCGCGCGATGTTGGCGACCTCGCAGCTGTGGAGCAGGAGACCGCCGATGAGCGCGTGGTGCCCGCGGGTGGCGCCGGGGGCGCGCGCGAAGCGCTCGCGGAAGGAATCGTCGGCGAAGAAGAGGTCGATCGCACGGCGCAGCGGGCCCTTCATCTCGGCGCGCCAGGCGTCGACGCGCGCCCAGAGCTCGTCGACGCTCACGGAGATGCGCGGCAGGAACTCGTCGGCGTTGGCGGCGCCCTGCGCGACCACGCGCGGGGGCACGGTGACCTTGAGCTGCTTCGCGCCCTTGTAGAGCTCGATCGTCCCGATCACCTGCACCACCTGCCCGGGCCGGACGCCCTCGATCTGGGGCACATGCTCCTTCCAGATGTTCACGCCGAGCACGCCGGACGAGTTGCCGAGCTTGAGGACGACGAAGGGATCGCCGCCCTTGGTGACCTTGTCGTCGCGCTCGCGCACGAGGAGTTCATGCTGGACGCGGTCGCCGGCGGCGAGGCGTGGGATGTCGAGCGGAGCCATGGGACCTTGGCACGGAGGCCGTGGTGGAACGGTGGTTCAGGAGGGTCGCGTGCGTGCGGTGAACACGAGCCAGGACTGCGGCACGTGGCGGAACTCGTCAAGCAGGCCGCGTGCGGTCGCCGGCGACTCGCCGGCGAGCTCCGGGAACGCGCTGGCGATGCGCGCGGCGATGGCGATGCGTTCCACACGGTGCGTCGCCGCGAAGCGCGCCGTCAACCGCGCGTTCACGCCGGCGCGGGCGAAATCGTGCGTCTCGACGAGGATGTCCGCCTGCGCGAGCGCGGGGGCGAGTGCGGGATCCAGCAGCTCGTCCTCGTAGCCCTCGCAGTCCACGACACAGAGTGCGCGTCGGGGGGCCTGCGCGCCCCTCCCGGCGTGTGCGGCGTCCGTGAGGGCGGCTTGCAGACCCGCCGCGTCGAGTCGCGAGGCGCATCGGATGCGGGACGCCACGTCGTTGAGCTCCGCGACCTCGCGGCAGGCGCGCTCCGCGAGGGGGTCGGGATCGACGGCGAGCACGTTCGCCTCCGGCAGCAGGCGGGCGATCCCGATCGCGTAGTAGCCATCGCCGGCGCCGACGTTCACGACGAGTGCGGGCGCACGCGAGATGAGCAGGTCGATGGCCGGGTGCAGCTCGCACTCGTAGGCGCCCAGCAGCTTGGCGAGGTGCACGATGTCGCCGAGACGGCGCGGGTAGCGCATGCCCTCGAACGGGCCGCGCTGCACGAGATCACCAAGCGGGGCGGCGATGCGCGCGGCCGGCTCGCGCAATCCGCGCCCCTCCAAGAGGCGCTCGGCCTGCTCGCGCGTGCGCCGAGCGAAGAGGGCGCGCGCCGGCGCGCCGAAGACACCTTCCAGGACCTGGCGCAGTCGCTCGCGCGCCACGGGTCAACTCTCGAAGACGATGTCGCCGTCGTCCTGGATGCCGATCTCGCCGTGATAGCCGCACACGCCGCAGACCCGCGTCACGATCCAGGCGGCGCCGAGTTCCTTGACGATGGACTCGGGCGCCGGCTTCGTGGTGAGCTTTTTGAACGAGTACTCGCTGCAATGCCGGCAGAGGTGGGCCTTGGCGATCCGCTCCGCGCGTTCGCGCGTGATCTTGGCCACTACTTCTCCTCGGGGCCCGTGAAGGGGCCGGGGATGCGCGGCACCGCAGGCTTCTCGGCGGAAAGGCCGCCGGCGCCGCGGAGCAACTCCTTGATGCCCCCGACCGCACCGAGGACACCGATCGCTTCGCTCGGAAGGAAGATGGTGGTCCCCTTCCCCTGCGCGATCTGCGGCAGCGAGTCGATGTAGCG
>JAIOPJ010000032.1 GCA_021413975.1 Gemmatimonadota bacterium
AAGTCGGACTTCAAGCCGATCTACGACGCCAAGCTCCCGATCAAGGAGAAGATCGACACGATCGTGAGGAAGGTGTACGGCGGCGACGGGGCCGACTACAGCGCCAAGGCGGACCGCGCGATCGCGTACCTCGAGAGCATCTGCCTCGCCGAGACGCCGATCTGCATGGCGAAGACGCAGTACTCGCTCTCCGACGACGCGACCAAGCTCGGCCGCCCGACCGGCTTCCGCGTGACGGTGAACGACGTGTATCCCGTCGCCGGGGCCGGCTTCCTCGTCGCACAGTGCGGCGAGATCATGACCATGCCGGGCCTCCCCAAGGCACCGGCCGCCGAGAAGATGGCCATCCATCCCGATGGCTCCATCTCGGGCCTCTTCTAGGAGATCGCGATGCCCGTCCAGACCATCAGCACCGAGAAGGCCCCCGCGGCCATCGGCCCGTACAGCCAGGCGACCATCGCCGGGGGCTTCCTGTTCACCGCCGGACAGATCCCGCTCGACCCGACGACCATGGAGGTCGTGGCCGGCGACGTGGTGCCGCAGAGCAAGCAGGTCATGGCGAACCTCGCCGAGGTGCTCGCGAAGGCGGGCGCCACCTGGAAGGACGTCGTGAAGACGACGGTCTTCCTGCACGACATGGCCGACTTCCCGCGCTTCAACGAGGTCTACGCCGCCGCGCTCGGCGACGCGCGGCCGGCGCGGTCGACCGTGCAGGTCGCCGCGCTGCCGCGTGGCGTGAGCGTCGAGGTCGAGTTGATCGCGAAGCTGCCGTGACCGCACGATGAAGGCTGAAGGATGAAGGTTGAAGGACGAGCCCCGCCTCGCCGTTCATCTTTCATCCTTCATCCTTCTACCTTCATCCCACCATGACGAAAGCCGACATCCACCGCCTGACCCAGTACGCCCGCGGCGCCGGCTGAGCGTCGAAGATGGGTCCGGGTGACCTGTCCGCCGCGCTCGCGCCGCTGCCGCGTGAATCCGATCCCCGCTTGCTCGTCGGTCGAGAGACCTTCGACGACGCGGGGATCTTCCGGCTGTCCGACGATCT
The DNA here is from genome assembly GCA_021413975.1 of Gemmatimonadota bacterium. Classification (GTDB taxonomy): domain Bacteria; phylum Gemmatimonadota; class Gemmatimonadetes; order Gemmatimonadales; family Gemmatimonadaceae; genus Pseudogemmatithrix. The sequence goes on from JAIOPJ010000032.1 coordinate 1,049, forward strand.
CGCGCTCGTGCAGACGGTCGACTTCTTCGCGCCGATCGTCGACGATCCGTACCGGTTCGGTCGCGTCGCGGCCGCGAACGCGCTCTCGGACGTCTACGCGATGGGTGGCGAACCGCTCACGGCGATGAACATCGTCGGCTTCCCGCAGAAGACGCTGCCGCTCTCGGTGCTCACGGCGATCCTGCAGGGCGGGCAGGACGCCGTGCACGAGGCAGGGGCGCGCATCGTCGGCGGCCACACGGTCATCGACGAGGAGTTGAAGTACGGGCTCTCCGTGACCGGTCGGGTGCATCCCGATCGCATCCTCTCCAACGCCAACGCCAGGCCGGGGGACGTGCTCCTCCTGACCAAGCGCATCGGCACCGGGATCCTCGCGACCGCGGGGAAGCAGGGCGCACTCGCGCCCGAGCATGCCGAGTCGCTGTACGAGTCGATGAGCGCGCTCAACGCGTCGGCCTCGCGCGCGGCAGTCGAGCTGGGGGCCCGTTGTGCCACCGACGTGACCGGGTTCGGGCTCCTCGGCCACGCGCTGCACATCGCGCGCGCGAGCGACGTCCGGATCGTCTTCGACGTCGCCGCCGTGCCGCTCCTTCCGGGCACGCGCGAGGCCTTGGCGGCGGGCTACCTGCCCGGCGGGGCACGCCGCAATGCCGACTGGGTCTCGCCCGAGGTCGATTGGAACGACGTGGGGGATGACGTGCGGTCGCTGCTCACCGATCCGCAGACGTCGGGCGGATTGCTCGTCGCGCTCGCACCGGAGCAGGTCGAGGCATATCGGAGGGCCGTGCCGTCGGCGGTGGTGCTCGGCCGCGTCGAGCGGTCACTGGGCGGTGTGAGGATCGCGCTCGCCTGAACGCGCCTGAACGGCGCCGGCTCGAAGCGTGAGCCGGACGCCACGTTCAGGTGGTCGCCGCGCGGACGCCCGCGACGCCGCCGTGCTCGCGCCACCAGGCGCTGGCCCGCTGCTCCGTCCACCGGACGGACGCGACGCGGTCCCGCAGCGCCGCCTCGAGTTGCGCGGCATCGGGGAATCGTTCGGAAGGCTGCTTGGCGAGGCAGCGGAAGACGATCGCTTCGAGATCGGCTGGCACCGAGACCCCGTGCGTCGCCATCGGGAGCGGCATCTCGTAGAGGTGTGCCGCGAGCATCTGCATCGGCGAGCGGCCTGGGAAGAGCACCTTGCCGGTCAGCAGGAAGTACGCCACCGCGCCGAGGCCGTAGAGGTCGCTGGCGGGCCCGAGCGTCTCGACACCGCCGCACTGCTCCGGCGACATGAAGGCCGGCGTGCCCAGCAGCAGCCCGTCCTGCGTGATCCGTGACTCCGCGACGTCGGCGGCGAAGGCCGCGACGAGGCCGAAGTCGAGCAACTTCGCCACGTCGTGGGTGCCCCCGCGCTCGCAGATGATCACGTTGCCCGGCTTGATGTCGCGGTGGATCAGCCCGAGTCCGTGCGCTTCGCGGAGGGCGCCGCACAGCTGCGCGAGGATGTGCGTCACGCGCTCCGCAGGGAGCGGACCGTGGCGGTCCACCAGTTCTTCGAGCGAGAGGCCGGGCAGATACTCCATCGCGTAGAAGAACGTGCCGTCCTCGGCGTGCCCGTAGTCGAAGATCTGCACGGCATTCGGGTGCGTGAGCGTCGCGGTGACCTGCACTTCCCGCTCGAAGCGCGCGAGTGCCTGCGCGTCGGCCTCGCCGCCCACGCGCACGAGCTTCACCGCGCACGGGCGGCGCAGGAACCGGTGTTCTGCCAGGTGGACCTCGCCCATGCCGCCGGAGCCGATCTGTCGCTTGAGCACGTACTGGCCGAGCATCCGCGCTTCGTTCGCATCCTTCTGCAGCACGTCGATGCGATGCGAGCCGTAGATCGCGAGCGCGGCGAAGTACCCGAGGAACTGCAGCTTGACCGCCAGGTAGGTCCAGGCGGCGGCCCCATCGACACTGCTGTTCGCCAGCAGCACGGCGTCGGGCAGCATGGCACACATCGCGATCAGGCCCATGGCCGCCGCGCAACGGCGGCCGCTGTTCGGGATGAACACGCCGTACTGCACCATGACACCGCCCCACGTCAGGGACGTGGCCATGGCGAAGTACCAGACGTGGTCCGCCAGATCGGCGAGCTGCTTGCGGAGCGAGAGCGTCAGCACGAACGCGAAGAGGACGACCACCGGGGCGAAGCCGACCCACTCCATCGTGCGAAGGCGCGCGAGCGACGAGCGGCGCCGGGGCGACATCAGGATCGCCACCACGCTGCACGACAGGGTCACGAGCGCGAGGATGCCATAGTACGGCACGCGGGTGAAGAGCTCTGCCGGCGCAGCGACGTAGCGCCTCCAGCTGACCGCGAGTCCGACCGCCATCAGCACCGTCAGGCCGACGGCGGGCAGGATAGCCATCAGGCGCAGTCGCTGACGGAGCACCTCCTCGAGCTCGCCGGCGGAGCGCACGGACGATGAGCTTCCAGGGCCGCGATTCAGTGGCGTCGAGATCGCTCGGCTGAGGGTACGGCGACCCTCATCACCCTGAATCGGCATGCTCCTCCAGTCCTGTTCGCAAGAACATGGTCATCCGTTCGGCCGTTTCGGCCTGCTCCTCGTCCTGCGCGTCCTCTCGCGACCCTCCCACCCGACGGCGGCCGGGGCAGGGAATGGCGACCGGAGCCGGGGAACTATGGCGCGCGTTCGTGTCCCGCGCCACGACCTGCCGGCGACGTCACGTCGTCCCGTTCCCCGGAGCGCGAGTCCGCCTTGACCCGCCCCCGGAGACCCGCCCCGCGGGCGCCGTCGCATCGTGGTGACACCGAGGAATGTGCAGCCGCTAGATTCCTCGACTCGCAGGACCTGACGGGCGCGAGCCCTCACGGCGTGCGCTTGGGAACGGATGGGGTCTGGTGGTCCCCGCGGTCTTCAAAACCGTTGCGGCCTGACTACGTCGGGCTGGGTGGGTTCGATTCCCACACGCTCCCGCCACTCCTCCCGGCATTGCGACGGCCCGATCGGTCCCGCACCTTCCCGCACATGATGTTCCGGGCCGCGTTGTGTCTCGCGTTCGCGATCGCGTCCACGTCCGGCGTGCTGGGCGCGCAGGCCGTGCGCGGCCGCGTCACCATGCCGGACTCCGTCGCGCCTGCCGTCGGCGTGCTCGTGGCCGCCAGCGACGCCCGCGGGAAGGAGGTCGCACGCGCGGTGAGCAACGAGCGCGGCGAGTTCCTGCTCCCGCTGCCGCGCGGCGGGCGCTTCGAGGTGCGGGCGCTGCGGGTCGGCTACCGTCCCACGCTGGTCCCGCCCGTCGACGTCGCGGCCGGCGACACCGCCACCGTGCGCATCGTGCTCGCGCGCGACCTGGTCCGACTCTCGACCATCACCGTCCGCCGTTCCGACGACTGCCGGGCGCGGGACCAGGGCGGCGAGCGCGTCGCCGACGTGTGGGAGGAGGCGCGGAAGGCGTTGCTCGCCGCGCAGACGCCGCGGAGCGGCGGATCGCTCGTGGCCGAGTGGATCCGGTATGATCGACAGATCGACTCGACCGGGCGTCGCGTGCTCGACCAGGTGGTCCACCTCACGCGGAGTCCGAGCGACCAACCGTTCCGCAGCCGCGACGCGGAGTCGCTCGCGCGCGAAGGGTACGTGGTCGAGGATTCCGTGAGCGTGAACTACTACGCGCCGGACGCCGAGGTGCTGCTCTCGGAGTCCTTCGCCGGCACGCACTGCTTCCAGCTGGCCGAGGCTCCCAGCGGCGAGCCCGGACTGATCGGGCTCGCGTTCAGGCCCGTGGCGGCGGCCCTCCGCCGGCGTGACATCGTCGGCACCTTCTGGATCGATCGCGCGAGCGCCGAGCTGCGCTCGATCGACTTCGCCTTCACGGGGCTGCCGGCCGCCGCGGAGCCCGCGGACCCCGGCGGACGGGTGGAGTTCACGCCGCTCCCGGACGGCGTCTGGCTCGTGAGTCGCTGGCAGATCCGCATGCCCGAACTCGAGCGTGTGATGCCGAGCACGGTGTCGGGGCGTCGGGTGCGGGTCGTGGGGTCGAGCATCCGGCTGCGCGGTGCGAAGGTCGTCGGTGGCGAGATCACGCAGGTCGAGCGCTCTGGCGCGATCGTGTTCCGTGCGCGGGGCAGCGCGCTCGCGGTCCGGTTGATGCCGCAGGGGGGAGAAACGGCCGCCGCTGCCGCCGGCGCCGTGGTGCGCCTTGACGGCACCGACTACGTCGCCCGGGCGGACTCCGATGGCGTCGCGCTCTTTCCGCTCGTGTTGCCGGGGCGCTATCGCGTCGCGGTGGCCCTGCCGGCCGGGGACGCCGAGGCCTCGCTCCCGCTGAAGGCCGAGGCGGAGGTCGGCGGCGATTCGCTGCGCACCGTCCAGGTGCGACTGCCGACACGCGGGCCGCGCGTGGACGCCGCCGGACTCGGTCTGCTGGGGCCGCCACGTCTGCGCGTCGAGGTCGAGTTCACCGTCACCGACACGCTGATCCGCGCGCTGAGTGGCGCCGAGATCATCGCCATCGATGCCGCTCGCACGGAGCATCGCCTGCGTTCCGACTCCCTCGGCAAGGCGCTGCTCACCGACCTCCCGCTCGGCGCGATGCGCGTCGAGGCGCGCATGCCCGGGTACCACCTCGCCATCGGCGTCGTCGACGTCGCCCCCGGTCGGACGCCGGCTCAGGTCCTGTTGGAGCGGATCCAGGGAGCGCTGCTCGACGCCGTGCGCATCGAGGCGGCCGGTGACGAGACCGCCCGTTACAGCGCGTTCGAGTCGCGGCGACGCGCGGGCGTCGCGACGGCGTCGATCACGCGCGAGGAGATCGAGAAGCGCGGCGTGGTGAACGCGTGGCAGATGCTGCGGAACGTGAGCGCGATCGAACTGATCGAGGGCCCTGAGGGCGTCTTGCCCGTCTCGCGCCGCGTCCGGTCCATGGACCTGCAAGGCAACAAGCCGTGCTACATGCGTCTCGCGATCGACGGCGTCCTGATCCCCGAGTCGCCGGTGAATCTCGCGCAACGCCTGCCTTCCGTGCCGGAGATCCACGGCATCGAGGTCTTCGGAGGCCCGGCGAGCATCCCCAGCGAGTACGCGGGCGACCAACGCGACATGGTCTGCGGACTCATCGTCGTCTGGACTCGCTGAGGATTATCTTCCTCTCGTCGTCCCTCCGTCAGCGGAACCTCCACGATCCTCACGGGTCGCACACGTCGATGCGCACGCGCCCAAACCTCAACACCGCACCGCAGCACTCCACCCGCCGCGCCGCCATCGCGCGGATCGCGGTGTGCGCGTGCGCGGCGGCGCTGGTCGCGTTCCCGCCTTCCCGGGCGGGAGCGCAACAGCTCGACAGCGTACGCGCCGGGGTCCAGCGCCCTCTGCCGGCTGCGCCCGAGGCGGCGACCGCCCCGGTGCGCCGTCGGCGCGCCCCGGTCACCGATTCGCTCGGTCCTCCGATCACGCCGCGGCAGGCGTTCCTCTATTCGCTCATGGTGCCCGGGGCGGGGCAGGCCAAGCTCGACCGCGGCTACGCCGGTGGCATGTTCTTCCTGATCGAGGTCTCGGCGCTCGTCCTCGTCCACCGCTCGGCCGAGGACTACCGCATCGCGCGCCGATTCTCCGGCGACTCGATCCCGTTGCGGTACAACGTGAACGCGACGACCGGTCTCCCGGTCATCGGGGCGAACGGCAAGCCCGAGGTGGCCGCGTGGAGCGTGCCGCGCTACGACGACGCCTACGTGCGTACCCGCCGGCTCCACTACGAGGACTGGCTGGCCGTCATGATCTTCAACCATCTGTTCGCGGGCGCCGATGCCTTCGTCGCGGCGCAGCTCTGGGACCTGCCGGGCAAGGTGGCGATCCGCCAGACGCCGGCGGGCACGCTCGTCCAGGCCAGCGTCTCGTTCCGCTAGGGCGCGCGCTCGATCGCGCCCTCCACCGTGCTGCCCTCGGCGCTCCATCGCCGCAGTTCCACGCGCTCCGGCACGATCCGCAGGAAGGTCGGCGCGTCCATGAACGCTCCCGGGTTCGCGAAGGTCCCGCGTCCCACCCGCTCGAGCGTGCTCACGTGCGAGTGTCCGAAGATCAGGAGTTCCGGCGATGCCGGACTGCCGAGGCGCTCGTGCGCGACGCGGCGCAGGCCCTCGCCTCCATCGCGCGGACGCATGTTCCGGCTCGTGTGCGAGCTCCGCAGCGCGATCCAGGTGCCGAGGTCCGGATGCAGCCAGCGGAAGAGCGTCACGCACCACGGGTGCCTGAGGACCGTGCGCAGCTTGCGATAGGGCGCATCCTCCTTCTCGCGCAGTCCGTCCCCATGCTCGATGAGCGTGTCCCAGCCGCCCGCCAGGCCGCGCCACGGGCCCACGTGGTAGTCGAGGCCGAGATCGTCGCGCAGGACCCCTCCACCCCAGCAGTCGTGGTTCCCCGCGATCCAGAGAACGGGGATCCCGCTCTCGCGGATCCGGGCCAGCTCACCCAGCACACGCACCCCCGCGCGGGGCACCGCATGCCGCCATTCGAACCAGAAGTCGAACAGGTCCCCGTTGATCACCAGCGATCGCGCATCCCCAGGGAGGGACCGCAGGAGCCCGAGCAGGTCGCGCTCCACATCGGCGGGCGCGGCACCTAAGTGCGCGTCGGAGAGTACATAACAGGGAGCAGGGAGCATCGGGGAATGGTACCGCGCTCCCTCACCCTTTACAAAGGGCGTCCGCGCCCGGTAGACTCGCCCCGATGATGACGGCATCCGAAGTGCGCGTGCGCTACGCCGAGACGGACCAGATGGGAGTCGCCTACCACGCGAACTACCTCGTCTGGTGCGAGGTGGGGCGCACGGACTTCATCCGGCAGCTCGGTGTGACCTATGCCGAGATGGAACGGCAGGGCGTCCGACTCGCGGTCGCCGACGCGCAGCTGCGGTACCATGCGAGCGCGCGCTACGACGACATCGTGCGCATCGAGACCCGGCTCACCGCGACGCAGTCGCGGAGCGTGACCTTCGGGTACGAACTCGTCCGCGTCGCCGCTCCGGGCGAGCCGAACGGTGTCCGGCTCGCCTCCGCATCGACCATGCTGATCTCGATCTCGCCGGAGGGCCGCCCGGTCGCCATGCCGTCGCATTTCCGTGAGCTCCTCGTGAGCGGCCTCGGAGTCCCCGATTGACCCATGCCACGCGCCACGTGAGACTTCATCGGTGATGCGTCCCGTCCGTCGCGGTCTTTCCGCCCTCGCACTGCTGGCCCTGCTCCCGGTCGCCGGCTGCCTCTACGGCTTCGCCGGCGGTGGGTTGCCGCCTCACGTGCGGACCTTCGCGGTCCTGCCGATGGACAACGAGACCTCGTCACCGGAGCTGCCGCGCGAGCTGCAGGATGCGCTCCGGACCGGGCTGCAGTCGCGGCTCGGGCTGCGTGATGCGCCGGAGGAGCGGGCCAACGCCGTCGTCCGCGGCAAGATCACCCGCTACGACCTCGACATGGCCGCCGGGTTCTCGGCCAACCCCAATCAGGCGACCTCGGCGCGCCGCCGGCTCCGTGTCTATGTGGACATCGAGATCGTCGATCAGGTGACCGGGAAGGTCCTCTGGACGCGCACCGGCATCCAGGCCGACGGCGAGTACGCCGACCGCGGCGAGGCCCAGGGCCGCAAGCAGGCGATCGACCGGATCGTCAACGACGTGATCGAAGGAGCGCAATCGCAATGGTGAAATCGCGCGCGGGCAAGGGTCCCCTCGGAGGCATCCTCACGATCGTCTTCTTCGGGGCGATCTTCTACTTCGGCTGGAACATCGGGAACAAGTACTGGGACTTCTACCAGTACCAGGACCGGATGCGGCAGGAGGCGCGGTTCGCGGCGCACCGGAGCGACATCCTGATCAAGAAGCGCCTGCAGACCTACGCCGACTCGCTCGGCCTCCCCGAGTCCGCCCGCAAGGTCACCGTCCGCCGGCGCGCCGGCACCATCAGCATCTGGGCCGAGTACTACCAGGTGATGGAGTTCCCGGGCTTCGTGCGCGAGGTCCACTTCCATCCGGAAGTGGTGGCGACCTTCTGAGCGCGCCACTCGATCCGCGGCTGAAGGTCATGCCGCGCGCCGAGGCGGCGCGCTGGCGTGATGCCCGGTCCGGGACCGTGGTCTTCACCAACGGCGTGTTCGACCTCCTGCATCCGGGGCACATCGACGTGCTCACCGGTGCGCGCGCCCAGGGCGACCTGCTCGTCGTCGGCGTGAACAGCGACGCCTCGGTGCGCCGACTCGGCAAGGGCCCCGACCGCCCCGTCCGCTCCGAGGCCGAGCGTGCCTATGTGCTCGCGGGGCTCGCCGCGGTCGACGCCGTGGTCGTGTTCGATGAGGACACGCCGCTCGAGCTCGTCACCGCGCTGCGGCCGGACGTGATCGTGAAGGGCGGCGACTACGCGCCCGACACGGTCGTCGGTGCCGATCTCGTGCGCGCACGCGGCGGCCGCGTCGTCATCATCCCGCTCACGCCCGGCCAATCCACCACCTCCATCATCCAACGACTCCGTGCCTGACTCCCATGTTCGCCCCGCCGGCCGCGCGACTCACGCCCTGCGTCCGATCGCGCTCGCGCGCGGTGCCGTGCCGAACGCCGAAGGCTCGTGCCTCGTCTCGTTCGGCGATACGCGCGTCCTCTGCGCGGTGAGCGTCGAGGACGGCGTGCCGGGCTGGAAGAAGGGGAGGGGCGAGGGGTGGCTCACGGCGGAGTACGCGATTCTGCCGCGCGCCACTCATACGCGCACGCAACGCGAGCGCGGGCAGGTCGGTGGGCGCACGCAGGAGATCCAGCGGCTGATCGGACGCAGCGTGCGCGCCATGCTCGACGACTTCAAGTGGGGCGAGTTCACGCTCAAGGTCGATTGCGACGTGCTGCAGGCCGACGGCGGCACGCGGACCGCAGCGATCACCGGCGCGGCCGTCGCGGTCTGCGATGCCTTCGACTGGATGGTCACGACCAAGCGCCTCAAGGTCTCGCCGGTCAAGCGACGCGTGGCGGCGGTGAGCGTCGGCGTCGTCGACGGCACGCCGGTGCTCGACCTGGAGTACGAGGAGGATGTGCGCGCCGAGGTCGACGCGAACGTCGTGATGAGCAGCGAGGGCCGTTTCGTCGAGGTCCAGGGCACGGGCGAGAACGGGACGTTCGCACGTGGCGAGCTCGACCGGCTGCTCGATCTCGCGACCGAGGGGATCCGCGCGCTCGACGCGGCGCAACGCGCCGCGCTCGGCATCGCCTGAGGTGGGCGACGCGCCCGCGGTGGCTCCCGCGCGCGTCGTGCTCGCGACGCGCAATCCGGGGAAGCTGCGCGAGCTGAGTGCGATGTTCCTCGAGGCCGGCATCGCGCTCGACGACCTCGCGTCGGTCGGACTCGCGGCCGAGGATCCCGAGGAGGACGCGCTCGAGACGTTCGACACCTTCGAGGAGAATGCACGCGCCAAGGCGCGGTGGTTCTCGTCGAAGCTCCCCGGCGCCCTCGTCGTCGCCGATGACTCCGGCCTCGCGGTCGACTCCCTCGGCGGCGCACCCGGCGTCCACAGCAAGCGTTGGTCGGGAAGCGGCGCGAACGGCGCCGCGCTCGAAGCGGCGAACAACGCGCATCTGCTCGCGCGACTCGGGCCTGCTGCGGCGCGGACGGCCGGGTACGTCTGCGTCGTCGTCTGCACCGACGGCGGGCGCGAGTGGAGCGCGCGCGGCGAGTGCCGGGGTCGGATCCTCACGGCGCCGAGCGGAACGGGGGGCTTCGGGTACGATCCGCTCTTCTGGAGCGATGACTTGCAGTGCTCCTTCGGCGACGCGACGCGCGAGGCGAAGGCGCGCGTGAGTCATCGGGGGCGCGCGTTCCGCGCGCTGCTGGAGCGCCTCGTCCCTCGTGCGGCGCCTCGTGCCGGTTGATCGGGCTCCGTGCCGACGGCACGCCGATTGTCGCCGCGCAGTTGACCGCGCGCATGCGGTCCACTAGAGTTCCACCGGTTCACGGGGCGTAGCGTAGCCCGGTATCGCGCCTGCTTTGGGAGCAGGAGGTCGCCGGTTCGAATCCGGCCGCCCCGATTCGGTCGCGAGAGAGCGATGGCAGGAGTGACACGGCATTGTTTGAAGCGCCAGTAGCTCAGGTGGATAGAGCAACAGCCTTCTAAGCTGTGGGTCGGGGGTTCGAGTCCCTCCTGGCGCGCCTCACGTGGATAGGTCGTATAGCGCGCCCTTAGCTCAATTGGCAGAGCAAGTGACTCTTAATCACTAGGTTGAAGGTTCGATTCCTTCAGGGCGCATCTTCGAAGGGCCTCGGCGAATGCCGGGGCCCTTCGTCATTTCCCGGCGACCGTGTTTGGATGTCGAATCGGCTCGGGTGCGCGCGTGGCGACGCGCGAACGCTCGGTGCGCCGTGGTACGCGGCGTGTCGGTCGGCGTGTTGTTCGGCGTGTCGGTCGGCGTGCGGTGCGACGTGCTGTGCGACGTGGTGAGCGATGTGGTGTGCGACGTGGTGTGCGGCGTGGTGTGCGACGTGGTGCTCGCGGGGGAGCGGCGTAGGCGTGCGCTGTGAGTGCGTGCACGTGTGAGCGCGATCTCGAGTGCGCAGTCGCCACCGGTGTGGGATCGCGCGCGCGCGCGAGGTATCGCGCGCGAGGGAGCGCGCGCGTGAGAGCGGGAGGGCGAGGTCACGCGTGCGCGCGAGGGTTCCGACGGTGCTGCGCGATTCGGAGTCCGGTGCGCGCGTCCGTGAGCCCCCGGAGCGGTGCCCCTTGCGTTTGTGATTTTCCCCCGCTATTGTTCGCGTCCTTCCCCTAAATGGGGCAGGGCACGATGAGTTGGGAGGGAGCGGCGACGCTCTCGCGTGAAACGGGGCAAGAAAGTTTGAATCGCCCCTTGACGCCGACAGAATCGTGTGGTATTCTTGGAGGCTGGCGCGGAAACGCTGCCGAGCAAACGAACGCTGATTGAAAATCGAGTTGAGAGAGATATCGCAAAGTGTGCGAGGCGGACTCTATGATCCTGGTCCCGTTCGGGGGCGAGGGGAGAGTTTAGACCTGAACATATATTTTGTGATTCCGAATGACGCTGTCATGCGTGACAGCGTGACAGCGATTCGGGAGAGCCTATTGGATTCTCATTGGAGAGTTTGATCCTGGCTCAGGACGAACGCTGGCGGCGTGCTTAACACATGCAAGTCAAGGGGGCCCGCAAGGGCAACCGGCGAACGGGTGCGTAACACGTGAGCAAGCTTCCGATTTGTGGGGGATAGCCGGCCCAACGGCCGGGTAATACCGCATACGTTCACTGGACGGCATCGTCTGGTGAGGAAACCTCCGGGGCAAATCGAGGCGCTCGCGGCCTATCAGCTAGTTGGCGGGGTAATGGCCCACCAAGGCTACGACGGGTAGCTGGTCTGAGAGGATGGCCAGCCACATTGGGACTGCGACACGGCCCAGACTCCTACGGGAGGCAGCAGTGGGGAATATTGCGCAATGGACGAAAGTCTGACGCAGCGACGCCGCGTGTGG
>JAIOPJ010000006.1 GCA_021413975.1 Gemmatimonadota bacterium
CAGGAGGCGCTCCGGTTGGTGTTGTTGCTCGGCCGCGCGCGGCGCGAAGCGCATGATGTGGGCCGCGAGGTCACGCGCCTGCGCGAAGCCACGTCGGCGCAGGTGCAGCGCCTGTCCGGGCTCATCCTGACCATGATCGACCGCCACTTCCCCGGCTCGGCCGAGCGCTCTGCACACGTGGCCGAGCTGTCGCTCCAGGTGGCCGAGCGCTTCGGCATCCCCGACGACATGCTGCCCTCGCTCAATCTGGCCGCACGCCTGCGCGATGTAGGCCGGCTGGCGATCCCCGCGGGCGTCGTGGGCACACCGGGCGAGCCGCAGTGGGAGTGGTCCATCACGCAGGCGGCCTCGCAGTTGCTCGAACCGTTCCCCGAGCTCGCGCAGGCGGTGGAACTGCTGACCGGCGTGCACGAGAACTGGGACGGCACCGGGCATCCCGGGCACCTCATGAGCGGCCAGATCCCCATGCGGTCACGCATCCTGCGCGCGGTCCAGGACTACGAGCTCTTGCGCACACTGCCCAACGGCGGCACGCAGGCGCAGATCCTCGAGCGCTTCGCCGAACAGGCGGGCACGCTGTACGACCCGCTCGTGATCGTGCACCTGCGCGCCACGCTGGAGACCGCGGGCGCGCCCAAGAGCGCGGGTGTGAGGCTCTACCTGCCGGTGCCCGAGTTACAGGTGGGCATGGTGCTGGCCGAGGACCTTTACACCGACAGCGGCATGAAGCTGTTGTCGCGCGGCACGGTACTGTCGACCACCGCGCTCGAGGTGATCGTGCGCCGCCACGGTCAGGAGCCCATGTACCGCGGGGTGGCGATCCAGCGCCGCTAGGACGACTCAGGCCGCCCCGTCGCACGAGGCGGCCCGTCGTAGCGGCTGTGAGCGTGCGGCTAGATCGTCTGCAGGATCGTCTTCATCATGTCGTCGGCGATCGTCACGATCTTCGCTGCGGCACCAAAGGCCTGCTGCTGCGAGATCAGGTTGACCATCTCCTCGTCGACCGACACGCCACTCACGGCGGTGCGCTGCTGATCCGCCTGATCCATGAGCGCCTGCTGTACCTCGGCATCGGTCGAGGCGCCATCGACGGCCAGACCCACGCCTGCCGCGACCCCGGAGTAGTAGTCGCGGAACGTGCGGCCGGCCAGCCCGCCGATGCCTGCGCTGCCGAGCTGCGCGAGCCGGAGCGCGATGGAGCCATCGCCCGGCCGTGCCGAGCCACCGGCCGCCACGTTGGAACTCGACACCCGCAACGGTGACGCCAGCGTGATCGAGCCAGCGGTCAGGAGGCCGGAGTCGAAGAAATCGGTATTCGTCGCGCCGGTCGCGGTGAAGCCGTTGCGATGGATGGCATTCATCTCGGTGACCAGGTTCTCGGCGAGCGCGTCCAACTGCGTGCGCAGGTCGGGCACGACCCTATTGATGATCTCGAGCGCACCGCCCATGCTTCCGCCCACCCGCGACAACGGCACACCGCCGGAGTCCACGATCCCCAGGTTCGGCGAGGCGTTCGTGAGCGAGAGTTGCGTGGGGATCACACGGTCGACGAGGTTCGATTCCTCGCCCATCACCGTCACGGTGCCATCGTCATGTTTGACCACGCGCACGGTCATCATCTGCGACAGCGCATCGATGGCGAGGTCGCGCTGATCCTGCAGATCCACAGCCCCTGAACCGCCGGCGGCGAGGATGTCGCGGTTCAGGTTCGCGATCTGCCGCAAGAGTTCGTTGACCTGCTTCACCTCGGCATCGAGCCGCGCCTGCGCATCCGAACCCGCCGTGAGCACGCGGGTATCCAGCTGGTTCATCTGCGTGGCGAACTGATCCCCTGCGCGCACGACCAGGTCGCGCGCCGCAGGGCTGGCGGGATCGTTCGCGAGATCCGAGAACGAATGGAACAACCGGTCCATGGCCGCCGAGAGCCCGGTGTTCGAGGGCTCGCCGATGGCGTCCTCGATCTGGCGGAGCCCATCACGCAGCGTGGAGGACTGCGAGAACAGTCCGTTCTCGCGCCGGAACGAGGCGTCATAGAACTGGTCGCGCGCGCGCGTCACCGAGCCCGAGGTCACGCCGCGGCCGATCAGACCGTCGGCGGTCCACACCGCGCCCTGCTGCTTCAACTCCAGGCGCTGACGGCTGTAGCCCGGGGTCTGCGCGTTCGCCACGTTGTTCGCGGTGACTTCCATGGCGCGCTTGTGCGTGAGCAGCGCCGAGCGTGCAATGCTGAGCAGACTGGAGAGCGACATGGCATCACCCCTGTCGGTCGAGCAGGAATCCCGCGGGCGGCGCGGGCGTGGCGCCGGGGTACCCCACGGCGGGCCCGTCGGTGAACAGCGACTGCAGGAATGCGCGCTCGGAGTCGAGCACGCGGCGCAGCACCACGCTGTTGATGCGCGAGGCCCGCGCAGCCAACTCGGCCGCGTGCCGCAGCGCACGATGCGCATAGCGGATCGGCAACGGCAGCCCTTCGCCGAAGCGCGCCAGGAAATCCCCCAGCGCGAGCCCGCGGTCGCCCGACAGGCTGTCCACCATCATCTGGCGCTGCTCGCGCAGCTTGGCGAGCCGCAGCAGCAGGCGGTCCAGGTCCTCGACGCTCGCATCGAGCGCGGCGCGGTCGCCATTCGATACGGCGACCCGCTGGCGCTCGAGCACCTCGGCGAACTCCTCGAGGCCACGCGTCTCCTGCGCGATGACCTCGGTGAGTCCACCGTACGCGGGCGAGCGGGCGACGCGTGGGTCGAGCACGATCTCGGTGGCCATGACTAGTTCCCTTTCTCCGTGGGAGGCACACCCGCCGCATCCAACCGGCGGGCCAACTGGTGATAGAGCGCTT
>JAIOPJ010000033.1 GCA_021413975.1 Gemmatimonadota bacterium
CGGTTACTCCCCCGCCGAAGGGGTGCGCGCAGCGGGCTACGAGCCCGACTCCGCCACGCTCGCCTTGCCGCGCAAGAAGGCGACGTACGACTGCGCCACCTGCCACTACTAGGATCGCCTGATGACCCCTGATACCAAGGAACAGTCGTCCGGCGTCAAGCGCCGCGACTTCCTCAAGGTCCTCTCCGTCACCGGCGCCGCCGCGACTGCCGTCGGCTGCTCCTCGGGTGACGTCGAGAAGCTGATCCCCTATCTCGTCTCGCCCGACCAGACGACGCCGGGCGTCTCCAACTACTACGCCACCACCTGCCGCGAGTGCGCGGCCGGGTGCGGCCTCATCGTCGAGGTCCGTGACGGACGCGCGATCAAGGCCGAGGGCAATCCGCAGCACCCGGTCAACCAGGGAGCGCTCTGCGCCCGCGGCCAGTCGGGCCTGCAGGGGCTCTACAATCCCGATCGCTTCCGCGGCCCCATGAAGCGCGAGGGCGACAAGTTCGTCGCCATCACCTGGACCGAGGCGATGCAGACCCTCGCCACGAAGCTCGGCGAGGTGAAGAGCCGCGGGCAGGGTGCCAAGGTCGCGGTGGTCAATCAGCACGAGCAGGGCTCGTTCCCGGCCTTCCTCGACAGCGTGCTCGGCGGCTACGGCATCGCACCGCACCACAGCTACGACGCCGAGGCCCCGGTCGCGGTCGCGCAGGCGAACAAGGCGGCGTACGGCGCCTCCTGGCCGCGGATCGACTTCAGCGCGGCTTCGCTCATCGTCTCGTTCAGCGCCGACTTCCTCGACGGATGGGGACTGCCGGTCCCGCAGCAGCTCGCCTTCTCCGAGGCGCGCGGCAAGGTCGAGGGCGCACCGCGTTTCATCTACGTCGGCGCGCGCCGCTCGCTCACCGGCCTGAACGCCGATCAGTGGATCCCCGCGCGGCCGGGCACGGAGCTCGCGATCGTGAACGCCCTGCTCGGGCGCGGGACGATCGCCGCCGCGGCCGAAGCGGCCGGCGTGGGAGTGAAGCTGCTCGAGGGGCTCGCCGCCGAGATCCGCGGCGCGGGTGCCAGTGCGATCCTCTCCGGCGGCTACGGTGCCGACGCGGGTGAGCTCGCCTCGGCGGTCGCCGAGCTCAACAAGCAGCGCGGGAACGTCGGGCGGACGATCAAGACGGCCGAGGGCTATCTCGCCTTCGAGGGCGTCGCCGGACACGCCGAGATGCGCGAACTCGCCGGCCGCATGAACGCCGGCGACGTGCCGATGTTCATCGTGCGCCACGCGAATCCGGCCTACACCACGGCCCCCGCCGTCGGGTTCGCGACGGCGCTGGCCAAGGTGCCGTTCAAGGTCTCGTTCTCGAGCGTGCCCGACGACACCACCTCGCTCTGCGACCTGATCCTGCCCGACCATCATGCCCTCGAGAGCTGGGGCGACGCCGAACCGACGCGCGGCCTGCTCTCGCTCCAGCAGCCCACCATGGACCCGGTGTTCGATTCGCGGTCCACGGGCGACGTGCTCCTGGCGATCGCGAAGGGCGACCAGACCATGGCGGCGCGCTTCGCCTTCAACGACTATCGCGGCTGGATCGCGAGCCGTGTCGGCGGCAACGCCGCCCTCAAGGACGCGCTCCCCACCGCGATGATGGCGGGCGGTTCCGCCTCGCGGACCGCGCAGCGCGCTGCGGCGCGGCCGGCGGCGCCGGGTGCGCAGGACGGCGCCTATCATCTGATCACGTATCCCTCGCCCACGCTCGGTGACGGGCGCGGCGCGAACAAGCCGTGGCTGCAGGAGCTGCCGGACCCGGTCACCAAGATCGTCTGGCAGACGGTCGTCGAGATGCACGCCGAGACGGCGCTGGCGATCGGCGTCGTCGACGGCGACATGGTCACGGTGAAGACGGCCGCCGGAGAACTCACCGCGCCGGCCTTCGTCTACATCGGCATCCGCCCCGACACGATCGCGGTGCAGGTCGGCCGCGGTCACACCGGTGCGGGTCGCTATGCGCTCGCGGGCGAGAACGCCTGGACGCTGCTCGCCGGTGGCGAGGACGCGCGCTCCGGCGCGGCGGCGCTGAGCAACACCAAGGCGACGGTCACGAAGGCGAGCGGCAACCAGCGGATCGTCACCATCGAAGGCTCGGGCCGTCAGCATGGTCGCGGCATCGCGCAGGCGATCGCGCTCCCGGCGCTGCTCGCCGGCGAGGAAGAACATCCGCACCGGTTCGAAGGGCAGGCGAGCACCGAGTTCCTTCCGGGACTCCGCTCGCCGGTCGCGAACGACGCGCAGGGTGACCTGGGCGTCCCCGACAGCAAGGACAAGGGGCAGTACGACCCCAACCACTGGTCGGGTGCGGCCCGTCGCCGCTGGGCGATGACGATCGACCTCTCCAAGTGCACCGGCTGCTCGGCCTGCGTCACGGCCTGCTACGCCGAGAACAACATCCCGACGGTGGGTGCGTCGTGGCAGGGCGCGCAGGTGCTCCCCGACCGCACCGGCTTCGGCGCCAACATCACGCGCTCGCGCGAGATGGCCTGGATCCGCCTGGAGCGTTACTGGGAACTCGATCGCGAGCCGAAGGACGTGAAGTTCGATCCGGAGCACCCGGACTTCGAGACGCGCTTCATCCCGATGATGTGCCAGCACTGCGGCAACGCGCCCTGCGAGCCCGTCTGCCCGGTCTACGCGACCTACCACGCACCGAACGGCCTGAACGTCCAGGTCTACAACCGCTGCGTGGGCACGCGGTACTGCTCCAACAACTGCCCCTACAAGGTCCGGTACTACAACTGGTTCGGGTACGGCGACCCGTCGCGCACGCAGTACGCCTTCCCGGAGCCGCTGCACTGGCAGCTCAATCCCGACGTCACGGTGCGCAACAAGGGCATCATGGAGAAGTGCACGTTCTGCGTGCAGCGCATCAAGGAGGGCGAGAACCGCGCCTCGCTCGAGCAGCGCGATCTCCACGTCGACGAGTTCACCACGGCGTGCGCGCAGGCCTGTCCGTCGCGCGCGATCGTCTTCGGCGATGCGGCCGACGAGAACTGGTCGGTGGCCAAGTGGGCGAAGGACCGCAGGGCGTACCACGTGTTCGAGGAGCTCAACACCTTCACGGCGGTGGTCTACTTGAAGAAGGTCAATCATCCGGCGCCGTCGGCGTCGGCCACGGCGTAAGGGGGCGCGGACCATGGCAACCCTCGCGCATCCCGACGAGCCGCGCCGGCCGAACATCGCGTCGGCCGACGTGCAGCTCCCCGCGGTCAAGGACTACGAGCAGGTCGACCGCGAGATCCTGCAGATCCTCCAGCCGACCAAGGCCTGGTTCGCCGGGCTCCTGATCGCCCTGACCTGCCTCGCGTTCGGCATCGCGTCCTGGTCGTACCAGATCCATGAGGGACTCGGCGTCGCCGGCTACAACCCGCCGGTCATGTGGGGCGTCTACATCATCACCTTCGTGTTCTGGGTCGGTATCGGACACGCCGGCACGCTGATCTCGGCGATCCTCTACCTGTTCCGCGCCGGCTTCCGCACGACGATCTACCGCGCCGCCGAGGCGATGACGGTGTTCGCGGTCATGACCGCGGGCCTCTTCCCGATCATCCACATCGGCCGGCCCTGGAAGTTCTTCTGGCTGATCCCGTACCCGAACTGGCGGCTGCTCTGGCCGAACTTCAAGTCGCCGCTCGTGTGGGACGTCTTCGCGATCACGACCTACCTGACGATCTCGACCACGTTCCTCTTCGTCGGGCTCATCCCCGACATCGCGGTGCTCCGCGACCGCGAGACGAATCCGCTCCGCAAGCAGATCCTCGCCGCGCTGAGCTTCGGCTGGCGCAACAGCGAGCGCGAATGGCGTCACTTCGCCCGCGCCTACCTGTTCCTCGCGGCCTTCTCCACGCCGCTCGTGCTCTCGGTGCACTCGGTCGTGTCGTTCGACTTCGCCATGGGCATCGCGCCCGGCTGGCACACGACGATCTTCCCGCCCTACTTCGTCGCCGGCGCCATCTTCTCCGGCTTCGCGATGGTGTGGACGATCATCATCCCGATGCGCCGCTGGTTCGGCCTCCGGCACTACGTGACGCTCAACCACCTCGACGCCTCGGCGAAGATGGTGCTCTTCACGAGCCTCGTGGTCGGCTGCGCCTACATCGCCGAGTTCTTCATCGCGTGGTACGGCGGCGTGCAGTACGAGCAGGACTACTTCTGGAACCGCGTCTTCGGGCAGTGGTGGTGGGCCGCCTGGATCATGCTCACCTGCAACATGATCCTGCCGCTCTCGCTCTTCTCGCAGAAGCTGCGCCGCAACCCGACCTGGCTCTTCATCCTGTCGATCTTCATCAACATCGGCATGTGGTTCGAGCGGTTCGTGATCGTGGTGCCGTCGCTCTCGCACGACGTCGAGCCCTGGCAGTGGTCGAGCTACGTGCCCACCTGGGTCGACTACGGGCTCCTGATCGGGTCGTTCGGCTGGTTCTTCATGTGGTTCCTGCTCTTCGTCAAGCAGCTGCCGGTGATGGCGCTCGCCGAGATCAAGGAGATCGTCCCGCCCAAGATGAAGCACAAGGACCCGCACCATCACGGAGGGCACTGAGATGATGCGCGGAATGATCGGCGTCTTCGCGGAGCTCGACAGCACCGTGGAAGCGATCGAGGAGTTGAAGCACAAGCGGCTCGGGGACCTCACGGCCTACACGCCGACCCCGCGGCACGAGCTCGAGCACGCGATCGAGCCGCCGCCCTCGCCGGTGCGGAAGTTCACGCTCGTGGGGGCGCTCTCGGGCGCGATCTTCGGGTACTGGCTCGCGATCTGGGGTTCCAACTACTGGCCGCTGGTCGTCGGCGGCAAGGCGATCTCGACCTGGATCCCCTACACGGTCTTCGGGTTCGAGGTGATGGTCATGGTCGGTGCGCTCTCCACGGTGTTCGGCATGTTCTACCTGGCGGGGATCCCGCGCCTCACGATGACCGTCGGGTACGACCCGCGGTTCAGCGGCGCGAACTACGGGGTCTGGTGCGAATGCGCCCCCGAGAAGCTCGCCGAGGTCGAGGCGATCCTGCGCCGTCATGGTGCGGTGGAGGTGCGCGGTGAGAGCTGAGAACCTGCGTCTCATGGCCGCACTCGCGCTGCCGCTCCTCTTCGGGGCGTGCACGCAGGAGGAGTGGCTCACCGACATGAAGCAGCAACCGTCCGTGGGCACCTGGCAGGTCTATTCGACCGACACGGCCGCCGGCCAGCTGATCCCGTTCCGCGGCAATCCGCAGGGCTCGGTGCCGACGAACGGCATCGCCGTCGCGTCGTGGCAGGTCTCCTACGCCCCCATGCCGCCGACGGTCGACTCGATGTCCGGCGTCCAGAATCCGGTCGCGGCGGACGAGCGTTCGCTCGCGAACGGGCGGAAGCTCTTCCAGATCAACTGTGCCGTCTGCCACGGTGACCTCGGCGACGGCAAGGGAGGGATGCCCCAGTTGAATCCCGCCTACGCGTTCGTCCCCGCGATCAACGCCGCCGCGACCCAGGCCCGGACCGACGGCTACATCTTCGGCATGCTGCGCAACGGCCGCGGTCTCATGCCGCCGCAGAATCGCATCCCCGAGGCGATGCGCTGGGACGTCATCAACTACCTGCGCGGCCTGCAGGGCCGCTACCCGGTCGCCACCGGCCCGGTCGGATTCCCCGGCCAGACCGGCGACAAGCTGCCCGGCTACTCCGCGGTGGGGCCGACGGTGCCGTCCGCGTACCTGAAGCCGAGCACCACGGGCATCACGCCCAAGGCAGAGAAGCCGGCCGAGGCAGCGAAGCCGGAAGGGAACACCGGAGGCCATCCATGAGCGGCC
The DNA here is from genome assembly GCA_021413975.1 of Gemmatimonadota bacterium. GTDB lineage: Bacteria > Gemmatimonadota > Gemmatimonadetes > Gemmatimonadales > Gemmatimonadaceae > Pseudogemmatithrix. Next base: position 5,822 of record JAIOPJ010000033.1, read on the forward strand.
AGCAGCACTACTCCCCGCCGCGCGACCAGTTCATCGGCGTGCTGCAGTCCAAGTCGATGCCGGCCGCGGCCAAGCGGGGTGGGCTCGTCATGGGCATCATCGGCATGCTGCTCTTCGTGGTCGGTGCCGCGACCGGAGAGGCGCGCGCCTGGCAGGCCTTCCTGGTCAACTGGCTCTTCTTCACGACCATCGCCTCGGCGGCCGTCATGTTCTCGGCCGTCCAGCGCATCACCACCGCGCGCTGGTCGCGCGGCGTGATCCGCTTCCTCGAGGGCTATGCGGCCTTCCTGCCGTTCGCGGCGGTCGGCCTGCTGGTCATCGTGTTCGGCGGCCGGTCGCACATCTATCCGTGGTGGGACCTCGTCGGCACCGGCGAACTCATCCCCGAGAAGGAGACCTGGTTCAACCACGGCTTCTTCTACGCGCGGTCGGTGGTCGTCTTCGGCGCGATCCTCGTGCTGCAGCTCTGGTACGTCTGGAGCTCGGTGCGGCTGGATGTGGGCATCACGCCTGAGCACGGCGCCCCGTGGGCGGCCGGTCTCCGCGCGAGGATGCGTGCCTCGTTCGGCGAGGAGCGTCGCGAACTGCATTCGACCCACTCGCTGCAGGGCAAGCTCGCGGTGATCATGGCGATCGTCTTCGGCTTCGGCTGGTCGATGCTCGCCTGGGACCACTCGATGTCGCTCGACTACCACTTCTTCAGCACCATGTACGGCTGGCAGGTGTTCATGGGCGGCTGGCTCGTGTCGCTCATGACCTTCGCGGTGATGCTGCGCTGGTGGAAGGGGCGGTTCCCCGAGCTCCCCGAGCTGGTGACCGAGAAGCACTATCACGACGTCGGCAAGCTCTGCTTCGCCTTCACGGCGTTCTGGGGCTACCTCACCTTCTCGCAGTTCCTCGTGATCTGGTACGGCAACCTCGCGGAGGAGACGCACTTCTTCACGCTGCGCCTCACCGGGGTCTGGACGGTCACGACCATGCTGGCCGCCGTGCTCACCTTCGTGGTGCCCTTCTTCGGGCTCCTCTCGGTGAAGGCGAAGCTCTACTCGCCGACGATGATCCTCTTCGCGGCCTGTTCGTTCGTGGGGCTCTGGTTCGCGCGGTACACCGAGGTCTATCCGTCGATCTACGGCACCCGGGTGCATCAGACGCCGCTCGGGTTCTGGGAGCTCGGGATCTTCGCCGGGTTCCTCGGGATCTTCGTGTGGAGCTACGCCCAGTTCATGGACGCCTTCCCCAAGGCGCAGGTCTTCAAGATGACCTCGCCGTACCGGGACGAGGTGCAGATCCCCGTGAACCCCGATACGATGGAGCCGTTGCCGGCGCACGAGTAGGTCGGCACAGCTGTCAGGTGAGGAGGGCGGCGCGCCGGATGGTGCGCCGCCCTCGTTCGTTCCCCACCGGATCGGGAACGGCGTTCACCACAGGGGCACCGAGGGCACAGGGAAGTGCGGGGACGGCTGCCCGCGTGGAATGCTTCGCTGCCGGAACCGATTCACGTGGGTGCCGGGGCAGACACCAGGCGGCGGCGCCCCGGTCCGATTCCGTGCACCCCTGTGCCCCCGTGCCGCCAGCGCCCCCCATCGCCCCCTGTGCCCCCTGTGGCCCCTGTGGCCCCTGTGCCCCTGTGGTGCATGCAGTCGTCGTCGGCCCGCCGATGCGACACCGCCCGCACTTCCCCGCGCGACCCGGTTATATTCCGCACGTTCTCGGGGCGTTAGCTCAGCTGGGAGAGCACCTGCTTTGCAAGCAGGGGGTCGCCGGTTCGATCCCGGCACGCTCCACTCCCGTTCCCTCCATGTCCGGATCAAGCGCCATGACCGTCCCCGTTCCAGCCGTCGGCACTGCCGCGCCCGATTTCACGCTCGACGGCACCGGCGGCCCGGTCACGCTCTCGTCGTTCCGCGGCAAGCAGAACGTACTCCTGGCCTTCTTCCCGCTCGCGTTCACCTCGACCTGCACCGCCGAGCTGTGCGCGTTCACCGACGATTACTCGGCGTTCGAGGGGAAGGACGTCACCGTCATCCCGATCAGCGTCGACGCCGTGCCGTCGCTCAAGGAGTTCAGGGCGAAGTACGCCATGACCGCCGACCTCGCCTCGGACTTCAAGCGCGAGGTGTCGCGCCTCTACGGCGTCCTGCACGAGGAGCGGTACTTCTCCAAGCGAGCCTACGTCCTGATCGACCGGCAGGGCGTGGTGCGCTGGGCCTTCGTCGAGGTCACCCCGGGCACCCGCCGCGAGAACAGCGAGCTGCTGGCGGAGATCGCGAAGCTGTAGCCGCGGGGGTGGTCACCTTGTCGCGCCACCCGCGCAGGCCGTAGCTTCCGCTCATCACTACGCCATCCGACGTGACCTCCTCCTCGCCTCTCGCGGACTCCCCTCGGGACCAGAGCGCGCGCGCCCTGGCCGTGCTGGCGGGCTTCAGCGCCGAGCTGGCCTCGTCGCGCCCGCTCGAGACGAGCATCGAGCGGATCCTCTTCGCGTTGCGCGGTGCCGTGGGCGGGAGCGAGGCGGCCGTCTGGCTCTACACGCCGCAGGGTCTCTCGCGCGGCTGGAGCAGCGGCCCGACGATCGCGACGGAGGCCGAGGTGCGCGCGGGACTCGCGTTCGGCGCCACGAACGACGGCGCGCCGGGCGGCCTGCGCGTGGAGAAGATCGTCCTCGGCGAACGTCGCGTGGGCGTGCTCTCGGTGCGCGTGGAGGGCGAGCTGGCCGCCGAGCAGGAACTGCTCGTGACCGCTCTCGCGAACCTCTTCGCCCCCGAGCTCGCGCACGCGGAACGGTCGCGCCAGCTCGAGGTGGAGGTCGCTGCGCGCACTGCCGAGATCGAGCGCGGGCGCCGGTTCACCGAGAAGATCATCGACTCGCTGCCGCTCGGCCTCTACGTGATCGACCGCGAGTATCGCATCCAGAGCTGGAACCGCAAGCGCGAGACGGGCATGCAGGGTGTCTCGCGCGAGGAGGCGATCGGGCGCCCGATCTTCGAGATCCTGCACCGACAGCCGGCCGAGATGCTGCGGCGCGAGTTCGACGAGGTCTTCTCGAGCGGGCGGATGCAGGAGTACCAGATGCAGAGCGTCGCCTCGGGCGAGGCCCGCACCTACCGCATCACGAAGATCCCGATGCGCCTCGGCGACGGTCCGGTCACGCACGTGATCACGATCGGCGAGGACATCACCGACTGGACGCAGGCGCAGGAGCGGTTCTCGCAATCGGAGAAGCTCGCCGCGATCGGCCAGCTCGCCGCCGGCGTGATGCACGAGATCAACAACCCGCTCGCGACCATCGCAGCCTGCGCCGAATCGCTCGGGTACCGCATCGACGACCTCGAGCGGTCGGGCGTGACGGTCGCGCCGGAGACGCACGATTTCCTCGGCATCATCGACAACGAGGTGGTGCGCTGCAAGCAGATCGTCGACGGCCTGCTCGACTTCAGCCGCCCGAAGCAGCCGCGCAAGGAGCGCGTGAACCTCAACGAGGTGATCGAGCGGACGCTCTTCCTGCTCAAGCATCACGTGCGGTTCAAGCGCCTCACGGTCGAGACGGCGCTCGATCCGCTCGTGGGGCGCGTGCCCGAGGCGAGCACCGAGCAGCTCGTCCAGGTCTTCATGGCATTGCTCCTCAATGCGATGGACGCGATGGGTGATCGCGGGGTCGTGCGCGTGGTGACCCGCCCCGGGACCGACGCGCTGAACGGGGCGATCGCCGAGGTCATCGACCAAGGGCACGGGATCGCGCGCGGCGAACTCGGCAAGATCTTCGAGCCGTTCTACACGACCAAGCCGCAGGGGCAGGGCACCGGGCTCGGGCTCTCCATCTGCTACGGCATCGTGCAGGAGCACGGCGGACGCATCGAGGTCGACAGCACGCTCGGACAGGGCAGCACCTTCCGAATCATCCTCCCGGTGGTGAACTAGATGAAGGTCCTGGTGATCGAGGACGACCCGACGGTGGGCCAGTTCATCAAGCGCGGACTCGAGGAGCAGCGCTGGTCGGTGGATCTCGTCGCCGACGGCGAGGAGGGCGAGGCGCTGGCGCGGTCGCAGCCGTACGACCTGATCGTCCTCGACCTCCGGCTGCCCGGGCGTTCGGGGCAGCAGGTGCTCCGCAACCTGCGGGCGCGGGGATTCGAGAAGCCCGTGCTCGTCCTGACGGCGCAGGATGCGATCGATGCCAAGGTCGAGACGCTGCGCGCCGGGGCCGACGACTACGTGACGAAGCCGTTCGCCTTCGAGGAACTCCTCGCGCGCGTGGAGGCGCTCGCGCGCCGGCCGCGGGCGATCGTCTCGCCGCGGATCACCGTGGCCGACCTGGTGGTCGATCTCGCCGCGCGCGAGGTCACGCGCGGCGGCCGGCCCGTGGAGCTCACGCCCAAGGAGTTCCTCGTCCTCGAGTACCTGGCGCGCCACGCGGGCCGCGTGCTCTCGCGCACGCTCATCACCGAGTACGCCTGGGGCTACCACTTCGATCCGGGCACGAACATCGTGGACGTGGTGATCAACCACCTCCGCAAGAAGCTCGACGCGCCGCATGACAAGAAGCTGATCACGACCGTGCGCGGCGTGGGCTACGTGCTCAAGGGCTGAGGACCGCGCATGAGGTCGATCCGGGCCCGGCTCACGCTCGCCTACGCGATCGCGCTCGGCGTGACGCTGCTCGTCTTCGCCGCCGTGATGGTCTCCGCGAGCCGCCGGGCCGCCCAGAACGTGCTGCAGCGGCGCGTCGACAACGTCGTGATGCTCGGCTCCGCGATCCTCGAGCAGGCGGGCACCTCGCTCTTCGAGAGCGTGGTGGTCGCCGAGGACCCGGGCGCGTCGCCGCCGCTCTCGGCGAGCGTCGGCAGCCGGCTGGCGACGCTCCCCGGCTACGTGATCATCGCGGACTCCTCCCGGCTCCTGTACGCGACCGCGTCGGTGGCGCAGCTCTCGCCCAAGGCCCAGGCGCAGCTGCGGCAGGCCGTCTTCCGCGTCTTCACGCCGGCGCAGCCGGCCGGGATCATCACCATCGACGGACCGCCCACGCGCCTCTTCGTGCAGGTCGCCTTCGACCGTCCGTCGCAGCGCGGATCGGGGCTGCGCGTCGTCGCGGCGGAGTCGGCCGACGAGCTCGACCTCGTCCGGCTCGACATCTTCGCGCCGATCCTCGTGACCTTCCCGCTGATCTTCCTGCTGTCGGTCATCGCGGCGTGGGGCCTGGCCGGCGTGAACCTCGAGCCGGTGGACCACCTGATCGCGGACCTCGAGGCGATCGAGGACGGACGTTCGCTCCACCGGCGGCTTCCGGTGGAGACGGACGAGAACGAGCTCGACCGGCTCGCCGAGCGGATCAACGCGATGATCGCGCGTCTCGAGGGGTCGTTCGCCGCGTTGCGGCGCTTCACCGCCGACGCGAGTCACGAGCTCAAGACGCCCCTGACGGTGCTCCGTGCCGACATCGAACGGGCGATGACCGCGCCCGGTGCCGGTGGCGACCAGCTGCCGGCGCTCGAGGAGGCGCTGGCCGAGACGGCGCGCATGGCCGACCTCGTGGATTCGCTCCTGACGCTCGCGCGCGCCGACGAAGGGCGCTTCGACATCCATCGGGAACCGCTCGAGCTCGTGCCGATGGTCGAGGACGTGTTCGAGACCGCGCAGATCCTCGGCGAGGAAGCCGGGATCACGGTGACGCTCCTGGCGCTCGAGCCGGTGGCGGTGCAGGGCGACCCGGTGCGATTGCGCCAGCTCTTCCTCAACCTGCTGACCAACGCCATCAAGTACACGTCGCGCGGCGGCACCGTGACGGTCGCGCTCGAGCGGCGCGGGGAGTTCGCCGCGCTGGCGGTGCACGACACCGGCGTGGGGATCGCGGCGGCGGACCTGCCCTACATCTTCGACCGCTTCTGGCGGGCGGACCGCGCCCGCTCCCGCAGTGCGGAACGCGGCGGGTTCGGGCTCGGATTGGCGATCGCGCAGTGGATCACGCACGCCCATGGGGGCACGATCACGGTCGCCTCCCGGCTGGGGCGCGGGAGCACCTTCACGGTGACGATCCCCGCGACGGCGCTGCCGCCGCGCGTCGAATCCGGCGCCGCGGACTGACGCCGCGAGTCCTCATGGAATCCTCATCGAAGGCGACCGGCCCCGTTCATGTTGGGCGGGTATCGTATCGGTGAGCAGGGGGTCGGACCGTGCCGCGCCCCGGCAGTCGACTGCTCGGGCCAGTTAAGCGAATCTTAATCTTCGGCCGATTACGGCTCGCGACGGGCACACGTAGAATCATGCACTGTCGACGCCCCGCTGGGCGCCGTCACGCGACTTTTCACTCTCGGAGATGGACGCGTGTTCAACAACCTGATCGAGTCGAAGCCCCAGAAGACCCGCAGCCTGGGCTCGACGCTCTTCTCCATCGGCTTCCACGCCGTCATCATCGGGATGTCGGTGCTCGCCACGAAGCAGGTGGCGGACGCGGTCGCCGAGGAAGTGGTCCAGAAGGTGGATTTCGTCGAGATCAAGAAGGACGAGCCGCCTCCGCCGGACACGCCGCCGCCACCCGACGTCGTGGCGCCGCCGCCGATCGCCAAGGGATTCCAGGTGCTCACCGCGCCGATCAACATCCCCGACGTGATCCCGGAGATCGACCTCTCCAAGAAGCTCACGAACGAGGCGGACTTCTCGGGTCGTGGTGTCGCCGGCGGCATCGCCGCGGGCGTCGTCGGCGGGACGGCTCCGGTCTCGGACCAGCCGTACTTCGACTTCCAGGTGGAGAAGCCGGTCGCGCCGGGGCCCCGGACCGGCTCGCCGCGGTATCCGGACATCCTCCGCTCGGCCAGCGTCGAGGGCGAGGTGCTCGCCCAGTTCGTCGTCGATACCACCGGCCGCGTCGAAGTCTCGACGTTCAAGGTGATCCGCAAGTCGCATGACCTGTTCGAGGCAGCGGTCCGCAGCGCGCTGCCGCAGATGCGCTTCCTGCCCGCCGAGGTCGGCGGCCGCAAGGTCAAGCAGCTGGTGCAGCAGCCGTTCGTCTTCGCGCTCCAGAAGTGATCCAGACCCCTTCTCACCGTCCCATCAGGAGACCCGCTGTATGAACCTCGACATCGGCTACATCTTCGAGCACTCGCCGCCGTTCGCGAAGGGCATCTGGTTCGTTCTCGCCGTGATGTCGCTCTGGTCGCTCACCGTTGCCATCGGCAAGTGGTGGAACCTCCGCAAGGCCCAGAAGGAGACGCTCAAGTTCGCGCCCGAGTTCTCGCAGTTCCTCGAGGAGGACAATCTCTCCGAGGCGATCACCCTCGCGCAGTCCTACAAGAAGTCGCACGTCGCCCGCGTCCTCGGTGGCGCACTCGATGAGGTCAAGCCGCTGATCCTCGACGGCTCGGTGACGGTCTCCGACATCAACTCGGCCGAGCGCGCCGTCGAGCGCAACATGCTCGTCGAGATCGTGTCTCTCAAGCGCGGCCTCGCCGTCCTCGCGACGGTGGGTTCGACGGCGCCGTTCGTCGGTCTGCTCGGCACCGTGTTCGGCATCATCAACGCCTTCGCCGCCATGGGCACCTCGGGCTCGACCGGCATCGCCGCGATCACGGTCGGCATCGCCGAAGCGCTGATCGCCACCGGCTTCGGTCTGCTCGTCGCTATCCCGGCCGTGTGGTTCTACAACTACTTCCAGACCAAGATCGACAACCTCACCGCCGAGATGACCTACGTCTCCAAGGAGATGATCGACTATCTCATCAAGGGCGTGTCGGGCGAGTTCGGCCGGTCGCGCTTCACGCGTGAGTTCAGCACCAAGGCGCAGGCCGGCTCGGCGCCGATCTCGCAGTAATCTCCTCGAACCGCGGGAGTCGTTATGCAGATGAGCACGGGGAGCGGCGTCAAGGCGGAGCCGAACGTCGTCCCCATGATCGACGTGATGCTGGTGCTGCTCATCATCTTCATGGTGGTGACGCCGGCCCTCGCATCCGGTTTCACTGCGGAGCCGCCTTCGGGGATCAACCTGAAGGCGCACCCGGAGGCCGATGACGACCAGGTCCTCGGCATCGACAAGTTCGGGAACTACTACTTGAACAAGAAGCAGATCGCCAACGAACAGCTCGGCGACCTGCTCAAGTCGATCTACTCGGTCCGGACCGTGGACCAGATCCTCTATGTGAAGGCGCACAAGGAACTCGAGTACGGCCGCATCCTCGACGCGATCGACATCGCCTCGAAGAACGGCGTGCGCGTCTTGGCCGCGATCACCGACCAGACGCCGGGGACCGAGTCCTCGGTGGCCGGTGACGAGATCAAGCAACCCTCCAAGGCGCCCTAGGAGCCTATCATGGGAATGAGCGTTGGTGGTGGAAGTGGCGGGCTCAACAGCGAGCCCAACGTGGTGCCCATGATCGACATCATGCTCGTGCTGCTGATCATCTTCATGATCATGCAGCCGATGATGCGCAAGGCGATCGACATGCAGCTCCCGGACCCGCAGCCGGCGGTCGTGACGGCGAACACCGCGTCCGACCAGATCGTGCTCGAGGTGCTCCCGGGCGGGAACTTCGCGGTGAACCGCGAGCCGCTGACCAAGGACAACCTGGCCCAGCGGATCAAGGAGATCTACGAGAATCGCCCCGACAAGATCATGTTCGTCAAGGGCGACCCGGCGGTGCAGTATCAGGACGTGATCTTCGCCATGGACGTCTCGCGCGGGTCCGGCGTGAAGGTCATCGGCGTGACGCCGAAGACGCCCGACTGATACGAGTGGCCTCCGGTCGGTGATGCGGCGGACGAACCTTTTACGGCTCGTCCGCCGTATCAGTTATATGTTCTGGATGGACCCGGAACGCTCTCCCGTGCGTTCCTCCCCTGAGCCCCCTTCGTGACCGACGCCGTCCTCACTCCCTCCGGCAAGCCCCGCCGCCCACTCCGTCCCCTTCATGGGATCCCGGAGCCGGATCGTCGCGGCCCGCAGGGGTTGTTGCTCTCGCTCCTCTTCCACGCGTTCATCATCCTGATGCTCATCCTGCCGCCGTTCCTGGCGACGCAGCTCGATCGGGACCTGACGCAGGGCGCCGGCGGGCCCGGGCCGGCGGGCGGCGGCGGTGGGGGTACCGGGGGGACCGGCGGCGAGACGGTGCGGCCCGAGCGCGTGCGGTTCATCCAGGTCGCGCCCGCTCCGCCCGCGCCCGCCGCGATCACGCCGCCGGTCCTGCCGCCGCCCAAGCCGGAGCCCGTCAAGGAGCCGGTCGTGAAGCCGGAGCCCACACCAGCGCCCACGACGCCCGCCGAGACGACGCCCAGTGGCCCGACCACCCCAACCGCCGGAGCGGGCGGTGGCTCGGGCCACGATGGCACCGGAGGCAATGGTCCGGGGAGCGGCGGTGGTGTGGGATCCGGTGTCGGGACCGGTCGCGGCTCGGGGAACGGCCCCGGCACCGGCGGCGGCTCGGGCGATATCTACCCGCCTCAGGTCACGAACCTGTCGTTGCTGCCGATCCCGGTCCCCAACAAGGTGCGGCCGTACAAGATGATCGCCTGGTTCGACGTCGATGAGCGGGGGAATGCGCGGCTCATCGCGTTCAACCCCTCGCGAGACGGCAACTACAACAAGAAGATCCGCGACATGCTCGCCGAGGTCCGCTTCCGGCCGGCCGTGCGTCCCGACGGCACGCCCGTGCGCGATACGGTCTCGATCACGGCCGAAGCGCCGCGCTGACTGGCCCCCGGGGAGGGGCGAACGTAGCTTCCCCCGTTCGTTCGCCACCGCGTGCCACCCCCGCATCCGTGCCATGACCGAATCGCCCGCCGACCGCGAGGGCTGCGCATGAAGTCGCTCTGGGCCCGCAAGCCGATCGCCGATCTCATCCCCGAGACCGCCGACGGCAAGGGGATGCGACGCACGCTCGGCACCCGCGACCTCATCGCCCTCTCCATCGGCGCGGTTATCGGCGCCGGGATCTTCTCCACTCTCGGCACCGCGGCGGCCGGCGAGATCTCCCCCACCGGCGAGGTCATCCGCGCGGGAGCCGGACCGGCGCTCGTCATCTCGTTCGTGCTCCTCGGCGCCGCGTGCACGCTCGCGGCGCTCTGCTACTCGGAACTCGCGGCGATGATCCCGCAGGCCGGCTCGGCCTACGCGTACAGCTACGCCTCGTTCGGCGAACTCATCGCGTGGATCATCGGGTTCGACCTCATCCTCGAGTACGCGGTGGGGAACGTGGCGGTCGCCATCTCCTGGAGCGGGTACTTCGACTCGCTGATCTCCCCGTTCGTGAAGATCCCGGGGTGGCTGACGCACGGCTATTTCCAGGTGAAGGCGAGCTCGAACGCCGATATCCACGCGCTGCTCGAGAGCGCCCCACGGATCGCCGGAATCCCGTTCATCCTCAACGTGCCCGCCTTCCTGATCGTCATGGCGATCACCTGGCTGCTGGTGATCGGCGTGAAGGAGAGCACGCGCGTGAACAACGTGATGGTGCTCATCAAGCTCGCGGTCCTCGCCCTCTTCGTCATCGTCGGTGCGCAGCACATCGATACGGCGAACTACCATCCGTTCGCGCCCAACGGCTTCACCGGCATCCATCACGGCGCCGCGATCGTCTTCTTCGCCTACATCGGCTTCGATGCGATCTCGACGGCCGCCGAGGAAGTGAAGGACCCGCAGCGCACCATGCCGCGCGGGCTCCTCTGGGGTCTCGGCATCTGCACGCTCATCTACGTGATCGTCGGCGCGGTCGCGACCGGTCTGGTGCCGTACCAGCAGCTCGCCTCATCCGATCCGCTAGCGCATGCCTTCGAGGTCGCCGGACTGACGCGCTTCTCCTGGATCATCTCCGCCGGCGCCGTCGTCTCGATGTCCGCGGTGCTGCTCGTGTTCCAGTACGGCCAGCCGCGCATCTTCTACTCCATGGCGCGCGACGGACTGCTGCCCGAGTTCGCGGCGAAGCTCCACCCCAGGTACCGCACGCCGTACGTGACGACGATCATCACCGGCGTGCTCGTGGCCGTGGCCGCACTCGTCGCCGACGATGTGGCGACCTACGACCTCACGAACATCGGCACGCTCTTCGCGTTCGTGCTCGTCTGCCTCGGGATCCTGGTGTTGCGCGTGGTGGAGCCCGACCGGCCGCGGCCCTTCAAGGTGCCGTTCGTCTGGGTGGTCGCGCCGCTCGGTGCGGCGGCCTGCGTCTTCGTGATGTGGGGGCTGCCGCCGGTCGCCTGGCGCCGATTCGGCTGGTGGCTCGTGATCGGCGTGGCGGTCTACATGATGTACGGGTGGCGCTACTCGCGGCTGCGCCGCGGTCTCCCGCCGCACGCGTTCGAGGACTGACGGGAGGCGCTCCCCGGGTCAGACGCCCGCGAGCGCCTTCCGCGCCAGCTTCACGGCGCCCCGTGCCGCCACGACCTCCTCGCCATGCAGGTGCGACCCGGGCACCGCCGTCTTGAGCCGGTGCTCCACGAGACGGCGCAGGAACGACCCACGGTGCATCATCCCGCCGGCGAGCGCGACCGGCAGTGCCGCGCGTTCGTCGACGAACAACTGCCGCGCCAGCGTCCGCACATGCAGCACGAGTTCCTCGGCGGCGAGCGTGCAGATCGAGTTGGCGCGCAGGTCCCGCGCGGCGGCGAGCGTCATGACCGGCGCGGCGAGTGCAGCGAAGTCCTTCGCGGTCGCCGAGGAGGCCCAAGTGACGAGGTCGTCGACCTCGTCCAGTTGCAGCGCCGTCAGCACGGCGCCCACGAGCCGCGTCTCCGGCTCGCGGCCGTCGTGCGACGCCGTGATGACACTCAGCGCGCGCCGGCCGATCCATGCGCCGCTCCCCTCGTCGCCGCAGACCGGGCCCCAGCCACCGCACCGCACGAACGTACCCGTGGGGCCGCGCCCGAACGCCACCGAGCCCGTGCCCGATATGAGCAGGATGCCGGGCCCGTCGCCGAAGGCGTCCTCCATGGCGATCTCGGCGTCGGTGACGACCTGCACGTCCTCGGCGAGGTTCTCGCCCTCCAGCGCGCGTTGCAGCGCCTGGCGCTCCTTCTCGCGCCCCGCGCCCGCGACGCCGACGGTGAGCATGCGCGGGCGCTCCTCGCGCTCGGCCACCGCGAGCGCGTCGCGCACCAGGGCGCCGATCACCTCCGCCGAGTGCAGCGCCTCGCCGGGCCGGACGGCCGACGCCGCACCGGTGAGCGTGGCGATCTCCTTGCCGCGGCCGTCCGCGACGATCACCTGGGTCTTGCTGCCACCACCATCGACACCGACGACGAGATGCGACATGGACTGGATTCCGGTCAGACTTGGGGCGCCCTGGAGGGCGCGTCGTGCGTGAGTGAGGACAAGATACCCGTCGTGAGCGTGATCGTGGTACCGATCAGGACGAACCAGGGCCAGGCGATCCCGATGAAGGGCGCCAGTGGGCCGGCGAGCGCGGGGATGGCCGCGGCGAGCCGGCCCGCGAACACGATCACGCTCATCACACCGATCCCCACCGACATGCCGAGGATCGCGTCCCGCTGGATCGCGCGCGGCCAGAGCATGGCGAGGAAGAATCCGCCGAGCAGGCCCCCGTACGTGAACGACGCGATCGACAGCGCCACGACCACCACCGGCGTCCCCTCGGCGCGGTAGAGCAGCGCGCCACCGATCAGGATCACGAACCACAGCAGGGTGAAGCGCTTCGAGACGCGCAGCAAGTCGGCACCGTCCGTGCCCTTGCCCCGGAGCGGGACCCAGAGATCGTGCGTCGTGGCCGCCGCCAGCGAGTTCAGCGAACCCGAGATGGTGCTCATCGCGGCCGCCAGGATCGCGGCGATCACGATGCCGGTCATCCCCGAGGGCATCTCCTCGATGATGAACGTCGGGAAGATCTTGTCGGGGGCGCTGAAGGTGCGTCCCTGGTAGAAGGACCAGAGGCCGACGCCGATCAGCAGGAAGAGCGCGAACTGCGCGATGACCGCGACGCCGCTGCCGATGAGCGCGCGCCGCGAGTCGCGCAGCGAACCCGCCGTGAGCAGGCGCTGCACGATCAGCTGGTCCGCGCCGTGGGACGCCATGGCGAGGAAGCCACCGCCGAGCAGGCCGGCGAAGAGCGTGTGCGGACGGTCGATCCCCGTGTACGTGTCGATGAAGCGCAGCTTCCCGGCCGCGCCCGCGTCGGCGAGGATGCGGGTCCATCCTCCGTCGACGCCGGCACCGATCAGGTAGACGGCACCGAGACCCCCCGCGAGATAGACGAAGGTCTGGATGACGTCGGTCCAGACCACCGCGCGCATGCCGCCGTGGTACGTGTACAGCAGCGTCGTCGCGCCGAGGGAGAGGATCGCCACCGGTGTCACGTACTCGGCCGGGACGAACGGGCCGATGATGAGTCCGATCGGGATCGCGGTGGCGAAGATCCGCACCGAGTCGCCGAAGGCGCGCGTCACCATGAACGTCACCGACGCGAAGCGCCGCGTCGCCAGCCCGAAGCGCTGTTCGAGCAGCGCGTACGCGGTGACGAGCTGCCCTTCGGAGTAGCGGGGGAGCAGCGTGTACGCGACCACGATGCGGCCGAGGAGGTAGCCGGTCGCCACCTGCAGGAAGGTGAAGTCCCCGAGATACGCGAGGCCCGGGATCGAGATGAAGGTGAGCGCGCTGGTCTCGGTGGCGACGATCGAGAAGAGCACGGCCCACCAGGGGATCGAGCCGTCGGCGACGAAGTAGTCGCGGGCATCCTTCTGGTCACGGCCGAGCCAGACGCCGAGTCCGGTGGTGCCCGCGAGGTACACGATCAGGATCCCCCAGTCGAGCAGGGTGAACCCGTTCTGCAGGTCAGTCGACGACATAGGCCTCGATGGCGTTGTATTCGGCCAGGCCCAGTCGATCGAGCAGATCGGCCGTTCCCGTGTTGCGCTGCTCGACGCGTTGCCAGAACTCGCGGTCGTCCTGGCCCGGGAACGGCGCCGAGTCCTTCTGCGACTGGTGCTTGAAGATCGCCTGGATCTTCAGGCGCAGCTCCTCGCGCGAGAGCGGGACGAGCCAGGTCGCTTCGGCGATCGGCCACTCCTGCCATGCGCCGCGATACAACCAGATCTCCGGGGACCAGGGTGACCCGGTCTGTTCGAGATACTCGGGCGGGGGACTCTGGGGGCCGTGCGGGCGGCCCGGATGCAGTTCGGCGACGGCCGAGTCGATCGCCTCCTTGCACATCCGGTGCGTCCCGTGCGGATCGCTCAGGTCGCCCGCGACGAAGACGTAGTGCGGACGCTCGGCCTCGAGCAGGGCGCGCACGATCGCGACGTCCTCCGGGCCGACGGGGGCCTTCTCGATCGTGCCGGTGCGGTAGAAGGGCAGGTCCAGGAAGCGGGCATGCGTGGCCGCGAGGCCGAGCGTCTCGATGCCCGAGACCGCCTCCGACTCGCGGATGATGCGCTTGAGATCCGCGACGTCGGCACCGTCCGCATCGCCGGGCCGCTTGGCCGACATCGCATCGAGCACGTCGTCGGCGAACCGCTGCAGCTGACCACCGGTGAACCCCCGTTCACGCGCCACGCGCTGCAGGACGTCGAGATGCCGGCGCACGTCGTGATCGAAGACCGCGATGTTGCCGCTCGTCATGTAGGCGACGGTCACGGCATTCCCGTTCTGCACGAGCTTGCGGAGGATGCCGCCCATGGAGATCACGTCGTCGTCCGGATGCGGCGAGAAGACGACCACCCGCGCGCTGTGCGGCAGGAGGGCGCGGCCGCGGATGCGCGCGTTGAGCGAGCGGAAGACCCCGCCATTCACGGAGCCGGCCTCGCCGCGGCGCGCGACGAGCCCCGAGAGCCGATGCTCGGCGTAGTCGTTCTCGGAGAGCTTGAGGATGCCGCGGCCGGTGGTCTCCGAGAGCCAGATGACGGCGCGCACTTCGAGTTCGGGGGTCCAGTGGACCTCGTCGACGAGCCACGGGGTGGCGATGCGCGTGAGGGCCGCCGCCGCGGCGTTGTCGCAGTAGAACGTCGCGGCGTCATGACCCTGCAGGAAGGTCGCCGGCACGCCGAGGTCCACCTCGCCCTCCACCGCGCGCCGCACGATCGCGGCCTTGTGCTCGCCGGTGGCGAGGATCGCGATCTCGCGCGCGGCGAGGATCGTCGCGACACCCATCGTGAGCGCTTCGCGCGGGACGTTGCGCTCGCTGAAGAAGTCGCTCGCGGCGTCGCGACGGGTCACGGTGTCGAGGTGCACGCGCCGGGTGCGGCTCTCGAGTCCCGACCCGGGTTCATTGAAGCCGATGTGACCGGTCTTGCCGATGCCGAGCAGCTGGAAATCGATGCCGCCCGCCGCCGCGATCGCCGCCTCGAATGCCGCGCAGTGCGCCGCGACGTCGTCGCTCGCCACCGTCCCGTCCAGCAGGTGCACCTGGGCGGCGGGGATGTCCACCTGCGAGAAGAGGTGTGTCCACATGAACCGGTGGTACGAATGCGCGCTCGCGGCCTCCATCGGCAGGTACTCGTCGAGGTTGAACGTCTCGACCCTGGCGAAGCTCAGCCCCTCCTCGCGGTGCAGGCGGGCCAGCTCCCGATAGACGCCGATCGGCGTCGAGCCGGTGGCGAGGCCGAGGACGGCGCGGCGTCCCTCGCCGTTCGCCGCACGGATGACCGTCGCGATGCGCGCGGCGACCGCGCGGGCGAGCGCGGCGTGCTCGTCGAACACCAGCGTCCGGATCCGCTCGCGCTGCTCGGCGGCCCGAACGGAGCGAGGCCCGTGCGCCCCCGAGGGGGGCACGGGCCTCGCATCGCCGGCGTTCGCGGCAGGCCGAGCGCGGTCAGCCGCCACGGCGGGTCAGGCGGAGAAGCTGCTTCCGCAGCCGCATCCACCGGTGGAGTTCGGGTTCTTGAACGTGAAGCCCGACCCCTGCATCGACGTCACGTAGTCGATGATCACGCCGTTGAGGTACTGCATGGAGAACGGATCGACGAAGACGTTGAACGAACCCTGCGGGAGGATCGTGTCATCCTCCGCCGGCTTGTCCTCGATCAGAAGGCTGTACTTGAAGCCGGAGCAACCGCCCGGCTGGACGCTCACGCGAAGACCGCCGACCTCGGGGGCCACGTTCTCCGCCGTCATGAACTTGTGGACTTCGGTGGCCGCGGACGACGTGATCGTGACGGCGACTTCCGGGGTGTTCATCGTGCTCATCTGATCCCTCCGAAAGATGGGAGCGGCGCCGCGGTCGCGGCGATACCGGACTAATCCGGAATATAGGGCTCGGAGTTCCGGGAACAAGCTGGTCCCGTCATCCCCGGCGGGGAGACAGGCCGAATCGCGTGCGCAATCGCCCGCGCCAGGGGAGTTCGAACCTGAGGTGGAGCAACACCGCAAGACCGATCGCCAGCGCGGTGTAACCCGTGAAGAGCCACCACGATGCGTCGTACCCGCGGCCGACGACCCGGTTCACCATCGCCAGCACATAGCCGTGCAACGGAGCATGGAAGAGGTAGAGCGCATAGCTCGCCTCACCGAGCAGGACGAGTGTCGCTGAGCCGAGCAGGGGGACCTTGTGCGCGCGCAGGCCCCAGGTGCCGGCGATCACCAACACGAAGCCCGGGAGCGCCGCCGGGAGGAGGTGGATCCGGGACGCCTCCAGCGGCGCCCGGAGGAGGATCGTGGCGACGATCCAGGCCGACCCGGCGACCAGGAGCGCCGATCCCGGGCGGCGTGAGGTCGGTGTCCAGCCTCCCAGCATGCCGCCCAGAGCGATCCCGGCGAGGAACTCCGGCCACCGCGCGAGTGGCGAGAGGGAGTACACGGGCAGGACCCAGTCGGCCGAGAGATCCACCAGCCGAAGGAAGACCACCGCCGAGGCCGCAAGAGCCAGCCCGAGCACGGCGCTTCCGCGGATCACTCGATTCCCGCGCAGCATCCAGGCGCCCACGACGACCGCCAGGAACGGGAAGATCAGGTAGAACCAGGACTCCACCGAGAGCGACCAGGCCGGGCAATTCCAACTGCACGCGGTCTCGGGCCGCCAGGCCTGCTGCACGGTCAGCACCGACGCGACGATGCCAGCGATGCGACCATCGGAGAAGTGCTCGACCCTGGCGTCGCGCACGAAGAGTGCGCCCGCGAACGCCAGCGAGAGGACGTACGTGGGGGCGAGCCGCGCGACCCGCTCGAGCCAGAAGTCGCGCCGGGGTCCGCGCAGCGCGCCGGTGGGCGCGTAGCGCAGCATGAGCAGGAACCCGGACAGCACGAAGAAGAGCGAGACGCCGAGCCACCCCGACGCACCCACGGTCTCGGTGATCGAGCCCGGAGCTCCACGCGGCAGGGCGTGGTGAAGAAGCACCCAGAGCGCGGCGAGGAAGCGCAGCGACGTCAGGGGGCGGACATGGTCCCGCCGCTCCGCGCCCCTCAGGTGTCCCGTCATTCCTGCCGTTGAGCGCCGCGCGCCCGGTTCACGGCGTACCGAGCGCGGCGTTCCGGGTGCCGGCCGCCCGCGTGATGACCAAGTCGGCCACCGCGGTGCGCACCGGACCGATCCGTGAGTTCTCCCGGGTCGGATTCACGCGGTTGGTCAGCAGGATCACGAACCGGTCGTTGAGCGGGTCGATCCAGACGGAGGTGCCGGTGAACCCGGTATGCCCGAACGCCGGGCGACGCATCACGCGGCCCGCCGAGTTGCCGCCGGTGGGCGTCTCCCAGCCGAGCGCGCGGTTGGAGAGCAGCACGTTCTGCACGCGGGTGAAGTCGCGCACCGTCTCGGCGCGCACCACGCGCACGCCGTCGAGGGATCCCTCGTTGAGCAGCGTGCGCGCGAAGCGCGCGAGGTCGTTCGCCGAGCTGAAGAGGCCGGCGTGCGCCACCGGCCGCTCGAGGAACGCGGCATTCTCGTCGTGGACCTCGCCGCGCAGGAGACGGCCGCGCCACGGGTCCCGCTCCGTGGGAGCGATGCGCGGGAGCCACTCCTTGGGCGGCAGGTAGCGCGTGTCGTTCATCCCCAGCGGCGTGAAGACACGCTGCACGAGGTAACGGTCCAACGGCTCACCGCTCACGCGTTCGACGATGAATCCGAGCAGCACGGCCCCGATGTCGGAGTAGACCATCCGCGCACCGGGGACCGTGTCGAGCGGCGTGTTCATGAGCAATGCGCGCGCCGAGTCCGCGTTCGGCGTCAGTTTCCAGAGCTGCCGGAACGCCGGCAGTCCGGCCGAGTGCGTGAGCAGGTGCCGCACCGTCACGCGCTCCTTGTTCCGTCCGGTCCACTCGGGGAGGTAGCGTTGCACCGGCGCGTCGAGCACCACGCGCCCCTGTTCGACGAGCTGCATCATCGCCGTGGTCATGCCGACCACCTTGGTGAGCGAGGCGATGTCCCAGACGGTGTTCAGGTCCGGTGCCGGCGCATCGGCGGCCCAGTCGATCCGGCCCGCGCTCACCTGCGTCAGGATGCCGCGCCGGTCACCGATCACCGCGATGGCGCCCGGGAAGACCGAGTCGCGGACGCCGTTGGTCAGGATCGTCCGGAGCGAATCCTCCAGCGAGGGGGCCGTGGCCGTGTCCAGCACGGCGCCGTCGCCCGTCTGGAAGAAACCCGGCAGCGTGATCGGCGCGCGCCCGTGGAAGGGGATGCGGCCGGCGAGGGCCCGCGCGGCGGCACGTTCTACGGCATCGCCGCGGCCGTACGTCGCGACGTACCCGGAGACCCAGCCGAACTCGCGCACCACGTACGGATTGGAGAACGAGACCACCGTCACCGGGCGCGAGATCGCGACCGAGTCCACCCACCGTGCCACGTGCTCCCCGACCGCGAAGCGGCCCACGCCCTCGATCGTCCGCACGAACGTCGCGAGGACCACGCGCTCGCCGGGGCGGAGCAGGGAGTCGAGACGCTCGCGCGGCGTCGCCGGGGTGATGCGCAGCACACGGGTCTCGGGCACGAACGCGCGCACCTCGGCACCGAAGGTCCGTCCCGCGCTCACGTCCGACTCGCTCGTGAAGACGACGAGCGCGAGCCGACCGCGCGGCGCGAGCGGGATCTGGCCGTCGTCATTGCGGAGCAGGGTGACGGCATCGTCGGCGATCGACTGGGCCATCTCGCGGTGCGAGGAGGTGCCCACGACGTCGCGCAGGGAGTCGAGCGAGACAAGGGGGCGCTGGATCGCGCCGGTGCGGATCTTCGCCTCGAGGATGCGACGGACCGAGGCCTCGATCCGCGCCGCCGGGATCTCGCCGCGCTCGACCGCAGCCGTCACTGCCGCGATCGCCGCCGGGATGTCGGCCGGCATGAGGAGCACGTCGTTGCCGGCGAGGACGGCGCGGACCGAACTCTCGTCCACACCGTAGCCGGCGCCGACGCCGCGCATGTCCATGGCATCGGTGAAGGCGAGGCCCCGGAAGCCGAGGGTGTCGCGGAGGAGTCCCTGCATGATCGCCGCCACGAGCGTCGCCGGCGTCGAATCGTGCGAGACGGCCGGCAGCGCGATGTGCGCGCTCATCACGGCGGCGGCGCCGGCGGAGATCGCCGCGCGGAAGGGGAGCAGTTCCATCTGGTCCATGCGCGTGCGGGAAGCCGAGACGATCGGAAGCGCGTTGTGCGAGTCGGTGTCGGTGTCGCCGTGGCCGGGGAAGTGCTTGATCGTCGCCGCGACCCCGGTCTCCTGGACGCCGCGCACGAAGGCCGCGCTCAGGCGCGCGACCGCCGTGGGCTCCTCGCCGAACGAGCGCACGTTGATCACCGGATTGGCGGGGTTGTTGTTCACGTCCACGGCCGGCGCGAAGGCCACGTGGATCCCGATCGCCCGCGACTCGAGGCCGACGATGCGTCCGGCCGCGTGCGCATGCGCTTCGCTCCCGGTCGCCCCGATCGCCATGTTGCTCGGCAGGACGGTCGCGTCGCCCCCGCGCAGCAGCCCCGGCGTGAAGGTGCCCCCTTCGAGGCGCCCCAGCCCCGGCTCCACGTCGGACGCGACCAGGAGCGGGATGCGCGACCGCAGCTGCATGGCATTGACCTTGGCGGCCACCTCGATCGGCGATCCGAGCGACATCACCACGCCGCCCACGTGATCGAGCGTGATCCGGTCCGCGGTCCAGGCGAACGAGGAGTCGGTCGTGCTGGTATAATCCCCCAGCACCCAGATCATCATCATCTGGGCGACGCGGTCCCGCAGCGAGAGCGACGCGACGGTGGAGTCGATCCAGCGCGCGGCCTCGGCAGGGAGGGGGGCCGTGAGTGAGGCGGGGACACCGCGCAGCGCGCCACGCGACTGCGGGGCGAGCGGGCCGGGTGCCGCAGGGGCGGCACACGAGAGCGTGGCGACCATGCCGGCGAACCCGGCCAGGCGGAGGATCGACGAGTGCAGCATCAGGGGCGGAACGCGGAGCGGCATCGGGGCTGGCGGGGCGAAGGTCGGTGGCTGGGGGCGCTGTTGCTCTGGACGAGCGTGGCCTGCGCCACGCCACCGCGAGCGCAGGAGGGGCGGCGGGCGCCGGAGCGCCCCGCCTTCCGACCCGGGATCACGGTCCTCATCGAGGACTCCCTGCAGCTGATCGCGGGGCGACGGATCGGGCTCATCACGAATCATACCGGTGTCGACGCCAAAGGCACGTCGGACGTCGATCTGTTGCTCGCCGACCCGCGCGTGAAGCGCGCCAACGTGAAGCTCGTCCGGCTCTTCTCGCCCGAGCACGGGATCCGCGGCGACAAGGACGTGACGGACCTGCCGGACCAGGTCGACGAGCGGTCGGGGCTCATGGTGCATTCGCTCTATCGCCGCGAGACCGTCGGACCACCCGACAGCTTGGTCCGCGACCTCGATGCGCTCGTCTTCGACCTGCAGGACATCGGCACGCGCACCTGGACCTTCGTCGGCGTCATGGTCTATGGGATGCGAGCCGCCGCCCGTGCCGGCATCCCGTTCGTGGTGCTCGATCGCCCCGATCCGCTCGGGGGGCGGGTCGAAGGCCTGCTCCTCGACTCGGCCCTGGCGAATCCCGAGGACCCCACGCCCCAGCGGCGCGGCGCGGCCTACGCATTATATCCCGCGCCCCTGCGGCACGGTATGACGATGGGGGAGTTGGCGCGCTGGTTCGCCTCCGAGTTGCACATCCCGGTGGCGCTCTCGGTGGTGCGCATGTCCGGGTACCGGCGGACGATGTGGTGGGAGGATACGTCCATGCCGTGGGTCGTGCCGTCGCCGTCGATGCTGACGACCGCGAGCGCGCTGATCTATCCGGCCCTCGTGCCGTTCGAGGGATCGAACCTCTCCGTGGGGCGGGGGACCGACCTTCCGTTCCAGCAGTTCGGAGCCCCGTGGCTCGACGCGAAGAAGGTCACGGACGCGCTCGAGGAGCGCGGACTGGGCGGCGTGCGATTCGAGGCCGTCCGCTTCACGCCGCAGCGGCCGGGCGATGCCAAGTTCGCCGGCCGGGCGATCCCGGGGGTGCGGATCGTCATCGAGGCGCGCGAGCGGGTGCAGGCGGCGCGGATCGGGGCCGCCGTGCTCTGGGCCGTCGCCCGGTCCGCGCCCGACTCGCTCAAGCTGAACAACGACACCTTCGACCGGCGCATGGGGGCCGCGTGGGCGCGCGTGGCGCTCCTCCGCGGCGATGACCCCGACGAGGTGATCGACCGGGTGCAGCCCGACGTCGTCGCGTTCCAGCGTCGCGTGAAGCCGTTCCTGCTGTACTAGTCCGCACACCGTCCTCACGCGACCCATGGTCAGCATCTGGCGCGGTCTCGTGGCCGGCTATCTCCGGTTGATCGAACCGATCATCGCCTGGTGCGTCCGGCACCGGGTGTCCCCGAACCTCATCACGTCGGTGGGCACGGCGAGTGCCTGCGCGGTCGGCGTCCTCTTCGGCCTCGGCTGGTTCTCGGTCGGCGGCTGGACGCTGGGCATCCTGGCGTTCTTCGACGTCGTGGACGGCGCGGTCGCCCGCCGCAGCGGGACCGCGACCGTCTTCGGGTCGTTCTATGACGCGACCCTGGACCGCGTCGCCGACGGCTTCCTCCTCGGCGGTTTCGTGGTCTTCTACGCGTTGCACGACGTGCCGCGGCAGGCCGCGATGGTGCTCATCGCGCTCGTGGCGCTCGTCGCGACCCAGCTGACCTCGTACACCCGCTCCCGGGCGGAGCTGATCGGGGTGGACATGAAGGGCGTGGGGTGGATGGAGCGCCCCGAGCGGATCACGCTGCTCGCGGCCCCGCAGGCCTTCTTCGGACGGTCGTTCGACGGGTGGGTGGTCGACGCCGTCGTGACGATCCTCGCCGTCACCGCCGTGGTGACCGTCGCGCAGCGCATCCGGCATGTCCTGCGCGCCACCGCCGTGGCTATCTTTCCCGTGATCGAGGAGCCGGGAGCACGCCCCCTGACGAGTCACGACGAGGAGAGTCCGCAATGAGATCGATGCGCGTTCGAGCGATGGGCGTCGCCCTGTTGGCGATGAGCGTCCTCAGCTGCGGTCCGGGCCCGGACGAGGGGGTGATCCGCCTCTGGACCGACGACTTCGAGATCCGCGTGACGGCGGACATCATGCCGCCCCGTGCCCTCGAGCGCATCACCTACACCGTCGTCGTGCGCGACAAGAAGACCCAGGAACCGATCGCCGACGGCGAGGGGCGGATCTTCGCGACCAACTCCGACCGCAAGAGCACGTACAACGGCTTCCGCTACGGTCCCGAGGTGGGCACCTATCGCACCACCATCACGTTCGTGACCGCAGGCGAGTGGGCCCTCGGGATCCAGTTCCGACGCGATTCCACGCAAGTGCTCCAGCGCACGCTCGACTGGCGTCAGCAGGTCCGGAACGAAGTCGCGCCCGGCAGCTGAGTCACGAGGCCTGCAGAGCCGCCTCGATCCTTCCTCCTTCCCCCTGAATCCTGTAGACATGCGCCACTTCCATCGCACCTCCCTCCATCCCGACCTGGTCCTCGCCACCGCCGACGCGTTCTTCCCGACGATCGGCCTCCGGCCGGCCGGCGAGACCGCGCGTGGCCGCACCTACACCGGCGTCGTCGGCACGCCCGAGGTGCCGTCCACGCTCGAGCTCTCGGTGCGGATGGAAGGGGGGCACTACACCTTCGTCGAGGCCCACACCGACCAGATGGGCGAGAGCCGCCTCGATCGCAACGTGAAGAAGTTCTTCGTCCAGCTGCACACGCAGGTCGACGAGCGCCACACGTTCGCCCCGGCGTATTGATGTCGGGTCGCCGTCGCCGGGCCGGTGAAGGCCCGGGCGCGAGTCTGGGTGAGGCGTTGCCGCTCGAACGCAAGCTCGAGCTCTACTACTGGATGCGGCTGACCCGGACGCTCGAGGAGCGGCTCGTCGCGCTCTATCGGCAGACCAAGGTGGTCGGCGGACTCTTCCGCTCGCTCGGCCAGGAGGCCGACGCGGTCGGCTCGTGCTACGCGCTCGAGTCGCGCGACGTCATGTCGCCGCTCATCCGCAACATCGGGGCGATGCTCGTCAAGGGCGCGACGCCGGTCGAGATCCTCAAGCAGTACATGGCCAAGGGCGATTCGCCGACGCGCGGCCGCGAGCTCAACATCCACTTCGGCGACATCGGCGAGGCGGGCAGGACGCGCGGCTTCCTCGGACAGATCTCCCCGCTCGGCGACATGGTGCCGGTGATGGCCGGCGTCACCCTGTCGTTCAGGATGCGGGGCGAGGATCGCGTGGGACTCGTCTACGTCGGCGACGGCGCGACGAGCACCGGGGCGTTCCACGAGGGCATCAACTTCGCCGCGGTGCAGAAGCTGCCGCTCGTGGTGATCATCGAGAACAACGGCTACGCCTACTCCACCCCCACCCACAAGCAGACCGCGGCGAAGCAGTTCGTCGACAAGGCGATCGGGTACGGTGTGTACGGCGAGCAGGTGGACGGCAACGACGTGCTCGCGGTCTACGACTGCACCAGGCGCGCGGTGGACCGCGCCCGCGCAGGCGAAGGGGTCTCGCTCCTCGAGTTCATGACCTTCCGCCGCAAGGGCCACGCCGAGCACGACAACCAATCGTATGTGCAGCCGGGCGAGGTCGAGGCCTGGGCCGCCGACAACGATCCGGTGGACCGCTACGTGCGCGTGCTCCTCGACCGCGAGAAGGTGCCGCAGGCTGCACTCGATGAGATCGACGCACGCATCCATCGCGAGGTCGACGCCGCGACCGACGTCGCCGAAGCCTCGCCGCTCCCGGAGCCGCTCGACGCGCTCGTCGGCGTCTACGCCGACCCGCCGACCGAGCGACCCCTCTGGTATCGCGACGGGGCCGACGTCTCGTCGCTCGGCAGGGAACGCGCCGAGGGATGGGGCACATGGGACGCCGCCAAGGGAGGGCCGCGCTGATGGCCGAGATCACCTATCTCGAGGCCATCCGCGAGGCGCTCGACGAGGAGATGGCGCGCGACCAGAACGTCTTCATGCTCGGCGAGGACATCGGCGCGTTCGGCGGGGCCTTCAAGGTCACCGACGGGCTCATGGCCAAGTACGGCGAGCAGCGCGTGATCGACTCGCCCATCAGCGAGATCGCGATCGTCGGAGCGGCAGCGGGCGCCGCGCACATGGGGATGCGGCCGGTCGTCGAGATGCAGTTCATCGACTTCATGGCGAACGCCTACGACATGCTCACGAACTACGTCGCCACCGCGCGCTATCGCGCCTTCCTCGGCTGCCCGATGGTCGTGCGCGGGCCGAGCGGCGGCTACGTGCGCGGCGGTCCGTTCCACTCGCAGAATCCCGAGGCCGGCTTCATCCACACGCCGGGCCTCAAGGTCGTCTACCCCTCCACCGCCGAGGACGCGAAGGGCCTGATGAAATCGGCGATCCGTGACGACGACTGCGTGCTCTTCTTCGAGCACAAGTACCTCTATCGCCGCATCAAGGGCGTGATGCCCGCCGGCGACCATGTGGTGCCGATCGGGAAGGCGCGCACGGCGCGGGAGGGGACGGATCTCTCGATCATCACCTACGCCGCCACCGTGCACAAGTCACTCGAGGCGGCGGAGCGCCTGCAGGCCGAACACGGGCTCTCGGTCGAGGTGATCGACCTGCGCACGCTCGCCCCGCTCGACGACGAGGCGATCTTCGCGACGGCCCGCAAGACCAACCGCGTGCTCGTCGTGCACGAGGACACGCGGACCGGCGGGATCGCAGGCGAGATCACCGCCCGCATCAGCGAGACCTGCTTCGCGCACCTCGACGCACCGGTGCTGCGCGTCACCGCGCACGACATCCCGTTGCCGTATGCGCCGGCGCTCGAGGATTTCGTGCTGCCGCAGGTGCAGGACATCATCACGGCGGCGCGCCGGCTGGCGGCCTGGTGAGCATCCCTCAAGGCACGCCGGTGGTCGAGGGTCCCTCGCGAATCCGCGTGATAGCCATCGGCTGTTTCATGGCCTGGGTGGGGGCGCTCTCGGGGGCGATGGTCGCCGTCCTGCTCTCCAAGGGCGTCGCGATGTTCACGCGGGCACCGGCCTGTGACGGCATCCCGACGTGCGATTGGTACATTTATGCAGCGGTCGGGGCCGGGATCGGCTTCCTGACCCTTCCATGGCTCGTGGTCTCGGCTCTGCGGCGCCCTCCTGCGCCGACGAACGGGACCGCCGACGACAAGAACTGAGCGAGGTTGCACCCGTGGCCCGTGTAGACGTGATCATGCCCCAGATGGGCGAATCGATCGCTGAAGGCACCCTGTCGAAGTGGCTCAAGAAGGTCGGCGACGAGGTGAAGCGCGACGAGCCGATCTTCGAGATCTCCACCGACAAGGTCGACGCCGAGATCCCGGCGCCGACGGCGGGCGTGCTCGCCGAGATCATCGTGCACGAAGGGACGACCGTCCCCGTGAACGCGATCGTCGCGCGGATCGAGACGGAGAAGGGCGCGTCGCTCGCGCCTGCAGCTGCCGCCCCGGCCCCCGCCGCCGGCGCTCCGGCTCCTGCCGCCCCGATGTCGCCAGCTGCCGCCGCACCGATGGCGCCCTCCGCGCCGCCGCGCCCCGCCGCGGCCAACGGCTCGTTCGAAGAGCGCATCCGCACCAAGTCGTCACCGCTCGTGCGGCGCATGGCGGCCGACGCGGGCGTGGACATCACCGCGCTCTCCGGGTCGGGCATCGCCGGCCGCGTGACCAAGAAGGACCTCGTCGACTACATGGAGAGCGGTCCGCGCACACCGGCCGCTCCAGCGTCGATGCCGGGCGGACTCCCGTCGTCCATCAGCATCCCGGTCGGCCATGCCAGCGAGCCGACCTTCAATGCCTGGGCCGGCGACGTCGTCGAACCGATGTCGAAGATCCGCCGTCTGACGGCCGACCACATGCGCCAGGCCAAGCAGGTCGCGGCGCACGTGACGAGCTTCTTCGAGATCGACCTCACGCGGATCGCGCGCATCCGCGCCAACACGCGCGCGGCCTTCGAGGCCGAGACCGGTCAGAAGCTCACCTACCTGCCGTTCATCATCCGCGCGGTCGTGGAGAACCTCCGCCGTCACCCGGTGCTCAACGCCACGGTGAGCGGCACCGACGTGATCCTGCGCAAGCGCTTCAACATCGGCATCGCCGTCGCGCTCGAGCCCACCGGGCTGATCGTGCCGGTGCTCAAGGATGCCGACGGGCTCAACCTCACCGGCATCACCCGCGGCACGAACGACCTCGCCGCGCGCGCCCGCTCCAAGAAGCTGACCCCCATGGATGTGCAGGACGCGACGTTCACGATCACGAACCCCGGTGTCTTCGGTTCACTCATGGGCACGCCGATCATCCCCGTCGGCACCACGGCGATCCTCTGCCTCGGCGCGATCGAGAAACGGCCCAAGGTCATCACCGGTCCCGACGGCGAGGACACGATCGCCATCCGCACCTGCGCCTACTTCTCGATCAGCTTCGACCATCGCGTCGTGGACGGTGCGGACGCCGACCGTTTCATGGCCGACCTGAAGAAGACCCTCGAATCGGTCGCGGGCTGAGATGCCCCGCTCCCTGAGCATCCACCGCAGCGTGGTGACGCCGAACGACCGCGCGAAGTTCTTCGAGCGGCTTCGGACTCGCGAGGCGCATTTCGTCCGCTCCGGCTGCCGCTACTGGGTGTTCGAGGAGAAGGGTCTGCAGGGGGCGTTCGTGGAGTTCTGTGAGGCGAACGACGCCGAATCGCTCGCCGCGGCGCACGCGGCCTCGCCGGATCCGGTGCTGGACCCGGCGCGCATCTACTCAATCGTGGAGTTGTCCTGATGCCGGCGCGCACCATCGAGATCGAAGGCCGCAACTGGAAGGTCTATCCGAGCGGATACATCACGCAGTACGACGCCGACGAGTTCGGCCTCATCTTCGTGCATGGGGTCGCCGACGCCCGCGAGGTCCGCGTCACGCGGTACTCGCCGGCCGGCGCGCGGTCGCGCGAGCAGTCGCTCGCCGAGCTCGGCGAGCCGGAGTTGCAGCGTCTCTTCGCGCTGTCGCAGCCGAGCCAGACGTCGCCTGAGGCCGGCTACGCACGGTGAGCGCTGACGCGGGAGCGCCGGCGGCGCCGGCGCTCCACGTGGACCTGCACGCGCACTCGACCGCGTCGGACGGTGCCCACTCGCCCGTCGTCGCGGTCGAGACCGCGCACCGCGCCGGCCTCGCGGCCTTCGCGCTGACGGACCATGACACGCTCGCCGGCATCCCCGAGGCGCAGCGCGCCGCCGACGCGCTCGGCCTGCGCCTCGTGCCCGGGGTCGAGATGAGCGTGCACCAGGGCGCGATCGAGGTGCACCTGCTCGGGCTCCACATCCGGGATGTGACGGAGCTGCAGGCTCGCCTGGAGATCTATCGCGACCACCGCACGGCGCGCGCGATCGAGATCGTCGGGCGCCTCAACGCGGTCGGGGTCGCGGTCACCGCCGGTGCGGTGCTCGAGGCGGCGGCCGGCGGCGCCGTCGGACGGCCGCACGTGGCCAAGGCGCTCATCGCCGGCGGCTTCGTCAAGGATTCGCGCGAAGCGTTCGATCGCTATCTCGCCGCGGGCAAGCCCGCGTTCGTGGAGAAGGAGCGGCTCGACATCGCCGAAGGGATCGCCATCATCCATGCGGCCGGTGGCATCGCGGTGATCGCGCACCCCGGCCCCGAAGGGCGTCGCGAACGCATCGAGCCGCTCGTCGCGCTCGGGCTCGACGGACTCGAGGTCAAGCACCCGAGCCACTCCGGCGAGGACATGAAGCGCATCGCCGCCCTCGCGGACTTCTTCGGGCTGGTGCCGAGCGGCGGGTCGGACTGGCATGGCGCGATGCAGGGGTCGCGCGTGCTCGGGGCGATGCAGGTCCCGATCTCCTGGCTCGAGGCGCAGGACGCGCGCGTGGCCACGGTGCGCGCGCGGTGACGGGCGCGGTGACCGGCGCGCCCCGCGGCGTCGCACTCGTCACCGGCGCAGGGCAGCGCGTGGGACAGGCGATCGCGATCGCGCTCGGGGAGTCCGGTTGGCGCGTCGCCGTGCACCATCACGGGTCGGCCGAGGGCGCCGGCGAGACGGTCGACCGGATCCGAGCGGCCGGCGGTGAGGCGCGCGCGATCCGCGCCGATCTGCGTCGGGCGGAGTCGGCCCCTGAACTCATCGCCGGCGTGCTCGCGTCGTTCGGGCGACTCGACGTCCTCGTGAACTCGGCGGCGGGGATGGTCCGCACGCCGCTCGGGGCCACGACCGCCGAGAGCTTCGACGGGATCATCGCGCTCAACCTGCGGGCGCCGTTCCTGCTGGCGCAGGCGGCCGCCGGCGTGATGCGCGAGGGCAGCGTGATCGTGAACATCGCCGACCACATGGCGCACGAGCCCTGGCCGGGCTACATCGTGCACGGGGTGAGCAAGGCGGGCGTGGAGGCCCTCACGCGCCACCTCGCCGCGGCCCTCGCGCCGCGCGTGCGCGTGAACGCCGTCGCGCCCGGATTCGTGCTCGCGCCGGTCGGCATGCCGGAGGAGGCCGCGGTGCGCTTCGCCGCCGAGACGCCGATGCAGCGCCTCGGCACGCCGGCCGACGTCGCGCAGGCCGTCCGGTTCCTCATCGAAGCGCCGTATGTGACGGGGGAGACCCTGCACGTCGACGGAGGCCGCGGTGTCCGCTCCTGACGCGCGCACCGCGCCGGAGTTCGGCGACATCGTGGTGGTCGGCGGCGGGTGTTACGGCTCGTACTACGTGCGCCAACTGCGCCGCGCACGCGCGGCCGGTGTGCTGCGATGGCGGCGGCTCGTGGTGGTCGACCGCGACGCGGCGTGCGCCGTCGCCGGCGACGCGGAGGGGGTGACGTTCGTCGCCCGCGACTGGACGCTCTTCTTCAACGAGTATCTGGCCACGGCCGCCTCGCGCGGTGCCGCGGCCGTGAGCGGCGATGCGATCGTCCCGTCCCCGCTCATGCCGCACCTCATGTCGCACTGGCTCGTCTCGCGCGCGCGGGCGCGGTGGCCGGGGCGGGGGATCCGCATCGCGCCGCTCGGGGATGCGCTCGATGTCCCCTGGCAACGCACCGGCGACGATGGCACGCACTACGTGAGCTTCGCCACCTGGGAGTGCCCGATCAATTGCGTGGAGCCGCGGACCTGTCCGCACACGCGCGGGCCGCGGGCCTGGAGCCTCCCGATGAGCGTGCGCACCTTCGTCGAGACCGCGCGCCTGAACGGCCGGCGGATCGACGGCCCCGCCGTCTTCCATTGCGCGCATCGCGCGTACGGCGTCGGGATGTTCGACGTCGCCGACGTCATCGCGGCGGACCGCCTGGTCGCCGACGCGGCCGAGTCGCGGCGCGCCGAGGTGCTGGTCGGCACGGTGTCGCACTGCCATGGCGCGCTCGCGGTGCTGGAACTCGCCGCGCCCTGAGCGACTTGGTCCGGCGGGCGCCGTGGCTCCGCCCGCGCGCTCCGTCTAGATTGCACCGATCCAAATCGCACCGAGGGAGCGCCCGTTGGCTACGCATGAATATGAGGTGGTGATCGTCGGTGCCGGCCCGGCAGGGATGTGCGCCGGGCTCTACACCGGCCGCTCGATGCTCCGGTCGGTCGTGCTCGAGCGCGGCTTCCCCGGCGGTGAGCTGCTCAACACCGAGGTCATCGAGGACTACATCGGCTTCGAACATGTGCTCGGGCATGAGCTCGCGACCAAGTTCCAGGCGCACGCCGAGAAGTTCGGTGCGGAGATCCGCACCTCGACGCCGGTCGAGTACGTCGAGAAGCGCGCCGACGGCCGCTTCGACACCAAGGTGGAGAACGGCGACGTCTATGTCTCGCCCACCGTGATCGTCACGGCGGGCGGCACGCCGATCAAGCTCGAGGTCCCCGGCGAGATCGAGTACGCCGGGAAGGGCGTCTCGTACTGCGCGATCTGCGACGGCGCGTTCTATCGCGGCCACACGATCATGGTGGTCGGCGGCGGCGACGCCGCCTGCGAGGAAGCCGACTTCCTCACGCGCTACGCCGAGAAGGTCTACCTCGTGCACCGCCGGGACAGCTTCCGCGCGTCGAAGATCGTGCAGCAGCGCCTCTTCGCGAATCCCAGGATCGAGGTCGTCTACGACACCGTCGTCGAGGAGATCGTGGGCAAGGACGGCCTCATGACGCACGCGCGGATCCGCAACGTGAAGAGCGGCGCCGCCTCCGACCTCGTCGCGACCGGCATCTTCATCTTCGTCGGCTTCAAGCCCAACACCGGCATCATCCGCGGCCACGTCGAGCACGACGCTGCGGGGTACCTGATCACCGACTCGAGCATGCAGACGTCGGTGCCGGGACTCTTCGCCGCCGGCGACGTGCGCGCACAGCTCACGCGGCAGGTCACCACCGCCGTCGGTGACGCGACGACGGCGGCGATCGCCGTGGAGAAGTACCTCACGGCCCGCAAGAACGGGGCGCCTGCGCCGCGGCCACAACCCATGCTCGTGCCTGCCGCGGGATGAACGTCTCCTCGCTCGTCGTCGGCGCGTTCGACGAGAACTGCTGGATCCTGCACGACCCGGTGCGTGCCGAGGTCGTGCTCGTCGATCCGGGCGAGGAAGCGACACGGATCTGCGACGAGATCGAGCGCCTCGGCGCCCGGCTCGTCGCGATCTGGCTCACGCACGCGCATCTGGACCACATCGGCGCCATCACCGGGGTCCGGCGCGCCTGGCCGGGCGTGCCCGTGCATCTGCATCCGGCCGACCTGCCCATCTATCTCAATGGCGACCGCGCGGCGGCCTACTACGGCCTGCCATTCGATCAGCCGGAGCCGCCGGAGCGCGAGCTCGCCGAAGGACAGGTCCTCGAGTTCGCCGGGGAACGCTTCACGGTCTGGCACCTCCCGGGGCATTCGCCGGGTCATGTCGCGTTCATCGGCCGGGAACACTGCTTCAGCGGTGACGTGCTCTTCGCCGGATCGATCGGCCGGAGCGATCTCCCGCTGTGCGACCCGGCGGCACTCTCCGCGTCGCTCGCGCGGATGGTCGGCCTCCCGGGGGCGCTGCGCGTCGATCCCGGCCATGGTCCCTCCACGACGATCGCCGCCGAGGCTGCCGGGAACCCGTTCCTCACCGGGGCGGCGCGCGTCCTCGGCGGTCGAAGCTGATCACGTGGCAAATCCCCGCCTCAGTGGGGTACATATCCTGATGCACCCTTCCCTCGCCCCCTCCCGCCCCATGCGCGCTCGCGTCCTCCCCATCGCGATCCTCGTCCTCGCCGGCACGGCCTGCGTCGACACCCTGCCGGTTCCCAACGGGCGGTTCGGCACCATCACCGCCGGTGCCTACGACAACGGGGGCGGCTCCTGGGTCATGCGCCCCGAGGCCGCGTTCTACGACAAGACCGACCTGTCGTACGTGCCGGCGGTCGGCGACACCTGCGTCATCACGTTCTATAGCCCGACGCAGACGGTCAACGCCGGCCTCCTGACGATGAATGCCGGCGACTTCCTCTTCACCAGCATCGGCGGACGGGCCGATACCTTGGCCCCGACGCCGGGGATCGGTCTGCGGGTCTACACGGCCCTCCGTCCGCTCGGCATCCCGTTCACTCCGGGTGACACGCTCTCGGTCACGGTGCCCGGCTCGCCGACCGGATTCCCGCCGTCGGCGATCTCGATCCGCACCGCCGAGGCGTTCACGCACGATCCCGTCGGCGTGCCCGCCGCGAACGCCAATCTCCCCCTCGCGTGGACGCCCGCGCCGTCGGCCGGCTCCCAGATGACGTTCTCCCTGCGCTACGCGAACAGCGTCTCCGGCGGCGGGCTGAACGAGCAGATCTTCTGTTCCTTCATCGACGACGGTGCCGCGTCGATCAACGCGAACTACCTCGAAGGATGGCGCACCGCGCTCAACAACAACCGCAGCACCCGGGCCCTGCGCGTCCGCTCGCGCGAGATCGTCGTGGACTCCCGGACGCGCCTCTCCATCATCTCTTCGTACGGCCAGCCGCTGTTGACCGTGAACTTCTGATGTCAAGCGTCCGCGTGGAACACGACCCGCTCGGTGCGGTCGAGGTCCCGGCGGAGGCGTGGTACGGAGCGCAGACGGCCCGCGCCGTCGCGAACTTCCCCATCAGCGGGCTTCGGTCACACCCGCGCATCATCGACGCCGTCGTGCGCATCAAGCGCGCGGCGGCGTCGTTGCATCGTGGCACCGGGCGACTCGATCCCCGGCGTGCCGATGCGATCACGGCCGCCGCCGACCTCATCCTCGGCGGCGCTCACCGGGACCAGTTCGTGGTCGACGTCTATCAGGCCGGGGCGGGGACGTCGCTCAACATGAACGTCAACGAGGTGCTCGCGAACCTCGCGAATGCCAGCCTGGGCGCGCCGCGCGGCGCGTCGGCGCCCGTGCATCCCAACGATCACGTCAACATGGCGCAGTCCACCAATGACGTGATCCCCACCGCCATC
This sequence comes from Gemmatimonadota bacterium, assembly GCA_021413975.1. Taxonomy (GTDB): domain Bacteria; phylum Gemmatimonadota; class Gemmatimonadetes; order Gemmatimonadales; family Gemmatimonadaceae; genus Pseudogemmatithrix. The sequence continues at coordinate 38,581 of JAIOPJ010000033.1, forward strand.
CGCCTCTCGGCGCTCGCGGCGCTCGTGCCCGCACTCGCGTCGGTGGATCGCCTCGCCGTCTCGCTGCGTGAGCGCGCCGGCGTCTTCGACGGCCTCGTGAAGGCCGGCCGCACGCATCTGCAGGACGCCATGCCGATCCGTCTCGGGCAGGAGTTCGCGGCTTGGGCCGGCTCCGTCGAACGCGGCGAGCGGCGAGTGCGCGAGGCGGCCGACTACCTCCTCGACCTGGGGATCGGGGGCACTGCCGTGGGGACCGGCGTGAATGCCGAGGCGGTGTACGCCGAGCGCATGGTGGAGGAACTGCGTCTCCTCACCATGCTGCCGCTGCGCGCCGGCGCCGATCGCGTGCAGTTGATGCAGAGCATGGGCGACGCGGCCGGCCTCAGCGCCGCCTGGCGCACCCTCGCGCTGGATCTCGGCAAGATCGCGAGCGACCTGCGCCTCCTCGCGAGCGGCCCGCGCACCGGGCTCGATGAACTGCGCCTGCCTCCGGTCCAACCCGGCTCGAGCATCATGCCGGGCAAGGTGAACCCGAGCATCCCGGAGATGGTGAACCAGGTCGTCTTCCAGGTGATCGGGCATGACGCGACCGTCGCGGCGGCGGCGGAACACGGGCAGCTCGAGCTCAACGTGATGATGCCGGTGATCGCGCAGAACCTCGTCGCGGCGATCGAGATCCTCGGCAACGCGGCGCGGGCGCTCGACGAACGCTGCGTCCGCGGCATCGAGGCGAATCCCCCGATGCTCGCGTACTGGGTCGAGCGCTCGGCCGCCCTGGCGACGGCGCTCGCGCCCCGGATCGGCTACGCTGCGGCCGCCGCGCTGACCAAACGCTCGGTGGCCGAAGGAGTGAGCGTGCGCGACCTCGTGGTGCGTGAAGGGCTCCTGACGGCCGCGGAAGCCGAGGAGGTCTTCGACCTGCGCCGCCTCACGGAGCCGGGCGTCCCGGGCGCTGCCGGAGAGACCGGATAGTCCCGAGTGCCCTTGTCCCGATAGGGCGCACGAGGGCATCTTCACTGCGATGCGGATCACCACTTGGGCCGAATACGGCGTCATCTGCGCGTTGCACCTGGCGCGTCGCCCCGACGAAGGACCTGTCACGGGACGCGACATCGCGGCGCGCGAGAAGCTGCCGGGCGACTACGTCGAGCAGATCCTGCTCCGGCTCCGGCGCGCCGGGATCGTGCAGAGCACCCGCGGCGCCAAGGGCGGCTACGGGCTGGCGCGTCCGTCGAGCGCGATCACGGTGCGGGAGATCATCACCGCCGCCGAGCTGGTCACCTTCGACCTGCACTGCGAGACGCATCCGCTCGACTCGGAGCGGTGCGCGCAGTCCTGCGACTGCAGCATCCGGCCGGTCTGGATGATGCTCCAGAAGAAGATCGACGATGCCCTCGAGGGCGTGCGGCTCTCCGACCTGCTCTTCGCCGAACCGCAGGTGCGCGAGCGCGTGGGTCTCCCGGTCCTCCAGGCCTGAGCGGGTCCGTGCCGCTCCCCTTCACTCCGGGATGGCGCGAGGCGCGCGAGCGCGAGCGTCGGGCGCGACTGGTCGTGGATGCGTTGCGCCGCGAACCCGAGGAAGCCGACGTCGCGTGGCTCGCCGACGCCGCGGCCAACGGCGACCTCGACCATGCGCGGTGGGAGCTGCGGTACGCCCGCGCGGCCCTCGGCCTCGTGGTGGCGCAGCGTGATGCCCTCGCCGACCGCACCGTCGCCGATCTCTCCGCCGGCGTGCTGGGCGCCCTCGGGGCCGACCCCAACATCGCCATCGACCGGCAGGAGCTCGCGGAGCGGCAGTTCAACGAGCGCCTGCTCGCGTATCGCGAGGCGATGACCTTGCGCGGCGGCGCGATCCCGGCCGCCGACCGGGTGGGGCGCTGCCTGCTCGCCTTCGCGAGCGACGGGGCGCGCACCGCCGGCGCACCGCTCGCCTACGCCATCGAGCTGCTCCAGCGCTACGCCGACGAGGCCGCCGAGTCACTGCGGGCGGCGTACGGCGAGGCGCAGCTCCCCGAGGACGTGAAACCGTCCGTCATCCGGGGTATCAGCTAGGAGCCCGCGAAAGGACGAAGCGGGAGACCCCGTGAGGAGGCTCCCGCTTCGTGCTGATCCTCTTGGCGCGGTGTCAGGCCACCGCCGAATGCCGAAGGGGGGACTCGAACCCCCACGGGCTGTCGCCCACTGCGCCCTGAACGCAGCGCGTCTACCAATTCCACCACTCCGGCAAGTCGCGAAACGTACCGGACGCGGATACCCAAGTCAACGATGAATCGTCATTCTTCACTGCCCTGATGATGACCAAACCGCCGCCCGATGACGCCATCGTTCCCATCGCCCGGAACAAGCGCGCCCGCCTCGACTACGAGATCTTCGAGACGTGGGAGGCGGGGCTGGTGCTGTCCGGGACCGAGGTGAAGTCGTTGCGCGACGGTCGGGTGCAGATCGGCGATGCGTACGGCGTCGTGAAGGACGGCGAGGTCTGGCTGCTCAACGCGCACATCGCGCCGTACGAGCAGGGGAACATCTGGAATCACCCACCGCTGCGCACCCGCAAGCTCCTGCTGCACCAGAAGGAGATCCGGAGCCTCATCGGTGCGGTGGAACGGAAGGGACTCACGCTCGTGGCGCTCGAACTCTACTTCAAGCATGGCCGCGCCAAGGTGCGGATCGGTCTGGGACGGGGCAAGAAGCTCCACGACAAGCGCGCCGACCTGAAGGAGAAGGACGACCAGCGCGACATGCAGCGCGCGTTGCGGACCCGGTGATGTCCCGTCGCGCCCGCCTTCGGTTGCTCGCGGTGCTGACCCTCGCGGTCGGCGCCGGCGCGGGTGCGCCCCCGGGCGATGTCATCCGGGTGAAGGGCGTCTCCGGCGACACGGTGTTGCGCCTCGCGCCCTCGGCGTCGGGTGGACTCGTGCCGGCCGACGTCATGGCCCGCCTGCTCGGCGGCGTGCTCGACAGCCTGGGGGACGGGCGCTGGCGGCTCGGGCTGTACGGCACGACGCTCGAACTGCGCGAGGGCCTCCCGTTCGTCACGTACAACGGCTTCGCGCTTCCGCTGCTCGAGTCGACGCGGCTCATCGACGGCGCGCCGCACGTCGCGCTCCAGCTGTTCAGTGAGATCATCCCGCGCTTCGGCATCGGGATCCTCTGGGACCGCTCGCGCGCCGAGGTCCGGCTCTTCCAGGGGATCGCGAAGCGCTCGGTGCCGGTCGGATCCGTCGCGCCGGATCCCGTCGACGTGCCGGTCCCGGTCGCTCCCGCCAGGAATGGCGCTGCGAGCGTCGCAGCCGGCGGCGCCGGCGCAGTCCCGGCTGCGGTCGGCCGCGTGTCCGCGCCGGTGCCCGCGGGCCTGTCGAGGAGGTACACCGTCGTCGTCGACGCCGGACACGGCGGCCGGGACCCCGGCATGCGCGGCGCCGTGGTCGGCGGGCGCGCCCTCTCCGAGGCCCGGATCACGCTGGCGGTCGCGAGGCGGCTCGAGCGGCTGCTCGAGGCCAAGGGGATGCGGGTGATCATGACGCGCACGGCCGATACGCTGATCGCGCTCTACGACCGCGGGCCGATCGCCAACCGGGCCGAGGGTGATCTCTTCCTCTCGGTGCACGTGAACTCGGCGAATCCCCGGTGGAAGAACCCGACGTCCGCGCGCGGCTTCGAGACGTACTATCTCTCCACCGCACGCACGGAGGACGAGCAACACGTCGAGGCGATGGAGAACGAGGTCGTGCGGTTCGAGACCGAGACCGCGCGACCGGCGCAGGACGCGCTCTCCTTCATCCTCAACGACCTGGCGCGCAACGAGCACCTGCGCGAGTCGAGCGATCTCGCCACGGTGGTGCAGCAGAAGCTCGCCGGCTTCCATCCCGGTCCGAGTCGCGGTGTCAAACAGGCCGGATTCGCCGTGCTCTCCACCGCCTACATGCCCGCCGTCCTCGTCGAACTCGGCTTCGGCTCCAACCCTGAGGACGCCCGGTGGATGAGCAGTGACCGTGGGCAGGAGGAGGCGGCGAGCGCCATCGCCGACGCCGCGTTCGAGTACCTGCAGCACTACGACCGTCGCAAGCGCGGGGCGCAGCGGTGAACGCCGGCCTCACCGTCCCGGTGTTGGGACTCGAGTTCCAGAATCCGATCCTGCTGGCCGCCGGCACCGCGGCCTACGGGCGCGAACTCGCCGACGTGATGCCGCTGGAGGAACTCGGTGGCTTCGTCACCAAGGCGGTCTCGCTCGAGAAGCGGCCGGGCGCCCCGGCGCCGCGCGTGGCCGACTTCGCGGGCGGGATGATCAACGCGGTCGGCCTCGCGAATCCCGGCGTCGACGACGTGCTCGCCGGGGATCTGCCCTGGATCGCCGCCAACGTCCGCCGGCCGCGCGTGCTCGTGAACGTCGTCGGGCGCGAGGCCGGCGATTTCGGCGCCGTCGTCGCCCGGCTCGACCAGGCGGCGGGCGTGGAAGGTTATGAGCTCAACGTCAGCTGCCCCAACGTGAAGCAGGGCGGACTCGAGTTCGGGGCCGATCCGGTCGCGCTGGCGGAGGTCGTCCGCGGCGCGCGCGCGGCGACCCGCAAGCCGATCGTGGTGAAGCTGTCGCCCACGCTGCCGCAGATCGGCGAGGTCGCGAAGCGCGCGGTCGACGCGGGGGCCGACGGGATCACGGTGGTGAACACGATCCCCGGTCTCGTCATCGACGTCGAGCGTCGCCGTCCGGTGCTCGGGTTCGGATCCGGCGGCGTGAGCGGACCGGGACTCCTCGCCGTCGGCCTGCTGGCCGTGCGCCGCGTGCGCCAGGCCGTCCCGGTGCCGATCGTCGGTGCGGGCGGCGTGCAATGCGCGACCGACGTGGTGCAGTACCTCATGGCCGGCGCGGATCTCGTCGCGGTCGGCACCGCCGCCATGGCGGACCCCAAGCTTCCGGCGCGCCTCGTGCGCGACCTCGGTCGCTGGTGCGACGCGCACGGCGTGAAGCGCGTCGCCGAGCTCACCGGCACGTTGGAGTGGCCCGCATGACCCCTCTCGCCGGCGCGACCTTGCGCGCCCAACCGATCGTCGCCCTCGACGTGCCCACGCTCGATGCGGCGCGCGCCATCGTGGACCGCCTCGGCCCGCGCGCCGACTTCGTGAAGGTCGGGCTCGAACTCTACACGGCCGAGGGGCCGCGGGTGGTCGAGTGGATGCAGGCGAACGGCCGTCGCGTCTTCCTCGACCTCAAGCTCCACGACATCCCCAACACCGTGAAGGGGGCCGCCCGCTCCGCGGCGAGCATGGGGGTCGCGCTGCTGACGGTGCACGGGTACGGCGGCGCGGCCATGGTCGAGGCCGCGGTGGAGGGAGCCGGGGCGACCACGGGGATCCTCGTGGTCACGGTGCTCACGAGCTTCGACGGCCGGTCCCTCGGCGTGGCGCTGGGTCGCGAGGTGGAGGAGATGGGTGCCGAGGTGACGCGCCTGGCCGCGGTCGCGCAGGCGGCGCGGGCGCACGGCGTGGTCTGCTCCGGGCACGAGGTGGCGGCGGTGCGATCGACCTTCCCGGGGTTGTCACCGTTGGTGCCCGGGCTCCGGCTCGAGGGTGGCGCGACGCACGATCAGTCGCGCGTCGTCACGCCGGCGCGGGCCGCGGCGGACGGGGCCTCGTATCTCGTGCTCGGGCGCGCGGTGACGGCCGCCGCCGATCCGGCGACGGCTCTCGACGGCGTGCTCGCCAGTCTCGGCGGCTGACGCGTCGGCGCGGGGTCCCCCAGAGGGGGATCCGGGCGCTCGGAAGGCGATTCCGGACCATTGCGTACACGTCGGTCCGGCCCCTTGTGTCAAGGGGTTCCGCTGACTATGCTCCGTGTCTGCCCGAAAAGCGGGCATTTCCAAGCATTCAGTTCAGTCCGGCCTTTTGGAGTCCCCGTGAAAGTTCGCAGCAGCGTGAAGCCGATTTGCGAGCACTGCAAGGTGGTCAAGCGTGCAGGCGTGACGCGCATCATCTGCAAGCGCAATCCCAAGCACAAGCAGCGGCAGGGTTAACAGACATGGCTCGAATTTCCGGCGTGGATCTTCCGCGCGACAAGAAGGTCGAGATCGGCCTCACGTACATCTACGGCATCGGGCGCGTGTTGTCCCGCCGTATCCTCGCAGCCACCGGCGTGAATCCGGAGCAGCGCATCCGTGACCTCTCCGACGCTGACGTGAACAAGCTCCGTCAGGAGATCGAGAAGTTGTATCGCGTCGAGGGTGCGCTCCGCACCGAGATCGCGATGAACGTGAAGCGCCTCATGGACATCGGCTCGTACCGCGGCATCCGGCATCGCCGGAACCTGCCGGTGCGTGGCCAGCGCACGCACACGAACGCCCGCACCAAGAAGGGGCCGCGCCGCGCGATCGCGGGCAAGAAGAAGGTGACCAAGTAATGGCGATCGGGAAGAAGACCAAGAAGGTGGTCGAGGCCGAGGGTGTGGCGCACGTCAACGCGACGTTCAACAACACCCTGATCACGATCACGGATCCCCACGGCAACGCCGTCTCCTGGGGCTCGGCCGGCAAGGCCGGGTTCAAGGGCTCCAAGAAGTCCACGCCGTTCGCCGCGACCGTCGCGGCCGAGCAGTGCGCACGCGAGGCGATGTCGCTCGGTGTGCGTCGCGTGCACGTGAAGGTCCAGGGCCCGGGCTCCGGGCGCGAGTCGGCCATCCAGGCGCTCGCCTCGGCCGGCCTGCAGGTCAAGTCCATCAAGGACGTGACTCCAATTCCGCACAACGGCTGCCGGCCGCCCAAGCGCCGGAGGGTCTAAGCAATGCGTTATACAGGTCCCAGCTGCCGGCAGTGCCGGCGTGAAGGTACGAAGCTCTTCCTCAAGGGCACCAAGTGCTTCACCGAGAAGTGCCCGGTGGAACGCCGCCCCTACGCGCCCGGCCAGCACGGCCAGACGACGGCGCGCCGCCGCAAGGTGAGCGAGTACGCCAAGCAGCTCCGTGAGAAGCAGAAGATCAAGCGCATCTACGGGCTCAGCGAGAAGCAGTTCCGCAACACGTTCGAGCGCGTCTCGTCGCTCCCGGGCGTGACCGGCCACAACCTCCTCGCCGCACTCGAGAGCCGCCTCGACAACATGGTGTACCGGATGGGCTTCGCCGCGAGCCGCAAGGCCGCGCGCCAGCTGATCCGTCACCGTCACGTCGAAGTGAACGCGAAGTCGGTCGACATCCCGAGCTTCAACGTGCAGCCGGGTCAGGAGATCCGGATGCGCCAGAAGTCCCGCGAGCTCGTGATCGTCGCCTCGGCGCTCGAAGTCGCGTCGCGCGGTGCCACGCCGAGCTGGCTGGCCGTCGACAAGGACACGTTCTCGGGCCGCATGCTCGAGCGTCCGCAGCGGCAGTCGATCCCGATCGCGGCGCAGGAACAGCTCGTCGTCGAGCTCTATTCGAAGTAGCCGATGAGGGCCGAAGGAAGAAGGATGGAAGTGCTGCATCTTTCGTCCTCCATCCTTGAGCCTTCATCCGCCGGAAGGAACAGACTCCCTGACAGTCTTACGAGCGTACCGCGCGTCAGGGGCGGGGTACGGCGTCGGTGGCGCGTCAACGCCATCGTGACATCTCCACTCAAGGATCAAGGCTAATGGCGAATACGATCGACCTCCGCGGACTGGTCCGCCCGCAGCTCGTCGAGATGACGAAGCGCGAGGACCATCCCAATGTGGCCGAGTTCCGGCTCCAGCCCCTCGAGCGCGGCTTCGGCCACACGCTCGGCAACAGCATGCGCCGCATGCTGCTCTCGTCGCTCCGTGGCGCCGCCGTCTGGGGCTTCCGGATCGACGGCGTGCTCCATGAGCACCAGACCATCGTGGGCGTCGTCGAGGACGTCCACCAGATCATCGGCAACCTCAAGACGCTGGTGCTCGAGCTCGACGAGGACGTCGAGGACGCGATCCTGCGCCTCAAGGTCCGCAAGGCGGGCGCAGTGACCGCCGGCCAGCTCGAACTTCCCGCCGGCGTGCGCATCGTCAACGGCGCGCACCACATCCTCACGATCCAGGACGACCGCGAGCTCTCGATCGAGCTCTACGTCAACAAGGGTCGCGGGTACATGGAGTCCGACCAGCACCCGCAGGACCGCAACCTGCCGGTCGACCTCGTCCGCATCGACTCGATCTACTCGCCCGTCCGTCGCGTGAACTTCTCGGTCGCCGAGACCCGCGTGGGACAGCGCACCGACTATGACCGCCTCACGCTCTCGGTCGAGACCGACGGGACCGTGACGCCCGAGGAGGCCGTGAGCTACGCGGCCGCGCTCGCGCAGACGCACTTCCAGTACTTCGCCAGCTTCGGGACCGCCGCGGCGGCCGCCGTCGCGGTGCCGGGCGCGGAAGGCAGCTCCGAGGGTGCGCGACTCGCCGAGCTCCTCCGGACCCCGATCGACGACCTGTCCCTCTCGGTCCGCTCGGTCAACTCGCTCAAGAACTCCAGCATCCGCTCGCTCGGCGATCTGGTCCGCCAGACCGAGACGCAGATCCTGCAGGTGAAGAATTTCGGCAAGAAGTCCCTCCAGGAGATCGCCGACCTCCTCGAGAAGGAAGGACTCAATTTCGGGATGAAGTTCGAGGAGTCGACGGATGGTGTGCGCGTGGCCGATTGGGGCACGCCGCCGAGCCGCGCGGCCGCGAACGCGCCCGACGACGAAGAGGAGTAGGACCATGCGTCACCGCAAGGCCGGGCGGAGCCTCCGCCGCACCTCAGAGCAGCGCCTCGCGCTGCTCCGCAACCTCGCGACCTCGCTCATCGAGCAGGGCGCGATCGAGACCACCGAAGCCAAGGCGAAGGAGCTCCGGCCCTTCGTCGAGAAGTTGATCACGAAGGCGCGCACGGGCACGCTCCACGCCCGGCGTCTCGCCGGCAAGCACGTGCACAAGCGTGCCGCCGCCGACAAGCTCTTCCAGGAGGTCGGTCCGAAGAACGCAAAGCGGGCCGGCGGCTACACGCGCATCCTCAAGACCGGCCACCGCAAGGGTGACGGCGCGGATATGGCGCGTATCGAAATCATCGAGGGTTGATCCGATGCCCATCCAGCGCAATCGCTGCTACGTCTGCGACAAGGGTGTCGCCTTCGGCAACAACCGTTCGCACGCCAACAACTCCACGCGCCGCACCTGGAAGCCCAACCTCCAGGTCGCCCGCATCCTGATCGAGGGGAAGGCCACCAAGATCAAGGTCTGCACCCGCTGCCTGAACGCCGGCAAGATCCAGCGCGCGCCGCGCGGGACCGCCGCCGCCGTCTGAGGCCGCTGACGCGCATGTTCACGACGGGGGGAGCGTCTCGGCGCTTCCCCCGTTCGTGCGAGTGGGGCCGGGCGCAGGCCCGGTCATCCCCCTTCTCCCCTCTCACCTCACACCTCTGCCCCTCGTGAAGACCGCGCTCATCACCGGGATCACCGGCCAGGATGGCTCCTACCTCGCCGAACTGCTGCTGGAGAAGGGGTATCGCGTCGTCGGCATCGTCCGGCGGTCGTCGACCACGCCGTATGAGCGGATCGCGCATCTCGTCGACCGCATCGAACTCATCTCCGCCGACCTGCTCGACCAGACCTCGCTCATGGACGCGATGGAGGAGGTGCGCCCGGACGAGATCTACAACCTCGCCGCGCAATCCTTCGTCGCCACCTCGTGGACGCAGCCCGTGCTCACCGGCGAGTACACGGCGATCGGCGTCACGCGCATGCTCGAGGCGATGCGCCGCACGGTCCCGAAGGCCCGCTTCTACCAGGCGTCGTCGTCGGAGATGTTCGGGCTCGTGCAGCAGACGCCGCAGCGTGAATCGACGCCCTTCTACCCCCGCTCGCCCTACGGCGTCGCGAAGGTCTACGGCCACTGGATCACCGTCAACTACCGCGAGTCGTTCGGGCTCTTCGCGACGAGCGGGCTGCTCTTCAATCACGAGAGTCCGCGTCGCGGGCTCGAGTTCGTGACGCGCAAGATCACCGACGGCGTCGCCCGCATCAAGCTCGGCCGCAGCACCGAGCTCCGCCTCGGCAACCTCGATGCGCGCCGTGACTGGGGCTATGCCGGGGACTACGTCGACGCGATGTGGCGGATGCTCCAGGCCGACGCGCCGGGCGACTATGTCATCGGCACCGGCGAGACCTGGTCGGTCCGGCAGTTCTGCGAGGAAGCGTTCGGCCACGTCGGGCTCGACTGGCGGCAGTTCGTGAAGACGGATCCGCGCTTCAACCGGCCCGCCGAGGTCGACCTCCTCGTTGCCGACCCCGCCAAGGCGCGGGAGGCGCTCGGGTGGAACCCGACCGTGCGGTTCAAGGAGCTCGTCCACATGATGGTCGACGCCGATCTCGCGAGGCACGCCACCGCGCCCGTGGACCCCGCTTGACGGTGCCGCGCGCGCTCGTCACCGGGGCCGGGGGATTCGTCGGCCAGTGGTTGTGCCGGGCGCTGATCGGCGCGGGCTGGGACGTCACCGGGACCACCATCGGGCCGGCACCGGGACCGGGGACCATCGACGCGGCGGCCCTCGCCCGGATGCAGTGGCGGGAGATCGACCTGCGCCCCGGCGTCGATCGCCGGACGATGCGGGGGCTGCTCGAGCGCGTCCGACCCGACGCGATCTTCCACCTCGCCGCCATCGCCTTCGTGCCGGCGGCCGGCGCGGATCCCATGCGGGCGCTGGACAGCAACGTCTCGGCATCGGTGCAACTGCTCGACGCGATGCGGCTCCTGAAGCTCGAGGGCCTGCTCGACCCGACCCTGCTGATCGTCGGGAGCGCGGAACAGTACGGGCGCCACGACGGTCCGGTCCCGCTCACCGAACATGTCGAGCTCCTGCCGCGGACCTTCTACGCCGCGACGAAATGCGCGCAGGAGGCGTTCGCGTTGTCGGCGGCGCGGAGCAGCGCCTTGAAGGTCGTGGCCACCCGCTCGTTCAACCACTCGGGACGCGGACAGTCCGCCGAGTTCCTGCTCCCGTCGCTCGTCCGGCGCGCGATCGCCGCGCGCGCGCACCCGGCCGCGCCGGTGCCGATCGGGAACATGGAGCCCGTGCGTGATTTCCTCCACGTGGAGGACGTCGTCGCCGCCTATATTTCGCTCGTGGAACGGGGACGGCCGGGCGAGGTCTACAACGTGTGCAGCGGCGAGGGGGTCACCGTCGGTGCGGTCGCCGCCGAGGTACTGGCGCGCGCCGGCATCACCGGTCCGCTCGTGGCGGAGGATGCCCTCCGCCGTGCCGTGGACGTCCCGTTCCTCGTGGGCGACAACTCGAAACTTCGCGCGGACACCGGGTGGGCGCCCGTCCGGTCACGCGCAGCCATCATCGACGATCTCCTGAATGCCGCGTCGTAACGACATCCACCGCATCCTGCTCATCGGTTCCGGCCCCATCGTCATCGGGCAGGGGGCCGAGTTCGACTACTCGGGGACGCAGGCCGCCAAGGCGCTGCGCGAGGAGGGGTACGAGGTCATCCTCGTGAACTCCAATCCCGCGACGATCATGACCGATCCCGAGGTCGCGGACCGGACGTACATCGAGCCGGTGACGGCCGAGTTCGTCGAGCTCATCATCGCGCGCGAGCGCCCCGACGCGCTCCTCCCGACGATGGGCGGGCAGACGGCGCTCAACGTCGCGATGGCGCTCTACGAGAACGGCGTCCTCGAGAAGTACGGCGTGGAGCTGATCGGCGCGAACGCCCGGGCGATCAAGGTCGCCGAGGACCGCAAGCTCTTCGGTGAGGCGATGGAGCGGATCGGGCTCAAGTGCCCGCAGGGGAGGATCGCGACGACCTGGGCCGAGGCTCTGGAGATCGCCGAGTGGACGGGCTTCCCGGCGATCATCCGGCCCGCCTTCACGCTCGGCGGGTCGGGCGGCGGCATCGCGTACAACCGCGAGGAGTACGAGCAGATCGTGCGCCGCGGACTTGACGAGTCGCCGATCTCGCAGGTGCTGATCGAGCGGTCGCTCATCGGGTGGAAGGAGTACGAACTCGAGGTGATGCGCGACTCGGCCGACAACGTCGTCATCATCTGCTCGATCGAGAACATCGACCCCATGGGCGTGCACACGGGCGACTCGATCACCTGCGCGCCGGCCATGACGCTCTCCGACCGCGAGTATCAGGAGATGCGCGACCAGGCCATGAAGGTGATCCGGGAGATCGGCGTGGCCGCGGGCGGGTGCAACATCCAGTTCGCGGTGAATCCGGCGAACGGCGACATGGTCGTCATCGAGATGAACCCGCGGGTCTCGCGGTCGTCGGCGCTCGCGTCGAAGGCCACCGGGTTCGCGATCGCGCGCATCGGGACGAAGCTGGCGGTGGGGTACCACCTCGACGAGATCCCGAACGACATCACCAAGACGACGCCGGCGAGCTTCGAGCCGGTGCTCGACTACGTGGTGGTGAAGGTGCCGCGGTTCGCGTTCGAGAAGTTCCCGGGGGCGAATCCCTACCTGACGACGCAGATGAAGTCGGTCGGAGAGTCGATGGCGATCGGGCGGACCTTCAAGGAGGCGTTCCAGAAGGGGCTGCGCGCGCTGGAGACCGGAAGGGCGGGGTGGGAGGTGGCGCGGCGCCCCGAGGACGACCGTGTCGCGGACGATTCCATCTCCGCGGTGCGCGTCGCGCTGGCGATGCCGGTGCCCGAGCGGGTGTTCCAGATCAAGCGGGCGATGAAGCAGGGCATGGGTTTGGAGGAACTGAACCGCCGCACCGGGATCGACCCCTGGTTCCTCCGGCAGTTCGAGGAACTCTCCGATGCCGAGACGGCGTTCACCGCGCTCGCCGAGGTGGATGCGGCCGCGCTGCGCCGGATGAAGCGGATGGGATTCTCGGACGCGCAGCTCGCACGCCTCCGCTTCGAGACCGAGGCGGCCGTGCGCGAACGGCGGTGGTCGCTCGGCGTGCGTCCGGCGTACAAGATGGTCGACACCTGCGCCGGCGAGTTCCCCTCGAACACGCCCTACCTCTACTCTTCGTATGACGAGGAATCGGAGGCGCCGCGATCGGGCCGGAAGTCCGTGATCATCCTGGGCAGCGGACCGAACCGGATCGGCCAGGGCGTCGAGTTCGACTACTGCTGCGTGCGTGCGGCGATCGCGCTGCGCGAGGCCGGGTACGAGACGATCATGGTGAACTCCAACCCGGAGACGGTCTCGACCGACTACGACACGTCGGACAAGCTCTATTTCGAGCCGTTGACCTTCGAGGATGTCATCGAGATCGTCGATCGCGAGCAACCGATCGGCGTGATCGTGCAACTCGGCGGGCAGACGCCGCTCAAGCTCGTGAAGCCGCTCGAGGCGGCCGGGGTGCGCATCCTCGGCACCTCGCCCGAGGCGATCGACATCGCCGAGGATCGCAAGCGGTTCGAGGCGCTGGCCCGCGGACTCGGCGTGGCGCAGCCGCCGAACGGCACCGCCACGAGTGTCGCCGAGGCGGTCGCGATCGCCTCGCGGATCGGCTACCCGGTGCTCGTGCGCCCGAGCTACGTGCTCGGCGGTCGCGCGATGGAGATCGTCTACGACGAGCCCTCGTTGCGAGAGTACTTCGTGCGCGCGGTCCGCGTCTCCGAGGAGCGGCCGGTGCTCGTGGATGTCTTCCTCGAGGATGCCTTCGAGGCCGACGTCGACGCGATCTCCGACGGCACCACGGTGGTGATCGGTGGCGTGATGGAGCACATCGAGGATGCCGGCATCCACTCCGGCGACTCGGCCTGCTGCCTTCCGCCGGCCCGGATCGCACCCGAGCATCAGGCGGTCATGCGGAAGCACACGATCGCCTTCGCCAAGGCGCTCGGGGTGGTGGGGCTCATCAACGTGCAGTACGCCGTGAAGGACGGCGTGGTGTACGTGATCGAAGTGAACCCCCGGGCGTCGCGCACGGTGCCGTTCGTGTCGAAGACCATCGGCAAGCCGCTGGCGTCGCTCGCGGCGCGCGTGATGCTCGGAGAGACGCTCGAGGATCTGGGGTACACGACCGAGATCATCGCGCCGTTCGTCGCGGTGAAGGAGGCCGTCTTCCCGTTCGCGAAGTTCCGCGAGTTCGATCCCATCCTCGGTCCCGAGATGCGGTCGACGGGCGAGGTGATGGGCATCAGCGAGACCTTCGGCACGGCCTTCGCGAAGGCCGAGCTCGCTGCCGGGAACGGCCTCCCGTCGGAGGGACAGGTCATGATCACCGTGAACGCGTCCGACCGGGCCGGCGCGGTGTCGATCGCGCGGCGCTTCCACGAGATGGGCTTCGGCATCGTCGCGACGGAGGGCACCGGGCGACATCTCGAGCAGAGCGGGATCCCGTGGACCCGCGTGTTCAAGGTGAGCGAGGGACGTCCGCACGCGATCGACCTCATGGTGAACGGCGGGATCCAGCTGCTGATCAACACGCCGCTGGGGAAGGACTCCCAGCGTGACGACTACACGATGCGGCAGGCCGCGGTCGCGAACCGCGTCCCGTACACCACGACGCTCAGCGGCGCCAGCGCCGCGTGCGACGCGATCCGTTCGATGCGGGAGCACGCGCCCTCGGTCCGCTCGCTCCAGGAATGGCAGGAGTCGCTGGGATGAGCGCGCCGATCATCCACGAGTCCGCCTATGTCGATGCCGGCGCCCAGGTCGGGCCGGGCACGAGGATCTGGCATTTCTGCCACGTGATGCCGGGGGCCGTCATCGGCGCCGATTGCTCGCTGGGGCAGAACACCGTGGTGATGAATGGCACCAGGCTCGGGCGGAACGTGAAGGTCCAGAACAACGTCTCGATCTACGAAGGCGTCGAGATCGAGGACGATGTGTTCTGCGGACCGTCGATGGTCTTCACGAACGTGCTCAACCCGCGGAGCCATGTCAGCCGCAAGCACGAGTATCGCCGGACGCTGGTGCGCCGTGGCGCCAGCATCGGGGCCAATGCGACGATCGTCTGCGGCCTCACGCTCGGCGAGTACTGCATGGTGGGCGCGGGCGCCGTGGTCACGCGCGATGTGCCGGCCTACGCGCTCGTCACCGGGGTGCCCGCGCGCCGCGCCGGCTGGGTCTGCGCCTGCGGCACGGCGCTCCGGCCCGACGCGGGACGGGCGCGCTGCACGGCGTGCGGCTCGACCTATCGCCTGACCGATGACACGCTGGTCCCCGATGCGGAGGCACACCCGTGAGCCCGCTCCCCCCGATCCGAATCGCCCTCGTCGGTTGCGGTCGCATCAGTGCCAACCACTTCGAGGCGATCGACCGCATCGAGGGCATGACCCTCGTGGCGGTGTGCGACGTCGTCGAGGCGCGCGCGCGCGCGGCCGGGGAGAAGTGGCACGTGCCGTCCTTCACGAGCTACGAGCAGATGCTCGCGCAGGTCCCCTGCGAGGCCGTGGCGATCGCGACGCCGTCGGGACTCCACCCGGCGCACGGGATCGCCGCCGCGAGGGCGGGGAAGCATGTCATCTGCGAGAAGCCGATGGCGATCTCGCTCGCGTCCGCCGACGAGCTCGTGAAGGCGTGCGACGAGGCCGGCGTGCAGCTGTTCGTCGTGAAGCAGAATCGGCTCAACGCGACGGTCCAGCTCGTCAAGCGCGCACTGGACAAGGGGCGCTTCGGCCGGATCTACATGGCGAATGCGACGGTGCGCTGGGCCCGTCCGCAGGAGTACTACGACCAGGCCCCGTGGCGCGGGACCTGGGAGTTCGATGGCGGGGCGTTCATGAACCAGGCCTCGCACTACGTCGACCTCATCCAGTGGCTCGTCGGCCCGGTCGAGAGCGTCATGGCCAAGACGGCCACGCTCGCCCGGAGGATCGAGGCCGAGGACTCGGGGGCGGCGATCCTCAAGTTCCGCAACGGCGCGATCGGCGTGCTCGAGGTGACGATGCTCACCTTCCCGAAGAACCTCGAGGGCTCGATCACGCTGCTCGGCGAGCGCGGCACGGTGAAGATCGGCGGCACCGCCGTGAACCGGATCGAGCACTGGCAGTTCGCCGACTATGACGACGACGACAAGCTCGTCGACGCGGCGAACAGCGCCCCGACCTCGGTCTACGGGTTCGGGCACGAGCCGTACTACCGGAACGTCCTGCGAGTGATCCGCGGCGAGGCGGTGCCGGATACGGACGGTCGTGGCGGCCGGAAGTCGCTGGAACTCGTGCTCGGGATCTACGAGTCCGCCAAGACGGGCCGCGAAGTGCCGTTGCCGCTTCGGACCTGAGGCCGAAGGCCCTCGGGTTCGTTGACTCCGGGCGCGGACCCGGCGATCTTTAACTGCTTGCGCCACATGTGGTTCGCCCGGTCCCATCCCAGCGAGAGACGTCACTCCCATGGCCGTTCCGCTTCTTGACCTCAAGGCCCAGCACGTCACCATCCGTGACGAGGTGGTCCAGCATCTGTTGAAGGTGGTCGACGATCAGGCCTTCATCCTCGGCGCGCCCGTCTCGGCCCTCGAATGCGAGGTCGCCGGGCTGTCGAAGACCAAGTACGCCGTCGGCTGCGCGAACGGCACCGACGCGATCCTCATCGCCATGCGCGCACTCGACATCGGCCGCGGCGACGAGGTCGTGACCACCCCGTTCACCTTCTTCGCCACCGCCGGGACGATCCACAACGTGGGCGCCAAGCCGGTGTTCGTCGACATCGATCCGAAGACCTTCAACATCCGCCCCGACCTCGCCGCCGCGGCGGTGACGTCCCGCACCAAGGCGGTCATCCCCGTCGACCTCTTCGGCCAGATGGCGGCCATCGAGGAGGTGCGTCGCCTGCTGCCGGCCATGCCGATCATCGAGGACGCGGCGCAGAGCATCGGCGCGCGACGGCGGATCGAGGGGCAGTGGCGCATGGCCGGCGAGGCCGCGACGATCGGCACCTTCTCGTTCTTCCCGTCGAAGAACCTCGGCGGCTACGGCGACGGCGGCATGATCGTCACGCAGGACGAGACGATCTTCAAGCGGCTGATGCGGCTCCGCACGCACGGCTCGGTGCAGACCTACCTGCACGAGGAGGTCGGGTACAACTCGCGCCTCGACGCGCTGCAGGCGGTGGTGCTCTCGGCCAAGCTGCCGCACCTGGCGGCGTGGAGCGCGAAGCGGCGGGCGAACGCGGCGTACTACGACGCGGCCTTCGCCGACCTCGGGGACGTCACGACGCCCTTCATCGATCCGGCGAACGAATCGATCTTCAATCAGTACACGATCCGGCTCGAGCGGCGCGACGCGCTCAAGGACCACCTGAAGGCCAAGGGGATCGGGCACTCCGTGTACTATCCGCTCCCGCTCCACCTGCAGCCGTGCTTCGCATATCTCGGATACAAGGAAGGCAGCTGCCCGGAGTCGGAGAAGGCCTCCCACGAGGTCGTCTCGCTCCCCGTGTTCCCCGAGCTCACCCGCGCGCAGCTCGACGAAGTCGTCGCCGGCGTGCGTTCCTTCTTCGGCAAGTGACCGGCACCCCAGCCCCGCGCCATCCATGAACATGCAGCAGACGCTCCTCAAGAAGATCCAGGATCGCACCGCCGTCGGGTCGGTGATCGGGCTCGGATACGTCGGACTCCCGCTCGCGATGGAGCTCTGCGAAGCCGGCTTCACGGTGGTCGGCTACGACGTGAGCGAGCGCGTCTGCGCGCTGCTCATGCGGGGCGAGTCGCACATCCAGGACGTGCCGGCGGCGCAGGTCGCCAAGCACGTCAAGAGCGGCAAGTTCCTCGCGACCACCGACGCCGCCAGGCTCTCGGCGGTCGACACCGTCTCGATCGCGGTGCCGACCCCGCTGGCCAAGACGCGCGACCCCGACATGTCCTACGTGCTCTCGGCGTCCGAGACGGTCGCGAGTCACGCGCACAAGGGGATGCTGATCGTGCTCGAGAGCACGACCTACCCGGGCACGACGCGCGAGCTCCTCCAGCCGCGGCTGGAGGAGAAGGGGCTGACGGTCGGCGAGGACGTCTTCCTCGCCTTCAGTCCCGAGCGCGTCGATCCGGGCAATCCCGTCTACCACACCAAGAACACCCCGAAGGTGGTGGGGGGCATCACGGCCGCCTGCAACATCGTCGCGACGGCGTTCTATCAGTCGACGATCGACACCATCGTCACGGTCTCGTCGCCCGAGGCGGCGGAACTGGTGAAGCTGCTCGAGAACACCTTCCGGTCGGTCAACATCGGCCTCGCCAACGAGATGGCGATCGTCTGCGACCGGCTCGGCGTCGACGTCTGGGAAGTGATCGACGCCGCGGCGACGAAGCCGTTCGGGTTCATGAAGTTCACGCCGGGCCCGGGCATCGGGGGGCACTGCATCCCCCTGGACCCGCACTATCTCGCGTGGAAGATGCGGTCGCTCAACTACAAGACGCGCTTCATCGACCTCGCCAGCGAGGTCAACTCGGCCATGCCCGACTTCGTGGTCGAGAAGATCGCGTGGGCGCTCAACGACGACCTCAAGTCGGTGAAGGGCAGCAAGGTCCTCGTGCTGGGCATCGCCTACAAGCGCGACATCGACGACATGCGCGAGAGCCCGGCGCTCGACGTCATGCGGCTGCTCGAGGAGCGGGGGGCGCACGTGGTCTACCACGATCCGCATGTGCCGTCGTTCCGCGAGGAGGGGCACGAGACGACCGGCGTCGCCCTCACGGACGCGTTGCTGGCCGAGGTCGATGCCGCCGTCGTGATCACGGACCACCGGTCGGTGGACTACCAGCGCATCGTCGACAAGTGCGCCCTCGTGGTCGACGCCCGCAACGTGACGTCGAAGCTCAAGCCGGGGCGCGCCCGACTCGTGCAGCTCACGTCGTCCAAGCCGCACGTGCCCGCGGGGGCGCACGCGTGAGGATCACCGTCATCGGCACGGGCTACGTCGGACTCGTCGTCGGCGCGTGTCTCGCCGAGACGGGCAATGACGTGGTGTGCGCCGATCTCGACGCGGCGAAGATCGACGGTCTGAAGCGCAACGTGCTGCCGATCTTCGAGCCCGGCCTCGACGGCTACGTCGCCCGCAACCAGGACGCCGGGCGCCTCACGTTCACGACGGACGTGGCGACCGCGATCGCGACGGCCGAGGTGGTCTTCATCGCCGTCGGCACGCCGCCGGACGAGGACGGCTCGGCCGACCTCTCGCACGTGCTCGCGGTGGCCGAGGCGATCGGGACGCACGCGACGCGCGAACTCGTCGTCATCACGAAGTCCACCGTGCCGGTCGGCACCGCCGAGAAGGTCGCGGCGGTCATCCGTCCACGCATCGCGCACCCCTTCCACATGTGCTCCAACCCGGAGTTCCTGAAGGAAGGGGCGGCGATCGACGACTTCATGAAGCCCGACCGGGTCGTGATCGGCGTCGATTCGGCGTTCGCGCGCGACCGGATGGGCGAGCTCTACGCACCGTTCGTGCGCACCGGCAAGCCGATCATCTTCATGGACATCCCGTCCGCGGAGATGACCAAGTACGCCGCGAACGCGATGCTCGCGACGCGCATCTCGTTCATGAACGAGATCGCGAACCTCTGCGAGCGGGTCGGCGCGAACGTCGACCTGGTGCGGAAGGGGATCGGGTCGGATTCGCGGATCGGCCCGGCCTTCCTGTTTCCCGGCCCGGGGTACGGCGGATCGTGCTTCCCGAAGGACGTGAAGGCCCTGCTCAAGACCTCCGAGGAACGCGGTGCGCCCATGGAGGTCCTCCGCGCGGTCGAGGACGCCAACGACCGCCAGAAGCACCGGCTCTTCGAGAAGGTGCGCGAGGCGCTGGGTGGCGAGGTCCGCGGCCGCCGCATCGCGCTCTGGGGGCTCGCGTTCAAGGCCAATACGGACGACATGCGCGAGTCGCCGGCGCTGACGCTGATCGAGTCGCTGCTCGAGTCGGGTGCGACGGTCGTGGCGCACGACCCGGCCGCGATGCATGAGACGGAGCGTCGCCTCGGCGACCGGATCGCCTACGCCAGGACGGGCTACGACGCGATCAGCGGTGCGGACGCGCTCGTCATCGTCACCGACTGGAACGAGTACCGGTTCCCCGACTTCGCGCGGATCAAGTCCGCGTTGCGGACGCCCGTGGTCGTCGATGGCCGCAATCTCTACGACCCCGAGAAGATGCGCGCGCTCGGCTTCACCTATCGCTCCATCGGCCGGGGGCGCGAATGAGGGTCCTCATCACCGGAGCGGCCGGGTTCCTCGGGTCGCACCTCGCGGACCGGTTCCTCAAGGACGGACACTCGGTCGTCGGGCTCGACAACTTCCTCACCGGACATCCGGACAACATCGCCCATCTCATGGGCCATGACCGGTTCAGCTTCATCCGCCACAACATCTCCGACTACTCGTACGTCGCGGGTCCGCTCGACGGGGTGCTGCACTTCGCCTCGCCCGCGAGCCCGGTCGACTACCTCGAGATGCCGATCCAGACGCTCAAGGTGGGCTCGCTCGGGACCCACAACGCGCTCGGGTTGGCCCTGGCCAAGCAGGCGCGGTTCCTCCTCGCGTCGACGTCGGAGGTCTACGGCGATCCGCTCGTGCACCCGCAGCCGGAGACCTACTGGGGGAACGTGAACCCGATCGGACCGCGCGGGTGCTACGACGAGGCCAAGCGGTTCGCCGAGGCGATCACGATGGCGTACCACCGCGCCCAGGGCGTCGACACGCGGATCGTGCGCATCTTCAACACCTACGGCACGCGCATGCGACCCGGCGACGGGCGGGTGGTCTCGAACTTCATCGTGCAGGCGTTGAACGGCGAGCCGATCTCGATCTACGGCGACGGGTCGCAGTCGCGCTCGTTCTGCTACGTCTCGGACGAGGTGGAGGGGATCTACCGCCTCTTCCAGAGCGACGAGCACCTGCCGGTGAACATCGGGAACCCCAACGAGTTCACGGTCCGGCAGCTCGCGGAGCTGGTGTTGGAACTCACGGGCTCCAAGTCGGTTATCACCTCACACCCGCTCCCGACCGACGATCCGAAGGTGCGCCAGCCCGACATCACCCGCGCGCGTACCTTGCTCGGGTGGGAACCCACGATCCAACTGCGCGAGGGCCTCGCGCAGACCATCGAATATTTCCGCGGACTCCAAGGGTCCGCGCGGATGCAGCCCCCGACCTGATGCGACGCAACACCCTGCTCGTCGTCCTGATCGCGTTCGTGGCGACCGGATGTTTCGCCTCCTTCAACGTGCGGGACTATTCCACCTCGGCCGAGCTCTTCAAGGCCGGGATGGACAAGTACCGCAAGGGGAAGTGGAACGACGCGGCGACGGCCTTCGAGCGCCTGACGCTCGACCTGCCGACGCGCGACACGTTGCTGCCGCTCGCCCACTGGTTCCTCGCCAAGTCACGCCTGGAGCGTGACGAGCGACTGTTGGCGGCGCAGGCCTTCATCCGCCTGACCGAGACGCTGCCGGACGATTCGCTCGCGGACGACGCGCTGCTCGAATCCGGGCGGGCCTACGCCGGCCTCTGGAAGCGGCCGAGCCTCGATCCGCAGTACGGCCTCCTGGCCCAGACGCAGTTCCGGCTGTTGCAGGGCGTCTACCCGACCTCGAAGCTCGTCGACTCGGCGAAGGTCGAGCTCGCGCGACTCGACGAGATGTTCGCGTCGAAGGACTACGAGACGGGGTCGCACTACATGCGGCGCAAGGCCTACGACTCGGCGATCCTCTACTTCAAGGACGTCGTGCGGAACTGGCCCGAATCTGACAAGGCGCGCCAGGCGATGCTGCGCATGGTCGAGATCTACCGGACGCCGGTGCTCAACTACAAGCAGGACGCCGCGGAGGTCTGCGACGCGCTGCGCGCGGCCTTCCCGACCGACCGCGAGGTCATGGCGACCTGCCGGCTCACCCCGGGCGACAGCACGTCGACTGCTGCCGTCCGTCGCTGAGGCGACGGTGGCCGGCGAGCGCCTCGGGCTGCTCGGGGGGACGTTCGACCCCCCGCATCTGGGCCACCTGCATCTGGCCTACAGCGCGCTCGAGCGACTCGCACTGGACCGCGTCGTGTTCATCCCGGCGCGGCGGCAGCCGCTCAAGGCCGGGGTGGAGACCACCGAACCGCGGCACCGCGTGGAGATGACGCGGCTCCTCGCGGGACGCGATCCTCGCCTCGCCGTGGACCCCATTGAGACCGAGCGCGAGGGGTTATCTTTCTCCGTCGACACCGTCCGGGCGTACCGGGCGGCGCACCCGGCGGCCGAGCTCACGTTCCTGATGGGCGAGGACACCGCGGCCACGTTGCCCCACTGGCGTGAGCCGGCCGCGCTGGCCGGCCTGGCGCGATTGGTGGTGTTGACGCGAGGGATCGCGCCAGGCGAGCCGGGACCGCTGCCGCAGGGCGTCGACGTGGAGCGGGTGGCCACGCGGCGGATCGACATCTCGGCCACGGAGGTCCGCGCGCGGGTGCGCGCGGGCCTCCCGCTGCGGGGATTCGTGCCGGACGAGGTCGCCGCGTACATCGCGGCCAATGGACTCTATCGCACCACCAACGAGTGATAACCGGATGCTGAAGAAGCTGATCGGGGCGGTCTTCGGGACGCGACACGAGCGTGAACAGCGCCGGGTCCAGCCCATCGTGGACGAGATCAACGCACACTACGCGCGACTGCGCGACGTGTCCGATGCCGAGTTGCAGAGGCAGACGGCGCGCTTCCGCGCGACGATCACCGAGCACACCGCGACGCTGAAGGCGAAGCTCGAGGAACTCCGCGCCGCGAAGCACGCGGCCACCGAGGCGTCGGCGCGCGAGGCGATCGACGCCGAGCTCACCGGCGTGGACGGACAGGGCGGCGTCGAGAACGAGTACCGTGAGGCGGTCGGCGAGGTGCTCGACGACCTGCTGCCCGAGGCCTTCGCGACGGTGCGCGAGGCCGCCCGCCGTCTCGTCGGCACGACGATCTCGGTGACCGGCCGCGAGATGGTCTGGGACATGGTGCACTACGACGTCCAGCTGATCGGCGGCATCCAGCTGCACCTCGGGCGCATCGCCGAGATGGCGACCGGCGAGGGCAAGACACTCGTCGCCACGCTGCCGCTCTACCTGAACGCGCTGCCGGAACGCGGCGCGCACCTCGTGACGGTGAACTCGTACCTCGCCCGCCGCGACTCGCAGTGGATGGGGCACCTGTACCGCTGGCTCGGCCTCACGATCGGCTGCCTCGACGACACCGAGCCGGGGACGCCCGAACGCCGCGCCGCCTACAACTGCGACATCACCTACGGCACGAACAACGAGTTCGGCTTCGACTACCTCCGCGACAACATGGTGGTCTCGCTCGAGCAGCGGGTGCAGCGGCCGCACATCTTCGCGATCGTCGACGAAGTCGACTCCGTGCTCGTGGACGAGGCCCGCACGCCCCTGATCATCTCGGGCCCGGTGGGGAACGACGGCGACCTCGCGTACGCCGAGCACAACACGAACGTCGCGCGCCTGGTGCGCAAGCAGACGGAGTTGGCGAACGACCTCGTCGCGCGCGGCGAGAAGGCGCTCGCCGCCGGCCAGACCGAGGAGGCCGCGCTCGCCTTCTATCAGGCGCGGATGGGCAACCCCAAGAACAAGCGCCTGCTGAAGGTGATGCAGGAGACCGGCGTCAAGCAGCTCATCCTGCAGAAGGAACTGCAGCACATGGCCGACCGGAAGCTGCCGCCGGCCAAGCAGGAGTTCCGCGACATCGAGGAGCTCCTGCTCTTCGTGCTCGACGAGAAGGGGCACTCGGTGCACCTCACCGACCGCGGCGTGGACTTCCTCTCGCCCGACGCCCACGATGCCTTCGTGCTCCCCGACATCTCGAGCGAGATCGGGCGGATCGAGCGCGACCACGAGATGGACGCGGCGACGAAGCTCGAGCAGCGGCGGCGGATCGAGGTCGAGTACGCGATCAAGAGCGAGAAACTCAACATCGTCCACCAGCTGCTGCGTGCCCACGCCCTGTTCGACAAGGACGTGAACTACGTGGTGCAGGAAGGGCAGGTCCTGATCGTCGACGAGTTCACGGGCCGCACGATGCCGGGGCGCCGGTGGAGCGAGGGCCTGCACCAGGCCGTCGAGGCGAAGGAGAACGTCGTCGTGCGCGGCGAGACGCAGACACTCGCCACGATCACCATCCAGAACTACTTCCGGCTCTTCGAGAAGCTGGCCGGCATGACCGGCACGGCCGAGACGGAGGAGACCGAGTTCTTCCAGATCTACGGGCTCGAAGTGGCGGTCATCCCGACCAACCAGCCGGCGATCCGCGACGACCGGCAGGACCTGGTCTACAAGACGCGGCGCGAGAAGTACAACGGCATCACCGAGGAGACGCGGCGCCTCCACGAGCTCGGGTTCCCCGTCCTCGTCGGCACCACCAGCGTCGAGGCCTCCGAGACGCTGTCGCGGCTGTTCCAGCGCGCCGGCCTCGTGCACAACGTGCTCAACGCCAAGTACCACCAGCGCGAAGCCGAGATCGTGGCGCTCGCGGGCCAGAAGGGCGCTATCACGATCGCGACCAACATGGCCGGCCGCGGCACGGACATCAAACTCGGGGAGGGCGTGCGGCAAGCGATGCCCTCGGTGGTGAAGGACGCCGACGGCAAGGACGTCCAGGTCGACGAGATCGGCGGCCTGCACATCGTCGGCTCCGAGCGCCACGAATCGCGTCGCATCGATCGGCAGCTCCGGGGCCGCGCCGGCCGCCAGGGCGATCCGGGCTCGTCGCAGTTCTTCCTCTCGCTCGAGGACGACCTGATGCGGCTCTTCGGGTCGGACCGCATCGCGCGCCTCATGGATTCGCTCGGGGCGCAGGAAGGCGAGGTGCTGACGCATCCGCTCATCACGCGATCGATCGAGCAGGCACAGAAGCGCGTGGAGCTTCAGAACTTCCAGTCGCGCAAGCGGCTGCTCGACTACGACGACGTGATGAACCAGCAGCGCGAGGTGATCTACAACCTCCGCTCGTTCGCACTCGAGGGCGGCGAGGAGCTGAAGGGCGAGGCCGAGAAGATGCTCACCGCCGCCGTCGGGCGCCGCGTCGAGACGACGCTCGCGAGCTTCGAGACCCCGGCGGACTGGGACCTCGAGCTGCTCCGCCAGGACCTGCTCATGCACTACCTCTTGAGCGTGAAGGCCTTCGGGGACGAGCGCACGCGCCCGGCGACCCTCGCCGATGCGCAGCGCGAGGCCGCCGACGAGGCGATCGCCGCCTTCCACGGGAAGTTCACCACGCTCGGGGACTTCGCCACGCGCCTCCTCTCGCTCGTGATGCTGAACGTGCTCGACGAGAAGTGGAAGGACCATCTCTACGACCTCGACCAGCTGCGCGCGGCGATCGGCTACCGCTCGTGGGGGCAGAAGGACCCGCTCGTGGAGTACAAGCAGGAGGCCTTCTCGATGTTCGAGGACCTCATGCGAGACATCCAGCACACCTTCACGGAGCGCTTCCTGAAGGTGCAGCTGGTCTACGACGAGCCGCGGCCGGCCGCCCCGCCGATCACGATCACGGCGGCGGCCCCCGCGGCGCGGCGCTTCAACGCGTTGGGGATCGCCGAAGAGGTCGGTCCCGACGGCGAGTCGGAGGAACCCGCGGTCCCTCAGGCGCCCCGCAGCGAGCCCAAGGTGGTCGGCGCCGGCCGCGGAGTGACGAATCTCGCCGCCGGGAAGCCCCACGTGACGGACGCCGACCTCGCGAACGTCGGGCGCAACGATCCGTGTCCCTGCGGCAGCGGGAAGAAGTTCAAGAAGTGCCACGGGGCCTGAAGTAGCGACGAAGGATGGAGGAGGAAGGAACCTCCTCCATCTTCCCGACGGTCGAGCCACCCGCGGCGCCCGCATGCCGGAGTCATTCGGATGCGGGCGCGCTCGTTTGGTGCGGGGAACGCCGGCGCGACCGCTATCGTCGGCGCGTGTCCTCCGTCCTCGATCTTCCCGCCGCCGACCGCCCGCGTGAACGCCTCCGCGCCCTCGGCCCGACCTCGCTCACCACGAGCGAACTCCTGGGCCTGCTCCTCGGGGCGAGCGCGCCGGGGCGCAGCGCCACCGAGGTCGCCGCCGAGGTGATCACCAGGGCCGGCGGCTCGCTGCGTCGGCTCGGACAGATGCCGCTCGCCGCACTGACCGACCAGCCCGGACTCGGCGAGGTGCGTGCCCTCGCGATCCAGGCCGCGCTCGAGCTCGGGCGCCGGTTGGCCGCCGAGGGGGCGGACGAGGGGGAACCGATGCGCGGCCCGCGCGACGTCTGGCGATTCTATGCGCCGCGGCTCGAGGGGCTCACCGTGGAGGAGTTCCACGTCGCGGTCCTCGACGCCCAGCACCGGCTCGAACGCGACGTGCTGGTGAGCCGCGGGATCCTGAACTCGTCGCTGGTGCATCCGCGCGAGGTCTTCCGCGAGGCGATCGCCGAACGGGCGGCCAGTCTGGTGCTCGTCCACAACCATCCGTCCGGCGATCCGACCCCGAGTCCGGACGACCGGGCGATCACCTCCCAGCTCGTCGCCGCCGGCCGCCTCCTCGACATCCCGATCCAGGATCACGTCGTGATCGGGCGGGGGCGGTTCGTGTCGTTCGCGGAGACCGGGCTGCTGTAGTGCCGGACGCGACCCGCTGGGGAGGGCCGGGGGACCGGGCCGCGCTTGACCCCTGCCCGCCGTCCGGCGATATAACGATTGTCGGGTCCGCCCTCACGGACCCCAATCCCGGAGCAGCCCCTGAGCGCGCCAGTCCTCACGGACATCATCCCCGGCTGGGATCTCGCCGACGATACGCTCCCCGAGCGACTCGACACCGAGTTGCTCGCGCGCGCGTACCTGTTCAGCGAGAAGGCGCACGCGGGGCAGATGCGCCGCAACGGCGATCCGTACGTGACGCATTGCGTGGAGGTCGCGAAGATCCTCGCCGACCTCCACCTCGACAGCGTGACCGTCGCGAGCGGACTGATCCACGATGTCGTCGAGGACACCGCCTTCACGGTGGAGGACGTCGAGCGCGAGTTCGGGCGCGAGATCGCGCAGATCGTCGACGGCCTCACGAAGATCGGCCACCTGCCGATGCTCTCGCGCGAGGAACGGCAGGTCGAGAGCTACCGCAAGCTCCTGCTGTCGGTGGCGAAGGACGCGCGCGTGATCCTCGTGAAGCTCGCCGACCGGCTGCACAACATGCGGACGCTCGAGTGGATGCCGGAGGAGAAGCGGCAGCGGATCGCGCTCGAGACGCGCGACCTCTACGCGCCGATGGCCTACCGCTTCGGCCTCGCGTCCATGAAGGCCGAGCTCGAGGATCTCGCGTTCAAGTGGCTCGAGCCCGAGGACTATCGCGCGCTCGCGAAGCTGATCGCCAACAAGCGCGACGACCGTGACGCCCTGATCGCGCAGATGATCGCGCCGCTCGAGGCCAAGCTCAAGGACGCCGGCGTGATCGTGCACGAGGTGAGCGGGCGGCCGAAGCACCTCTGGTCGATCCAGAAGAAGATGGCCCGCCGGGACAAGCCCTACGACGAGATCTACGACCTCTACGCCATCCGCGTGCTCGTCGAGAACGTCCCCGAGTGCTATCACGCGCTGGGCGTGATCCATGGCGCGTGGACGCCGCTGCAGGAGCGGATCAAGGACTACATCGCGAGCCCGAAGTCGAACGGCTACCAGTCGTTGCACACGACGATCTTCGGTCCGCGGGGGACGCTCTTCGAGATCCAGATCCGCACCCGCGAGATGCACCGCACGGCGGAATACGGCATCGCGGCGCACTGGCTGTACAAGGAGGGCGAGAAGGGGGGCAAGCGCGACCTCGACCGCCACCTCTCCTGGTTCCGCCAGGTGCTCGAGCTGCAGCTCGACGCCGAGACGCCGGACCAGTTCCTCGAGTTCCTCAAGCTGGACCTCTACCAGGACGAGATCTTCGTCTTCACCCCGAACGGCGACGTCATCCAGTTGCCCAAGGGGGCGACGCCGATCGACTTCGCGTTCGCGGTGCACACCGAGGTCGGCCTGCACACACAGGGCGCGCGCGTGAACGGCCGGATCGTCCCGCTCTCGCGCGAACTGCGCAACTCGGAGACGGTCGAGATCATCCGCTCGGCCACGGCGCGCCCGAGCCGCGACTGGCTCGCGCACGTGCGCACGGGGCGCGCACGCCACCGGATCCGCCAGTGGCTGCGCAACGAGGAGGAGAAGACCTCGATCGCGGTGGGGCAGGAGATCATCGACCGCGACCTGCGCCGGCGTCGCCATGCGAAGCTCACCGACGCCGAACTCGCGCGCGGCGCCGAGGCGCTTTCCCTCACCGACATCGATCACGTCCGGGCGAGCATCGGCCAGGGCGACATCACCGTCACGCAGCTGCTCAAGGCGATCTATCCGGAGCTCGAGGATGCGCCCGAGACGGCGCTCAAGCCGAGCGCGCTCGAGCGGCTGATCGACCGGATGCGGAGGCCCGGCACGTCCAAGGGCCTTCGCATCCAGGGCGCGGACGGGCTGATGGTCCGGTACGCGCAGTGCTGCCAGCCGGTGCCAGGGGACACGGTCGTCGGCTACGTCACGCGGGGACGCGGGGTGAGCATCCACCGGCAGGACTGCCCGAACCTCCTGCACCTCGTGCATGAGCCGGAGCGGCGCCTGGAGATCGACTGGCAGGAGAGCGCCGGCGAACGCTTCGTGATCCGGCTGGCGATCGAGGGGAACGACCGGCGCGGGCTCTACGCCGATCTGGCGGCGGCCGTCAGCGGGACCGGGACCGACATCCGGTCGCTCGAACTCAAGACCACCGATGGCCGCGTGGCCGGCGCGGCGCTCGTCGAGGTCGAGAACCTCGCCCACCTCGAGAAGATCATCCGGGCGGCGCGTCGCGTGAAGGGCGTGAGCGAGGTGGCCCGCCGGGAACGGATCAGCGCGGAGGAGGCTTAGGCCCCTGCCGCGCGCAAGGGGCGGGTCGGACGCCCGTTCATCGTGTATCCTGCAGGCAGTCGGATCGCTCACCGGAATCATCGTCACGTTCACACTTCCGCTTCCCATGCCCTCAGCTCTGCTCCTGACGCACAACGCCCTCCGCTGGGTCATCCTCGTCGCCGGTGTGATGGCGGTGGTCCGCGCGGTCCAGGGTCTCAAGGGGGACCGTCCCTACGCCGCGGCCCGGCGCGCCGGCGTGCTCTTCATGGTCTCGCTCCACGTGCAGCTCCTCATCGGGATCGTGCTCTTCGTCGTCAGCCCGCTGGTCCATCACGCGATGGCGGACATGAAGGCGACGATGGCCGACTCGTCGACGCGGTTCTTCCTCGCCGAGCACCCGACGCTGATGGTCATCGCGGTCGTCGTCATGACGGTCGGGAGCATCGTCGCGAAGAACGGGCCGGATGATGCGGCGCGCCACCGCAAGCTGCTCGTCTTCTCCGCCTTCACGCTGCTGCTCCTCCTCGCGGGGATCCCGTGGCAGCGCGCGCTCGTGCCCGGCATGGGCAACTGAGCCTCGGTGTTCCAGCTCCAGGCGCCCTTCTCCCCGGCCGGTGACCAGCCGCGCGCGATCGCGGAACTCGATGCGGGGCTCGCGCGCGGCGACCGGTTCCAGACGCTCCTGGGGGTGACCGGATCGGGGAAGACGATGACGATGGCCAACGTCATCGCGCACCTCGGCAAGCCGGCGCTGGTGCTCTCGCACAACAAGACGCTCGCGGCGCAACTGTACGGCGAGCTGAAGGGGTTCTTCCCGAACAACGCCGTCGAGTACTTCATCTCGTACTACGACTACTACCAGCCCGAGGCGTACGTCCCGTCGTCGGACACGTACATCGAGAAGGACGCCTCGATCAACGAGGACATCGACCGCCTGCGGCTCCGCGCGACGTCGTCGCTGATGGAGCGATCCGATGTCATCATCGTCGCGACCGTCTCGGCGATCTACGGACTCGGCGACCCGGAGGCCTATCGCGCGTCGATGGTCACGCTCGAGGTGGGGCAGTCGATCGCCCGCGACGACATCCTCAAGGCGCTCGTGCGGATCCAGTACGGCCGCAACGACGTGGCCTTCGAGCGCAGCACCTTCCGCGTGCGCGGCGACACGGTCGAGATCTTCCCGGCCTACGAGGAGCAGGCGGTCCGTATCGAGATGTTCGGCGACGAGATCGAGCGCATCACGAAGATCGACCCGCTCACGGGCAAGGCGATCGCCAGCCTGCCGCGCACCGCGATCTACCCGGCCAAGCACTTCGTCACCACCCGTCCGTCGCTCGAGCGCGCGGTCAAGGAGATCCGCGCCGAGCTGATCGAGCGGCTCGCCCTGCTCAAGCAGGCGAACAAGCTGCTCGAGGCGCAGCGGCTCGAGTCGCGCACGAACTTCGACATCGAGATGATGCTCGAGATCGGCACCTGCCCCGGGATCGAGAACTACTCGCGCATCCTCGCCGGGCGCGCGACCGGCGCGCGACCGGCCTGCCTCTTCGACTACTTCCCCGACGACTTCCTCGTGGTCGTGGACGAGTCGCATGTCACGTTGCCGCAGATCGGCGGCATGTTCAACGGCGATCGCGCCCGCAAGACGACCCTCGTCGAGTACGGCTTCCGCCTCCCGAGCGCGCTCGACAACCGGCCGCTCATGTTCGACGAGTTCCTCGCCCTCGCGCCGCGCGTCGTCAACGTCTCGGCCACGCCGGGGGACCTCGAACTGAAGCTCTCGGGGGGCGTGATCGTCGAGCAGGTGATCCGCCCCACCGGGCTGCTCGACCCGGTGATCGAGATCCGCCCGGTGAAGGGGCAGGTGGACGACCTGCTGCACGAGATCCGCCTGCGCGAACGGCGCGGGGAGCGCGTGCTCGTCACCACCATGACCAAGCGCATGGCCGAGGACCTCGCCGACTACCTGGCCCAGGTCGGGGTCCGCGCGCGGTACATGCACTCCGACATCGACGCGATCGAGCGGATGGAGATCGTCCGCGGCCTGCGACTGGGCGAGTTCGACGTCCTCATCGGGATCAACCTCCTGCGCGAGGGACTCGACCTCCCCGAGGTGTCGCTCGTCGCGATCCTCGACGCCGACCAGGAGGGCTTCCTCCGGTCTGACCGGTCGCTCATCCAGACCGTCGGGCGCGCCGCACGCCATGTGGACGGTCGCGCGATCTTCTACGCCGACCGCATCACCGGCTCCATGCAACGCTGCCTCGACGAGACCGACCGGCGGCGGCGCACGCAGGAGGCGCACAACATCGAGCATGGCATCGTGCCGGCCGGCGTGATCAAGAGTCACGACCAGGTGCGCGTCATGACGCGCGTCGCCGACGCGCGCGACGGGACCGACGCGCGGGACGCCGAGCGGACTCGGGGGAAGAAGCAGAAGAAGGTCGCCGAGGCGCAACGCACCTACGGGACGGAGGATCTCCCGGCACTCGTGCAGCGACTCGAGGAGGAGATGCGCACGGCGGCCAAGGAACTCGACTTCGAGACGGCGGCGCGGCTGCGCGACGAGCTCTTCGACCTCAAGGCGGCGATGGGCGACGGCGGCACGCGGGGTGCCCGTGCCCGTCGCTGACCTGGACGAGGTCGCGCTCGTCCGCTGGGGCGAGGAGTTCGGCCGGGCGCTCGGCGCGCCCGCCTTCGTGACGCTGAGTGGAGACCTCGGGGCGGGGAAGACCACGCTCGTGCGCGCGATCGCCCACGCGATGGGCGCGACGCAGGCCGTGACGAGCCAGTCCTACGCCCTCGTGAGCGAGTATCCCTCGCCTCGGGGGCCGGTGATCCACGTCGATCTCTATCGGCTCCGGGGGCCGGCCGAGCTGCCGCAGATCGGTTGGGACGACATCCTCCGCGCCCCTGCGACCGTCCTCGTGGAGTGGCCCGACCGCGCGGAGGGCTTCCTCCCGTCGGGGCAGGTGGCGCTGCGCCTCGAGCACGTCGACGGCCGACCCGATCTCCGGCGCCTGACATGGTGAGGACCGGTGTCGTGCTCGCGCTCGACGCCGCGGCATCGTTCGGCACGATCGCCGTCCTCGTCGACGGCGTCGTGCGCATGGAGCGCACCGTGGCGATGAAGAGTGCCGGAGAGGAGCTCTTCTTCCCCCAGGTGCTCGACGTGCTGCGAGAGGCGGGCGCCGCGCCGCGCGACCTCGCGGCGGTCGTCTGCGGGGCCGGACCGGGGAGCTTCACGGCGTTGCGCGTCGTGGGTGCCTTGGCGAAGGGTCTCTGCGAAGGGACGGGCCGGCCGCTGCTCGGCGTGCCGTCCCTCGCGCTCATCGTCGCGGGGCACGAGGGCACGCGCGACGGTGGCCGCTGGCTCGCGACGCTCGACGCCATGCGCGGCGATCGGTATCTCGCGCTCGTGACGGTCGCGCCCGGCGGCGAGGTGACGGCCGTGGAGTCGCTGGGGCTCGCCCCGGTGGCGGCGCTCGACGAGCGCGCGAGGTCGCTCGGTGCGACGCTGATCGGTCCCGACGAGGCGTTCACCGCACCGCCGCATGCGCGGGGGGTCGCACGGTGTCTCGCGCTCGTCGAGGCGACGGGCCCCGTCGATCTCGCCTCGTGGGAGCCCGTCTACGGCCGGCTCGCGGAGGCGCAGGTGAAGTGGGAGGCCACGCACGGCCGTCCGTTGTCGGCCGACCGCCTCCCCACGTGAGCCCCGGGGTCGCCCCCGAGGTCGCGGTCCGCGCGGCCACGGTCGAGGACGTACCGGGCATCCACGAGCTCGAGACGCTCGCGTTCTCCGACCCGTGGACGCCGGCGTCGTTCCGGTCGATGATCGCGCAGCCCCTGGTGATCGCGACGGTCGCCGAACAGGCGGGGCGCATCGTCGGGTACTGCATCGCGTGGGCCATCGGCGACGAGGCCGAGCTGGTGAACCTCTGCGTCGCACCGGCGCTGCGCGGCACGGGACTCGGCGGTCGGATGCTCGACGGCCTGCTCGCGTCGCTCGACGGGCGCGGCGGTGCCACGGTCTACCTCGAGGTGCGCGATTCCAACGAGGCCGCCCAGGCCCTGTATCGCGGACGCGGATTCCTCGCTGCCGGTCGGCGCAAGGCCTACTATCGACATCCGGAGGAGGACGCGGTGGTCATGCGTCGGCCCGGAGCGGTGGGTGGCGGCGGCGATTAGCTTTCGGGCGGAATTCTCCGATGCGACCGCGACCGCCGGGCCCCGGTATGGTACGCACGCGGACTGACCCATACCAGGAGGCATTGTGAGCCGCAGCTTGAACAAGGTGACGTTGATCGGGAACCTCGGGAAGGATCCCGAGATCCGCACCACGACGGGCGGGAACAAGGTGGCGAAGTTCTCCGTCGCGACGAGCCGTCAGTGGAACTCGGCGTCAGGGGAGAAGCAGGAGAAGACGGAGTGGCACAACTGCGTCGCGTGGAACTCGCAGGCGGGCCGGGGCGCGCAGCTCGCCGATCTCATGGAGAAGTTCGTCAAGAAGGGCGACAAGATCTACGTGGAGGGCGCGATCGAGTACCGCCAGTACGAGGACAAGGACAAGCAGACCAAGTACATCACGGAGATCAACGTCCGCGAGATCATCCTCATCGGCGGCGGCCGGGGCGGCGAAGGCGGCTTCGACGG
Organism: Gemmatimonadota bacterium; assembly: GCA_021413975.1. Classification (GTDB taxonomy): domain Bacteria; phylum Gemmatimonadota; class Gemmatimonadetes; order Gemmatimonadales; family Gemmatimonadaceae; genus Pseudogemmatithrix. The sequence goes on from JAIOPJ010000033.1 coordinate 71,974, forward strand.
GGGAGCGCGCCCAGCGCGCGCCGCGGCGGGAGCGAAGGCGGCCGGGTCCGGCGACGGCTTCGAGGAGTTCCCCGCGGCGATGGATGGGGACGACGACCTGCCGTTCTGACGGCGGCTCGGTCGCCAGGATAGTGCGAAGAGGGCGGCTCCGATCCGGGGCCGCCCTCTTCCGTTCAGCACGCCGCCGCTGCGCTGCCCCTCGAGGCGCGGCGGCGCCGGGTCGTCACTTCGTCCAGATCACGAGCACTCCGCACGAGTTGCGGATGCCCTGCAATTCCACCGGAGTGTTCGAGAGGCCCCGGTAATACTCGACCGCGGCGACGTCGTCGGGACGGATGCTGTTCACGTCGAACGGCGCCTGGTAGCGGTCACCGTCATAGGCCCAGGACCCGTCCAGCATCACGGCGGTGAAGCAGGTGGAGGCGCGATCCGCACGGGCGCCCACGAGATAGGTCCCGCCGGTGCTGCCGGTGAGGATGTTCACACCGCCCATCGTTCGGAGCGCTTCGGCGAGACGACCGCGATGGCGGCGCTGGATGTCGTCGGCCGTGAGGTACACGCCGGTGCCCGAGGCGCGGCGCCGCTCGAAGTCGAGCATCGTGCGCGAGGCGTTCTGCCGGGCGACGATCTCGATGGCCGCCATCTCCTCCGCCGAGGGGGTGAGTCCGATCTCCATCTCGACGGTATCACCGGACGAGAACTCCACGGCGGTCCTCAACGGGGCGTAGCCCAGCCGATTCACGCGCAGTCCCCGTCTCCCGGGAAAGACCCCCTCGATCCGGAACCGGCCAAGGGAGTCGGTGATCGCGCGGAGGCTGAGCGAGGGGATCAGCACCTCGGCCCCCGCCACGAGCTGACGCGTCGAGTCCACTGTGACGCGTCCGAGCAGGAGCGCGGTCCCGGGTCGTTGCGCCCCCGAGGATGTCGCGGAGGCGACGGACAGGAGGAGGGCAGTGAGGCGAAGCAGGTGGCGATGGCCGGTCACGGTCGTCCTCGATGCGGGAAGCGAACCCCGCGAATATTGGCGCCCGGACCGCTCGGGCGATAATCTGGGGCGTCGGGGCGTTTCCCCGGCCCGGCTTCGGTCGTCACTTCCCGAGACCCCGTCCGCGGCGTCGCCGCGCCGGGGCGTCACAGCGTCCGCAGTCCATCTCCTGCCACCGCGCCCATGTCCCGTTCCCGTCTCGTCTCGACTCTCGTTCTGGCCGGCCTCGTCCTGTCGCCCCTTCCGGGGCTCGCACAGGGGACCACCCAGACCCACACGGTGAAGAAGGGTGACACGCTCTGGGATCTCGCCCAGCAGTATCTGGGTGATCCCTTCAAGTGGCCCGAGATCTACCGGCGCAACACCGCGACGGTCCAGGACCCCAATCTCATCTACCCCGACCAGGTGCTCGTGATCACCGGCGAGCTCGTCGCGACGCCGGGAACGCCGAAGGATTCCCTCGGCGCCCGGGCCATGCCCGGTGCGCCGGTCGCGCCGACGGCCGCGGCGCCGGGGGTGCCGAGTGCACCGCAGAGCGGTGCGGCACCGGAGCGGGCGGGTACGCCTCCGTCCATGACCATCTTCAATCCCGAGCGCTTCAGGACCGTGCGCGGCGCCCGCCAGTCGCTCGTGATCGGCGAGCGGCCCACGACCGTTCGCGCCGGTGACTACGCGCGCGCGCCCTTCCTGTGGGATGAGGCCGGGGTGACGGGGACCGGCAAGGTCGGACGTGCCGTGAGCGCCCAGTCCGTCGCACCTACGCGCTTCGACCGCCCGGTCCAGCTCTTCGAGCGCGTCTATGTGAAGGTCCCCGCCAACTCGGCGGGCGCGGCCAAGGAGCGCTTCGTCGCGTTCCGCTATGGTCCGACCATCGCCGGCGAGGGACGCATCGTGATCCCGACCGGCGTCTTCGAACTGCAGACCGCACCGCAGAACGGCATGGGCGAGGCCGTGCTGGTCGCCGCGTACGACAACGTGCTCGAGGGACAGGAACTCATCCCGATCGACGCAGCGGGCATGGCGACCGGCGCGCCGGCGCGCGTCGAGTTCGGACTCCGCACCACCGTGCTGTGGCTCAGCGAAGAGCCCGTCGTCCCGTCCCTCGGCCAGGAGATGATCCTCGCCGCCGGAGCCTCGGACGGCCTCGTCCCCGGCGACCAGGTCACGCTGCAGATGGAGACGGGCATGGACGCCAACGGTGTCCCGCTCCCGCCGGGCGCGGTGGCAGTCCTGCAGGTCACCCGCGTCACGACCTGGGGCGCGAGCGCGATCCTGATCGGGCAGACCGAGGGTGTGGTGAAGCCGGGGATGGCTGGCCGCGTCACGGCGAAGATGCCGTGACGTCTACGTCCCTCGCGGGACGCGCACTTATCTTCCTGACATGACACAACGACGCGCTTTGATCACCGGTGGGGCCGGTTTCATCGGCTCCACCGTGGCTGACGCTTTGGTCGCCGACGGCTGGTCCGTGACCGTGTTGGACAACCTCTCGAGCGGGAAGCGGGCCCAGGTGCCGGCCGTCGCGGCCTTCGTGGAAGCGGACATCCGCTCCGACGAGGCCGCGACCTGCATCCGCGAGGGCCGTTTCGACCTCGTGTGCCACCTCGCGGCGCAGATCGACGTGCGGAAGAGCGTGACCGACCCGAAGTTCGACGTCGACGTCAACATCGGCGGGTCGGTCAACATCATGCACGCGGTCCATGCCTCGGGACACAAGACCCGGCTGACGTTCGCCTCCACCGGCGGCGCGGTGTACGGGGACTTCGTGCAGCCGCCGAACCTCGAGGACTACGCCAAGGACCCCGAGTCGCCGTACGGCATCGCCAAGTTCGCGACCGAGCTCTACCTGTCCTACTACGCGCGCATCCACGGGCTCGACTACGTCGCGCTGCGCTTCGCCAACGTGTACGGTCCGCGACAGGACCCGCACGGCGAGGCCGGCGTGGTCGCGATCTTCTGTCAGCGGATCATCGACGGAAAGGCGCTGACGGTCTTCGGTGACGGTGGGCAGACGCGCGACTACGTCTATGTCGGTGATGTCGCGAGGGCGCACCTGCTGGCGGCGAACCACGCGGGCATCCCGGCCGGGAAGGTCGACGCGCGCGCCTTCAACCTCGGCACGCAGGTGGAGACGTCGGTCGTTGAGCTCGCCACCACGCTCATGCGCGCCGCGGGCAAGGAAGTGCCCTTGCAGCACGCGCCCGCACGTGCGGGGGAACAGCGGCGCTCCTGCGTGAGTATCGAGAAGGCCAAGGCGGGGCTCGGCTGGATCCCCCAGGTCTCCCTCGAGGAAGGACTCCGCCGCACCTACGACTGGTTCGCCGCCCGCTGATGCTGCCGCAACTCGCTGCCGCGGTCCCCTCAACCGTTCCGGAACTCGTCCTCAACGCGACCCCCTTCAGCAAGGTCGTGCTGGTGGTGCTGGCGCTGCTCTCGCTCTCGTCCTGGGCCGTGATGGTCTCGAAATGGGGCACGTACCGGCGGACGGAGCGCGAGGCGCGGAAGTTCATGGCCGATTTCCACAAGTGCAGCCGGCTGGAGGAGGTCGCCTCGCTCGCGAAGCGCTCGCGGCCGAGTGCCCATACCCGCGTGCTGCAGCGCGCCCTGCAGTTCCTCACCGAGACGCGCACGGTGAGCGACGGCAGCGGCGCGCCGGCCACGCTCTCCGCGTCGCAGGTGCAGGCGCTCCGCCTCGTACTCGACTCCGAGACGAACGGCGAGCGCGACGCGCTGGGGACGTACATCCCGTTCCTCGCGATGGTCGGCTCCGTGAGCCCGCTGCTCGGACTGATGGGCACCGTGATCGGCGTCATCAGTGCCTTCCTCGGCGTGGCGCGCGGCGGCTCGGGCAATCTGGCCGCGGTCGCGCCGGGCGTCGCCGAGGCACTGATCGCGACGGCCTTCGCCCTCGCGGTCGCCATCCCCGCCTACTTCGGATACAACATCTTCGCCGCGAAGCTCAACCGGTTCGACGGTGAGCTCGACGGATTCGGTTCCGAGGTGATCGCGCTCATGGCGCGCGAGGGACGGATCTAGGTGCGCCGCCGCGGCCGCGGGGAACGCACCCCGTTGAACGCGGAGATCAACGTCGTCTCGCTGATCGACGTGATGATGCTCCTCATGATCATCTTCATGATCACCGCGCCGATGATGACCGGCGGCGTGGACGTCTCGTTGCCGCGCGCCGAGGCGCGGCCGCTCAACGCCAAGAGCTCGCTCGTGATCTCCATCACGAGTGACGGCCGGATCTTCGCCGACGAGGTCTCCCTCTCGCTCTCCGAGTTCCGCGGCACCATTCGCGGGCTCGCGGCCGAAGCGGGACGCCAGGGGGTCTACCTGCGTGCCGACCGGCGCGCCGACTACGGCCGCGTGGTCGAGGTCCTCGCGATCATGCGGGCGGCGGGGATCGGCAACATCGGGCTCGTCACCGAGCCCGAAGAGATCTCGCGATGAGCGCGGCCGCCCGGCGCGCGCCCGGGCTCGGCGGTCCGCTCACGGTGTCGGTCCTGCTGCACGCGGCCGTCATCGCGGCCTTCGCGCTCTGGAGGACCGCCGGCGAGGCCGACATGCCGCCCATGTATCAGGTGGATCTCGTCGCCGCCCCGCCGGGAGAGCGCGAGGCCGGCGTGGTGCGCGAGCAGCCGCCCGTGACGCCGCCCACCGAGACCAAGGCGCCGCCGCGCGCCGAGACCAACGCGGCCGAGAAGGTGGCGCCGATCAACGCACCGTCCAAGACGGCCCGCCCCACCACGCGCGCGACCACGAACATCACCAAGGCGCCCGCGAAGGCCGACCTGACCAAGGCGCCGACCGCGGGTGGCGGCGAAGTCGGCGGCCAGGGCACGGACGTCGCGAACGTGAGGATCGAGGGGATCGATTTCCCCTTCCCAGGGTATCTGCAGAACATCATCCGCCAGATCGCGATCAACTTCAAGCCGCGCAATCCCGGCGTACTCAAGGCCGAGGTCTTCTTCATGATCCGGCGTGATGGGACGGTGACGGGATTCCGCTTCGTGACGCGCAGCGGCAACTATGCCTTCGACCTCGAAGCGCAGGGCGCGGTCGAGGCGGCCGCCTCGGGCTTCGGGGCGCTGCCCGCCGGTTTCACCAACGACATCCTGCCGGTCAACTTCCAATTCGACCCCGCACGCCTGCGATGAACGTCCGCTCCCCAGAGATGCCCGCCCTCGGTCAGCCCCGCCGGAGCACGTACGTCGGTCTCGCCGTCCTGGCGGCACTCTCCCTCGGTGTTCCCACACGCGCTGCCGCGCAGGAGCAGCAGGGCGTGCGCATCGGGCTCACGTACTCGGGCAGTTCGCGTCCCGGCCTCTACGTGCTTCCCATGCGCGGACAGCTCGCCGACTCGATCCGCCGCATCATCGCGCGCGATGTCGACTACGGCGATCGGGTCGGCGTGATCGTGCCCGACTCGGGGACGCCGCCCACGGGCGCGCTCAACTATCCGCTCTATGCCCGGCTCGGTGCGGCGGCCGTCCTCCAGCTCTCGGTGAATGCGGGAGGCGGACTCCACGTCGTCCTGCACGAGGTCGGTGCCGGGCGGGTGATGAACGCCCGCGACTTCCCGCTCGTCGGATCCTCGCTCTCGGCCGACTGGCGCCGCTCGCTGCACGAGGTGAGCGATGAGGTCGAGCGCTGGATCACGGGCGTGGCGGGCGTCTCGGCCACGCGAGTGCTCTTCGTGCGCGGCGGGACGCTCTGGCAGGTCGACGCCGACGGCGCCGGCTCGCAGCCGGTCGCGGGCGTCGGTTCCGCCCTCGGGCCCGTCTGGCACCCCAATGGCACCACCGTCGCGTTCACCGAGATGCTGGACGAGGGGACGCGGGTCGTGGTGCGCGACCTCGTGCGCGGATCGGCGCGCCGCTTCACGTACGATCCGGGGTCGAACTCGTCGCCCGCCTTCTCGCCCGACGGCCGGACCCTGGTCTTCTCGAGCGGCAGCGACGGCACGGACCTCTTCAGCGCCCCGCTCGACGGCTCCTCCGCCCCCTACCGGGTCACGGTGGGGCGAGGGACGACCAACTCCCAGCCGACCTTCGCGCCCGACGGCCGGCGCCTGGCATTCACGACATCCCGATTGGGACGTCCCGAGATATATATTACCGATAGCGATGGAGCGAACCCCGAGCTCCTCACGACCTCGGGTTTCGGGGATCAGCTCTATCGTGCGGACCCGGCCTGGTCGCCGGACGGTCGGTTCGTGGCGTTCTCGACGCAGATCGAAGGGCGTTTCCAGATCGCGACGATCGGTCTCCGGGATCGCGCAGTGAAGCAGCACACGATCGATGGTGTGAACGAGGATCCTTCGTGGGCACCGGATGCCCGCCACCTCGTCTTCACCTCGTCACGCACGGGCAGCAAGCAGTTGTGGGTGCTGGACACCGAGTCCGGGCGTCTCCGGCAGTTGACGCAAGGACCGGCTTCGCGGATGGCGGCCTGGTCGCCACGACTCTCCAACGCACGCTGACGCAGCGTGCATCTGTTCACTTCACTCAAGGTCCCCACCATGAAGAACCGCAAGCTCCTCATCGCGATCCTCGCGACCGCATCGCTCTCGGCCGCTGCCTGCAAGCCGAAGCCGCCCGTGGTCGCGCCGACCCCCACGGTGAACCAGGACTCTATCGACGCCGCCGCGCGTGCGCGCGCCGCCGCCGAGGCGAAGGCCCGCGCCGACGCCGAAGCCGCCCGCCTGAAGGCCGAAGCCGATGCCCGTGCCCGCGCCGAGGCCGAGGCCCGTGCCCGTGCCGAGGCCGCCGCCCGTGCCGCCGTCGAGGCCGCCCGCGCCGCCTTCGCGACCGCGATCTACTTCGATCTCGACAAGTCCGATCTCCGCAGCGACGCCCGCGCGCTGCTCGACTCGAAGCTGCCCTTGCTTCGCGCGAACCCGAATGTCCGCATCCGCATCGCCGGCCATGCCGACGACCGCGGCTCCGATGAGTACAACGTCGCGCTGAGCCAGAAGCGCGCCGCCTCGGCCAAGCGCTACCTCGTCGATCAGGGCATCTCGGCCGACCGCATCGACGTCGTCGGCTTCGGTGAGGAGCGCCCGGCGATGATGGGTTCGGGTGAGGAATCCTGGTCGAAGAACCGCCGCGATGAGTTCGAGATCATCGTCGGTGGGGAGACGCTCCGCCTCCCGTGAGCGGACTCCTGATCCGTCGCGCGCTGCTCGCGCCGGTCGTCATCCTGACGACCGGCGCGTGCTTCGCCACGCGCAACGACGTGCGGATCCTGCAGATGGATCTGCAGGCGTCGCGCGAGGAGATGCGGGCCGGGCTCGCCGAGTCCGCGGCGCGTGACGCCGCGAACCGGCGGGCGCTGGATTCCACGCTCGCCGGCATCGCGAGGGGGTTGGCGCTCGTCAGCGACACCGTGCGCAGCATGCACGCGACCACCATGCGGCTCCGCGGGGATGTGCGTGAGGATCTCACGGTCATCCGCCAGCAGTTGATCACCGTCGAGGAACGGGTGGGTGCGTCGGCCCGGCGCATCCAGGACCTCCGCGCCGAACTCGAGGCGGATGCGGCGGATCGCGCCGCACCGGTGACGGCGCCCAAGGACTCGACCAAGCCGCCGGTCGCCGGCGGCACGACCGCTCCCGCCGGACCCGGCCCGGCGCAGCTCTACCAGATGGGCCAGGACCAGCTCCGGCGCGGCAGCTGGGGGTCGGCGCGCGGTGCGTTCAACGAGATCCTCTCGCAGTTCCCGTCGTCGGACATCGTTCCGGACGCGCTCTTCGCCATCGGGCAGGCGTTCGAGAACGAGGGCAACGGCGTGAGCGCGGACTCGGTCTATGCCCTCGTGGTCCAGCGGCATCCCAAGTCCGACAAGGCGCCGACGGCACTCTACAAGCGCGCCACGGCGCTTCGCGTGACCGGCCAGGCGGCCGCCGCGCAGGTGCTCTACAAGCAGATCGTGGATCAGTATCCGCGTTCCGACGCCGCGGTGCTCGCCGAGGGATTCCTCGGGACGCGCAAGCCCTGAGCCCCCTTCGCCGGCCAAGCCGGCACCTGGATCCGCGATGACGAACGGCCCATCGGGTGAGATGCCCTTTCTCGACCATCTGGAGGAGCTGCGCTACCGGCTCCTCTGGGCGGTCGGGGCGCTCGTGGTGGCGATGATGCTGGCCTTCGCCGTCATCATGCGCCCGTCGTTCGACGTGATCGGGTTCTTCGCCGCGCCGATCCTGCCGCTGCTGCCGAGCCACAAGCTCGTCTACACGCACCCGGTCGATCCGGTCACCATCCGGCTCAAGATCGCCTTCGGGTTCGGCTTCGTGCTCTCGTCGCCGGTGATCATCTACCAGGTCTGGGCCTTCCTCTCGCCGGCACTGCACAAGCACGAGAAGAAGCTCGTGATCCCGGTGATCATGGGCGCGACCCTTCTGTTCGCGTCCGGGGTATTCATCGGATGGCGATGGGCGCTCCCGTTGATGCTCGACGTCCTGTTCTCGTTCCAGGCCGCCTCGATGGAGATGATGATCACGGCGAAGGAGTACTTCTCCTTCATGGTGACCATCTGCCTCGCGTTCGGCGCGATCATGCAGCTGCCGATCATCGTCATGGCGCTGACCGCGCTCGGTTTGATCACGCCCAAGGCGATGGCGAAGGTGCGCCGGCATGCCGTGGTCGGGAGCGTGTTCATCTCGGCGATCATCACGCCCGGCGACCTGGTGACGATGACCGTCATCATGGCGCTGCCCCTCTATGGGCTCTACGAGGTCAGTATCATCGTCTCGTGGCTGACCAAGCGGGCCCGCGACCGGCGCCTCCGGCGGGCCGAGCGCGAGAGCATCGGCGAGGCCGCGGCGTGATGCGGTCCGGGCCCGCGACCAGGGCTCTCTGGACCGCCGTGCTCGCCGCCGGCATCGCGCTGGCCTGCTCGGCCACGGCCGTCGCGGGGCAGGTCAGGGAACGCCCGCGGCCGGCCAACAACCCGCCGCAGGGCCGGCCACCCGTCGATCCCCGCGCGCCTTCGCCAGGAGCCGGCGGGGACCAATCGCGCCTCACGCGCTTCACCGCGGACGACACGCTCGCGCAGCAGCGGCGCGACACCACCGCGCGCCCCATGCTGGTCGACTGGGCGCCGGACGACAGCGTGATGAGCGCCCTCCGCGCGCGCCCGGGCTACAGCGTGGTCAGGTACCAGGCCCAGGTCGTCGGCTTCTCCGCGTCCGGCCGCCTGATGACCCTCACCGGCACCGACAGCACGAGGGCGGCGGTCCAGCGCGACTCGACGATGCTCGTCTCGCGCGGGATCGCCTACAGCGACAGCCTGAAGCTGATCACGGCGAAGGGCGACACGATCATCATGCGGGACCCGAACCAGTCGTCGGACGTCATCGGACTCGGCGAGCTCAGCTACGACGTCGAACGCCGCGAGGGGCGCACGCGCGACTTCTCGACCGTCGCCAACTCGGGCGAGGACTGGAAGGTCGAGGCGCACCGCGCCGCCTTCACCTCCGACAGCACCACCAACCAGAGCACCGTCTACGGGCGCGACGGCCTCATCACGTCCTGCCTCGACTCGGTCCCGCACTACCACTTCGTGGCGAAGGAGCTGAAGCGGGTCAGCGGCCGCACACTGGTGGCGCGGTCGGTGGTGCTCCACGTTCAGGGTGTGCCCGTGATGTGGCTGCCGTTCATGTTCCAGGACATCCGCACCGGCCGGCGCTCCGGGATCCTCACGCCGCGCGTGGGGTTCGCCGAGCTCGTGCGGAACAGCCCGACGTATCGCCGCACGACCGAGAACCTCGGGTACTACTTCGCGCTCAACGACTACCTCGACGCGCAGGTCAGCATGGACTGGCGGTCGAGCGCGCGTGCGACGCTGCAGGATCCGGGGTGGACCCGCCTCAACGGGCAGCTCAACTACCGCTGGCTCGACCGGTTCATGTCCGGCAGCCTCGCGCTCTCGCGCAACACGCTCAGCAGCGGGAGCGGCAACACCGCGGTCAGCTGGTCGCACGCGCAGGAGTTCTCGTCCAAGACGCGGCTCAACTCGAACCTGAACTACGTCACGAGCACCCAGGTCCAGCGGCAGACGCTCATCAACCCGTACGCGGCGATCGCCACGATCGCGTCGCAGCTCAATCTCGTCCGCCAGCAGGGGCCGTTCACGGTGAACCTCGGCGGCACGCAGCGGCAGTACCCGGGGCGCGACCAGGTGGACCGCACCGCGGCTCAAGCGCGACCAGAGCAGCACCAACGTCAGCCTCGCCACGCCGTTCAAGATCCTCGACTTCCAGGTCCAGAGCGGATTCCGCTTCAACAACGTCATCCGCGACTACCCGCAGATCATCACCGTGCGCGACCCCGCCGACACCTCGGCGCGGATCGACCGCGTCTATGCCGGCACCTTCGACTCGTCCTTCGACTTCGACATCGGCGTCGGACTGCCGCAGTTCTTCCAGGGCACCTGGAACCTCGGACCGAGCGTCACGGCGGCGAACGTCGATCCCAAGGGATTCGCGATCCGCACGCACCTCTCCAACGGCCAGTGGGTCACGCAGAGCAAGCGACTCTCCTACGGCCTGAGCGTCTCGCCGACGCTCTTCCACCTCTATCCGGGATTCGGGCGGGTGCAGCGGTTCCGGCACTCCATCACGCCGACGCTCTCGTACAGCTACTCCCCTGCGGCGACGGTGAGCAGCGAGTTCCTCGCGGCGACGAATCAGGTGGCCAACGGCTACCTCGGCGCGCTCGCGCAGAACCGCTTGACGCTCGGATTCGCGACGAACATCGAAGCCAAGATGCGCGCCCCCGGCGACTCGGCCGACGCCGAAGGGGAGAAGGTGAAGATCGCCTCCTTCCAGTTCACCACGGTCTCGTGGGACTTCGAGCGGGCGCGCGCGACCGGCAAGACGGGCTTCGCGACCGATCGCTTCGGCTACACCTTCCGGTCCGACCTGCTTCCGGGGTTCGACCTCGGCGTGGACTACTCGCTCTTCCAGGGCAACTTCCTGAGCGACACGGCCGTCTTCGATCCCTACCGCGAGTCGGTGCGCGCCGCGTTCTCGCTCGACGCCAACTCCGCGATCGTGCGCGGCGTGGCGCGCCTGTTCGGTGCCACGTTGCCGCCGCGCAATGGGCGTCCGGGCTCGCAGGCGAACGCGAACGACGCGGACGGCCTCTCGTCGACGATGGGCGCACAGCAGGGGATGGGCGCGATCACCGGGACGCGCACCCGCGGCGCGGTGCGCGAGATCCCCACGGGGAAGGGCTTCACTGCCTCGTTCAACGTGAGCGCCAACCGGCAGCGGCAACCCGTCGGCGGACGCGTGGTGCAGTATGACGCCGCGACGCAGTGCGCCGCCTACGTGCAGGGCACCTTCAACTACGACGAGTGCGTCCGCCAGGCGACGCAGAACGCCGGCGCCCGCGACCCGAACGACTTCGGCGCGCTCGGCGGGACCTTCTACCGCGTGCCGCCCACCACCTCGGTGGGGTTCCGCACGAGCTTCAACCTCACGCCCAAGTGGTCGGCGAGCTGGAGCACCATGTATGACGTCGAACGCAGCGAGTTCGCGAGCCAGGTGGTGACGCTGCAGCGCGAGTTGCACGACTGGAAGGCGATCTTCGGCTTCACGCAGGCGCCGAACGGCAACTTCGCCTTTACATTCTTCATCTCGCTCAAGGCGCAGCCGGAGATCAAGGTCGACTACGACCGCGCCACCTACCGTCCCCCCACCGCCTCGCGCACCCCGTGACCGCTCCTCTCCTGATCGACGGATCCTCGCTGACCGTCGCCGACGTGCTCGAGGTCGCCGAAGGTCGACGCACGGTGCGCCTCGCCCCCGAGGCGCGCACACGGATGCTCGCGACGCGAGCGATCGTGGAAGGGCTCGCCGCACGCGGTGAGGCGGTCTACGGTGTGACGACCGGCTTCGGGAAGCTCTCCGACATCGCGATCGCTCCCGACCAGCTCGCACAGCTGCAGGTCAACCTCGTCCGCAGTCACGCCGCCGGCGTGGGCCCGCGACTCCCGGAGCGCGAGGTCCGGGCGATGCTGCTGCTGCGGGCGAACGTGCTCGCCAAGGGCTTCAGCGGCGCGCGACCCGTGCTGGCCGAGCTCCTCTGCGCGATGCTCGGTGCCGGGCTCCACCCCGAGATCCCGGAGCAGGGCTCGGTGGGTGCGAGCGGGGACCTCGCGCCCTTGGCCCACCTCGCGCTCGCGCTCATCGGCGAGGGCGACCTGCGCCACCCGAAGGGCAGCGGCCCTGCCGCCGAGGTCCTGCGCGCGCACGGGCTCGCGCCCGTGGCCCTCGGACCCAAGGAGGGCCTCGCGCTCATCAACGGCACGCAGGCGCACACCGCCGTGGGGACCTTGGCGCTCGTCGCGGCGCGCCGCTGCTGGGAGGCGGCGCATCTGGCAGGGGCGGCGTCGCTCGAGGCGCTGCTCGGGACGCCCACGGCCTTCGACGCGCGCATCCATGCCGCCCGCGGCCAGCGTGGGCAGATGGAATCGGCGGCCCTGATGCTCGAACTGCTCGCCGACAGTGAGATCCGCGAATCGCACCGGGTGGGCGATCCGCGTGTGCAGGACGCGTACGCCCTGCGGTGCATGCCCCAGGTGCACGGGCCGGTGCTCGAGGCGATCCGGTTCGCCGAGGGGCTGCTGAGCGGCGAGCTCAACGCGGCTACCGACAACCCGCTCGTCTTCGACGACGGCACCATGCTCTCGGGCGGCAACTTCCACGGCCAGGCCGCCGCGATGGCGCTCGACGTGCTCGCGATCGCGATGACCAACCTCGCGGTGATGAGCGAGCGGCGGATCGACCGTCTCGTGCATCCCGACCTGAACGAGGGACTGCCGCCATTCCTCACGCCCACCGCAGGGGTGAGTTCGGGGTTCATGATGGCGCAGGTCACGGCCGCGGCGATCACGAGCGAGTGCAAGATCCTCGCCCACCCCGCGAGCGTGGACACGATCCCGACCGACGGGAGCAAGGAGGACGTGGTCCCGATGGCCATGGGAGCGGCGACGAAGCTGCGCCGCGTCCTGCACAACCTGCAGCATGTGCTCGCGATCGAACTCATGTGTGCGGCGCAGGGGCTCGAGTTCCGGCGCCCCTTGCGCGCGGGCGTCGGCGTGGAGCGGGCGTTCGCGACCGTGCGTGAGTTGGTGCCGGCGCTCGAGGAGGATCGCGTGCTCGGCCCGGACATCGAGCGGCTCGCTGCGGCGGTCGCCTCCGGACGCTTCTCGGTCTAGCAATCATCCACGTCTCGCACCGCTCCCGATGACCACCGCACGCGTGATCCGCGCCCCGCGCGGGACCCAGATCAGCTGCAAGGGCTGGCAGCAGGAAGCCGCGCTCCGCATGCTCATGAACAACCTCGATCCCGAGGTGGCCGAGCGGCCCGATGACCTCGTCGTCTATGGCGGCACCGGAAAGGCCGCACGCAACTGGGAGGCGTTCGACGCGATCGTCGCCTCGCTGCGCGAGCTCGAGGGGGATGAGACCTTGCTCGTGCAGAGCGGCAAGCCGGTCGCGGTCTTCCGCACCCATGCCGGCGCCCCGCGCGTGCTGATCGCGAACTCCAACCTCGTCGGCCGGTTCGCCACCTGGGACCACTTCCGCGAACTCGAGCGGAAGGGTCTCATCATGTACGGGCAGATGACCGCCGGATCGTGGATCTACATCGGTTCGCAGGGCATCGTGCAAGGGACGTACGAGACCTTCGGCGCCGTCGCGCGGAAGCACTTCGGTGGCACCCTCGCCGGCCGGTTCGTGCTCACCGCCGGCCTCGGCGGCATGGGAGGTGCGCAAACGCTCGCCGCCACCATGAACGATGCGGCGATCCTCGGCGTCGACGTCGATCCCACGCGCATCGAGAAGCGCCTGCAGTCGGGGTACTGCGACAAGATGACCGCCGACTTCGACGAGGCGATGCGCTGGATCCGCGAGGCGCAGACCGCGCGTCGCGGGCTCTCGGTGGGCCTGGTCGGCAACGCCGCCGACGTCCTCCCGCTCATGGTCGAACGCGGCATCATCCCCGACGTCGTCACCGATCAGACGTCCGCGCATGACATGCTGAACGGCTACGTCCCGAACGGTATGACGTTCGCGGCGGCCGCGGCATTGCGCACGAGCGATCCCGCGGAGTACGTGCGGCGCTCCACCGCGAGTGCGGTGCGCCATGTGCGCGCCATGCGCGACATGCAGGACAAAGGTGCGATCGCGTTCGACTACGGCAACAACATCCGCACCGTCGCACTCGACGCCGGACTCGCCGACGCGTTCGACATCCCCGGTTTCGTGCCCGAGTACGTGCGCCCGCTCTTCTGCGAGGGGAAGGGGCCGTTCCGCTGGGCGGCGCTCTCGGGCGACCCCGCCGACATCGCGCGTACCGATGCCCTCGTGCTGGAGATGTTCCCGCACGACGAGCATCTCAGGCGCTGGATCACGCTCGCACGCGAGCGGATCCACTTCCAGGGGCTCCCCGCGCGCATCTGCTGGCTGGGGCAGGGGGAGCGCGCGCGCTTCGGCGTCGCGATCAACGACCTCGTCGCGAGCGGTGAACTCAAGGCGCCGATCGTCATCGGCCGCGACCATCTCGACACCGGCAGCGTGGCCTCGCCCTTCCGCGAGACTGAAGCCATGAAGGACGGCTCCGACGCGATCGCCGACTGGGCGTTCCTCAACGCCATGCTCAACGTCGCGAGCGGCGCGAGCTGGGTGAGCTTCCATCATGGCGGGGGCGTCGGCATCGGCAACTCGCTCCACGCCGGGCAGGTGATCGTCGCCGACGGGACGCCCGAGATGCGCGAGCGCCTGCAGCGCGTGCTCACCAACGATCCGGGCATCGGCGTCGCGCGGCACGCCGACGCCGGGTACGGGTCGGCGCGGGACACGGCGCGGCGCGAGGGCATCAAGCTGCCGTCGCTGCCGTAGCAGGATGTTGGGCGGCCCACGCTCCCGCGCCGGCGCCCGGGCTTCTGCCTTCCTTCTTCTTCCTCGCCCCTGTGCTCTCCGCGAAGTTCGCTCCTTGGCATCTCATCCCGTTCAGCTGGAAGTACGCCAAGCTGCGACTCCGCCGCCGCCCGGTCCTCGTCCACTTCGAGGTCACCATGCGCTGCAACGCGAGTTGCGGCTTCTGTGACTACTGGAAGACATCGCCGGAGATGAAGGCCAAGGAGCTCGACTCGTTCGTCGACGCGGCGAAGGCCTTCGACCCGATGGTCGTGACCTGGACCGGCGGGGAGCCCCTGCTGCGCCGCGACCTCGAGGAGCTGGTGGGCGCGGTCGACCGCGCGATCCGCTTCAAGTGGATGACGCTCATCACGCATGGCGCGATGCTCTCGCGCGAACGGGCGCGCTCCCTCTGGGACGCGGGGATCGGGCAGTTCAGCGTCTCGCTCGACTACCTCGACGAGCGCCATGACCGGGCACGCGGCATCCCGGGGCTCGCGGCGCGGATCCTCGCGAACGCCGAAGCGATCCGCGGCGAGGGGATGACGGTGCGGTTCAACACCGTCATCAAGGACGACAATCTCGAGGAGATCATGCCGCTCGTGCGCGCCGCCGAGTCGATGCGCGTGGGCGTCAATCTGTCGGTCTACACCGACTTCAAGAACGGCAACACGCAGCATCTGCTCCGCGACGACCAGACCGAGCGCGTGCAGGCGCTCGTGCGGGAACTGCTCGAGTTCAAGCGCCGCCGGCGGGGCACGATCTCCAACTCGGACCACTACCTCGAGCAGATCCCGCGCTATCTTCGCGGCGAGATGACCGAACCATGCCAGTCGGGGAAGGACACAGTGCACATCGATCCATACGGCGGCATCCGGCGGTGTCCCGACTTCCCCGTGGACGGCCACTGGACCGCATACGACGGCTACGCGCCGATCAAGTGCGACAAGTGCTATTACGCCTGTCGCGGTGAGGCCCAGGCCCCGCTGCGCACCGACCGCTTCCTCGACCTGGTCGCCTCGCCATGACCCACGTCACCCGGCTCTTCATCAACGCCACGCAGGTCGTCACCTGCGCCGGACCGGCCCGCGGGCGCCGCGGGGTGGAGCAGGCCGACGCGGCCGTGCGGGACGGGGTTGGCGTGGCCGTGGGCGCGGACGGACGCGTCGTGAGCGTCGCGCCCGACGGCGATCTGCGCGCCGCCCACCCGGGCGCCGAACTCATCGACTGCGCGGGCGGCGTCCTCACGCCGGGATTCGTCGACTCGCACACGCACGCGATCTTCGGCCGCGCCCGCTACGAGGAGCAGGAACTCCGCGCCGCCGGTGTGGGCTACCTCGAGATCGCGCGGCGCGGCGGCGGGATCCACTCCTCGGTGCGCGATCTCCGCACGCGCTCCGCCGACGATCTCGTAGCACTCGCGCGCGCCCGATTGCGGAGGATCGCCGCACACGGGACCACGACGCTCGAGGTGAAATCGGGCTACGGGCTGTCGCTCGAATCGGAACTCACCACGTTGCGCGTGATCCGTCGGCTCGCGGCCGACGCGCCCATGCGGTTGGTCCCCACCTTCCTCGGAGCACACGAGGTCCCGCTCGAGTACCGCGAGGCACCGCGCGACCGTGAGGAGTACATCGCGTTGGTGACCGGCGAGATGATCCCGGCCGTCGCGGCCGAAGGGCTCGCGCGCTTCTGCGACGTCTTCTGCGAGCCCGGGGTCTACACGGTCAGCGAGACCCGGCGCATCCTGCTCGCCGCGCGCGCGGCGGGCCTCGCGCTCAAGTTGCACGCCGACGAACTCGAGAACGGGGCCGCGGCCGAACTCGCGGCGGAGCTCGGGGCGACCTCGGCGGACCATCTCGCCGCGATCTCCGAGGCCGGCGTCGCGGCGCTCGCCAAGGCCGGCACCGTCGCCACCCTCCTGCCCGGGACCATGCTCTTCCTCGGCCGTCCGAAGCAGGCCCCGGCGCGCGCGCTCGTCGCGGCCGGCGTCCCGGTCGCGCTCGCCTCGGACTTCAATCCCGGCACCAGCCCGACCGTCAACTTCCCCCTCGTGCTCACGCTCGGCGTGAGCCAGTTGCGGCTGAGCGTGGGGGAGGCATTCGTCGCCGCCACGGTCAACGGCGCGGCGGCGCTGGGACTCGCCGCGGAGGTCGGGCAGCTGGCGCCGGGCTTCCAGGCGGACCTGGCGCTCTTCGACGTCCGGGATCATCGCGAGATCCCCTACTGGTATGGCGACAACCGGTGCCTCCGGACCTGGCTCGGCGGGCGGCCGGCGCACCTCGGCTGAGGCCTCCGCGCCGTCGGCCCCAAACGCTTGTCACGCCACGGGTTCGCCGGGTAAGTTTCCGGAATGGCCGACATCCTAAAGCTCAAGAAGAAGGCGGCCGACTTCGAGGCCAAGAAGCAGATGGACAAGGCCCTCGCGACCTACCGCGAGATGATCGAGGTCTATGAGAGCGGGGAAGAGGACCCGATCGACATCCCGCTCTACAACCGCGTCGGAGACCTGCTGCAGAAGGCCGGGAGTCTCCCCGAAGCGGTCTCGATCTGGGAACGCGCGGTCGACCACTACGCCGAAGGCGGCTTCTTCAACCCCGCCATCGCCCTTTGCAACAAGATCCTGAGGCAGTCGCCCGGGCGAGCGGTCGTCTATTACAAGCTCGGGAAGATCTCGGCCGAGAAGGGCTTCAAGGCCGACGCCCGGCAGAACTTCCTCGAGTACGCGGCGAGGATGCAGAAGTCGGGGAACCTCGACGAGGCCTTCCGCGCGCTCAAGGAATTCGCCGACCTCGTTCCCGAGCAGGATGACGTCCGGCTGATGTTGGCCGATCAGTTGGTGAAGGCCGACCGCAAGCCGGAGGCGCTCGAGCAGTTGCAGATCGCCTATTCACAGTGCATGCGCGAAAGTCGCGCCACCGATGCGGTCTCGGTGGCGGAGCGCATGAAGGCGATCGATCCCACCGTCGAGCCGAAGACGGGCGACTCCGGCGTGTCCTCGAAGCACGGGGGCCTCGTCTTCCTCGATCTCGATCCGGCACCCGCCGCCCGCTCGGCGCGTCTCTCCGGACTCACGCCTGCCGCCGATGCGCGGCGCGTGACAAAGGCGATCGCCGGCCTCGACCTCCTCGACACGGGCATCCCGCTCGTTCCCGTGCCTCCGAAGTCGCCGCCGCGGCCGGCGATCACTGTGCCCCCGGTCGCGCCGCGTCCTGCGGCCGCTTCGTCCCCGCCGCCGGCACAGGAACTGGTCATCGAGCCGACCTCGATGGCCGGCGCGGTCGAGGAGGTGCCCCCGGCCGTTCCGGCGTCGGAGTCGCCGTCAGCGCCCGCGCTGCCTCCCTCCCGCGCCTCCCTCGAGGGACTCGAGCCGACGTCGCTGGGCGAGGACCTGCCGGTCGAGCCCGCCGCGGGGATCCCGCTGCTCGACCTCGAGCGCACTGGTGGCACGCCGGCCGCGGGGATCCCGCTGCTCGATCTCGAACGCACCGGCGGCACGCCGGCGGCTGGTGTCGCGCGCGTCCCTGATCCGCAGGATCAGGAGCCTCCGACCGTGCCATCGGAGATCCCGCTGCTGGATCTCGGGCCGACCGGCGCCACACCCAAGGGCGGGATTCCGCTCATCGACGTCGCACCGCCGATCGAAGTCGAAGCGCCGATCGCCGAGGCGATGGAGACACCGGTGCTCGAGGTCCCTGCAGCGGCGGAGGAACCTGCTCCGGTCGAAATTTCCGCGCCCGTCGAGAGCACTCCCGTCGACATCGCGCCCGTCGACATCGCGCCCGAGTCGCAGGCGACGGAGGACGCGGCACCCGCGCCACGCCCGTCGGCGGACTTCCACGTCTTCGGCACGCCCGACGCGACGCTGGCGGTGGAGGAGTTCGGGGGATTCTCGCCGCTCGAGATCGAGTCGAGCGAAGGCGTGCATTCGCTGCCCCTCGGGGAGGGGTACGATGACGCGCCGCCCGCTCTGATCGACGCGGCACCGGTCTCGCCCTTGCCGGCCGTCGCCGCGGAGGAGTCCGAAGCGCCGCCCGCACCGCGCGCGACCTCGGTGGTCCTCGCGAACTCGGTCGACCTCCTGCGGGACCGTTGCGATGCCGCGCCCGAGGATTGGGGACTGCGGCGTCAGCTCGCCGAGGCCCTCCTCGACGACGGCCAGCGCGAGGCCGGCGTCGCCGAACTGGAGTCGACGCTCGCCGGCTTCGAGCGCGACGGAGACCTCGATACCGCAGCATCGGTGGCCGAGGAGATCGTCCGCATCGCGCCGACCGTGATCCGCTATCACCAGAAGCGGGTGGAGTTCGCCTTCCGCGCCAACGATCGCATGCGGCTCGCCGAGGCGTATGTCGAGCTCGCGGACGCACTCGTGCGCGACGGGCAGTCGGCCAAGGCGCGCGTCGTCTATCAGCGCGTGCTCGAGATCGCGCCCGACGACATCCGGGCGCAGGCCGCGCTCGAGACGATCGCCGATGCGCCCGCCCCTGCGGAACCGGCTCCGCGACGGTCGACCACCGCCGTCAAGAAGCCGGTGGCCCCGGCCCCGGCGGCGACGACCAGGCCGGCGCCGAAGAAGCCCGCCGAGGACGAGTTCATCTCGCTCGGTGATTGGCTCCGCGACGAGGAGGAGCCCAAGAGCACGCGCATGGTCGTGGAGGAGAAGGAGCCGACCGGCGACGAGCAGGCGGACTTCGCCGACATGTTGCGCAAGTTCAAGCAGGGCGTCTCCGACAACGTCGACGAGGAGGACCACGAGGCGCACTACGACCTCGGTGTCGCGTACAAGGAGATGGGGCTCCTCGACGAGGCGATCTCGGAGTTCCAGAAGTCGCTCCGGGGACCGAACAACCGCGTCCGCGCGATCGAGGCCCTCGGGCAGTGCTTCGTCGAGAAGCTCCAATTGCCGGTGGCGGCGACGATCCTCCAGCGTGCGCTCGCGGAGCCGGGGGTGACCGACGATTCGCTCGTCGGGGTGCTCTATCTCCTCGGCACGATCTCCGAGGAGCTCGAACTCTTCCCCGATGCCAAGAAGTTCTATCAACGCGTGTTCGCGGTCGACATCCAGTTCCGCGACATCGGCGACCGGCTCAACGCGGTGGAGAAGCGCCTCAAGTGACCCTCGATACCCGTCTGCACGCGCCGGTGGCGGCCGCACTGCTCGAGATCCAGGCACCCATCCGCGGACGCCTGGACCGGGTGCCCGCGGAGATGTGGCGCATCATGCAGGCGGACGTGGCGATCGTGGAGGCGGCGAACGCGCACCTGCGCGGCATGCGCGGGAAGCTCTTCCGCCCGACGCTCCTCCTGCTCGCGTCGGCGGTCGAGGATGCGCCCGAGGAGCGTGCCGTC
The DNA here is from genome assembly GCA_021413975.1 of Gemmatimonadota bacterium. Classification (GTDB taxonomy): domain Bacteria; phylum Gemmatimonadota; class Gemmatimonadetes; order Gemmatimonadales; family Gemmatimonadaceae; genus Pseudogemmatithrix. The sequence continues at coordinate 92,238 of JAIOPJ010000033.1, forward strand.
GCGCTCGCGGCGGTCACCGAACTCGTCCACCTCACCAGTGTCGTGCACGACGACTCGGTGGACCACTCGGTGCTGCGCCGCGGCCAGCCCACGATCAATGCGCTCTTCAGCCATCAGGTCGCCGTGCTCATGGGCGACTTCCTCTTCTCCAAGGCCATCGCCGAACTCGTGCGCCTCGGCGACATGGAGCCGCTCCGGGTCTTCACCCAGGCCTCCAACGAGATGACGCTCGGTGAACTCCGCCAGCTGGCGTCGTTCGACGCGCTGAGCTTCACCGAATCGGACTACTACGCGCTGATCCGCGCCAAGACCGCGTCGCTCGTCGGCGCGGCGTGCGAGATGGGTGCCCTCGCCGGGGCCCCGCGCTTCCGGGCGCCGATGCGCCGCTTCGGCGAGCGCCTGGGCATGGCATTCCAGGTCGCCGACGACCTGATCGACTACACGGAGCAGGAAGCGGTCACGGGGAAGCCGAGCGGCAATGACCTCAAGGAGCACAAGGTCACGCTCCCGTTGATCGCCGCGTTGCCGCAGATGTCGCGGGCACAGCGCGAGCGCGTGGAGCGGCTCTTCGCCGACCCCACGCCGAGTGACGCGTCGATCGCCGAGGTCGTCGGCATCGTGACCGAGTGCGGCGGGCTCGACTTCGCGCGGCAGAAGGGCGAGGAGTTCGCCGAGGAGGCCGAGGAGGCGCTCAGCGACCTGCCGGCGTCGGAGGTCCGACAGGCCCTTTTCGACGCGCTGGGGTATGTCATGGATCGGAGGTCCTGATGGCCACGCATGGCAGTGCGAAGCATCGGCCCGGGTTCCACGCCATGGTGCTCAGCGTCGGATTCGTCCTCGGCGGCTTCCTGACGCAGTTCTGCCGGATGTTCCTGCCCTCCGGGGCGGTGAAGGAGTTCCTTACCACCGGGGTCACGCCGTCCATGGGACCCCTCAAGATCGACCTGGTGATCGTCAGTGTTGGTCTGGGACCCATCGCGCTCGACGTCTCGTTGCTGAGCCTCGTCGGGGTCCTGGCCGCCTATCTCATCGCGCGTTCGCTGTTCTAAGGAGGATCGGATGTTCGGATTGGGACCCACCGAGATGATCATCGGCCTCGTGGTCGTGCTGCTGCTCTTCGGAGCCAAGCGCATCCCCGAGATCGCGGGCTCGTTCGGGAAGGGCATCAAGGAGTTCAAGAAGAACATGAACGACGTGCAGCGCGAGATCGCGACGCCGGCCGAGCGGGACGCGCTACCCCCGGCCACCCCGCGCGAGACCGTGCAGCACGATGACTCGCCGGCGAAGGAGCCGCGTCGGTTGATGTAGGATGTAGGATGTAGGATGTAGGATGAAGGATGAAGGGCGGAAGATGAGAAGCGAGAAGCGATGCGGGGGACTCGGCGCTCGGCCGAGTCCCCCGCGTCGCTTCTCAACTTTCAGCCTTCATCCTTCATCCTTCATCCTCAATAGGCCTCGCGCCTACGGCTGCCCTGCTACAGTCTGCCGCCGCAGCGTCGCGTTGATCTCGCGCCGCCGGTCGACGATCTTCGCCTCGCGGCGGAGGTTGTCGATGAAGAGCCGCACCTTCTGTTCGCGGAGCGTCTGGACCGTCTGCTCGCGCATCTCGTTCTTCTTCGCGTCGAACGCTTCGCGGGTCGCCTCGGTGCGCGCCGTCACGACCATCACGACCACGGCCTCGGTCGTGGCGGCCATTCCCGGCGTGCCGATCGGGAGCGCGAAGGCGGCGCCGATCGCCTCGTTGTAGTAGCCGAGGCCCTGAACGAACCCGAGTCGCGTGAACGGGCCCGCGGTCGCGACCGTGAGCCCCGCCTTGGCGGCCGCGGCGTCGAGTGACGTCGCCTTCGCATCGGCCAGGAGGGCCTCGCCCTGCGACATCAGGTTCGCGACCGCCTTGCGCTCCTTGAGCGCCTGCATGATCTCCTTTCGCACCGACTCGAACGGCTGCTTCCCGCCGCGGGTGAGCGAGTCGAGACGCACGAGGTAGTAGCCCTGATCGTCGTCGACGAGGTCGCTCGTCTCGCCGACCGCCATCCCGGAGAACGCCCACCCGGTGATGCCGCCCACCGGACGGCCCAGGTAGTTCGACGTCTGGCCTTCCTGCACCGGAAGCTGTGTCACGAGCAGGCCGAGCTTCGCCGCGGCGCTGTCGAACTTCGCGGGCTCGGTCGCCCCGCCGGCGAGCGTCGAGAGCTCGTCGGCGCGCCGGTCGGTGGCCGTGGCCGTGGAGTCGTTCTGCTTCACCGCGACGAGGATATGCCGCAGGGCGAGCGTGTCACCCTTCCGCTCGGTGGCCTTGATGAGATGCCAGCCGAACTGCGTCTTCACCGGCTCGGAGATCTGGCCGGCGCGCAGCGCGAATGCCGCGGCCTCGAACTCGGGGACGAAGCGCCCCTTGGCGCCACGGCCGAGGTCGCCGCCCTGCGGGCCGGAGATCGTGTCCTCGGACTCCCGCTTCGCGACATCCTCGAAGCTGGTGCGGCCGCTGGTGATCTCCTCGCGGAGGACCCGCAGACGATTCGCCGTCGAGGCCGTGTCGGCCGCGGTCGGGATGCGGCTGATGCCGATCACCGAGACGACGGCACGCCCCGGTCGCTCCCAGCGGTCCTCGTACTGGGCATAGAACTGCTTGGCCTCGGTCTCGCTCACCTCGGCGGACTCGATCTGCGCCGGCGTCGGCTTGATCGCCACGAGACGCACGGTGGCCGAATCCCGCTCATCGCGGAACATGCGGAAGAGCCGTTCGTCGCTCACCCACGCTTCGGAGACGAGCTGCGAGAAGAGCCGCTGCTTGGGGAGCTCGGAGCGATAGTAGTTCTCCAGCTGGAGGCTGATCCCCTGCTGGCGCGCGAGCGGCGACGTGATGAACCGCTGGTACTTGGCCGCGTCGAACCGGCCGTCGGTCTGGAAGCTCGGGTTCTGGTAGACGTCCTGGGGCGGGGAGGTGAGGGCCGCCTCGCGGATCTCCGCATCTGTGACGCGGATCCCCCGCTTCTCGTATTCCTGTTGGAGGAGCACGTCGGAAACGAGCTGGTTGAAGGCCTGGTCCTCGATCTGCCGGCGCTCGTCGAGATTCAGCGAGCGCCCGGATCGACGTTCCTGGTCGCTCGCCAGTTGGGCCGAGAGGTTCTGCCACGTGAGGTACAGGACCTCGTTCCCGTTCACCTTGGCGACCACGGTGGTGGGCGTCACCGGGGAGCGGCCGAGCAGGCCCGACACGTCACCCAGAAGGAAGCCGCCGACGAAGGCGACGAAGATGAAGATCCAGATGTACTTGGCGATGCCCCGCATCGATTGCAGCACGGACGACGACCCCTGGAGCAAGCAGTAGTGAAGACGCGCGGCGGATCCGGAGCCTGAAAACGGCCGCCGGGACCCCTCGCGGAGTGAAGGAACCAACCTCGAAAACTACCCGGGCGAGTGACCTAAAATCAAGCGAGACGCGAACTTCTGATTGACGCTCGCTCCGCTAGAGTGGTACTTTGCCATCGGGTGCTCGCGCCCCCGCGACCCCTTCCCTGAATACCCCGCATGAGCGCAACCAGCCGCGTCGACGACCTTCGGAAGCGATACCACGAGAACCCACGGCGCTTCTTCGCGCCGTTGGCCAACGAGTATCGCAAGACGGGCTTCACCGACCGGGCGATCCTCCTCTGCGAGAAGCATCTCGGCGAGCAGCCCGGCAACATGAACGGGCTCATCGTATACGGGCAGTGTCTCTTCGAGACCGGACGCCTGGACGAGGCCCGGGTGCCCTTCGAGGCGGCGCTCGCCGTGGACCCGGAGAACCTCATCGCGCTGCGGCACCTCGGGGACATCGCCCGGCTCGGGATGGACCACGAGAGCGCCCGCGGATGGTACCAGCGCGTGCTCGAGTTCGACCGACGGAACGACGAGGTCATCGCGCTCCTGGCCGAGGTCGGCGGCGGCGCCGAGGAGGCTCCCGCACCGTCGATCGCCCCGAACATCATCTCGGTCAACTCCTCGGTGAGCGTGGGGTCGGCGATGGATTCCATCGGCATGGTCGACCTCGGCGCGCCGACGGCGCGCCCGAGCATCGCACCGCCGGTCCCGATACTCGGCGTGGCTGACGCGGCCCCGGCGAAGCCGGTCGTCGACTCCACCGCGAAGACCGTGGAGGTCTCGGCGCAGGGCAAGCCGGCCAAGCGCGGATCGTTGTTCGACCTGAACTTCGACTTCGGGGAGGGAGGGGCGGAGGCGCCTGCGGCCGCGAGGCAGACACCCCGGTCGGTGCCGCAGGCACCGCCACCGGCCGCCCCCCCGCGGACGCCGACGCCGGTGATGACCCCGATCGCCGCGCCCGAGCCGACCAAGCCGCCCTTGTTCCATGCGCCGATGGGATCGATCATCGAGCACGCCGACGAGCAGGGGGCGCTGTCGGACATGCCCGCGGTCGAGGGGCTCCAGTTGGCCGACTTCGGCACCGAGGTCGTGCCGCTCGCCGAACTCGAGTCGCACGAGTTCGCGGGCGGTGACGCCGATGCGCTCGACGGCCTCGAATCGCTCGATTTCTCGGCGCTCAATCCCGACGTGCGCGCGCCGGTCGCGTCGATCGCCATGGATCACATGTCCAAGGCCGACCTCGTCGACGAACCGGCCCCCGACCTGCCGATGCTGCCCGCCTTCGGCGAGCCCGAGCCGCCGGCGGACCGGGCCTCGGCCACCGCCGGGCTGCCGCTCCTGCCCTCGCTCGAAGAAGCCGAGACGATCAAGATCGACGTCGAGGACCTGCGCCGTCGGTTCGAGACGCCGGCGACCTTCGTGACCGAGACCATGGCGGCGCTCTACGTGCAGCAGGGACTGCACGACAAGGCCGTCGACGTCTATCGCCAGCTGATCGCGCAGTCCCCGGATGACCAGGGCCTCAAGGATCGACTGCACGCGCTCGAGCACCCCGTGGAGGTCGCGGCCGCACCACCGGAGCCGTCGTCCGAGCCGGTCGTCGAGGCGCAGGACGAGTTCCCCGAGTTCGAACCGGAGCCGCTCGAGGCCCCGGCCACGGCCGCGGCGCCGGCCCCTCGCACCACCGCGCCGCGCGTGACACTCGACTTCGAGACCCCGGTCGCGTCCGATCCGGTGGATCCGCCTGCGCCGCCGAATGCGATGCTCTCGGAGATCTCCTTCGCCGACGTCTCGCTCACCACGCCGCACGATCCTGCGCGACGGTCCCCCACGCCGCCGGTCGCGGTCGCGGTCGCGGTCGAACCCGACGCCGCATTCGAGCTGCGGCCCGAACTCGAAGCGGACGCTTCGGTCGGCGCCGCGGTCGAGGCGTCGCACGAGCGGGTGGCCGCAGCGAGTGGACCGAGTGCGCGCGAGTTCTTCGGCGCGTTCGCGCGCCGCGTGCTCACACCGCTGTCGATGATGGTCGTCTCGGCGGTGCCATCCGCCGCCGGGGGCCCGCTGAGCCCGTTGGATGAGATCTTCGGCCTGCACGTCGATCCCAATGACGAGAGCTCCGCGCATCGTCTCGCGGCCATCGGTGCGACCTCCGGCCCCTCCGGCGGGAGTGCGCTCGACTCGGTCTTCGGTGAGGGGCCGTCCGCGCCGATGCCTCCGGAGTCACCCTCCGCGACACCGCCGCGGGGCAGTGTCCCGCGCGCCTCGACCAAGCTGCGCTTCGACCAGTTCTTCGCCTCCTCCGTGCCGTCGGCCACCCCCTCGTCGGCGACGCCGGTGCCCGCCACCGAGGCCGTGTCGGAGCCCGAGAGCGCGCCCGAGCCCCAGGCCGCGACGGGCGAACAGGCCGCGGGTGACGACGATGACCTCGACCAGTTCCAGGGCTGGCTGCGGCGGCTCACGCAGTGAGAGTCGCGGTCCTGAACGGTCCCAATCTCAATCTCCTCGGCATCCGCGAACCCGAGATCTACGGCACGACGACCCTCGCCGAGATCGAGGCGCGGCTCGAGGAGGTCGGGGCCGAGCTCGGCGTGACGCTCCTCTTCTCGCAGTTCAATGACGAAGGGCGCATGCTCGACGCGATCCACAATTGCCGTGGCGTCGTCACGGCGGCCCTCGTGAATGCGGGTGCGTGGACCCACACGAGCCTCGCGATCCGCGATGCGTTCACGGCGGTGTCGTTGCCGTACGTCGAGGTGCACCTCTCGAACATCTACGCCCGTGAGCCCGAGCGGCGGCACTCCTGGCTCGCGCCGGGGGCCATGGGGATCATCGCCGGCTTCGGTGCGGACGGCTACGAGCTCGCGCTGCGCGGACTGGTGCGCGCGCTGGGCGGGGCCCCCTCCGGCGCCCGCTGACCGCTCGGCCGTCCGCTGACGGCTTCCGCCGTCAGCTATCTTCCACGCGTGTCCTCCCTCGTCTACGCCGTGCTCGCCGCGGCGGGGAACCTCGTCGGTGCCGCCGCGATCACCGCGCGGCCGCGTTGGTCGCCCCGCTCGCTCGAGCTCTTCCTCGCCCTCTCGGCGGGCTTCCTCGTGGTCGTGGCCATCGTCGGCCTCCTGCCCGAGGCATTGGCGCACGCCGGCGCCGGTGCGGCGCCGGTCGTGCTCGCGGGCTTCCTGGCGGTCCACCTCACCCAGCACGCGCTCGTGGGGCACTTCCACTTCGGCGAGGAGACGCATCACGTGAGCCGCTCCGTGAGCGCGTCGGCGCTCGCGGGCCTGCTCCTCCACACCTTCGTCGACGGCGTCGCGATCGCGAGCGCGTTCGCGGTGAGCGATGATCTCGGTGTGCTCGTCTTCGGCGCCGTCTTCCTCCACAAGGTCCCCGAGGGGCTGGCGATCGCGTCGCTCTGGATCGCCTCGGGCAGGAGCCGCGCGGCGGCCCTCGGCGCGGCCACGGCGCTCGGCGTCGCCACGCTGCTCGGCGTGGTGCTCACCGACCTGTTCGAACCGCTCGCACATTGGGGTCTGGCCCTCTCGGCGGGCGTGACGCTGTACGTCGGCGCCTCGAATCTGATCCCCGAGTTCCAGGGCAAGAGCGGCTGGGGGCACAACGCCGCCTTCTTCGCCGGCTGCGCGATCGCGTTGGGTCTGCGGTCGTTGATGGGGCACTGAGGGTGGCGCGCGCCGGAACGCCACGGGCACGCGGCGCCGGTGCGGCGCCAGGACTCTTCGAGCGCCCCATGGCGGCGCCACTCGCTTCGCGGCTGCGTCCGCGGACGCTCGACGAGGTGGTGGGGCAGGAGCACCTGCTCGGCGCGGGGAAGCCCCTGCGCGTGGCGATGGAGCGGGGGGAGACGGGTTCGATCCTCCTCTGGGGACCGCCAGGCACCGGGAAGACGACGATCGCCCGTCTCGTCGCGAGGCACGTGGAGGGCGAGTTCGTCCCGTTCAGCGCGGTGACCGACGGGATCCCGCGGATCCGCGAGATCGTCGGCGAGGCCGAGCAGCGCCGGCAGCTCGGAGCGCGCACCGTGCTCTTCGTGGACGAGATCCACCGCTTCAATCGCGGTCAGCAGGACGCGCTGCTCCCCCATGTGGAGAGCGGCCTGCTGACGATGATCGGCGCCACGACGGAGAACCCGAGCTTCGAGATCAACGGCGCCCTGCTGAGCCGCATGCGCGTGTTCGTGCTCCAGCCGCTCGGTCGCGACGCGATCGAGGGACTGCTCGATCGTGCGCTCGGCGACGCCGACCGCGGATTGGGCGGTCGCGGGCTCTCACTCGCCGAGGACGCGCGTACGCTGCTCGCCGAGCAGGTCGATGGCGACGCGCGTCGCGCGCTGACCGTGCTCGAGGCCGCGGCCCTGCTCGCCGAGGCGGCGGCAGGCACCGGGACCCCGGGTGGGTCGGGAGCGGCGGCCGGTGTGATCACGATCTCCCGCGACGAGGTCGAGGGCGCGCTCCAGCAGCGTGTCGCCGTCTACGACAAGTCCGGCGAGCAGCACTTCAACCTCATCTCCGCGTACCACAAGTCACTCCGCGGATCGGACCCGCAGGGAGCGCTCTATTGGTTGGCGCGCATGATCGAGGGTGGGGAGGATCCCCTCTACATCGCGCGGCGCACCGTGCGCTTCGCCTCGGAGGACGTCGGTCTCGCGGACCCTCGCGCGCTCGAGATCGCCATCGCCGCCCGCGACGCCTACCAGTTCCTCGGCTCGCCGGAGGGTGAACTGGCGCTCGCGGAGGCCGCCGTCTACCTCGCGACCGCTCCCAAGTCCAATCGGGTGTACGCCGCCTGGAAGGCCGCGCTCGACGCGGCGCGCGAGACGCCGGCCGCGCCGGTGCCGCTGCACATCAGGAACGCGCCGACGAAGCTCATGAAGGAACTGGGGTACGGTGACGGGTATCAGTACGCGCATGCCGCGCCGGAGGGATACCTGCCACAGGATTACCTTCCGGACGAGGTCGGCGGCCGCACGTTCTACGTGCCCGGGCCGTTCGGCTTCGAGAAGGAGGTCGAGAAGCGGCTCGCCTGGTGGCGGGCCCTGCGGGATCAACAGGAACGACAGGAGCCATGATGCGTCGCTGGATGTTGGGACTCGTGCTGGCCGCCGTGGCCGTGGTGTCGGGATGCGCGACGCTCGCGCGGCAGGCCTTCGCCAATCCCATGGTCACCGTGAAGGACGTGCGGGTGAAGGGCGTGGGCTTGCAGGGAGGGTCGCTCGACCTGATCCTCGACGTCTACAACCCCAACGAGTACCGGCTCGATGCGAGCCGGATCACCTATCAGGTGTGGGTCGACTCGAGCCAGATCGCGACCGGGGAGATCGAGAAGCTGGTGACGCTCACCGACAAGGGGAACTCCGAGGTCGTGGTGCCGGTGAACTTCACCTTCGCGTCGGTGCAGAAGGCGCTCCTGCACTATTCGCAGCGCGGCAGCGTGGACTATCGCGTGACCGGGGACTTCACCATGAAGACGCCGTTCGGCAGCATCACGCGGCCGTACACCGGGGCGGGGCGGCTCGACACCTTCAGATAGGATGAAGGTGGAAGGTTGAAGGATGGAAGATGATGGTGAGGGCGGGCCCCGGGAGCATAGATTCCGTGGGTCCGCCTTCTGCCTTCATCCTTCAGCCTCCCTCCAGATCCGTACCATCATCGAGCTGGCCCCGTCCCAGGAGCGTGCCATCCTCGTCGGCGCGCCGATCAAGCGTTCCAACGCCCGGCATCTCGTGAACGAGCACCTCGAGGAACTCGAGCGGCTCGCCGACACGGCCGGCGGCGTGGTCGTGGGCACCCTCACGCAGCAGCTCGACCGTCCCGACCCGGCGACCTACATCGGCCGGGGCAAGGTCGAGGAGCTCAAGGTCATGATCGCCGAGAAGGACGCGTCGCTGGTGATCTTCGACGACGAGCTCTCGCCGGCGCAGGGCAAGAACCTCGAGGGGGAACTCGGTAGGCGCGTGATCGACCGCGCCGAGCTCATCCTCGACATCTTCGCCACGCGCGCCCGCTCGGCCGAGGCGCGCATGCAGGTGGAACTCGCGCAGCTCGAGTACTCGCTGCCGCGCCTCACGCGCATGTGGACCCACCTCGAGAAGTTCCGGGGCGGCATCGGCGTGCGCGGGCCCGGCGAGACGCAGCTCGAGACCGACCGCCGCCTCGTGGGGCAGCGCATCAAGCTGCTCAAGGACCGGCTCGACGAGGTCACCAAGGCGCGTGTCGTGCAACGCGCCGGCCGGGCCGGGAGCTTCCGCGCCTCGCTCGTGGGCTACACCAATGCCGGCAAGAGCTCGGTCCTCCGCGGCATCTCCGGCGAACGAGAGATCTTCGTCGAGGACCGTCTCTTCGCCACGCTCGACCCGCTCACGCGCGAGGTCGAGCTGGGCGAACACCAGTCCGTGCTCCTCACCGACACCGTGGGGTTCATCCGGAAGTTGCCGCACCATCTCGTGGCGAGCTTCCGCGCGACCCTCGAGGAAGTGACCGAGGCGGACCTGCTGCTCCACGTGATCGATGCGAGTCACGCGAGTTGGGAGGAGCAGCGGCTCGTCGTCGACGAGGTGCTCGCCGACCTTGGGGTGCAGGGGGTGCCGATGGTCTATGTCTTCAACAAGATGGACCGGCTCACTCCCGAGCTGCAGCAGGCGCTCCGGGATCGCATCGCGAACCTCGCGCCCGGTTCGGTCTTCACGTCGGCCACCGATGCCGCCGGCCTCGAGCCACTGCGGGAGCTGTTGCGCGCGCGCCTGCGCGACCGGCGCCCGGAGGTCACGTTGCTGATCCCGCTCACCGACGGCCGCCTCCTCGCTGAGGCCCACCGCACCGGCGAGAACATCGAGAGCGTGGCCGACGAGGAGGCCGGTGTGATGCGCCTCCGCGGTCGCTTCGACGCCGGCTCCCTCGGCCGGCTCGAGCGCGGCGGCGCGGTCCGGGCGTGACCGCGGCCGCCGAGCGGCTCGCTCGCCTGCGTGTGTCCCTCGCGGCGAGCGGCCTCGATGCGATGCTCGTCAGCTCCCTCCCGAACGTCCGGTACCTCACCGGGTTCTCGGGGTCCAACGGGCTGGTGGTTGTCACGCCCGCCACCTGCCTCCTGCTGACGGACTTCCGCTACGCGACGCAGGTGAAGCACGAGGTCGCCGAGGGCGTGCGCACGGTGATCGAATCGTCGTCGCTCTGGACCCGGCTCTGGGCCGAGCTGCAACAGCTCCCCGGCACCAAGGTGATCGCGTTCGAGACGGCGCACGTCTCGCATCAGGACGCCGCGCGGTTCCTCGACGCGTCGAGCGACGGGTCGCGCTGGCTCTGGCGGCCGGCGGTGAATCTCGTCGAGGTGCTGCGCGAATCGAAGGACGACGACGAACTGCGCCGCATCCGCGAGGCGGTCCGCATCGCCGAGCACGCCCTCGCCGCCACCCTGCCGCAGGTCGGGCCCGGGATGACCGAGCTCGAGGTCGCGGGACGGCTCGAGCTTGCACTGCGCTCGGCCGGGAGCGAGGGGTTCCCCTTCGAGACGATCATCGCGAGTGGTGCGCGGTCGGCCCTCCCGCACGCCCGCGCGTCGCGGCAGCCGATCGCGCGCGGCGACCTGCTGCTGGTGGACTTCGGGGCGATCCATGCCGGCTACTGCAGCGACCTGACCCGCACCTTCGTCGTGGGCGCCCCGCCGACGGCGCGACAGCTGGAGATCCACACGGCGGTTCGGGAGGCGAACGGGAGCGCTTCGGCCCTTGTTCGGGCGGGAATGCGCGGACGGGATGCCGATGCGCTGGCGAGGGACTACATTCACCGCCTCGGATTCGGGGAGGCGTTCGGCCACTCACTGGGGCACGGGATCGGGCTGGAGGTCCATGAGGCACCGCGTCTGGCGAAGACCGCCGAATCACCGTTGCCCGCGGGGGCGGTCGTGACGATCGAACCGGGGATCTACATCGAGGGGTGGGGCGGGGTCCGGATCGAGGACGACGTCGTCCTCGGGACCGACGGGCCCGAGGTCCTCACGAGCTTCACGCGCGAACTGCTGCAGTTGTAGTCAGGTCGTGGTCACGTCGCCATCCGCCTGCCTGACTCTCACCTACCACACCGTGATTCGATGATCGACCTCCGATACGTCAAGAAGCTCCTCGAGATGCTCGACGAGTCCGCCGTGGACTCGATGGAGATCTCGTCCGACAAGGGCATGCGGATCCGCCTGAGCAAGTCGCCGACCGCGCGCGGGGTCATGCAGTACGCGGCCGCTCCGGCACCGGCCGCCGCGTCGGCCACCGCGCCCGCGGCGAGCGCCCCTGTGGCGGCAGCGGTGCCGACGGCCGCGGCCGCCCCGGTCGCCGCCTCCAACCACACCGATGTGAAGTCGCCGATGGTCGGTACGTACTACGGTGCACCCGAGCCCGGCGCCAAGCCCTACGTCACGGTCGGCCAGCAGATCAAGAAGGGGCAGGTGCTCTGCATCATCGAGGCCATGAAGATCATGAACGAGATCGAATCGGAAGTCTCGGGCACCGTACTCGAGATGAACGCCACCGATGCGCACCCGGTCGAGTACGGCCAGGTGCTCTTCCGCGTCGCGACGAATGCCTGAGCCCCGGAGGCCCGCGGCGGCCGCTGGCGCGTCGGCGCCGGCTGCGACTGCCGCCTCGGCGGGTGCGGCCGCAGCGGGTGCGGCCGCGGCTCCGTCGTACAACTTCAAGCTCGTCCTGCAGACGATGGCGCAGCAGGGCGGCTCCGACCTGCACCTCAAGATCGGCCGTCCGCCGACGATGCGTCTCAACGGCGAGCTCGTCCCGATGGAGCTCCCGGCGCTCCGCCCCGAGGATCTCCGCTCGATCGGCGAGCAGATCATCCCGCCCAAGCAGCGGCGCGAGTTCGACGAGTCGAAGGACGCCGACTTCGCGATCGGCGTGCCCGGCGTGGGGCGCTTCCGCGTGAACGTCTACCAGCAGCGCGGGTCGCTCGCCTACGCCTTCCGCGCGATCGCGTTCCAGGCGCTCTCCATGGAGGAACTCAACCTCCCGCCCGTGCTGAAGGAGATCGCACTCCGCCCCCGCGGACTCGTGCTCGTCACGGGGATCACCGGCTCGGGCAAGTCGACGGCGCTCGCGTCCATGATCCAGTACGTGAACGAGAACCGGCACGCGAACGTGATCACGATCGAGGACCCGATCGAGTTCCTGCATCGCGACATCAAGTGCCACATCAACCAGCGCGAGGTCGGGACCGACACCACGAGCTTCGGGCAGGCGCTCCGCCGTGTGCTCCGGCAGGACCCCGACATCATCATGATCGGCGAGATCCGCGACCTCGAGACGCTCGAGATCGCGCTCAAGGCCGCCGACACGGGCCACATGGTCTTCTCGACGCTCCACACGACCGACGCGACGCAGACCATCAACCGCATCCTGTCGTTCTACCCGCCGCACGAGCAGGCCGACATCCGGTTCCAGTTGTCGTCGGCGCTCCAGGCGGTCATCTGCCTCCGGCTCGTGCCGCGCAAGGACAAGGTCGGTCGCATCCCGGCGACCGAGATCCTCGTCAACAGCGCGGCGGTGCAGGACAACATCCGCGACGCCACCAAGGCGCTCTCGATCCCGGAGCTCATCCGCGAGGGCACCGTGCAGTACGGCATGCAGTCGTTCGACCAGTCGCTGCTCAACTGGTACAAGCAGGGCGTCATCTCGTACGAAGCGGCGGTCGAGGCCGCGACGAGCCCGAGCGAGTTCGCGCTGCGCACGCAGGGCATCGCCGGGAGTTCCGAAGGGGATTGGAGCGCGGTCAACCAGGGCGCCCGCTAAGTGTTCAAGAAAGTCCTCATCGCCAACCGCGGCGAGATCGCGCTGCGGATCATCCGGGCGTGCCGTGAACTCGGCGTCGAGACGGTCGCCGTCTACTCCGAGGCGGACCGCGAATCGCTCCACGTGCGGTTCGCCGACGACGACGTGTGCATCGGGCCCGCGCCGGCACGCGATTCCTACCTGCGGATCCCGCGGCTCATCGCGGCGGCCGAGATCACGGGCGCGGACGCGATCCACCCCGGCTACGGCTTCCTCGCCGAGAACGCCGAGTTCGCGGAGACCTGCGCCGCGAGCGGGATCACCTTCATCGGCCCGACGCCGCACCAGATCCGGACCATGGGCGACAAGTCGGCCGCCCGCGCGGCGATGATCGCCAACGGCGTGCCGGTCGTGCCCGGATCGCCCGGTCCGGTCGAGGACGTCGAGGAGGCGCTGGGGTGGGCCGAGAAGATGGGCTTCCCGGTGATCATCAAGGCCTCGGCGGGCGGGGGCGGGAAGGGGATGCGCGTCGCCCGGGACGTCGACGACTTCGCGCGCTCGTTCCAGCTCGCGAGGTCGGAGGCGCTCTCCGCGTTCGGCAACGGCTCCGTCTACGTCGAGAAGTACCTCGAGCGCCCGCGTCACGTGGAGTTCCAGATCCTCGGTGACACGCATGGCACGGTGATCCATCTCGGCGAGCGCGACTGCTCCGTGCAGCGGCGCCACCAGAAGCTCGTCGAGGAGTCCCCCTGTCCGGTGATGACGCCCGACCTGCGCAAGCGGATGGGGGACGCCGCGGTGAAGGGCGCCAAGGCGATCGACTACGTGGGTGCCGGCACGATGGAGATGCTCCTCGACGAGGATGGCTCGTTCTACTTCATGGAGATGAACACGCGCATCCAGGTGGAGCATCCCGTCACCGAGATGATCACCGGCGTGGACCTCGTGAAGGAGCAGATCCGTGTCGCGGCGGGCGAGCGGATGTCGATCAGCGAGACGCCGGAGATGCGGGGTCACGTGATCGAGTGCCGAGTGAACGCCGAGGATCCGGCGCGCAACTTCCAGCCGAGTCCGGGGCGGATCGACGTCTTCCACATGCCCGGCGGCAACGGGGTCCGCGTGGACACGCACGTCTACGCCGGCTACACCGTGCCCCCGTTCTACGACTCGATGATCGCCAAGTTGATCGTGCACGGACGCGACCGGCCCGAGGCACTGGCCAAGATGCGCCTCGCGCTCGATACCTTCATCATCCAGGGCGTCACCACCACCATCCCGTTCCTCGGGACGCTCATGAGCCATCCGAAGTTCGTCAGCGGTGACGTGCACACGAAGTTCCTGGAGAAGGAAGGGGCCGATCTCTTCACCTGATCGCGGAGTCGCGTGAACACCGGGACCTACACGCCGTCGGGCACCGAACCCCTCATCGACCGGCTCCGCCGGGCGGTGATCGGGCGCTACGACGTGTACGCCGAGCTCGGCGCGGGGGGCATGGCGAGCGTCTTCCTCGCGCTCGATCTCGCGCTCGAACGCAAGGTCGCGATCAAGGTCATGTCGCCGGCGCTCGCCAACTCGGCCGACAACGTCGAGCGGTTCAAGCGCGAGGCCAAGGTCGCCGCGGCGCTCAACCATCCGAACATCATCGGGATCCTCGCCGTCGGCGACGACCCCGAACTCGCCTACTTCGTCATGAAGTACGTCGAGGGGCGTTCGCTCGACTCCGTGATCCGCGACGAGGGCCCGCAGCCGGTGGCGCTGGTGCAGAGCGTGATCGCCGCCGCCGGCAAGGCGCTGTACTACGCGCACACCCGCGGCGTGATCCACCGCGACGTGAAGCCGGCGAACTTCATGCTCGACCGGGACGGCTGGCTCGTCGTGACCGATTTCGGGATCGCGAAGCAGGCCGACATGAAGGGGCTCACGATGACCGGCTCGCTCATCGGCACCCCGTACTACATGTCCCCCGAGCAGTATCACGGGAAGCCGGTGTCGCCCGCCGCCGACCAGTATGCGCTCGGCATCGTCGCCTACGAACTCCTCACGGGCACCCAGCCCTACACCGGCGACACGGTGGCCGAGGTGATGCGCGGGCACCTGTTCGACCCGGTGCCGAACGTGCGCGACGTGCGCCCCGAGGTGCCCGCCGAGCTCGAAGCCTGCGTCGGCCGCATGATGGCCAAGGAGCCCGAGCAGCGGTTCGCCACGCTCGAGGAGGCCGTCATCGCCTTCGGTGCGATCTCGCCGACGCAGGAAGTGGCCGTCCGGACGCAGATCATCGAGCTCGCGAAGATCGGCGCCATGCGGCAACCGGAGCTGAAGGTCCCGCTGAGTCCGGTGCCGCTGCAACGACCGCCGGTCACCCGCGGCGCGACGGGCGCGCCCGACCCCGGCTCGATGGCCGCGACCACGCCGATCCCGCCGGCGCGTCCGGCTCCGCCCCGGACGACGGCGGCGGCGCCGGCCGCTGCGCCAGTCGCGGCGCCAGTCGCGGCGAAAGCGCCGCGGCGCTCGCGTGCGCCCTTGTTCGTCGGGCTCGCGCTCGTCGTTGGCGGGGTGCTCGCCGCCCCCACGGTGCTCACCTCGCTGCAGCGCTCCCGTGCGGCCGCCGAGATCGCACCGACCGAGGCGGCCCTGCCGGCGGAGGCGCTCGCGCCGGTCGACTCCGCAGTACTGCGCGACTCGCTGGAACGCGTGCGGCTCGCGACCGTCGCGGCGGCGGACTCGGTGGCGCGCGCCGACTCGACGACGCGCGCCGACTCGATCGCGCGCGCCGAAGCCGCGGTGCAGGCCACCGCCCAAGCGACAGCCACAGCACGGGCGGACTCACTCGCACGGGCGACCCGCCGCGCGGCGGCGGCGGCTGCGATACGCGCGAATACCCCCGCGCGGACCGGGGCGCCCGTCGCGCCTCGCTTCCGCGTGCGGAAGGACGGCACGCGCGTCTCCGTGCCCCCGTCCGCCACGCCCGGTGCGGCCGGGCGTCGTCGCCCCTGATCCGCACCCATCTCCGCTGGCAGGACGTTCCGCCCCAGGCCGTGCGCGGGCAGGTCGCCGTGGTGATCGACGTACTGCGCTGGTCGACGGTCGTGGTGACGGCGCTCGCCAACGGCGCGGCCTGGGTCGAGGCGCATGCGCTCCCGTCCGAGGCCTCCGCGCGCGCCGGGCGTCTCGGACGCGAGCGGACCTTCCTCGGCGGTGAACGCGGGAACCTCCCCCTCCCGGGCTTCGATGCGGGCAACTCGCCCGGCGAGTACGGGAGCGAGCGCGTGCGTGGCCGTGGCGTGATCACCACCACGACGAACGGCACGCAGGGGCTGATCGCCGTGCAGGCGGCGCGGGAGGTGTTCGTCGGTGCGTTCGTGAACCTCGACGCCCTGGTACGGGCGCTGGCGCGGGTCTCGGGACCGATCACGCTTGTCTGCGCGGGACAGGCGGGTGCGGAGGCGCTCGAGGACACCGCCTGCGCCGGTGCGATCGCCGCGGCCCTCGGCGACCGCGGAGACGATGCGGGCACGGCGCATGCGCTGCGCACCTGGGATACGGCCGGACGGGATGCGTTGCAGGCGCTCGCCCGCGCCCCGCACGGCATCGCCCTCACCGCCGCCGGCTTCGGTGACGACCTGACCGTTGCCGCGTCACACTCGCGATACGACATCGTGCCAGCTTGCGATGCCGCCAGCGCCCACCGCATCGTTCGCCTCGTTCCGTGACCAACCCCACCGCTCCCACCGGCGACACCGCTCCAGTACCCCTCATCGAACGGCTCCGCCGCTCGACGGAGGGGCGTTTCGAGATCGACAAGGAACTCGGCTCGGGCGGCATGGCGACCGTGTTCAAGGCCCGCGAGATCGCCCTCGATCGCATCGTCGCGATCAAGGTCATGTCGCTCGCGATGGCCGGGACCCCGGACGCGCTCGAGCGCTTCCGCCGCGAGGCACGCGTCGCGGCGGCGCTCAGCCACCCGCACATCGTCCCCATCTACTCGATCGGCGAGGATCCCTCGCTCGCCTACTTCGTCATGAAGTTCATCGAGGGACGCACGCTCGACACGATCCTCTCCACCGACGGCCGCCAGTCGCTCGACTTCGTGCGGCGCACCTTCTCGGTCGTGGGCGGAGCGCTCCAGTACGCGCACCAGAACGGCGTGGTCCACCGCGACGTGAAGCCCGCGAACATCATGATCGACCGCGAGGGCTGGACCTACGTCACGGACTTCGGCATCGCCAAGCGCGACGACGGCGCCAGCCTCACGCAGTCGGGGATGATCATCGGGACGCCGGCGTACATGAGTCCCGAGCAGTTCAACGGCGCCCCCGTCACCGGCGCGGCCGACCAGTACTCGCTCGGCATCGTCCTGTTCGAGCTCCTCGCCGGACGCGCGCCCTTCAGCGGGCCCTCGCTCGGCGAGATCATGCGCGGGCATGTGCTCGACCCGGTCCCGCCGCTGCGCGACGACCGGCCGGATCTGCCGCCCACGGTGGAGCGATTCGTCACGCGCATGCTCTCCAAGAAGTCGGAGGACCGGTTCGCCACGCTCAGCGACGCGGTGCGCGCCTTCGAGGCGGCCGTCGCCGGTCTCTCCGCCGAACAGCGCGCCTCGACCGGGACGCGCGTCGATCCCGCGCGGCCCGACGCCGTCGTGGGAGCGGCGACGACGCCGGTGCCGCGTGTGGCCGCCGCCTCGACGGGTGCCGCCTCGACCGGTGCTGCCTCGACCGGTGCCGCGTCGGCGACCTCGTCCGGACCCCGGCGGACGATGACGGGCCGCGCGCCTGCCGAGCGTCCGTCGCCGCCGGCGCGCTCTCCGCTGCGACTCGTGCTGCTGTTCCTCCTCCTGATCGTGGCCGGCGCCGGACTCTCGCTACAGCAGCAGTGGCCCTCGCTCGGCGAGCTGATCGGGGAGCCGGGTGCGAGGATCGACGCACTCTTCGCGCCGGCGGCGGACCGACTGGCCTCGTTGCCGCCCGCGGCGATCGCCCCGACCGCGGCCAGCGATTCGCTCTCCGCGCCGGCCGACTCGGGCAGCGGGACCACCCCGGGATCGGTCGTCCAGACGCCGGAGACGCCGCCCCCGATCGTCCGGCCGCCGCTCGACTCGCCGGCGACTCGCCCCTCCGCACCGGGCAACATTCCTGCGCCGGCGATCGCGTTGCCGGTCGTGAACGACACGGAACCGGAGCCGCCCGCCGATGCGATGGCGGACACGGTGGCCAACCCCCGCGCCGCGCGCTTCGTGCGACAACAGCGCAACGATCGCCTCGTGGCAGAGGGGAGGGATCCGATCGATGCCGGCACCGTCAGCGTCGGAAGCCAATCGCTCCGGACCGTGCTCTTCGTGAACGGTCGCCAACGCGGCGTGATCGGAGGCAAAGGCATCGTGCCGCTCGCGGTGCCGGCCGGGCCCGCGACGATCGCCATCCGCCGGCTCGGGTGCACGGCATGGGACACGACCTTCGTGGTGGTGGCGGGCGAGCGGTACTTCCTCGGCGAGCGTTCGCCGCGCTGTTGAGTCCGCTCACGCCCGGGATCCCGCGGCGGCCCGGGCGATTCGTCGTCGGGCCGTAGTAGTTCGCGAGGGGGTGCTCGACCGCGGTCGGTGGCGTTTCCCGAATGCCGACCGAATCGTCTCGGATATGTCCCCTAGAACCCCCGAGACCGATGCCGCGCAAGCTGCCCCAGGAAGACCCGCTCCTGCTCGAATCGCCGCTCGCGCCGGCACCGCGCCGCACGCGCGTGCGGAAGCCGTCCCTCGACGAGGCGACGGAGCCGCTGCGTCTCGTCGGTCCCGCGGCCGCCGCCGCCGCACCTGTGCAGTCGGAGCCGCACGCGGGGCATTCGCCGCTCCGCCGGGAGATCACGGGCATCATCCTGCTGGTCGGAGCGCTCTTCGTCGCGGGCGCGCTCGTCTTCGGTCGTTCTCCGGAGTCGCTGGAATCCTGCCGCGCCGCGGGAGGCGCGTTCGGCCCGGTCGGGGGTTGCATCCGCTGGTCGATCCTCGGCCTCGTCGGGGCGCTCGCGGCCGTGATCGTGCCGTTCATCCCCGCCGTGCGGGCACTGCGCCTGCTCGGCCGACTCGGGCACTCGTCCCGTCAGCACTTCGACCTCTTCCCGCTCGGCCTCGTGGTGATCGTTCCGGTCGCCGCCGGTCTCGCGCGACTCGACGCCGTTCCGGCGGGCACGGCGGACCCGCTCGCCGGTCTCTGGGGCTCGTTCGCCGGCTTCTACCTCGCGGAGGCACTCGGGCGCGGTGGCGCGTGGTTCATCATCGTCATCGCCGTGAGCGTCCTCACCGCGGTCACGCTCGGCTGGAATCCGCTTCGCGCGATCGTGGCGGTGGGCAGCAAGCCGCCCGTGACCGTCACCGATGCGGCCGGTCGGTCCATGACCAAGGCCGAGGCACTCGAGCCCGATGCGAGGGAGATGCCGGAGATCGACCTCGCGCTCATGGGTATCGCGCCTGAGGCGAAGGCCGACACCGTGCCTCCGAAGACCAAGCTCGATCCGGTGGACGAGCGCGACGCGGACGAGGAGCTCGCGGCAAGCGGCGTGACGCCGAAGGCGAAGCGCGCCAGGAAGTCGGACGCGAAGGACGAACATGGTGCCGCGGCGGGAATCGCGTCCGACGGGCCCGGCTCGGCCGCTCACGAGACCGATGAGCTGCCGAGCCCGGTCCTCCTCACGCCCGCGCCGCCGCGGAACCTCGAGGCGGGCAAGGCACAGCTCGACGCCATGGGCGCCAAGCTCATCGAGTCGCTCCGCACCTTCAAGGTCGACGGGACGCTCACCGGCCGCACGAGCGGCCCGACCGTCACGCAGTTCGAGATCGAGCCGGCGCCTGGCGTGAAGGTGCGTCAGTTCGCCAACCTCGCCAACGATCTCGCGCTCGCCATGCGGGCACCGAGCATCCGCGTCGTCGCGCCGATCCCCGGCAAGGGGGCGGTGGGCGTGGAAGTGCCCAACCCGCATCCCGAGATGGTGGCGTTCCGCGAGATGCTCGAGAGCGCGGACTACCAGAACAAGCCGATGGCCCTGCCGATCGCCCTCGGCAAGGACCTCGAAGGGCGGGCGGTCATCGCCGACCTCGCCAAGATGCCGCACCTGCTGATCGCCGGCGCCACCGGCTCGGGCAAGTCGGTCTGCGTGAACACGATCGTGACGTCGCTGATCTACCGGCACACGCCCAAGACGCTGCGCTTCCTCATGGTCGACCCCAAGATGGTCGAACTCAGCGTCTACAACGTGCTCCCGCACCTGCGCCACAAGGTCGTCACCGACAACCGTGACGCCGCCGCGGTGCTCAAGTGGGCCGTCCTCGAGATGCAGGAGCGCTACGCCCTGCTCGCCGAGAACGGGGCGCGCAACATCCAGGACTTCAACACCAAGGTCCGCAACGGCAACGCGCTGCGGAAGCCCAAGGATCCGAACGTCGGCTTCGAGAATCGCGATTACACGGGCGGCGTGCTCCCCTACATCGTCGTGGTGATCGACGAGCTGGCCGACCTGATGATGACGGTCGCCGCCGAGGTCGAGACCCCGTTGGCGATGCTGGCGCAGAAGGCGCGCGCGATCGGGATCCACCTCATCCTCGCGACGCAACGGCCGAGTGTGAACGTGATCACGGGCCTCATCAAGGCGAACTTCCCGAGCCGGATCGCGTTCCGGGTGGCGAGCCAGATCGACAGCCGGACGATCATCGACGGCATGGGCGCGGAGTCGTTGCTGGGCAATGGCGACATGCTGTTCATCCCGCCGGGGAAGAGCGAGCCGAGCCGGTTGCAGGGGGCGTTCCTGTCGAACGACGACACGGAGCGGCTCATGCACTGGTACACGGAGAAGAAGGAGGCCCGCAAGGCGGCGATGGAGGCCCAGGGGCTCATCCACATCGAGCCGCACTCGGAGGAGGACATCCTCGCCGCCGTGCGTGCGCGCGAGGCGCTCGAGGCCCGTGGGGACGAGGAAGCGGCCGACGACGTGAGCGACCGCGACAAGCTCTTCCGGGAGGCGGCGGAGGTCTGCGTGCAGCATCAGGGCGGGTCGACGTCGCTGCTGCAGCGGCGGCTCAAGATCGGCTATGGGCGTGCGGCGCGGATCATCGACCAGTTGCATCTGGCCGGGGTGCTGGGGCCGCCGGATGGCTCCAAGCCGCGGGACGTCCTCGTGGGGCTCGAGGACCTGGACCGCGTGGCTGGGGAGCGTCACGCGGCCTAGTGGCGGTCTGCCCGACTTGATCTGAGCGCGGTCGGCGCGCGGGGTACTCCCTCCGCACGCCTCCCAGGCCGAGGCGAGGGCCGCGCTGGATCCCCGCGCCCTATCCGGGAGCTTGCTCCTGCGCCCCGCCATCGCGCCACCCTACCGCGTTCGAGCGGCGAAGTGGTGATGCGTGCGATGCGAAGATGCCGGCGTTGCACCGAGCGCACGTAGGTTCTGCGCCATGACGACACACAATCAACGCATGGGCGTCCTCGGTGAGCAGATCGCGGCGCGATGGCTCACCCGCAAAGGGTGGCGCATCGTGTACCGGCGCTTCCGCAATGGACGGCGCGACATCGATCTCGTCGCGCAGCGCGATGCGCTCGTCGCATTCGTGGAAGTGAAGGCGCGCGCGGGTGCCGAGTTCGGCGATCCCGTCGAGGCGGTGGATCATCGCAAGCAGCGGGAACTCGCCAAGAGTGCGCACGTGTGGATCGACCGTCACGGACGTGCGGAGGAATCGTACCGGTTCGACGTCGTGGGTGTGCTCCTGGACGGGGAGCGGGTGCTCGTGAAGCACGTCGAGGATGCTTTCCAGATCAACTGAAGGCCGGCTCTGATGTGGATAACTCCACTTCATCCAGCGATGTCCACTCCCGGTGAACACGATCTGCACAGCGTATCTGTTGCTGTCTATAGACTTAGCATGAATGTTCAGAATCAGCTTTGTGCGAACTGTCGAGTGTTGATATCCTGCCGCGCTCTCCCGAAGGCCGGCAGTTGCGCGCGCGATGTGTTTTCGCTATTTGTTCGGTGTCGCGGCAGTCGCCGGTCCGTTCGCATTTCATTCGGGGTGGCCCCGCCTCTCTCGCGGGGTAGATTCCCTCCACAAGTCGGCGCTGCCGACGCTACAGGCAGGACCATCCGAGGCATTGATGGCTACGACGGCAGCTCAGCAGGCGGACCGCAACAAGGCGTTGGGTCTCGCGGTCTCACAGATCGAGAAGGCGTTCGGCAAAGGCGCGATCATGAAGATGGGCGCCGACGGTTTCAAGGTGAAGATCGACGCGATCCCGACCGGCGCGATCAACCTCGATGCGGCGATCGGCGTGGGTGGGATCCCTCGGGGACGTGTCACCGAGATCTATGGTCCCGAGAGCAGCGGCAAGACGACGCTCTGCTTGCACGTCGTGGCCAATGCGCAGCGGCAGGGTGGGACGGCGGCCTTCATCGACGCCGAGCATGCACTGGATACCGACTACGCCGCGAAGCTGGGCGTGGATATCGATAAGCTCCTCGTGTCGCAGCCGGACACCGGGGAGCAGGCGATGGAGATCTGCGAGATCCTCGTACGCTCCGGCGCGGTGGACGTGATCGTGATCGACTCGGTGGCGGCGTTGGTGCCGAAGGCCGAGATCGAGGGGGAGATGGGTGAGTCGCACATGGGGTTGCAGGCCCGGCTCATGAGCCAGGCGCTCCGCAAGCTCACCGGTGCCATCGCCCGATCGAACTGCTCGGTGATCTTCATCAACCAGCTGCGTGAGAAGATCGGGGTGATGTTCGGCAACCCCGAGACGACCACCGGCGGCAAGGCCCTGAAGTTCTACGCGTCGCTGCGGCTCGACATCCGCCGCATCGGCCCGGTGAAGGAGAAGGAGGACGTGATCGGCTCGCACGTCCGGGTGAAGGTGGTGAAGAACAAGGTCGCGCCGCCGTTCAAGCAGGCGGAGTTCGACATCATGTACGCGGAAGGGATCTCCCACACCTCGCTCCTGGTCGACATCGGCGCGGAGTCGGGCATCATCGAGAAGTCGGGGGCCTGGTACAGCTACGGCACGCAGCGGATCGGGCAGGGCCGCGAGAACGCCAAGCTGTTCCTGAAGGACAACCCGGCGGTGATGGCGGAGATCGAGGAGAAGGTGAAGGGCGTGCTCGGGATCAACAAGGTGGCCGCCGAGTCGGAGACGGAGGAGTAGGGGAGCAGGGGACAATCGAGTCGAAGGTCGTGAGGATGCAGTGGCAGTCCACTTCCATCCTTCAGCCTTCACCCTCCATCGGTAGTTCGTCGGGGGTGCGATCTGTGGTGAGTCGTCGGGGCCCGGAATCCCCGCCGTTCCACTCGGGTCCACCCCCGGCGTTCGTCCGGGGATGCCGCCGGGTTTCCGCACGGACGTGCGCCTGGGAGTGCGCGCGTCGATCCGCACGGGGCCGCGCGTGCGGCGCCTGAAGGTCCCGGCGACCCCCGCGCCGGAGCCGATGCCCGGACCGGTCTCCGCGCTCCGCGAGTCGCCCAGGCGCGCGGGCCGGTACGCCGTCGAGATCGGCGGCGTGGTCATCGCCCCGGTGTCGGTCGAGACGATCGGCGAGCTCGGCCTCGCCGTCGGCCGGCCCGTGGCCGCGCCGGCACTGGCACGACTGCTGGAGGCGAGCGCGTCGACGGCCTGCTACGACAAGGCGCTGGACGCCCTCGCCCGGAAGGGACGCTCACGGCGCGAACTCGAGCGATACCTGAAGCAGCGTGAGCATTCGCCGGTCGCGGTCGCGTTCGCCTGCGAACGGCTCCTCTCGCTCGGCCTGCTCGACGACGAGGCCTACGCCCGGGCGTACACGGAGGGACCGGCTCGTGCACGCGGGTTCGGGTCGCGGCGGACGGTGTCGGAGCTCCGACGGAGAGGTGTGGAGTCCGCCGTCGTCGACCGGGTGCTCGGCGCGCGCGACGAGGAGGCGCGCGAGGCCGAGCGACTCACGCTCCGGACGGCGGCCGAGCGGCGGGCGAAGTCGTTGCGCTCGCTCGATCCTGCCGTCGCGCAGCGTCGTCTCGTCGGGTGGTTGGTCCGGCGCGGCTTCGGGATCGGTGAGGCGTCGAATGCCGCGAAGCAGGCGCTGCGGGACGCATGATCGCCGACTGGCATCGAGTGGCCGGAGGGTGTGAAGTTCCCCTCATGTCGACGATCCGCCGCGGAACGCTGTCGTGTCTTCTCCTGGTCCTTCCGCTCTCGGCGCTCGCGCCGCAGGGCGCCGGCCGCCGATTCTCGGGTCCCGATTCGGCATCGTCGACCCGTCGGATCAAGATCGGGGCATCGACCCTCCTTGGGATCCCGAGTGTCGGCGTCGAGCGACCGCTTGTGCGCGCGGGGCGCACCTTCCAGTGGGACCTGATGGTCTCGCCATGGGTCTCGGTCCGGGATTACCCCTTCGAGTTCGTCACCGGGACCGCGGAATGGCGCGCGTACCGCGGCGGGCGTTCCGACGGATGGTACGCGGCGCTGCACACCGGCGTCGCGGCCTTCCGGTTGCAGCGCTGGGACTACCGCGACACCACGATCTACCACGAGGGCGCCAGCTTCCTCGGCGGCGGCACGGTCGGGCGCGTCTGGCGCACGCGCCGTGGATGGCTCATCGATGCCTACGTGGGTGGCGGGACGACGCAGTCGCTGTACAAGAGCTACGACCGGCTGACCGGGTCACGCGCCGACGCGGCGAAGCTCTGGAACATCAGCTCGGAGTTCCTGCCTTACCGTACCGGCCTGTCGATCGGATTGCCGTGACCTCCCGGCCCGACTAGTCTCCGCGCATGACCAGCCCCCAGACCCGATCGATCCCGGCCCCGTTCTCGCTCGCCGGCAAGCGGGCGGTCATCACGGGGGGCTCGCGCGGCATCGGCGCGGCCATCACGCGACTGCTGGCCGACTTCGGCGCCGATGTCTGCATCGGCTATCGCTCGCGGTCCGCGGAGGCTGACGCGCTCGCGACGGAGCTGCGGTCACGAGGGGTGCGCACGCTCGCGGTCGCGGCCGATCTGGGCGACGCCGGAGGCGCGGACCACCTCATCGCGGAGGCGGTGCGGACGTTCGGTGGCGTCGAACTCCTGATCCACAGCGCCGGGATCTGGCCGCCCGAGGAGGTCCCGGTGCACGAGATGACCGATGAGCGCTGGCACCGGACGATGCGCGAGAACGTGGACGCGATGTTCCATGTCTCGCGCGCGGCGGCCCGCGTCATGGGGGAAGGGGGGCGGATCGTCCACATCTCCTCCACCGCAGGCCAGCGCGGGGAGTCCTTCCACGCGGACTATGCCGCGAGCAAGGGTGCGATGATCTCGTTCGTGAAGAGCCAGGCGATCGAGCTCGCGCGGCGCGGCATCACCGTGAACGCGGTCGCGCCCGGGTGGGTCGACACCGAGATGTGCGTCCTGCCGTTCGCGAACGGCGGGAAGGCCCGCGTGGAGGCGGGGATCCCGAACGGGCGGGTGGCCAGTCCCGAGGACATCGCGTGGGCCGCCGTGGCGCTCTGCATGCCGGGGGCGCGGCATGTGGTGGGCGAGATCCTCAACGTGAACGGCGGCAGCGTCCTTCCCGGCTGACGCTCAGACGCGTCGGGCGCCCCCGGACGGCCGCTTCGCCATCGGGAGCACGTCCTTTCGCTCCTCGGTGGCGATGAAGTCCGGCACGAGGCCGGTGACCGCCGCCCGCAACGTGGCCTCGTCACCCGACTGCAGGGCGACCTGCCGGAGCAGTTCGTCGATGCGCGCGATCATCCCGGGGTCGGTATCGGCCGCGAGGACGCGCAGGACCTTTGGGTGCTCGGTGCTGCGCACGTCCTCGTTCCCGAAGAGGACCTCCTCGTAGAGCTTCTCGCCGGGGCGCATGCCGGTGTAGCGGATCTCGATGTCGGCGCCCTCTTCCAGCCCGGAGAGCCGGATGAGGTCGCGCGCCAGGTCCGCGATCCGCACCATCTCGCCCATGTCGAGCACGAACAGCTCTCCACCCTGGCCCTGGGCCCCGGCCTGCAGCACGAGCTGCACGGCCTCGGGGATGGTCATGAA
The DNA here is from genome assembly GCA_021413975.1 of Gemmatimonadota bacterium. GTDB lineage: Bacteria > Gemmatimonadota > Gemmatimonadetes > Gemmatimonadales > Gemmatimonadaceae > Pseudogemmatithrix. The sequence goes on from JAIOPJ010000033.1 coordinate 118,388, forward strand.
GTAGCGCCGCATCTCCGGGTGCGTGACCGTCACCGGTCCGCCGCGTTCGATCTGCGCCATGAAGGTCGGCACGACGGAGCCGCGCGACCCGAGCACGTTCCCGAAGCGCACGACCACGAAGTGCCGCTGCGCCCGCACGGCGGCCTCGCGCACCAGCACTTCGGCGAGCCGCTTGGTCGCGCCCATGATCGAGGTCGGCCGGACGGCCTTGTCGGTGGAGATGAGCACGAAGTGGGTCGTGCCGTACTCGACCGCGGCGTCCACGACGTTGCGCGTGCCGCGGACGTTGTTGGTCACCGCCTCGACGACGTTCTCCTCCATGAGCGGCACATGCTTGTGTGCGGCCGCGTGGAAGACCGCGAAGGGGTGGAAGCGCTCGAAGACGCGGTTGATGCGGGCTTCGTCGCGGATGTCGGCGATCACCGGGGCGATCCGGAGGGTCGGGAACCGGCGCCGCAGTTCCACCTCGATCTCGAAGACCTGGTTCTCGGAGTGGTCGAGGACGACGAGGAGTTCCGGCTCGAGTGCGGCGATCTGTCGGCAGAGCTCCGAGCCGATGCTGCCGCCGGCGCCGGTGACCATCACCGTGCGCGCGTGGGCCAGTACTCGCACCTTGGAGAAGTCCGTGTCGATCGGGGCGCGGCGGAGCAGGTCGGCGATCTCGACCGGCCGGAGGGCGCTGTACTCGATGCGGCCGGAGACGATATCGGTCAGGCTCGGAACGGTCCGGGTGCGGACCCCGACCGTCGAGGCCAGCTCGACGATTCGGCGGATCTCGACACCGCGGGCCGAGGGCATCGCGATGATGACCTCGTGGATGCCGAGTTCGCGCACGATCCGCGGCAGGTCATCGACCTTCCCGACCACCGGGACGCCGTTCACCATCTGCCCGACCTTCCGCTCGTCGTCGTCGACGAATCCGACCACCTCGAAGTGGACGCTCTCGCCGTGTGCGGCCTCGCGCGCCACCATCTGCCCGGCGGCACCGGCACCGACCACGATCGTGCGGACGGCGTCTCCCGCGCGCGGGCGCCGGAGGTGCATCACGCGAGCGCCAAGACGCGGAGCGGCGAGGGCCGCGAGCGTGAGCATCGCGTCGATCGCGATCGCCGAGATCGGCATCCGCAGGGGTGCCCCGGCGAACTGGAGCCCGAGCCCGATGAGCGAGGTGACGATCGCGATGCTGAATCCCGCGACGAGGATCCGCTCGAGCTCGGTGATGCTCGCGAATCGCCAGATGCATCGATACAGGCCGGCGCGCCAGGCGATCGCCAATCGCAGTGGGAGCGTGAGGGCCGTGTAGAGGAACAGCGTCTGGAGGTAGACGCCAAGTCCGGCGATGCCCTCGAGACGCAGCACGAGCGCGACGAAGGGGATCAGCGCGAGCAGCGTGACGTCGAGCAGGAAGAAGTAGCGGTTTCGCATCTCGGACCCCGAGAATCAGGGGAGGGGAATCAGGAGTCGTAGTGGGAAGTACTACCCGCGTTGACGACGGGTGTGTCAGCGAATTGTCACATCGCTCAAGTTACACGCTGGTATCGACTTGCGCTTCGCCAGCCCCCGTTCCGCCGCCCGGATGTCTCCGGAGGCTTCGGACGCCCCCGCACGTTGTGCGGAACGAGGCCAAACGCTTATCTTGCAACGATATGCGCGCTGAAGAGATCCGGAGCAGATTCCTCGCCTATTTCGCCCGCCAGCAACATGCGGTGCGCCCCTCGTCCTCCCTGGTCCCGGGAGACGATCCGACCCTGCTGTTCACCAATGCGGGGATGGTGCAGTTCAAGAAGGTCTTCCTGGGGCAGGAACCCCCGCCGGAGGGGAACCGCCGCGCGACGACTTCCCAGAAGTGCGTCCGCGCCGGCGGCAAGCACAACGACCTCGAGCAGGTGGGGCACACCGCTCGGCATCACACCTTCTTCGAGATGCTCGGCAACTTCTCCTTCGGCGACTACTTCAAGCGCGACGCGATCCGCTTCGCCTGGGAGTTCGTCACCGAGGACCTGAAGATCCCGGTCGAGCACATCCGCGTCACCGTCTACAAGGACGACGACGAGGCGCGCGTGCTCTGGCGCGAAGTCACCGGGATCGCCGCGAGCCGCATCTACGGCCTCGGAGAGAAGGACAACTTCTGGCAGATGGCCGACACCGGCCCCTGCGGCCCCTGCACCGAGATCTACGTCGATCTCGCGCACCTCGCGAAGGACTTCGAGTTCCCGCAGGGAGCGACCGGCGAGTGGACCGATCGCGTGCGCACCGAGTTCTCCGAGGACGCCTTCGTGGAGGGCGCAGAGGCGGGGCGGTTCCTCGAGATCTGGAACCTCGTCTTCATGCAGTTCGACCGACAGCCGGACGGCGTGCTCCAGCCGCTCCCCAAGCCCTCGGTCGACACCGGCGCGGGACTCGAGCGGATCGCGGCGGTCCTCCAGGGCGTCGCGAACAACTACCACACCGATCTCTTCACGCCGCTGCTCGACACGGTGTCACGGATCGTCGGCAAGCCGTACGTCTACGCGAACACCGATTCGGCGAGCTACCGCGTGCTCGCCGATCATGCGCGTGCCGTGAGCTTCCTGCTCGCCGACGGCGTCTTCCCGAGCAATGAGGGGCGTGGCTACGTCCTGCGCCGCATCCTGCGGCGCGCGGTGCGCCATGCCTGGCTGCTGGGACGTCGGGAGCCCACGCTCGTGCATGTGGTGGAGCGGCTCCTCGACCTGATGAGCAAGCAGTTCCCCGAGCTCGCGGCGCGCCGCCAGCACATCATCGAGACCACGCGTGCCGAGGAGGAGCGCTTCCTCGCGACGATCGAGGGCGGGCTGACGCGGTTCGAGGAACTCGCGCCCGCCGGCTCGACGCAGGGCTCCACGGCCCTGCGCGGCATCATCAGCGGAGAGGACGCGTTCAAGCTCTACGACACGTTCGGCTTCCCGATCGACCTGACCGAGCTCATGGCGATCGAGCGCGGCTACCGCGTGGACATCGCGGGCTTCGACCTCGCGCTCGATGGCCAGCGCAAGATGTCGCAGGAGGATCGCAAGTCCCGCAAACTCACCGTCGCGGCCGACGAACTGCGCGACTTCACGACCTGGAGCACCGCCGACGGCGGTACGGCCGTCGGCGAGTTCGTGGGCTATGACCACGTGGAGATCGAGTCGCTCGTGACCGCGGTCAAGACGCTCGGGGACGGACAGGTCGCCGTGATGCTGCGCGAGTCGCCGTTCTACGCCGAGTCGGGCGGGCAGGTGTCCGACCTTGGCGAGATCGTGGGCAGCGGTTGGCGTCTGGACGTGGCCGATGTGCGCAAGATCGACGGACGGGTGGCGGCGATCGGGGTCGCGACGGGGAAACCGAAGTTCGAGATGGTGCGCGCGCGCGTCCCCGGCACGCGCCGCCACGACACCGAGCGCAACCACACCGCGACGCACCTGCTGCACGCGGCGCTCCGCGAGGTACTCGGCGAGCACGTCCACCAGGCGGGCTCGCTCGTCGCGCCCGATCGTCTGCGGTTCGACTTCTCGCATCATGGTCCGATCAAGCCCGAGCAACTGGAGCGGATCGAGCAGATCGTGAACGAGGGGATCTGGGCGAATGTCGACGTGCGGACGACCGAGAAGCCGTACCAGGAGGCGATCACGCAGGGCGCCATGGCGCTCTTCGGCGAGAAGTACGGTGACGTGGTGCGTGTGGTCGAGATCGCTGGGCTCTCGACCGAGCTCTGCGGCGGGACGCATGTGCGGAACACCGGGCAGATCGCCCTCATGCGGATCGTGTCGGAGAGCGGGGTGGCCGCCGGCGTGCGCCGGATCGAGGCGTTCACCGGGCGGGGGGCGTACGAGTTCCTGCGCACCCGTGAACGTGCGCTCGGCGAGGTGGCGGAGAAGCTCAAGGTGAATGCGGTCTCGCCCGAGCTGATCGGCAAGCGCCTTGATGCGTTGCTCGGCGAGAAGCGCGCGCTGGAGAAGAAGCTCGACGAGGCGATGCGTGGCGGCGGGAGTCAGGGAGGCGACCTGCTGTCCGGCGCGGAGTCGGTGAACGGGTCGCAGTTGCTCGCCAAGGTGGTGAAGGCCGGATCGATGAAGGACCTCCAGGCGCTCGGCGACGTCGTGCGCGAGCAACTCGGCAGCGGGGTGGGCGTGCTCGTCGCCGACTTCGGCGAGGACAAGGGCGGGCTGGTGGTGGTGGTCAGCGACGACCTGCGCGCCAAGGGCGTGACGGCGGGCGGGATCGTGAAGACGCTCTCGACCAGGACCGGCATCCGGGGTGGCGGGAAGGACCACATGGCGCAGGCCGGCGTGACCGGGGCGCAGGTGGCGGAGATGCCGGCGCTGGGCGCCGACGTGGCACGTGCGGCGCTCGGGGCCAAGGCGTGAAGGCGGGCGAGTGGATCGCGAGGGCACAGCCCGAGGCGCCCGAGCGTCTCGTGGCGCGCGTGCGCGAGGTGCTCGCGACCAATCCGAAGGCGAGACAGATGGGGGTCGCCGAGGCGCTGCTCGACGCGGCCGACGCGTTGCTGCGGCTGGTGCTCCGCGAGGGCGACGACCCGGCGCGGGAGCGGGCGCTCGATCTCCTGGCGGCCGACGCCTGCGTGACCTGGGCGTTCGAGGCGGCGGCCGATGACCCGGACACGTTCGGTGCGCGGGCGCGCGAGACGATGCAACGACTTCAGCAGGTGGTAGCATGAGCGGCCGCGTGGACCCGGTCGCGCACCTCCGCGAGTTGGCCGAGACTGCCACGCGTTCGGCGGACGTCCTCGCCGAGCAGATCCGCGCGGCGACGCGGATGGTGCGCGAGACGGTGCAGGGGGGCGGCACGCTCTTCTTCTGCGGCAATGGCGGCAGTGCCGCCGACGCGCAGCACATCGCGACCGAGTATGTGGTGCGCTATATGCGGACGCGGCGGCCGCTGCGGGCGATCGCGCTCACGACGGACACGTCGCTGCTCACCGCGGCGGCGAACGACTTCTCGTTCGACGAGGTGTTCAGCCGGCAGGTGGAGGCGCTGGGGCGCGCCGGGGACCTGCTCGTGCTGCATACGACGAGTGGGAACTCGCCGAACTGCCTGCGTGCGGTGGAGGCGGCGAAGGCGCTCGGCGTTCGGACGCTGGCGTTGACGGCGAAGGACGGCGGGAGGATCCGGGGGATGGTCGACCTCTGTCTCGTGGTGCCGACGGAGCGGACGGACCGGGCGCAGGAGATCCACCTGGCGATCCAGCATGCGATCTGCGACGTGGTGGATGAGGACACCGCACGGTGATCGCGCCTCCTGCCGCCTGGTGCCGGCGCGGGATCCTGCGGCTCTCGCGGATGCGCTTGGCCGCTTGATCGCCGACCCCGCACGCTGCCAGACCACGGCCGACGCTGGCAGGGCGCCGGAGGAGAGGGCCTTCGACGTCCGAGAGGTGGTTCGCGCACACATGCGGGTCTACCAAGAGCCGATCGAGATGCGATGAACGTACTGGTGACCGGAGCGAACGGCTTCGTCGGGCGGGCGCTCATGCGGCGACTGTCCGACACGGATGACATCCACGTCAGCGCTGCCGTGAGACGCCCGGCGGAGTTCTCCGGGACCGGCGGCGCGCGCGCCGCCATCGCCGTTCATGGCATCGCCTCGCCGTTGGAGCAGATGGACTGGTCGACGGCACTGTCCGGTGTCGGGACCGTCGTGCATCTGGCGGCGCGCGTGCACATCCTCGGCGAGCGTCGAGGCGATCCGCTCGCGCGATTCCGCGCGGTCAACGTCGCCGGGACGTTGAACCTCGCGCGACAGTGCGCCCAGGCCGGTGTCACGCGATTCGTGTACCTGAGTTCGGTCAAGGTGAATGGCGAGAGCACGCCGCCCGGACATCCGTTCGTCGAGTCGGATGTGCCGGCGCCACAGGATGCCTATGCCGTCAGCAAGCTCGAAGCGGAGCAAGGACTGTCGGTCGTGTCGGCCCAGACCGGCATGGAGATCGTCATCGTACGACCGCCGCTGGTCTACGGCCCGGGCGTGAAGGCCAACTTCGCCGCACTGATGCGTGCCGTTCAGCGTGGCTGGCCCCTGCCGCTGGGGAGCGTGCGCAATCGTCGCAGTCTGGTGGCGCTTGACAACCTGGTCGACCTCCTCGCGCTGTGCCTCGTGCATCCATCCGCCGCGAACCAGACCTTCCTGGTCAGCGACGGTCTTGACCTGTCGACGCCGGATCTGATCCGCGGCATCGCTGATGCCGCAGGGGTACGGCCGCGATTGGTGCCAGTGCCGGCCGCGATCCTGCGTCTGGCAGGCATCGCACTCGGCAGGAGAGAGGCCATGGCGCGCTTGTGCGGGAACCTGCAGGTGGACATCTCGAAGGCGCGCGGTCTGCTCGGGTGGAGTCCTCCCGTCACGGTGAGCGAGGGACTGCGCCGCGTCCTGGCCGGTGCGGGGGAATGATGAAACGGGTGTTCGACGTGCTGCTGTCGTTGTCGGCGCTGGCGTTGCTGCTGGTGCCGCTGTTGCTGATCGCGCTGGTCGTGCGAGTCAGCTCGCGCGGTCCCGTGCTCTATTGGTCCGATCGAGTGGGGCGTGACAATGCCCTGTTCCGGATGAGCAAGTTCCGGACGATGCAGGTCGGCACGCCGACGGTCGCCACCCACCTGCTCGAGGATCCGGCCCGATACCTCACGCCGGTCGGCGCCTTCCTCCGGCGGAGCAGTCTCGACGAGCTGCCGCAGCTCTGGAGCATCCTGAAGGGCGACATGAGCTTCGTCGGACCGCGTCCGGCGTTGTACAACCAACATGATCTGATCGAACTGCGCACACGTTGCGGCGTGCAACGCCTGCGCCCCGGACTCACGGGATGGGCGCAGGTCAACGGTCGTGACGAACTGCCGATCCCGCAGAAGGTCGAGTTGGATCTGGCCTACCTGCGCCGCCAGTCGCTGTCGTTCGACGCGAGGATCATTCTCCTGACGGCGCTGCGAGTGCTGCAACGGGACGGCGTGTCGCATTGAACCCGATCGGGTCCCGCGACCGCCGCGCCGGGAGATGCTGCGGTGTCGTGCACCCAAGCATGAGTCGCAGGCGTCCGTGCACCTCGATCCGGCGGGATGTGAGACAGGGGAGATCCTCATCGTCCAGAGCGCCGCGTGCCGAGCGGTCGAGGGGTGCCGTAGGCCAAGCGTGCAATCTAGGTTTCCTCTGGTGCCGCTACGGCCAGGGGCGCAATCGAACTCACCGAAAGGAGCTTTGGGATGTCTGAGGGCGTCATCGTGGTCGGCGGTGGGGGTGGATTCATCGGGGGCCATCTTGTGGCCGCCCTGTCGCGTGACGGCCGCAAGGTGCGTGCGGTGGACATCAAGCCGAAGTCGGAGTGGTACCAGGTGGTGCCGGGCGTCGAGAGCGTGGTGGCCGACCTGAAGGACCTCGCGCGCTGCCGGGAAGCGGTGGACGGTGCGAGCGAGGTGTACCAGCTCGCGGCGGACATGGGAGGCATGGGCTTCATCGAGCACAACAAGGCGCTCTGCATGCTCTCCGTGCTGACCAACACCCACATGCTCGTCGCGGCGAAGGATGCGGGGGTGAGCCGCTTCTTCTTCTCCAGTTCCGCCTGCGTCTACAACGCCGACAAGCAGGTCTCCGCCGACGTCGTCGCGCTGGTCGAGGAGGACGCGTACCCGGCGATGCCCGAGGATGGCTATGGTTGGGAGAAGCTCTTCTCGGAGCGCATGTGCCGTCACTTCCGCGAGGACTATGGGATCCAGGCGCGCGTGGCGCGCTACCACAACGTGTACGGACCGCACGGCACGTGGGACGGCGGGCGCGAGAAGGCGCCGGCGGCGATCTGCCGCAAGGTCATCCACGCGAAGGCGACCGGGCGGCACGAGATCGAGATCTGGGGCGATGGCCTGCAGACCCGCTCGTTCATGTACATCGACGACTGCGTGAAGGGCACGCGCGCGATCATGGCGAGCGAGATCCTCGATCCGATCAATCTCGGGTCCAGCGAGCTGGTGACGATCAACCAACTCGTCTCGATCGCCGAGTCGATCGCCGGGATCACGCTCAAGCGGAACTACAATCTCTCCGCTCCCAAGGGTGTCATGGGACGCAACTCCGACAACACGCGGATCCGCGCGGAACTCGGCTGGGAGCCGTCGATCCCGCTTCGGGACGGCATGGAGCGGACGTACCGTTGGATCGAGAGCGAGTATCGCGCGAAGGCCCCGCGGTGATGGCCCCCGCCGGCTCGGCGGGCAACGGGTAGCAGCTCATGGCTCCGATCTCCCCGGCGAAGCGCGACCTCCCGACGGCGCGGACGCTTCTCATCCTCTCGCAGGTGTACCTCCCTGACCCCGCGAGTGTCGGGCAGCACGTGGCGGACGCCGCCGCGGAGATGGCGCGGCGGGGGTGGCGCGTGGTCGTGTTGACCTCACGGAACGGCTACGACGATCCGTCGGTCCGCTATCCGTCGCGCGAGGTGCGGGATGGGGTGGAGATCGTGCGCCTTCCCTGGTGCTCGTTCGGGAAGGGGTCCATCGCCGTGCGCCTGATCGGCGGATTCTCGTTCGTGATCCAGTCGATCCTGCGAGGGCTCGCCGTCGGTCGCGTGAACGTCATCCTCGTGAGCACGTCCCCGCCGATGGCGTCGCTCGGTGCGTTGGCACTCGCGTGGCTGCGACGGGCGAGCATCAAGTTCTGGATAATGGACCTGAATCCCGATCAGATGGTCGTGCTGGGGAGACTCGCTCCGCACTCGGTGCCGGTCCGGGTGTTCGACTGGATCAACCGCCGGATCCTGCGCCGGGCGGAGGATGTCGTCGTCCTGGACCGCTTCATGGCCGACCGGGTCAACGCGAAGCTCCAGGTGCGCGAGAAGCTCTCGATCATCCCGCCGTGGCCGCTCGACGACTACCTCGCACCGGTGCCGCACTCCGAGAATCCGTTCAGGGTCGCGCACGGATTGCAGCGGAAGTTCGTCGTGATGTACAGTGGGAATCACGGTCCGACGAATCCGTTCACGACGATCCTCGAGGCCGCCGCGGCGCTCCGGGATGATGCACGGATCGTGTTCGTCTTCATCGGCGGCGGGGTCGGGAAGCGCGAGGTGGAGTCGGCCGGCCTGCCGAACGTCCTGTCGCTGCCGTACCAGCCACTGGACACGCTGCGCTACTCTCTCTCCGCGGCGGACGTGCACCTGGTGACCATCGGGGACGAGGTGGTCGGCGTCGTCCATCCATGCAAGGTGTACGGGGCCATGGCGGTCGCCCGGCCGATCCTGCTGCTGGGTCCGTCCGAATCGCACGTGGGGGACATCCTGGGCGTGGCCTCCCTCGGATGGACGATCCGCCATGGCGATGTCGCGGGAGCGGTCGCGCTCCTCCGTTCGTTGCTGGCCATGGCGCCCGCGGACCTCGAGGCGCGAGGAGAGCGGGGGCGCGCCTTGCTCGCGTCCAAGCTCAGCAAGGCGGCGCTCTGCGGCCGACTTTGCGACGTGGTGGAACGCGGGTCGCGTGATCGAGTCGCGCAGGACTCCTAGTCGACCGACCGGGTACGCGGCGCTCTTGTTCGGCGCACACACAGCCGGTATTCTTCAAGGTCATGAGCTAGCCGTGCACCACGGCAGCCGCCCCGTCACCCGGTAATCTGCGCGTGGTCTCCGAGACCCAAGTCGAGTGGAGTCTTTCCGCGAGCGATGTGCGCGGCTGGCTCCGGACCCACCGGAACTTCCTGGTCGGCGGGGCACTTCTGGGACTGCTGGCCGGCGTGACCGTCGCGCTGTTCCGCCCTGCCTTGTACCGGGCTTCGACGATCGTACTGGTCTCTTCGGGGTCGAGCGCGGACCTCTCGCAGTTGCGGGGCCTGGCGTCGCAGTTCGGACTGGCCGGAGCGTTGGGTGGCACCGGCGAGCAGTTCCCACCGGAGCTGGTCGCAGGGCTCGCACGGTCGCCATTCGTCCTGCTCCCGATCGTCCGCGAGCCGTTGCTCGATTCAGTGCGGAACGCCCCCGGCCGGACGCTCGTCGTCCTCCTGAAGGCGAAAGCGCGCGGTCCTGCGGATTCGCCGGAGGAGGAGCGCAAGGCGGTCGATGCCGTGCGCCGACTGAACCGCGTGATCGACGTGGCAGTGGACCGCAAGACGCGGTCGATCTCCCTCAGCGTGCGGAGCCGGTGGCCCGAGGTGTCGACGGCCGTCGTGCGGCGGGTCGTCGCGGCACTCGATTCCGTGATCTTCGATGTCGCCCGCCAGCGCGCCGCGGCCGAGCGGCGGTCCATGGAAGCGCGGATCGCCCCGCAGGAGCGACGGCTCATGGATGCCGAGGCGCGCGTGGCGGAGTTCGTGCGCGGCAACCGCGAATACAGGATCTCACCGGAGTTGACGTTCGAGTTCGAGCGACTGCAGCGGGTAGTGCAACTGCAGCAGCAGGTCCTGGTCTCGCTGGTCCAGTCCCGGGAGCAGGCGCTCTCGCGCGAGATGCCGTCGGCGCCCTCGCTGACGGTGATAGAGCCGGTCGTGCAGCCGGTGCTTCCGGAGCCGCGTCGGCGGGCGATGATCCTGGTGTTCAGCGTCTTCGCCGGCATGCTGATCGGTGGTGTTCTCGCGCACCTGCGCAGCCTCATGGCCTGATCGGGCATCCCGCGCTTCGGGTCTCCATCACGAGGGCTCCCGCGCGAGGCGATGAGGACAGGAAGCTCGCGCGGCAGGCCTCCGCCGCGTGGACACTCGCGCGGCCATGGGGTCTCATGGGGGCATAACTCGGCTCGCACCCTCTAGATTCCACGAGTGCGGATCGGTCGGGACCAGGCACCTACCACTCGAACGTAGCGTCGAATCTGATGAACGTCCTCATAACCGGGAGTGCCGGATTCATCGGCGGGCACCTTGTGCGGCGCCTGGCACAGGACGGCCACGAAGTCACCGGGCTCGACCGCCGGCCGACTGCTGCCGTACCCGGTGCCCGGATGTTGCAGGTGGACCTGCTCGATGCCGGGGCCACTCGTCGCGCGCTCGCCGAGGTCGCGCCGGAGGTGGTGTTCCATCTGGCGGCACGGACCGACTTGAACGAGACCGAGCATCTCTCGGGATACCGCGACAACATCGACGGCGTCGAGTCGCTGGTGAGTGCCCTCGCGGCCACCCCATCGGTGCGGCGGTGGATCTGCACGTCCAGCCAGTTGGTCTGCCGCGTCGGCTACGTCCCACGGGACGATGCCGACTACGCGCCGAGCACCCTCTATGGTGAGAGCAAGGTGTGCACCGAGCGCATCGTGCGCGCGAGCGACCTGGAACGAGTCCCGTGGACCATCGTGCGGCCGACGACCATCTGGGGTCCCGGCATGAACCCGCACTACCTGCGGTTCTTCGGGCTCATCCGGGACGGCCGCTACTTCCACGTGGGCCGCGGTCCGACGCGGAAGAGCTACGGCTACGTGGGCAACACCGTCGCGCAGTATCGGGCGCTCATGGCGGCCCCGCTGGATACGGTGCGCGGGAGGACGTTCTACCTCGCGGACTACGAGCCGCTCGCCCTCGAGGCGTGGGCCGACGGCTTCCGGCGCGCGCTCGGTGCGCCCCCCATCCGGACCGTTCCGCGAGCCCTCGCCGTCCTCACCGCACGCGTCGGGGACCTGATCGCCCGGGTGCGACCGGGGTTCCCCTTCACGAGCTTCAGGCTCAACAACGTGCTGACCGAGTATCAGGCCGAGCTCGGTCCGACCCGGGAAGTCTGCGGCGAGTTGCCGTACACCGTCGACCAGGGGATACTCGCGACGGTCGCTTGGCTCCGTTCCGTCTGGACGTCGCCTCCCGGAGTGGTGCGTTGAAGCCGCTGCGTCCGTCGTTCGCTCCGGGTGGCGCGGGATGCCAGCGCCGCTGGACTCCCGAGAACCCGACACCCGACCTTCGATGGCACTGAGCAAGGCGGCCGCGGTGCAGTCGCTGGGCATCGTGGGTGCAGTGGCGCTCGGCGGAGCTGCGCTCGCGCTGCCCCTGATGCAGGGGATGGCGATCATGCTGCCCGTGCTGGCCACGCTGCTGATCGCGGGGACCTTCCTCCTGGCGCTCCGGGACCGCGCGCAGTGCGGGTTGATCGGCGAGCTCGGGGCGGTGTACGTCTTCTTCATCCTGGCGTACACGCTCTCGCCGGCGTTCACCTTCCTGGTGCTGAACCTCGATCTCGCGTCAGGGTGGGTGTGGAGCACGCTCGCCCAACTGCTCCCGGATGAATCCGAGATCGGTGCGCATCTCTGGCGGCACGCGTTGTTCGTCTGCGGGTTCTGCGTCAGCTATCTGTACGCGCGCCGGCCGGCGAGCGAGTCGGTTCCCTCGCCGAAGGTGCTCCCGTGGGATGGCGGCGGGCTGTTGGTCCCGTTCGTGGTCGTCGTGATCGGCTGCAACGTGTTGCTCTGGCTCTTGTCGGCTCCGGTGACGGAGTACGCCGACCACTATTCCCGCTACGACCACCTGGCCGGCCCGGCCCGGGCGCTGGTGTCCGTCACCGTGCGCTTGGAGAGTGGCCTGTTCCTCATCGCGGTGACGCTCGCGTTCATGAACTACCGGCGATTCGGGGCGATGGGAATCCTGCTGGTGGTCGGCGCGCTCGTCTTCAAGATCCTGAACTCCATGGGGTCCCGGATCGAGGGCCTGTTCGTGCTCCTGATCGCGGTCTGCCTCTACCAGACCTACGTCCGTCGCATCAACATGCGGAAGGCCGTCGCCGGCGCCCTCCTCGCCGGTGTGCTGTTCTCGTCGCTGGAGGTGCTGCGGGAGGTGCGCTTCAACTTCCGCGATGCGGCGGGCCTGCTGCGCGACTCGGGCGTGCAGCCCGCCTCGGAGTTCGGGGCGGTGTTCCTCACCGGATTCCACCTGTACTCCGAACGGGCCCAAGGCACGCTGCCGCCGGCCGAGTGGCCGATGTTCTTCAGCGACTTCGTGTCCCTCGTGATGCCGAACAGCTACGTGCGGTTCAACCCGCAATACTGGTACGCCGACCAGTACTTCCCGAACGCGCCGGTGCCGCCGCAGACCAATGGGCCCATCGCTGACAGTGCCGTCTGGGGCGGGGAGGCGGACCTGCTGGTCCGCGCCCTGCTCAACGGGCTGCTGTTCGCGTGGCTGACGAACTTCTTCTTCGCGAGGAAGCAGGACTGGCGGGTAGCTTGCGTGTACGTCTTCTGTTACTCGACGTGCATCATGACACTCAAGTACTCGATCTTCTACCACCTGAATCCGCTGGTGAAGACCGTCCTGCCCGCCATCTTCGGCGTGATGATCCTGAAGGCCCTCATGCTCGGGCGACGTCGTCCCGCCGCGGACGACCCCGCGGTGCCGGCCCTGGGGGCGCAGTGAGCCCAGGCGCCGGCGGCCCCGAGCGTCAGAGCGACCGACCGGTGGTCCCCGCGATCCTGCCCTCGTCGGTGCGCGGCATCCTCTGGAACCTGCTCGGCGGCCTCTGGGTCGGAGCGCTCGTCATCGTGTCGACCCCCGTCCTCGTCTCGAACTTCGGCGTGGACCGGTTCGGCGTCATCGGGTTGTGGGTCTCGCTTCAGGTCGTCCTCGGCCTGTTCGATTTCGGGCTCAGCTCGACGCTGGGAAGGGAGTTGGCGCGCGCCGGGGCGGACGAGTCCGTACAAGGGCATGCGATGGACGTCCTGGTGACGTTCGAGCGATGCGCGTGGGGGGTCCCGGTTTTGCTGCTCCTCGCCAATCTGGCCATCCGGGCGATGTCGGGACCCGTCTGGTTGTCCTCATCCGTGATCCCCCCGGCGGAGCTGGCGCGCGCGTTGGACATCATGGTCTTCGCACTCGCGCTGCAGTTCCCGTCCATCCTGTATGCGGGCGGGATGGTCGGGGCGCAGCGCCATGGCCGACTCAATGCGACGATCTCGGGCATCAACACCCTGCGCTGGGGTGGAGGCGCACTCCTTGCCCTCAAGGGAGTGCAACTCCAGGAGTTCTTCCTGTTCCAAGCACTGGTGTCCGCCGCCCACTCGCTCTCCCTCAGGGCGATGCTCCGGGCGTCGTTCGCGCCGTCGACCTCGGGCCGGTTCCGGACGTCGATCATCCGGCAATACCTTCCCTTCTCGGCGGGCATGGCAGGCACGTCGATCTGTGCCGCCATGATCGGGAACGCGGATCGGCTGCTCATCGGCCAGTTCCTCACGGCGGCCGAGCTCGGGCGCTACGCGATCGCATTCACGGGATGCAACGTGATCCAGATGATCACCATTCCATTCTACCGGGTCTACTATCCTCGCTACTCACAGCTGGTCGCCTCGGGAGACGCCGTGGCGCTCCGCAGGGAGTATCTGGCGAGTTGTCGATGGCTCTCGCTGGTCGTCGTTCCGGTGACGGTGTTCCTCTGGGTCTTCGCGTCCGATCTGTTGGCCATCTGGCTCGGGAGCGCGCAGCCCGATGCGGCGTCCATCCTCCGGTGGCTCGTCCTCGGCGTCGGCGCCGCCGCGCTTGGCTGGTTGCAAGGCGCCTTCCAGCAGGCACACGGTATCGTGCGCCTGCACTTCGGGATGCTGCTCGTGGCACTCATGGTCGGGATCCCGTTGGCCGTTTGGGGGATCCATTCCTTCGGCGTGCTGGGGGCGACCGCCGTCTGGCTCGTCCATGGCGCCGTGACGATCAGCCTCGAGCCTGTGCTCATGCACCGGTCGCTGCTCCGCCGAGACCTGTGGCGCTGGTACGCGATCGTGCTGCTCGCCCCTTTGCCGGCCAGCCTCGCGGTGGCGATCGCGGCCCGGCAGTGGATGCCATCCGGCATGGGACGGTGGACGCTGCTGGCCTGGCTCACCTCGGCCGGGCTCGTCTCACTGGCGGTGGTCTTCCAGTCGCAGGCCATCCTTACGCCGAGGACGCATGAGTGATCGCATCGTGAAGGCCTCGGACGAGCCTCGATTCACCGTCATCATCCCCACGAAGGATCGGGCGCACTACCTCGAGAAGACGCTGACCACGTGCAGCCTGCAGACCTATGCCAACCTCGAGATCATCGTCTCGGATGACGGCAGCACGGATGGCACGCGCGACGTCGTCTCGCGTGCCGCCGCGCGGGACTCGCGGATCCGGTACGTCTCGCCGGGGAACACGGTGGGGATGCGCGACAATTTCGAGTTCGTCCTCGACCAGGTCCGACCGGGTTTCGTCATGGCGCTCGGCGGAGACGACGGCCTTCTCCCCGGCGCCATCGAGGGCATGCTCGATGCGCTGCGGCGCACCGGTCAGCAACTCCTCACCTGGCCCGCGCCGGTGTTCAGCTATGCCGGGGTCCGGACCCCCGGATCCCAGCTTCTGCTCCCGCTCGCTTCCGGGCTGCGCGTCGTCGACTCCGCCGCGGTCCTCGCCCGGCAGGCGCGCGACCTGAGCTATGTGACGGACCCGGAGTTGCCCATGTTCTACGTCAAGGGCGTGGTGGCGACGGAGCTGGTCGAGCGCGTCCGGTCCCGGTCGCCCGAGCATCGGTTCTACACCTGCTCCACGCCGGATGGGTACTCGGGCATCGTGCTCGCTGGCGAGGTGGCGCAGTACGCGTATTCCGGGACGCCGTTCTCGGTCTACGGCGCGTCGCCGAGCTCACAAGGTGCGGCCTATCTGTCGGCGGACGAGAAAGCGAAGCAGCAGTCGGCGGACTTCTTCCGCCTTGCCGCAGGCGTCCCCATGCATGCGGAACTGGCGTCGCAGCCGTATTCCCCGTTGATCAGTGTGATGACCGCGGACTTCCTCTTGCACGCCCGTGACCTGCCGGGCTGGCCAGGACGATTCCCCGCGATCGACTACGCCACGTTGCTGCGGAAGGCCCTCCATGAGCTCTCGCACGGGCTCTATTCCAGGCCTCGCGTGCCGCGGGAGCTCGAGATCCTCCATCGGATCGCGGAACGCCACGGTCTCGGCGGGGCCTTCCGGGAGCAGGTTCGCCGCGGCCGCCGCTCGCGGGCCAAGCCGCCGTTCGCCGGCTCGGGGATCCGCCCGGACACGCTATTCTTCGATGGAGAGGCGTTCGGGATCCACGATATCGTTGACGCCGTGTTCTTCTGCCGACTGGCTCGTTCCGCCTCCGGCGCCGTCGGTCTCAGGTCTTCCGTCTCGGCGCTCGTTCGCTCGATCAGGTACCGGCTCACCTCCCTGCGGCAGGGCGATCCATTCCCCGACGAAGCGGAGTGGCTGACCCGCAATCCGGATGCGTCCTAGGCTCGACGGCCTGCGCTCGAATCCGATCCCAGACCCCACTCCCTCCACTCACGCATTGCTGCCCATCTCGTCACCAGAACAGGCGCTCGCTCCCAACCGCATTCTCTTCGTGAATGGGGTGAATACCGCGTTCGGGGGTTCCGTCAGGAACCTCATGTCCGCGTGGCTGGCATCATTGCGTCGCGCCGGCGCCGAGGTGACCGTGCTCGACACGGTCCCGACGTTCGGGATCCGCCGGAAGGGGGCGTTCTTGTTCGCCCTGTGGGCGATCTACTTCCTCCCTGGGACGCTCTTCCGGCTGTCGCGATTCCCCGGGTTCGAGATGCTCGTCAAGCTCAGCCCAATCCTCGCGTGGCGGCTCCTGCGAAGACTGGTCCGCGGGCGGCCGGAACTGGTCGTGTTCTCGCATCACAGCAGCTTCCTCTACAGCCTGTTCGTCGCGCGGCATCGGCGGGTCTTCATCATCCAGGACCTCCTGTACGTGCGCGCGCGGTCGATGGGCTATCCGAAGGCACTGTGCAAGCTGCTGTTCAAGGTCGAGTGCAAGGTGTACGGCCTGGCGGAGCACCTGGTGTCGCTATCCCACGACGAGCTTCGCATCCTGGAACGGTTCCTCGGCCCCCGGATCTCCCTGGCCTCCTGTCTCGACCGGGAGGAGGTGGTCGCCGGGCTCCCGGCGACGCCTGATCGCCGGATCGCGTTGGTCTCCGACTGGCGGCGCCCCGAGAACCTCCACGGCCTCCTGACGTTCTTCGCACCGGACCGCGACGCGGGCGGCTCGGGCGAGCGCCACGAGTTCGTCCTGTACGGGTTCGACTCCGCGGCGGCCACCCGCAAGGTCGCCGCGGCCGCTCCGCACACCGGGCATGCCTTCACGGATGGCGGCACGTATGCGACCTTCACGGACATCCAACAGGTGTTCTTCCTGGTGCCGATCTACCTGGGGGCCGGGATCAAGAGGAAGACGCTGGAGACGTTGCAGTCCGGACGCTACGTGCTCGGCACGCCGGCCGCGTTCATCGGCCTGCGGCCGGGCTTCCTGAAGGATCGCGCACTCACCGTCGCCTCTCCCCGCGACATCGTGCTCCCGGATTCGGTACCGCTGGACATCGGCGAGGCGTTCCGCAAGTACTACTTCCAGGAATTCGGCGACATCGGCGAGTTGCTGGTCGGCTTCCTCGGTCCCGCCGCTGCCGGTCGGCGTCGTTGACCCATCCCCTATTGCCAAGGAGACATGCGTGACGCGGGTACTGGTGACTGGAGCCTCCGGGATGCTCGGGAATGCCGTGCTCCGTTCGTTCGCGGGAGAGCCGGCATTCGAGGTCTTCGGGACCGCGCGGTCGTCGCAGGTCCTTCGACACTTCGACCCGGGCACGGCGAGTCGTGTGCTGACCGGTTTCGACCTGATGAACGAGGATGACCTCACCATCCTGTTCGAGCGCACCCGTCCTGACATCGTGATCCACTGCGCAGGCCTCGTGAAGCAGCTTCAGGAGTCGAACGATCCGCTGCGGGCGATCCCGGTGAACGCGCTGCTCCCGCACCGCCTCTCGCGCCTGTGCGGGATCGCCGGTGCGCGACTGATCCACATCAGCACGGACTGCGTGTTCTCGGGGAAGACCGGGGGCTACGTGGAAGGGGACGCGCCGGACGCGCTCGACCTGTACGGCCGGAGCAAGTTGCTCGGGGAGGTCGCGGGGCCGCACGCGGTGACGCTCCGGACATCCATCATCGGCCATGAACTCGAGGGAAGTCGGAGTCTGGTCAACTGGTTCCTCGCGCAGACGGGCGATGTCCGCGGGTTCACGCGCGCGATCTTCTCGGGGCTGCCGACCGTCGAGCTCGCGCGCGTGATCCAGGCGCACGTGATCCCCGACTCCACGCTCCAGGGCTTGTACCACGTCTCCGCGGACCCGATCAGCAAGCACGACCTCCTCCTCCTGCTGGCCCGCGCGTACGGCAAGGAGGTCCGGATCATCCCGGACGACACCGTCACGATCGATCGGTCATTGGACTCCTCGCGGTTCCGCGAGGCGACCGGATATGTTCCAGCGGCGTGGCCGGAGCTGGTGCGGCGCATGCGGGAATCACACTAAATCAATCGAACATGTTCTCTGGGAAGACGCTCCTCATCTCGGGTGGCACCGGCTCCTTCGGCAATGCCGTCCTGCGACGGTTCCTCTCGGCCGAGATGCGCGAGATCCGCATCCTGAGCCGCGACGAGAAGAAGCAGGACGACATGCGCAAGCGGTACGGTGCGGCGAACCTGAAGTTCTACCTCGGGGATGTCCGGGATTTCCGGAGCGTGCAGCACGCGATGAAGGGCGTCGACTACGTCTTCCACGCCGCGGCGCTGAAGCAGGTCCCCTCCTGCGAGTTCCACCCGATGCAGGCGGTCCAGACGAACGTGATGGGGACCGAGAACGTCCTGCTCGCCGCGGTCGAGGCCGACGTCGAGCGCGTCATCTGCCTCTCCACGGACAAGGCGGTGTACCCGATCAACGCGATGGGGATCAGCAAGGCGATGATGGAGAAGGTCATGGTCGCCACGAGCCGGAACATCGCGAGTGGCGGCACCGTGATCTGCGGGACGCGGTACGGCAACGTCATGGCCTCGCGCGGCTCGGTCATCCCGCTGTTCGTCGAGCAGGTGCTGGCCGGGCGGCCGATCACCGTCACCGACCCCGACATGACGCGATTCATGATGTCGCTCGATGAGGCCGTCACGCTCGTGCTCCACGCGTTCCAGCACGGCAGCAACGGGGACATCTTCGTCCAGAAGTCGCCGGCGGCGACCGTCGCGACGCTGGCGCGTGCCGTACTGTCCGTCATGGGCAGGCCCGACCACCCCATCCGGACCATCGGTACCCGGCACGGGGAGAAGCTCTTCGAGGTGTTGCTCGGGCGCGAGGAGATGGCGTCCGCGGTCGACACGGGGGCGTACTTCCGGATCCCCCCCGACGGACGCGACCTCAACTACGAGAAGTTCTTCGACGAGGGCAGCGCGCGGGCCACGCTCAGTACCCACGGGGAGGACTACAACTCCCACAACGCCGAACGGCTCGACGAGGAACGGATGAAGGCGCTGCTCCTGACGCTGGAGTACATGCGGCGCATCTCACGGGGAGAGCCCGCGGAGGTGGACGCCTGATGTCGACGCGCCTCAGGGTCATCACGGTGGTGGGGACGCGACCGGAGATCATCCGGCTCTCGCGGGTGATCGAGAAGCTCGATCGCTATTGCGATCACACGCTCGTCCACACCGGACAGAACTACGACTACGAGTTGAACCAGATCTTCTTCGATGACCTCGGGATCCGTCGGCCCGATCACTTCCTGGAAGCGGTGGGCGAGACCGTCGCCGATACGATCGGCAACATCATCAGCGCGGTCGACAAGGTCTTCGCCCGCGTGGCGCCCGATGCGCTGCTCCTGCTCGGCGACACGAACAGCTGCCTCGCCGTGATCCCGGCCAAGCGCCGCAAGATCCCGATCTTCCACCTGGAGGCCGGCAATCGCTGCTTCGACATGCGTGTCCCCGAGGAGATCAACCGGCGGATCGTCGATCACACGTCGGACGTGAACCTGACGTACAGCGACATCGCCCGCGAATGCCTCCTTCGGGAGGGGATGTCGCCGGACCTCGTCATCAAGACGGGGAGCCCGATGCACGAGGTCCTCGCGCACTACCGCGGGAGCATCGATCGGTCCGATGTCGTAGATCGCCTCGGACTCACGCCGCGCCGCTTCTTCGTCGTCAGCGCCCACCGTGAGGAGAACGTCGATTCGCCGGTGCAGTTCCGCGGTCTCGTCCACGTGCTCAACGACCTCGCGGCGACGTTCGAGGTGCCCGTGATCGTCTCGACGCATCCGCGCACCCAGCAACGGATCGATGGAGCCGGCATCTCGTTCCACCCCCTCGTGCGGCTGCTGAAGCCGCTGGGGTTCTTCGACTACGTCAAGCTCCAGATGGAGGCCCGGGCCGTGCTCTCGGACAGCGGGACGATCAGTGAGGAGTCCTCCATCCTCAACTTCCCGGCGCTCAACATCCGGCAGGCCCAGGAGCGCCACGAGGCGCTCGAGGAAGCGTCCGTGATGATGGTCGGGCTCAACCCGGACCGGATCAGGCAGGGCCTGGCCATCCTCGACGATCAGCCGCGGGGCGACGACCGGCTCCTGCGTCCCGTTGCCGATTACGGCATGCCGAACGTGAGCGAGAAGATCGTCAGGATCATCCACAGCCACACGGACTACGTGCGCCGCGTGGTCTGGAAACAGTACGAGGGTGGCGCCAGCGCCGGCTGACGGCCGTCCCGGGGCCCGTCCGTAGCCTTCTTCGAGGGCAGTAGAATGCATCCTCATCTCCGACGAGTTCTGCCGCTGGTGGATGTCGTGGCCGCGCCGTTCGTGCTGTTCTCGGCGCTGGTCCTCAAGTCGGTGCGGCGCCTCGGGGTGCAGCGAGTCCCCCTGTGCCGGTCGATACTCATGCGCGTCGGGGTCTTTCCCATTCGGCGGCACTATCACGAGCCGCAGTTCGACAATCGGTCGCCCAGGCAGGACTTCGCGATCGACCGGGTTCTCCCCGGGATCGACTTGAACGAAGCGGGGCAGTTGGAGTTCCTGGAGCGACTGACGTACGCGGCGGAGCTCGCGGACTTGCCGTCGCATCCGACGCCGGGACGGCTCGAGTTCCACCTCGAGAACGCCTCCTTCACCTCAGGGGATGCCGAGTACCTGTATCAGGTCATCCGCGCGCTGAAGCCTCGACGGATCCTGGAGGTGGGTAGCGGCAACTCGACCCTGATGGCCGTCAAGGCAGTCACACGGAATGCCTCCGAGGACGCGTCCTATCGATGCCAACTCGTCTGCATCGAGCCGTATGAGATGCCCTGGCTCGAACGGCTCGGCGTGACGGTGCTCCGCCAGCGGGTGGAGGAGGTCGAGGCGTCGGTGTTCGCGGACCTGGACGATGGCGATCTCCTCTTCATCGACTCCTCGCACGTGATCCGGCCGGAGGGGGACGTGCTGTTCGAGTTCCTCCAGTTGCTTCCGACCCTGCGGCCCGGCGTGATCGTGCACGTGCACGACATCTTCACGCCGAAGAACTACCGCAGGGAGTGGATGGTGGAGGAGGTGCGCCTCTGGAACGAGCAGTACCTGCTCGAGGCGTTCCTGACGGACAATCGCGAGTGGGAAGTGATCGGTGCGCTGAACTACCTGCACCACAACCACTTCGCGCGGCTGAAGCAGGTGGCGCCGTTCTCGCGACCGGAAGTCCTGCCCGGATCATTCTACATGAGGAGGGTCGGGGGCCGCGGGTCCTGAGACTGCGACGAGTACGTCCTCCCGGAGGAAGAGGTCGAGGGGCCGCCGTTGCCAGGCGGTCACCCTCACCATCCCCCGCTGATGACGCGCGCTGCGGATCATTCGGCTGACTGTCGGGCTTCGGCTCCCTGGGCGCGTACCACAGATGCGCCGTGAGCTCACCGGCCGCTCAACGCAACAGCACGAGCACCGTCGCGATGCTCGCGAGCGTCTGCGCGACGATCTGCACCGTCAGCGCGATGCGTTGCACGTTCTGTGAGTTATCCGCCTCGACCGGGACCACCACCGTCGCCCCTTCACGCGGTTTCGGATCCAGCGGGATGAGCCAGAACAGCCGCTGCCGGGCCTGGATCTTCCCGTTCGGCTGGATCACGTACGCGCGCCGCTCGCTCCCGTTCAGCGCACCGCCTCCGGACGCGCGGATGTAGTACCCGATCCGCTTCCCCTCATGCGTGATGACGGTCGGAGCATTCACGGCACCGCGAATCTCGACCGTCGATCTCCGGGAAGGCACGTCGAGCGAGTCCCCGTTGATCAGCACGAGGTCATCCGTGGACCCCCGCTGCCGCATCGCCCGACCGAGAGCAAGCCCCACACGCGACCGCTCGAACGAGACGGTCTGCGTCGAATCCATCTCCACACCCCGCCGGAACGACGTCGCCGCCGTCTGGCGCCCGAAGTACGCCGCATCCACCGCGGCGGCCGGTGTGAAGCCGCCTGCCCGCTTCACGAGATCGCTGAGCGTCTCCGTCTTGCTGACCAGCGTGTATCGTCCCGGGAACCGTACCTCACCGGTCAGGACGACCGACCGCGGCGTCTCCCAGTCCGGCTGCTGCATGATCAGCACGTTGTCATATGGTTGCAGCGCGACCTCCGCCGTCGACCGACTCCCCGCCGTCGCCTCACCGAGCGGCCCGGGATACGGCACCCCGGCCACGTAGTCCCCGATGTAGCTCGAATCGAGCGGCACCCTGAGCGTGACCGCGGTGTGCCCGCCACGCCGATCCTCGGGCACGCGCGCCACCTCGGCCTCACGCAGGTACGCCCCCGCCCGGAGCCCTCCGGCGGAGAGCACGAGGTCACGCAGCGTCATTCCCTCACGCCACGGATACTGCCCGCTCCGCCGCACCGACCCGCCGATCGCGACGTACCGATCCGGCCGGAACTCGGTGAGGGAGAAGACGGTGATCTCGTCGTCCTCCTGCAGCAACAGGTCGTTCGCGGCCTGGCCGGTGGTGTCCCGCAGCGCGGTGCGCAGCTGGATCCGGGTGGAGTCGGGACGGAGGCGCGTGATGCTGACCTGTCCGAGGTACGCATCCGGCTTGAGCCCTCCGGCCTGGCGCAGCGCATCGCTCAGCTTGAGACCGGTGCGGAATCCCTGCGACCCGGCGTTCCACACATGCCCGAGCACGGACACGCGCCCGCGCACGCGGTCGGAGATGGGAAGGGCGCGCAGTTCGTCCCCGCCGGTGAGCGGCAGGCTCGGATACGACGCGATCCCTCCCGAGGCCCCGGCCGCCACGTCGATCACCACGCGGTCCTGGCCCCCGACTCCGCGCTCGGCGGGTGGGACGAGTCGCGTGAGCAGCACTCGGGACGTCACGGCGGTCGGCCGGAAACCGCCGGCCGACACGAGCGCGTCGCGGACCCCCTCGCCGGCGCGCAACTCGTACGTCGCGGGCCGGATGACCTCGCCGGTCACGCGGACGCGCGGGCCATGAGGCCCGACGAACACGATGTCGCCGTTCTCGAGGCGCCGGTCCGATCCGCGCTCACCCTTCAGGAGATAGTCGTACAGGTCCACCGTCGCCACGACGGCGCCGCCGCGCCGCACCGTCACGGCCCGGAACGTTCCCTCCTCGGTCGGGCCACCGGCCGCGTAGAGCGCGGTCATGGCCGTCGCCGTGCTGGCCACCCGGTAGCTGGAAGGGCGGGCGACATCGCCGGTCACGAAGACCTGGATCGCCCGAAGCCGCGAGACACTCACGGAGAACTTGGTGCGCGCATCGGCGCCACGCCGGACGCCGGAATAGCTGCGGGCGAGCCGCTCGTAGAGCAGGTCCTCGAGCTGCGACATGGTCAGGTTCGCCACGCTGAGCTGGCCGACCTGCGGGATCACGATGAATCCCTCGCGCGTGATCGGCAGCGTGTGCGCGAGCTCGACCTCGCCCGTCAGGATGAGCACCAACTCGTCCCCGGGGCCAAGGCGATAGTCCGGACCGACGGGGCCGTCCATGACGGGGATGAACTCGCTGGTGGCGTTCCGGAACAACGAGAGCCCGAAGAGTGCGTACGAGGCCTTCTCCTGTTCCGCGGTGCGCTCGACATCGTCACGCACGGTCACGACCGCAGGGCTGGCGTCGCGATTCGCCGCGGCAGGCTGCTGCCTCAGCATGGTGCGCATCACGGTCGCATCGTCGTTGCTGGAGATGCCCAGGCGCTCGAGCGCGGTCACGATGTCGGACGTCGGAGCAGCGCCGTTCCCGGCGCCTCCCGGGAGGTAGGCGTCGAGGAAGTTCTCCGGATACCCCTCGGCACGCAGCCGCTGCCGCACCTGATCGGCGCTCATCCCGCTCGTCATCAGCCGCTGCCGGACCTGCGTCGCCAACTCCGGCCGTGCCTGGAGAAGGGCCTGCGCCTCCGAGGGCGACGGGCGTTGGGCGACGGCCGCAACAGAGGTGGCGGCCATCGCGACAGCGATGCAAAGGAGCTTGGACACGCGCTGGGTCATCGGGGGGATGGGTGGTGAGGACTGCGGTTCCGACCTCGAACTTAGTCCGACGCCCGTCGATACCCAAGACTGCAGGGGGACGGACCGGCCCGGTCCACCGAAACGGCGGACCACCGGGTAACGACAGGGCGGGAGCAGAAGCCGCGCTCGACCGCGTGGATCCGAGACACCGTCAATGGGCGCGGAGGGGCTCGAACCCCCGACCTCTGCTGTGTGAAAGCAGCGCTCTAACCAGCTGAGCTACGCGCCCGGCAAGCCCTGAATCTATCCGAACACCGAGGGCGGTTCAAGTGAGCCCCATCTTCCATCCTCGATCCTGAGAATGGGCCCAGCAGGATTCGAACCTGCGCACTTCGGATTATGAGTCCGCCGCTCTAACCGCTGAGCTATGGGCCCGACTGGCGAAGTCTTACCCCGTTCAACCGACGCAGCAAGCAGCGTCCATGGCTCCATTGCCTCCTCGCGACCCCGATCCGCATGTTTCGACGATTCTCACTTCCCCTCCGCGCCATGTCCCGACGTGTCTTCGCTCTGGTCGTGTCGATCTGCGCTACCGCCTGTCGTGACGACGTCGTGTCTCCCAACACCGACGCGGCGGCCGCCATACTCGACTCCGTCGCTGTCCCCGCGACGAACGTCCTCAGCCGGCGCGTCTTCGCGAGACTGTCCAACGCGGATTCCGCCTGGGTGATCGTCACGGGCGTCGGCGATCAGGTGCAGCGAACGCCGGCAGCGCGCGTGTCCGATGGACCGCAGGAGTTCCTCGTCCTCGGGCTTCGGCAATCCACGCAGTATTCGCTGCAGGTGGTCGCGCGCTCGAGTGGGGGGCGACTGACGACCAGCGACCCCATCCCGATGACGACGGACAGCGTGCCCGCCCCGCTCCGGGCCGTCCGCTTCGACGTCACCGGAACGGCATCGGCGGGCTTCACGATGTTTCACATCAACGTCGACAGCACCGGATACGTCGTGATCTTCGACTCGCTCGGTGCGCTTCGCTGGTACTTCAGCGCTTCCCCATTCATGCCGAACGGGAACGTCGGCGACGTCCGACAGTTGCGTGGCGGTGGCTTCCTTGTCTACCTCGGACTCTCCTCGGGGTGGCAACCCGTGGTCGGTCGCTTCGTCCAGATCTCGAACGGGGGCACGATCGTCCGGAGTATCCCGACGCCGGCACCGCTGTACACCGACAATCACGAGATCGTGCCGTTGTATGATGGCGACTCGCTCACGGGCGCGCTGTTCGCCGCGTACGACTTGCGCACTGTCGACATGACGACGTACGGAGGAGCCGACACGGCGCAGATCGCGGGACACTATCTCCTCCGCCAGACGCTCGGCGGCGGGACCGAGTTCTTCTGGAGCGCGTGGGATCATCTCCGGATCGTCGACTGGATCGAAGAGCCTCTCGCGTTCAAGGCCCGGTCTCCGTTCGACTTCGACCATCCGAATGCCATCGCGATCGATCGCGATGGCAACTATGTCGTGTCGTGGCGCCACCTCGGCGAGATCAACAAGATCGACGCGCGCACCGGAGCGATCCTCTGGCGCTGGGGAGGGGCCAACAATCAGTTCTCGTTCGTTGACGATCCGCTCGGCTTCTTCAGCGGGCAGCACTCGATCGTCGTGCTGGCGAATGGCAACTACCTCCTCTACGACAACGGGTTGCGCCACGCGCCGCCCGAATCCCGCGCCGCGGAGTATCGACTCGATCCCCGGCTTCGGACCGCCACTCTCGTCTGGCAGTATCGCCATTCGCCGCCGATCTACACGCCGTTCACGGGGTCGGTGCAGCGACTCTCGAACGGCAACACGCTCATCGGCTGGGCGGGCGTCGCTGTCGCTTCCGAGGTGACGCCGGGCGGGCAGCTCGCATGGGAGGGAAGGCTGACCCATCCCCGAGGAGTCATCACGTATCGCGCGACTCGGATCGGCAACCTGTACCGTAGCGTCGAACCCTGAGTCCGCCTCCGAGCGGATAGGGACGGACACTCTCGGTCAGGACGACGGGTTCGCGAAGACTCGCGACTCCTGCGGTGCGCACCCGGCGGTCTGTCCGATGCAGGTCTCCCACGCCGGGTGGCGTGCGATATCTTCAGCAGTGCCCCCGAAGCTCGCCGCAACCGTTCAGCCCGGCTCTGACCGGCCCCTCCCGCCTCGCATAGCCGTCGCCATCGTCGTCGACTGGCTCGCCCGGTCCGGCGGCGCCGAGCTCGTCATCCGGGAGCTCCTCGCCGCCTTCCCCCACGCGACCCTCTTCGCCCTCTTCGACGTCATGCCCCCGGCCGACCGCGCGGCGATCACCGACCGCCCGGCCCGCACGAGCTTCATGCAGCACATCCCCGGCATCGCGCGCCGCTACCGCTCGCTCCTGCCGATCATGCCCTTCGCCATCCGGTCGCTCGACCTGAGCGCGTTCGACCTGATCATCTCGAGCAACCACGCCGTCGCCAAGGGAGTGCGCGTGCGCGAGGGGCAGTTCCATCTCTGCTACTGCCACTCCCCCATGCGCTATGCGTGGGACATGCGCGACGACTACCTCGCGGACCACGGCATCACCGGACTCAACGCGCTCGCTGCGCGCGTGTTGCTCCGCCGCATCCGCGACTGGGATCGGTCCTCGGCTGCGGGCGTCGATCGCTTCGTCGTGAATTCGCACTTCGTGGGGGAACGCGTCCGCCGCAACTATGGCCGCGAGAGCGTGGTGTTGCATCCGCCCGTCGACATCGACTTCTTCACGCCGGCGGGGACACACGAGCCCGACCTCTACGTCACCGCCAGCCGTCAGGTCGCCTACAAGAGGATCGATCGGATCGTCGAGGCCTTCCGCGCGCTCCCCGACCGCCGCCTCGTCGTGCTCGGCGACGGTCCCGAGCACGACCGCATCCACGCCGCAGCGGCCGGCGCACCGAACATCTCACTGCTCGGCGAAGTGCCTCGCACCGGGCTCCTCGGTTGGTTCCGCAAGGCCCGTGCCTTCGTCTTCGCCGCCGAAGAGGACTTCGGCATCGTCCCGCTCGAGGCGCAGGCCTGCGGCACGCCGGTGATCGCGTTGGGGCGGGGCGGGGCGCTCGAGACGGTGCGCGGCGAGGCCGGCATGGATCGCACCGGACTCTTCTTCCCCGACGATTCCGCGGCGAGCATCGCGCAGGCCGTCCGGGATTTCGAGGCGCTCACCGTCGCGCCGAGCGCGTCAGCCTGCCGCGCGAACGCCGAGCGGTTCGCGGCAGCGCGATTCAGGGAGGGACTGTTGCGCGAGGTGAGGGACGGCTGGAACGCTGCACGAGCGAACGCCGAACGTTAGAACTCGCGAGCGACGAGCGACGTCTCGGGAGCGATGAACGACGTCTCGGACAAGCTACGACGCGTCGTACGCCTCGAGGATCTCCCCCGGACTCACCGTCGCCGCGCCCGTCTTCCCGACCTCCACCCCGGCCGCGTAGTTCGCGATCACCGCCGCCTCGAGGTGCGTCGCCCCCACCGCGAGCATCGCCGCGAGCCACGCAGTCACCGTGTCGCCCGCGCCCACCACGTCGTACACCTCGCGCGCCGTCGTCGGGATCCGATGGATCACCCCGTCGGGCTCGATCAACGCCATGCCGCGCTCGCTCAACGTGAGCAGCAGCCGCTCGGCCCCCAGCCGCTTGAGGACGGCGGGGAGCGCCTCCGGATGCTCCAGGTCGACCGTGGCCCCCAACGCCGAGTCGAGTTCGCGCCGGTTCGGCTTGAAGACCGTCGCGCCCGCGTACGCGAAGAAGTTGCGGTACTTGGGATCGACGACGATCGGGATCCCGCGCTTCTTGGCCGCGGCGACCGCACGTCGGATCACCGGTTCGATCAGCACACCCTTGTTGTAGTCCTCCAGGACGAGCGCATCCGCCTCCGACACCGCGAGATCCACCGCGGCGATCAGCGCCTCGACCTCGGCGCCGTCGAGGTCGCTGTCGACCTCCTCGTCGACCCGCACCACCTGCTGACCCCGCGCGACGATGCGCGTCTTGGTCGTGGTCGGCCGGTCGGTGGTGATGAGCCCCCGTGGGTCGGCGCCGAGCAACTCGAACATGGTGCGGAACTGCGCCCCCGAGGCGTCGTCGCCGAGCGCCGCCACCAGCTCGGCGCGCGCGCCGAGAGCGACCGCATTCTGCGCCACGTTCGCGGCACCGCCGAGCGCCTGCCGGCGTTCGCGCACCAGCACCACCGGCACGGGCGCTTCGGGGGAGATGCGCTCCACGTCGCCGCGCAGGTAGATGTCGAGCATGGCGTCCCCGATGATCGCGATCCGGGTGCGCGCGCCCTCAGGGGCCTCGACGAGGGTCTGGAGTCTCTGGCGGCTGATCAGGTCTTTCGGCATGCGGGGAAAGATGCGTAAACTCCCGCCGCGCGCCCACTGCTGCCCTCAATCCCATCGACGTGCGCCAGGCCCACCCGCCGCGAATCCTCCCAGCCGTGCTCCTCGCGGCGGTTCTCGGCATCTCCGTTAGCGGGCCGCTCGCGCGACTCTCCGCCGCGGCACCGCTCGCGATCGCTGCCTGGCGTCTCGGGCTCTCGGTGGGGCTCATCAGCATCTTCCTGGTCGCCACCGGGAGTTGGCGCGAGTACCGGTCGCTGGCGCGCCGAGACCTCCTGATCGCGCTCGGCGCCGGCGCGGTGCTGGCGTTGCACTTCTGGAGCTGGATCATGTCGATCTCGCTCACGACGGTCGCGGCGAGCATCGTCCTCGTGAATCTGCATCCCGTGGTGATGGTCGCCGGCTCTGCGCTCTTCCTGCACGAGCACCCCACTCGCGCACAGGTGTCGGGCATCGCGGTGGCGATGCTGGGCGCCGTCGTCGTGGCCTATGGGGACGCGGGCGGCACCGCGACCGCTCCCAACGCGTTCGCCGGCGATCTCCTGGCCCTCATCGGTGCGGCGACGGTGGGCGTGTACTACCTCGTGGGCCGCTCGCTCCGCCAGCGGCTCTCGCTCTGGCCGTACGTAGGGCTGGTCTATGGCGCCTGTCTCGCGGTCGTGCTCCTGCTCGCGACGATTACCGGCGTGCCGCTCTGGTCGCAGCCGGCCCGCGAGATGTGGATCTTCGCCGGCATCGCCCTCGGCCCCATGATGCTCGGCCACACCGGCTTCAACTGGTCGTTGCGCCACGTGCCGGCGTATGTGGTGAGTCTCGCGCTCCTCGCCGAGCCGGTGGGTGCGACGCTGTTGGCGGCCTTTCTCCCTGGGATCGCCGAGACGCCGAGCCCTTGGACGATGACCGGCGGCGTCGTGATCCTCGTGGGACTGGCGGTCGGCACGCTCGGCGGCGCGCGCGATGCCGCACCCGATCCGGATATCGATCCCGCACCCGATCCAACCGACCCTCGACGTTAGCTTTCCCCGCACGATGCCCGAGCGCCTCTCCCCTCCGAAGTCGATCAAGGAGATCTGCAGCACCCTCGAGCGCGCCGGCCATGAGGCCTGGTGCGTCGGCGGCGCCGTGCGCGACGCCCTGCTCGGCATCCCCACCCTCGACTGGGACATCGCCACCTCGGCGCACCCCGAGCAGGTCCAGAAGCTCTTCCGTCGCACCATCCCGGTCGGCATCCAGTTCGGGACGGTCGGCGTGCTCGACCGCGACGGCGTCCTGCACGAGGTCACCACGTTCCGGCACGACGTCGAGACCGACGGACGTCATGCCGTGGTGCGCTACGGCGCCTCGCTCGACGAGGACCTCGCCCGGCGCGACTTCACGATGAACGCCATCGCCGTGCACGCCGAGCGCCTCGAGGTGCGCGATCCGTTCGACGGTCGCGGGGACCTCGAGCGGAAGCTCGTGCGCTGCGTGGGCGAGGCGAGCGAGCGCATGCGCGAGGACCGGCTGCGCGCCCTGCGGGCGCTCCGCTTCGCCGGCCGCTTCGGCTTCGCGATCGAGCCGGCGACGTGGCAGGCGATCAAGGAGAGCGCGCCGCACCTCGGCCGCCTGTCGGTGGAGCGGGTCAAGCAGGAACTCGAGAAGGTCATGGAGCAGGTCGCGCGCCCGTCGCAGACGCTCGAGCGGTATCGCGAGGCGGGCGTCTTCGGCACGCTGATCCCCGCGCTCGCCGACGTACCCACGGCGCGTTTCGCGGCCATCGACCACCTCGCGCGGCCGGGCCTCAAGGGGCGCCCGGACCGCCGCGCGCTCCGTCTCGCGGCGCTCTTCGTGGAGCCCGGTGTCGCTCCGGCGCGCGACCTCGAGCGCACGCTCAAGGCGCTCAAGTACAGCAACGTCGAGGCGCGCGCGGCGGTGGTGCTCGCCGAGGCGGGGGCCGTGGTCCTCTCAACCGGCGTGGACGATGTGACGCTGAGGCGCGCGGTCGCCCGCATCGGGCGCCTCACGCTCGCGAGCGCCGCGCGCCTGCGCTGGGCCCGTGGCGCCGCCGAGCTGGGGCCGCAAGCCACGGAGGACCAGCGCCGCACCGCCCGCCTGGCCGGCATCCGCCTCTATCGGCGCGCCGTGCGCATCGCCTGGCGCGACCCGCTCACCATCGGCGACCTCGCCGTCGACGGCGATGACCTGCGCTCGGCCGGCGTCCCCCCCGGCCGCGCCATGGGCGACACCCTCCAACGGCTCCTCGAGCTCGTGCTCGACGACCCCGCGAAGAACGAGCGCGAGACGCTGCTCGCCGACATCCGAGCCACGTTGGCGGGGCCGTCCCGTTAGGTTTCGGAGACCATGCTCGCCCTGAATCTCGACGTCGAAGTCACGCGCGCGGACGTCGTCGAATCGCAGCACCGTGTGCACGCTGCCGTCATCGGGGCCGACGAGGTCCTCGTCGCCGCCGCGCGCGACGCGCATCTGGTCTCCATGTGGCGGTCCTGCGCGAAGTTCTTCCAGGTGATCCCGTTCCTCGCGTCGGGCGGCTTCGAACAGCTGGGCTGGGACAACGAGCAGCTGGCACTCGCGGTCGCGTCGCACGGCGGCGAGCCGGAGCACCTCGCGGTCGCCGCGCGCATGCTCGCCTCGCTGGGTCTCGAGGAGGGCGACCTCGCCTGCGGACCGCATGAGCCGCTCTCGTCGCGCGGCGCGAAGCTCTGGCGCGAGAGCGGCCAGCCCCTCACGCGCCTGCACAACAACTGCTCGGGCAAGCATGCGGCGATGCTCGCGCGGGCCAAGACCTCGGGGTGGGCGACGCGCGGCTACGAGCAGGTCGACCATCCCGTACAGCGCGCCTGCCTCGGCGAGGTCTCGTCGTGGACGGGCGTGCCGCTCGACGACATGCCCGTGGGCGTCGACGGCTGCGGCGTCGCGGTCATGGCGCTCCCGCTCGACCGCATGGCGCTCGCGTATTCGCGCTGGGGCCGCGCCGTGCAGGCCGGCGAGGAGATCCCCGCTCGCGTGGCCGCCTCCGTGCGCAGGTATCCGCACCTCCTCGGCGGGACCGACCGGTTCGACACCGTCCTCCTGCAGGAGACCAACGGCACGATCATCGCCAAGGTCGGCGCCGAAGGCGTGCATTCGGTGGCCGTGCCCGGGATGGGGCTGGGGATCGCGATCAAGGTCGAGGACGGCGCGCTGCGGGCCCAGCATGTGGCGGTGCTCGCGGCCTTGCAGCAGCTCGGCGTGCTCCCGGCCGAACTGCCTCCCCGGCTGGCCGACTTCGCCATGCGCCCGGTGCGCAACACCCGAGGCGAGCACGTGGGCGAGATCCGGCCGGTGCTCGGAAGCGTCCGCTCCGCGGCGCAGTAGAACGATGATGCCGACCGTCGCATCGGATGGCATCGTGGCGCTCGATCCCCGGGCCGCTGCCCTCATCCGTCTCTCGGCGCGCATCGCGCGCGGCGGCGAGGAGGCCATGCGGCAGGGGTGCATCGAATGCGTCGGTGCCCAGGTGCCGGTGCAGTGGGTCGAGGAACTCTTGTTGCAGTCGTATCTCTTCTGCGGCTTCCCGCGCACGCTCAATGCGACGCGCGAGTGGCGGCGGATCTCCGGGGTGGTCGCGCCCGTCGCTTCGCCGGGAGCGACCCGGGATCCGGCGGCGTCGGGTGCGGAGTACGAGCGGTGGCGCGCGCAGGGCGAAGCCACCTGCGCGATCGTCTACGGCGGGTTCTACGCGAAGCTGCGCCACAACATCGTCGCGCTCCACCCGGAGCTCGACGAGTGGATGATCGTGGAGGGGTACGGCAAGATCCTCTCGCGACCGGGGCTCGCGCTCCCGCTGCGCGAGCTCTGCATCGTCGCCGCCTGCGTCGCGGCATCGCAGGAACGGCAGCTGCACTCGCACCTGCACGGGTCGCTCAACGCCGGAGTGCCCGCGGCCGAGGTGCGGCAGAGCCTGCAGGCACTGAACGGCGTCGTTGCCGACGACGACCTGCTCCGTGCCGGATTGTTGCTGGACCGCGTACTCGGAAAGTCGTAAGCAGTAACTCTCTTCCTCCATCATTCAGCCTTAAGCATACGTGTTCATCGACATCGTCACCGTCCGTGTAGCCGCCGGCACCGGCGGCTCCGGCTGCACCTCGTTCCGTCGCGAGAAGTTCGCCCCCATGGGCGGCCCCGACGGTGGCGAGGGAGGGAAGGGCGGCGACGTGATCGTGCGCGGCGAGTCCAATCTCTCCACGCTCCTCGACTTCACGTACCGCGACAAGTGGGCGGCGGAGCGCGGCCAGCATGGCATGGGCAACAACAAGACCGGCGCCTCCGGAGAGGACATCATCCTGCCGGTGCCCCCCGGCACCGTGATCCGCGACAAGGAGACGGGCGAGCGCCTCGGCGAGATCATCGAGCACGGGCAGGAGATCCGCGTCGCCAAGGGGGGACGTGGCGGCAAGGGGAACTCGTTCTTCGCCACCGCCACGCACCAGTCGCCGCGCGAGTGGCAGCCGGGCGAGGAAGGCGAGGAGCGGACACTGGAGTTCGAGCTCAAGCTGATCGCCGACATCGGCCTCGTGGGTCAGCCCAACGCCGGCAAGTCGACGCTCCTCTCGGTCATCTCCGCGGCACGCCCCAAGATCGCCGACTATCCCTTCACCACGCTCCAGCCGAACCTCGGCGTCGTGCAGCTCACCGACTCGCGCACCTTCGTGGTCGCCGACATCCCCGGCATCATCGAGGGCGCGCACGAGGGGAAGGGGCTGGGACTGCAGTTCCTGCGGCACATCGAGCGCACCCGCATGCTCGCCTTCCTGATCCCGATCGACACCATGGACTGGCAGGCCGAGTACGACCAGCTGCGCACGGAGATCGCGAGCTACTCGGCCGAACTCGCGCGGAAGCCGCACTGTGTCGTCTTCACCAAGCTCGACCTCCTGGGCGAGCACTATGTGCCGGAGATCGAGGCGCCCGACGCGTTCGGGAAGTACTCGATCTCGGCGGCGGGCCGGCTCGGCCTCGAGGAACTCAAGGCGGCCTGGTGGAGCCGGCTGCTCGAGATGCGGAAGAGCGCTGAACTGCAGAAGGCCGAAGAGGCTCGGCAGGCGCGCGGGTGAGGCGCGCCGAGGTCCTGGGCCCGCGCGAACCGCGCTGGATCGGCGCCCAGGACCTCCCAGAGTGCTTCCGCGAGCTTTCGCGCCCGCCGGCGGGTTTGTGGTGCCTCGGGGACGCGGGTTCGCTCGCCGGCGTTCCCGATGGCCATGTGGCGATCGTGGGGACCCGTGAGGCCTCTCCCTATGGGATCCGCGTCGCCGAGCGACTGGCGGCTGCCTGCGCCAAGGCAGGGCTGGTGGTGGTGAGCGGACTCGCCCGCGGGGTGGACGCCGCCGCGCACCGCGCGGCCCTCGCCGAGGGTGGCCGGACGATCGGGGTGCAGGGGACCGGGGTCGACGTGCCCTATCCGGCCTCCCACCGGACCCTTCACGATGCTCTCGTTCAGCGGGGGACCGTGATCTCCGAGATGGAGCCGGGCACCCGGGCCACGCCCGGATGCTTTCCTCGCCGGAACCGTCTGATCGCGGCCCTCTGCCGCGTGACCCTTGTGGTCGAGGCCGGGTTCAAATCGGGGGCCATCAACACCGCATCCCAGGCGCTTGACCTCGGCCGTACGGTCGCCGCCGTTCCGGGCCGAATCGACGACCCGGGTTCGTCGGGCGCCAATCTGCTCATCAGGGACGGCGCCCAGGTCATAACCGAGATCGCGGACCTATTGGCGCTGTTCGGGCCGGAGTTCGCCCTGCGGTACGGGGAGAGTCTGCGGCCGCGGTCGGAAGGCGTGGTTGCCGGGAGGGATCAGGCCGGGGGGAGCACGGGGCGTCAGCCGTTGGGTCCGGGACTCAAGGAGGAAGAGCAGGGTCCCGGAGGGTCACCTCGGGAACTCGCGGAGGGACTGCTCCGGGCCGAGCTCGACGGTTCGTTGCGTCGGGTCGGTCCGGGCTTGATGGCTCCGTGGTAGCTGTCTCTCACGCGAGAGCGCCCCGACTTGGCTAGACTTAGGCGCGAGATTGTTCGGCGGCGGGTTCGGCCGGAAGGGCCAAGGGAGCTAGGGGAGATCCTGCCCGGTCCGGCCGCGTCGATTCGCAGCATTTCGTGGGCGGGCCGTGACCGGACTTATCCACACGGTTGCTCGGCTCATGCTTGGCGCTCTTGATTGCAGTCATCGAGAACGGACTCCCCTCACCAGCTCAACCCACGCGAGCCTACCGAACCATGAACACCGTCGCGGAGAAGACAGGGAAGGCCGCATTGGTGAAGAACCGTAAGAAGAGTCATATTGGCATGTTTGCGAACGGGCAACTCCGAAGTCGCTCCGGCACTGACACCGCTCGAAGCTAGAGTCTATTCGAGGTCTCCGAGTCGACTGTGGATAAGTCGGAGACGGCCGCCAGGGCGGGGGAGCTTGCAGAAGGTGCCAGATCTCCTGGTTGAGAGGCAGATCAACCACTTCGCGCGCCGTCGACTCGATGGCATCGGTCGGAGCCGAGCACTGATACTAGACTTCAAGTATGTTATTGATTCAAATAGCTAATGAGTTGTAGTTAAATGGTTTGACAAATCACTTTAAGTCATTCTCAGCTAGGCTTTCAGGCCGCTGCGGAGACGATCAGAGCCCGACTCCGTGCGCGCAACAGCTCTAGACCTCCCGCACTCAGCATCTCAATCCAGTTGAACCACACTGAACCGAACGCCTGGAGTCACGGAGACGTGGTTTATCCACACGTCTACATCCATGTGCCCTTCTGCGTCCGTCGATGCTCGTACTGCGACTTCGCGATCGCCGTCCGAAAGGATGTCCCGGTCGCTGCGTTCGTTGACGCCATAATGGCTGAGTTGGTAACGCGCGGAAGTTCCATCGATGCCACCAGGCTTCGATCACTCTATCTTGGCGGCGGGACGCCGTCGAAGCTCGGCGGACCAGGTGTCGCCGCACTTCTCAACAAGATCGCACGGAGTGCCGGTGTGGATGACTTTTCCACATCCGGTGGAGAACTCGAGATCACGGTCGAGGCGAATCCTGAGGACGTCTCGGCGGAGGCTTCCGACCTTTGGGCGGCGGCGGGGGTCAACCGGGTCTCCCTCGGCGTCCAGAGCTTTCACCCTGAAGTGCTCGAGTGGATGCACCGGGCGCACGGTCCACAGGCCCCAGGGGAGGCGGTCGCGAAGCTCCGCGACGCCGGCATCGACGACATATCCATAGATCTGATCTTCGCCCTTCCAGGGAACCTGAGCCGGGACTGGGAGCGGGACCTCGCGCAGGCGCTCGAGCTGAAGCCGACCCACATCTCCCTGTATGGCCTGACCGTCGAGTCCAAGACCCCCCTCGGTCGCTGGACCGCCCGCGGGGAGGTCGTCGAAGCGCCTGAGGATCGGTACGCGGACGAGTTCATGGAGGCTCATCGGCTGCTGTCCGGAGCGGGTTTCGACCACTATGAAGTGTCCAACTACGGCCTCCCCGGTCGAATGGCCCGGCACAACTCGGCCTACTGGATCGGGGCGCCCTACTTGGGGCTCGGCCCCTCAGCCCACGGATTCGACGGCGATCGCCGTCGGTGGAACGTGCCCGCCTACGCGGACTGGGCTACCCGTGTGGGTCGCGGTGAGGACCCGCGGGGCGGGGACGAACTCCTCACCGCGTCGGAGCGGGAATCGGAGGCGGTCTACCTCGGACTTCGCACTTCCGGTGGACTTACTATCCGTGATAGTGAGATAACGACGGTTACTCCTTGGATAGACGCAGGCTGGGCGACGTTGGTGGACCGCACGCTGACACTGTCACCGCAGGGGTGGCTCAGGCTCGATTCGATCGCCGCCGCCTTGACTTCCATCCGAAGTCGTTCGTAATCTTAGACTTATGGCCCTCCACGAGCTCTCAGAACGCGAACGTCGAGTCCTCGAGGCGGTCGTGCGATCCTATGTGGAGACGGCAGAGCCCGCGGGGTCGAGGACGATCTCCAGACGCTCCGGCATCGGAGTGTCCCCCGCGACGGTCCGCAACACCATGGCGGACCTCGAGGAGAAGGGCTTCCTCTTCCATCCGCACACCTCCGCCGGCCGGATCCCCACGGACAAGGCCTACCGCGTCTACGTCGACGACCTGATGCGGGTCGAGCCACCGGCGGCGATCGATCGGGACCGCCTGGCGGAGCAGATCACGGGCGGTGGCTCGGCGATCGAGACCATCCTCAGGCGTGCGGCGCAATCGCTTGGCGTGCTCACGCAGGAACTCGGGCTCGCGATCGGGCCGCGGCTCGACCAGACCATCCTGCTCAGGCTCGAGCTCGTCCGACTGACCTCGGAGAAGCTCATCCTGGTGCTCACGCTCAAGGGCGGCACCGTACGGACGATCTTCATCGAGATCCGCGGCGAGATCGCCGACGACGCGATCTCGGTGGTGCAGCAGGTGCTGAACGAGCGCCTCGGGGGACTCTCCCTCGCCGAGATCCGCTCCAGCCTCGGCACGCGGCTGCGGGACGCGACTCCCGGCGGCGACGCCCATGAACTGCTGAACATCTTCCTGCAGGAAGGCGAGTCGCTGTTCGACGTGGCCTCGCCGCTCGAGGCGGACGCGGTGGTGCTCGGCCAGGCCTCGATCCTCGTCGACCAGCCGGAGTTCGCGAGCGGCGAGTCGATGAAGCGACTGATCACGCTCACCGAGACGCGCTCCGAGCTCGCCACGCTGCTGCGCGACCGCGCGTCGGCCCCCGGAGCGGGCGCGACCGGTGTCTCGATCACGATCGGCGACGAGCACGGCTCCTTGCTGCTCGGCGGCCTCACGCTGGTGACGGCCGAATACCGCGCGGGAAGCCTCACCGGTGTGATCGGCGTGATCGGGCCGACGCGGATGCCGTACGAGAAGGTGATCTCGCTCGTGTCGCACACCTCGTCGCTGGTGTCGGACCTGCTGACGTGACGCCCCTCGCGCGGGCATGCGACGCGCGACATCCTTGAGAGCATGGTGAACCATCCCGAGCGCGTGGATCCGCTCTTCCTCGAGTTCCAGCTCGCGGTGGCGGGCCGATACTCGATCGACCGGGAGCTCGGGCGCGGCGGCATGGGCGTGGTCTACCTCGCGCGCGACGTCCAGCTCGACCGTCCGGTGGCGATCAAGCTCCTGCCGCCCGAGCGCGCGCTCGACGAGGCGCTCCGCGAGCGGTTCCTCCGTGAGGCGCGGCTCGCCGCCAAGCTCTCGCACCCGAACATCATCCCGATCTTCGCGGTCGACGAGACCGACGGATTCGTGTTCTACGTGATGGCCTTCGTGGACGGCGAGACGCTCGGCGAGTGCGTCCGCGCGCGCGGGCCGATGGCGGCCTCCGAGGCCACGCGCGTGCTGCGTGAAGTGGCCTGGGCGCTGGGACATGCGCATGGGCAGGGCGTGGTGCATCGCGACGTGAAGCCGGACAACATCATGCTCGAGCGCGGGACGGGCCGTGCCCTCGTGACCGACTTCGGGATCGCCGCGGCGCTCGGGACCGACGACGGCCCCGAAGTCGCGGGGACGCCGGAGTACATGAGCCCCGAGCAGGCGCTGGGCGGGGAGCTCGATGCGCGGAGCGATCTCTACGGACTCGGCGCCACGGCGTACTTCCTCTGCGCGGGCCGCCCGCCCTTCAGCGGCGCCCGCGCCGTGGATGTGCTGGCGAAACAGGTCGCGACGGCGGCACCGGCCCTCTCGAGCGTGGGCGCATCGGTACCGCGGAAACTCGCGCACCTGATCGAGAAGTGCCTGGCGAAGGAGCCGAAGCACCGTCCCGCGAGCGCGCAGCATCTCGCGGAGCAGTTGACGCTCGCCGTGGAGCAGCGCCGCGAGGTGCCGGCGGCGCTGCGTGCGTTCGTGAAGCGCGACGGTCGCTTCACGGGAGGGGGGACTCTCGTCGTCGGGTACGTCGGACTGATGGGTGCGGTGCCAATCGTGATCGGGCTCGGTCCGTTCCTTGGCGTCGGAGTGATCGCCGCCACGATGCTGGGCATCCCCTTCGCCGCCATGACGATGGGTGCGCGCGGCCTGATCAGGCGGGGGTTCTCCCTCGCCGATGTCGGATCGGCGTTCGAGAGCGAGATCGAGCAGTTGCGGGAGGAATTCTCGTCGTCGGGTCGAGTCGAGCGGAAGCAGCTGGAAAGGGCCGCGGGCATCGCCGCGATGGGTGCGGGTTTCTCGATGATGGCGCTCATGTGGGTGTCCGGGATCGCCACCGGTGATTTCGCCGGCGCGTCGCTCGCCGCGAACTTCATCCCGTTCGCAGGGCTCTCGACGATCGGGGCGCTCGCGGTGCGTCAGGTGCTGCGCGCGCGGCGCCCCCATGCCTCACCCGAGTCGTGGGCCAAGCTCTGGGCGGGACGAGTGGGCCGCGCGGCCTTCGCCCTCGCACGCAAGCTCGGCGCCCGTCCGGCCGCAGGCGCATCGACGACCCACCGCGCGACGGAGATGGCGATCGGCATGGCCGCCGGTGAACTCTTCGCGTCGCTCCCGAAGGTCACGCAGAAGGCCCTCGGCGACGTACC
This sequence comes from Gemmatimonadota bacterium, assembly GCA_021413975.1. GTDB lineage: Bacteria > Gemmatimonadota > Gemmatimonadetes > Gemmatimonadales > Gemmatimonadaceae > Pseudogemmatithrix. The sequence goes on from JAIOPJ010000033.1 coordinate 157,480, forward strand.
GGGGATCGTGAACAACCTGCAGAAGGACGCGGCCTCGCTGCGCACGCGGCTCGACCAGCTGAACGAGTCGCTCGCCGACGCGGGGGATGCGGCGACCGGCCCCGAGTACGCCGAACTGCGAGAGGTGCGCGACGAGTTGGCCAAGCGACACCGCGACGTGATCACGACGCTCGAGACCACGCGACTCAACCTGCTCCGGCTGCACGCCGGCGCCGCGACCGTCGACGGGCTCACGACCCACTTCGACCTCGCTGACGAGGTCTCGCATGAGGTGCGGCGCCTGCTCGAGGCGCGCGGGGAGGTGGAGCGCTACCTCAAGTTCCCGTCGCCGCCGCGACCGACGCCCGGCTGATCGAGCGGCCGGGTCGCGGTCTTCGGCGACTGACCCCGCCCTTGCCGCCGCGTGGCACCGCCCTTGCCTCATAGCCGTTAGCTTCCTCTTGGGCCCCGCCAGCACGGCAGGGGCCAGTCACCCTGGCGTCCATCATGGCCGATTTCTACACAACGCTCGGTGTCGCGAAGACCGCTTCGGACGACGAGATCAAGCAGGCATATCGCAAGCTCGCGATGCAGTTCCACCCCGACCGGAACGGGGGCTCCAAGGAGGCCGAGGAGAAGTTCAAGGAGATCACCGAGGCGTATGACGTCCTCCGCGATCCCCAGAAGCGGGCCGCGTTCGATCGCTACGGCGAGGCCGGATTGCGCGGTGGCGGAGCCGGCGGGGCGGGGGGCTTCCACCATGTGGACCTCTCCGAAGCACTCAACATCTTCATGCGCGACTTCGGCCTCGGCGACCTCTTCGGAGGGGCAGGCGGCGGCCGCCAGCAGAGTGGTCCTCGCTCGGGCGCCGATGTGAAGGTCGACCTCGACCTCTCCATGCTCGAGGTGGCGACGGGCGTCTCCAAGCAGGTGAAGATGAAGCTGCTCGACCCCTGCGAACGCTGCAAAGGCGCCGGCGCCGAGCCGGGGACGCAGACGCAGCGCTGCGCGACCTGCGCCGGGCAGGGCGAGGTGCGTCGCGCGCAGCAGAGCTTCTTCGGTCAGTTCGTGAGCGTCGCGCCCTGCCCGACCTGTCGGGGCGAGGGCGTGCAGATCACGAGCCCGTGCAAGTCGTGCCGCGGCGAAGGGCGGCAGCGTGGCGAGCACACGATCGACATCAAGGTGCCGGCCGGCGTCTCGTCGGGGCAGTACATGCACCTGCGCGGCGTCGGCAACGCCGGCGTGCGCGGCGGCCCGCGCGGCGACGTGATCGTGGTCTTCGACGTGGTCGAGGACGATCGGTTCGAGCGCGACGGCGAGGATCTCTACTGCGAGTCGCTGGTGACCTATCCGCAGCTGGTGCTGGGCGCGGACATCGAAGTGCCCGGCGTGACCGGTGCGCTCACGCTCAAGATCCCCTCAGGGACGCAGAGCGGGCACGTCTTCACGATGCGCGGCAAGGGATTGCCGCGCGTGAACGCCAGCGGCGTGGGCGACCTGCATGTGCGTGTGCAGGTCTGGACACCGCAGGACCTCGGACGCGAAGAGGAGCGACTGATCGAACAGCTGCAGGCGGTGCAGTCCAAGCCCCCCGAGCAGCGGGAGAAGGGATTCTGGGCCAAGATGAAGGAAGTGATCTCAGGATGAGGAGGCGCGCGTAGCATGTGGCACCGGGTCCAGCTCACGCCGTCGCATCGCGACCGCGCCGAGGCGGTCGCGGCGGCGATGTTCGCGGCGGGCGCCGAAGGGGTGCATGAGGACGCGGATCGGCTCATCACCCATCTGCCGGCGGAACAGGACCCGGCCCTGTTCATCGCGTCGGTGAGGGCGGCCGACGCGGAGATGGGCGCGGAGACGGGCACGCTCGAGGACGTCGATTGGTCCGAGCGGTGGCGTGACCGGATCACGTCGCACCGACTGGGCAAGCTCACCGTCACGCCGCCCTGGCTCGCGGCGGGGATGGACCCGGCGACCACCGTCGTGATCGAGCCCGCCATGGCCTTCGGCACGGGAGAGCATCCCACCACGCGCGGCGTGGTGCGGCTCATGCAGGCGGTGGTCCGTCCCGGCGACTCGGTCGCCGACCTGGGCTCCGGCAGTGCGATCCTCGCGATCGCCGCGGTGAAGCTCGGTGCGGGACGCGCCTTCGCGATCGAGATGGACCATGACTCGATCGGCAACGCCGAGGAGAACGTGGCGGCGAACGGGGTCGGGGACCGCGTCGCGGTGCTCGAGGGCGATGCCTTCGCCCTGCTGCCGATCGTCGCGCCGGTGCGGATCATCCTCGCGAACATCATCTCCTCGGTGCTGGTCGAGCTCCTGCCGCTCATCGCGGAGTCGCTCGCGCCCCGTGGCGTCGTCATCCTCAGCGGGATCCTCGTGGAGGAGCGCCCGCGCATGCTCGACGTGCTCGCGAGCGAGGGGTGGCGCGTGGAGGCCGAGGATGACGAGGACCTCTGGTGGTCGGTCCGGGTGTCGCGATGAGCCTGCCCACCTTCGTCACCGACGACCCGTTCTCCGCTCCCGGCAACGTCACGTTGGGCGAGGACGCGGCGCATCACATGCGGGTGCGGCGCCTCGAGACCGGTGTGCGCGTCGGGCTCGTGGACGGCGCCGGGATGCGCGGCGAAGGGGTGCTCACGCAGCTCGCCAAGCGGCATGCGATCGTGAGCATCGAGACGGCGGAGGCGGTCGAACCCGCGGCGCCGATCCACCTGCTGCTGTCGGTCGCCGACAAGGACCGCATGCTCTGGCTCGCCGAGAAGGTGACGGAGTTGGAACTCGCGAGCTGGCGCCCCGTCTCGTTCCGGCGCAGCCGGAACGTGAACCCGCGGGGCGAGGGGCCGACGTTCCAGCAGAAGGTGAGGATGCGGATGGCGGCCGCGCTGGAGCAGAGTCGCGGGGCCTTCCTGCCGGTGCTCTATCCGGAGGCGACGGTGGAGCACGCGATCGCGGCGCGCCCGACCGGGGCCTGTCTGGTGATGCAGCAGGGGGGCCGTCCGATCTTCGAGGCCCTGACGCCGCTGATCGCTTCCGCGCGCGAACGCGGTGACCCACTGCCCGTCGTCACGCTGGCCGTCGGCCCCGAAGGGGGCTTCGAACCGGCCGAGATGGACGCGTTCGAGACGGCGGGATTCCTCCCGGTCACGCTGGGACGCAACATCCTCCGCTTCGAGACGGCGGCGCAATCGGGCCTGGCGGCCGTGCGGGCGATGCTCGAACTCGTGACCGACCCCGACGCGATCCGCGTGGACCCCAACGGAATGGACCGATGACCGACTGCCTCTTCTGCCGGATCGTGCGCGGGGAGATCCCCGCGGCGAAGGTCGCGGAGACCGACGAGTGCCTCGCCTTCCGTGACATCGCGCCGCAGGCGCCGGTGCACGTGCTCATCATCCCGCGGAAGCACTTCGGGTCGCTGGACGAGGTGCCGGACGCCAGCGTGGTGGGGGCCATGTCGATGCTCGCCCAGCAGGTGGCGCGCTCGGAGGGGATCGCCGCCGCGGGGTACCGCTGCGTGATCAACACGGGCGCGCACGGGGGGCAGACCGTCGGGCACTTGCATATGCACCTGCTGGGCGGCCGCGCGCACGGCTGGCCGCCGGGTTGACCGCTGGGTTCGCCTGCCTGTCCGGCCCGAACTAAGGCGCTCCGCTTGCCCTATGTCGCGCGTTGGCCTATCGTTATGGGCTAACATCATCCAGTCCCCAGCCGGCGCACAAACGCCACGAAGGGGGGAAGACCAGTTTGTCGGAAATCATCATCCACGATGACGAGAACTTCGAGCGCGCGCTGAAGCGCTTCAAGAAGAAGTGCGAGAAGGCCGGGATCCTTTCGGACCTGCGCAAGCATCGTCACTACGAGAAGCCGAGCGAGAAGCGGAAGCGGAAGCTCAACACCGCGCAACGCAAGAACCGTCGCACGCGCTCCAACTGATGTCGGCGCTGGCGGCACGGTTCCAGGGCGAGCTCAATGTCGCCCGCAAGGCGCAGGACAAGGGTCGCGTCCTGTTGCTGGGCACCGTGCTGTCGGACATCAAGAATCGCGAGATCGAGCTGAAGCGGGCCCTCGCCGACGACGACGTCGTCGAGGTGCTCCGCAAGGCGATCAAGCGTCGGCGGGAGTCCGTCGAGATGTATGAACAGGCCGGCCGGAACGAGCTGGCCGCCGTGGAACGACAGGAAGCCGACGCCCTCGCGCTCTGGCTCCCGGTGGCGCCGTCGGACGACGACGTCCGCGCCGCGGTCCGCGCCGCCATCGCCGCCGGCGCCACGAACATCGGTGCCGTGATGGGCAAGGTGATGCCCGCCTTCAAGGGCCGGCTCGATGGCACCGTGATCAATCGCATCGCGCGCGAGGAACTCGGTCCGCCCGCGTGACCTTCCAGGCGCACGCCCTCGACGTCCTCGAGTTCGCGCGGCTGCTCGATCATGTCGCGGGTCATGCTTCCAGCTCACCGGGCGCCGAGCGCATTCGCGCCCTGCGCCCGTTGCGCGTGGGGGGGACGCACCTCGATCGTGACGAGGCGCTCGACGCGCTGCGCGCGGAGCATGGCCGCGTGGCCGCCATGCGGGCCCTCATCAAGGGCGAGGGCGGGTGGCGGCCCGAGGCGGTGCCCGATCTCACCGACGCGCTCGTCAGGCTGCGGGTCGCGGGCACCTCGTGGACGGGCAAGGAACTGCGCAGCGCCGGCGTCCTGCTCCAGTCGTCGCGCCGCACGCAGCTCGCCCTGCGTGACGAGGCGAAGCATCCCGCCGCGCGCGCCCCGCTCGCGCGCTACGCCGACGCGCTGATCGCGCGGGAGTCGATCGAGCGCCGGATCGAGCAGGTGCTCAACGAGGATGGCGAGATCAAGGACGACGCCTCGCCGCAGCTGCGGCGCATCCGACGCGAGATGCGCGGCGCCGAGGGCGACCTGGTGCGGTTGCTCGAACGACTGATGTCCAAGCTCGAGTCGCATCATCGCGTGGACGACGGATCGGTCACGCTCCGCAATGGGCGCTACGTCATCCCGGTGCGGCGCGAGGGGCGCGGCTCGCTCGGCGGCATCGTGCACGACAGCTCGCACTCGGGGCAGACACTCTTCGTGGAGCCGCCCGCCGCCGTCGAGGCCGGGAACCGGATCCGCGAACTCGAGGCCGAGGAGATCGCGGAGTGCGAGCGGATCCTGCTCGAGCTCACCGAGGCGCTGCGGCCGGAGCGCGAGGATCTCTCGTCGGCGCAGGAGGCGCTCATCGCGCTCGATGCGATCTACGGCCGCGCGCGCTACACGCTCGCGGCCGAGTGCGCCGACGCCGACCTGGTGGCCGCGCGCGACGGCTTCCACGTGCGCGAAGGACGTCATCCGCTGCTGCTGGCGCAGGGGGTGAACGTGGTCTCGTTCGACCTCGCCATGCACCCCGATGAGCGCACCCTGCTCGTCTCCGGCCCGAACACCGGCGGCAAGACGGTGCTGCTCAAGGCGCTGGCCCTCTGTTCGCTCATGGTGCAGAGCGGCATCCCGGCGCCGGTCGGTCCCGAGAGCCGGATCCCCTGCTTCGACGACGTCTTCGCCGACATCGGGGACGAGCAGAGTCTCGAGGCCTCGCTCTCGACGTTCAGCGCGCACCTGAAGCACCTCACCGCGATCCTCGAGAACGCCTCCGCCGACGCGCTCGTGTTGATCGACGAACTGGGCTCCGGCACCGACCCGCTCGAGGGGGCCGCCCTCGGCGGCGCGATCCTCGAGGAGCTCACGCGGCGAGGGACGACCACCGTCGCCACGACGCATCTGGGTGCGCTCAAGGAGCTGGCGAGCGAAGTTCCCGGCGTGGTCAACGCCTCGCTCCAGTTCGACGCCGAGCGCCTCGCGCCGACGTATCGCCTGATCAAGGGGATCCCGGGCCGTTCCTACGGCATCGCGATCGCTCGGCGGCTGAACATGCCGGCCGCGGTCCTGGCGCGCGCGGAGGAGCGGGTGCCGCAGATGGAGCGCGACCTGAGCGCGCTCCTCGCCGACGTCGAGCGCCGCGCCGACGGCCTCGGCAAGCGCGAGCGGGAGGTGGCCGCGACGCAGGAGCACCTGCAGTGGCAGACCGATCGCATCGAGGTGCGGGAGCGGACGCTCAAGGAGCAGGAGCGCGCGTTCGAGCGTGAGTCGCGCAAGGACACGCGGCGCTATCTGCTCGAGGCGCGCAAGGAGGTCGAGCGCACGATCAAGGAACTCAAGGCGGCAGGCGCGTCGGCGATCGACGCGCGTGCCGTGGAGGCCCGACGGGGACTCGAGGTGCGCGCGGCGAGCGAACAGCAGGCGCTCGAGGCGCTCGACGCCGCGGAGCGGTCGGCCGCGCTGGCTTCCGCACGCGCCCGCGCCGAGCGGGGCGAGACGCGATCGGCCGATGCGCGGGCCGCCGAGCTCGCGCCCGGCGACGCGGTCGCCGTGGGAACGCTGGGAGGCAAGACCGGGAAGCTGCTGGAACGGCGCGGCGCCGACGCGGTGGTCACGGTCGGCTCCCTCAAGATGACGGTGCCGTTCGACACGCTCCGGCGACTCTCGGCGCGGCACCTGCGCGAGGAGCGCGTGGAGGTGGCCATCATCGACGCGCCCGAGATCGACGCGAAGCCCGAGGTGGACGTGCGGGGCGTGCGCGTGCACGAGGTGGACGACCTCGTGATGCAGGCGCTCGACAGCGCCATCCGCGCCGACCTCGCGCTGCTGCGGATCATCCACGGCAAGGGCACCGGCGCGCTGCGCGAGCGCGTGACGCAGATGCTCAAGGGTGACAAGCGGGTCAAGAGCTTCCGCCTCGGCGCGTGGAACGAGGGCGGGGCGGGCGTGACCGTGGCGGAGCTCCGGTGATCCCCGACGAGGTCGTCGAGCTGGTGGCGCAGCAGGCCGACATCGTCGCGATCATCGGCGAGCATGTGCGCCTGAAGAAGACGGGGTCGGTCTGGCGGGGACCGTGCCCGTTCCATCAGGGGACCAACGCCAACTTCTCGGTCATGCCGCGTGGCGGGTACACCTGCTTCGTGTGCGGCGAGAAGGGGTCGGTCTTCACCTTCGTGCAGAAGCGACTCGGGATGAGCTTCGTGGAAGCGGTGAAGTACGTCGGCGAGAAGTGCGGCGTGGAGGTGAAGGAGACCGAGCGGAAGCGTGACGGTCCGGACCCGCGCGAGCCGATGTGGGAACTGCAGGCGACGGTGGGGGAGTACTTCTCGCGCGTGTTGTGGGACGCACCCGGTGGCGCGGCGGCACGCGAGTACCTCGCGAGCCGCGACGTGACGCGGCCGGTGGCCGAACGGTTCGGGCTCGGGTTCGCTCCGCGCGAGGTGGGTGCCATGCGGGCGCACCTCAACGGGCTCGGCTACGACGACGCGCGCCTGCTCGCGGCGGGTCTGCTCGTGCGGCGCGACGAGACGGAGGAGCCGCGCCCGCGCTTCCGCGACCGCCTCATGTTCCCGATCCACGACGTGAGCGCGCACGTGGTCGGGTTCGGCGGCCGCCTGCTCGGACCGGGGGAGCCCAAGTACCTCAACTCGTCCGACTCGGAGATCTTCCAGAAGGGCAAGCTGCTCTACAACCTGCAGAACGCGCGCAATCCGATCCGTCGCGACGAGCGGGTGATCCTGGTGGAGGGCTACTTCGACGCGCTCCGGCTCGTGGCCGCGGGGATCGAGTGCGTCGTCGCGCCGATGGGGACCGCGCTCACCGAGCAGCAGGCCGATCTCCTGACCAAGTACTCGCGCCACGTCTTCCTGCTCTACGATTCGGACGGGCCGGGGCAGAAGGCGACGTTCCGCGCCGCCGACGTGCTGCTCGCCAAGGGGCTCGAGGTGCGCGTGGTCACCCTGCCCGAGGGCGAGGATCCCGACACCTTCGTGCGCAAGCAGGGACGCGAGGCGGTGGACAAGCTGGTCGAGGGCGCGCTCGATGTGTTCGATCGCAAGGTGCAGCTGCTCGAGCGCGCGGGATGGTTCGCCGACCTGCAGCACAAGCGGCGCGCGCTCGACCGGCTCCTGCCGACGATCCGCGCGGCGAGTGACCCGGTGACACGCGACCTCTACTTGGCGCGTGCGGCGCAGGCCGCGGGCATCGCCCGGGAAGTGCTGCTCAGCGAGCTGCACACCGTGCGACGGGGCAGCGGAGCCCGTGCGACGGCCACGCGCAAGGTGGAGCGTCCGTCGGCCGGCCGCGCCGAGGCGGGGCCCGACGACATGTGGCCCGACGCGCCACCGCCCGAGGCGGAGCCGGTGCCGACCGGACCGTACAAGTCGGAAGTGGAGCAGGGCGGCGCCGAGCAGACGCTGCTGCGGGTGTTGTTGACCCAGCCGGTGTGGCAGGACCAGATCATCGAGGAACTCGGGAAGATCGAGGCGGAGGAGTCGCCGGGCGGTGAGTCGGACGAACGGGACGCGCTTGGGGAGGACGCGCCAGGCGTGCTGCGCGACCCGATCTACCGCGCGATCTACGAGGCGACGCTGCGTCACGGCGCCGACGCCCCGCCCGAGGTGATCGCCGAGGAGCTGTGGCCGCATGCGGTGCGCGTCTACGAGGACCTGCGCGGCGAGAAGGAGGCGGTGGTGGATGCCAAGAAGAGCATCGCCGACGGGCTCCGCATGCTCCGGGGGCGCTCGGTCGAGGCGCGGATCCGGTCCCTCGAGTCGCTGCTGGCCCTCGCGAGCACCGACGAGAAGGATCGGATCAATGTGGCGATCAAGCGCTTGACCGACGAGAAACGGGCGCTGGGAGTGCAGTCCTGGGGGTCGGTGCGGCGACGGCGCTGACTCGGGGATGGAGGCTGGAGGATGAAGGCTGAAGGAAATGCCGGCGGGGCGCTTTGCCCCGGGCAGTGGAGGTTCGGGCCGCAATGAGCCAAGTTTATCCAGAGATGACGGGCGGGTTCCCACTCCCCTCTCCCATCTCCCATCTCACATCTCAGAGAATCATGTCCGACATCCAGTCCCTGCTCGCCCTGCAGAACGACGACCTCGTCATCCACGATCTCGAGACGCGCCTCGCGGCGCTCGAACCGCGGATCCGCGAACTCGACAGCCGGCGGCAGCGGATCGTCGACGGCCTCGACCGGCAGGGCGCGCTGGTGTCGGCGGAGGAGAAGAAGCAGGCGTTCCTGCGGGACAAGATCGCGGAGCACCGGGCGTTGATCGACCGCAACCAAGCACAGCTCGATGCGGTGAAGACGATGCGGCAGGCGACGGCGGCGGCGTCGCAGATGGAGCAGGCGAAGAAGATCGTCGCCGGGGAGGAGAGTGACCTGCTCGTCCTCAACCGCAAGCTCGAGGAGTTGCGCGGCGTGCTGCACAAGCTGCAATCCGACCTGGCCGCCTGCGAGGCCGAGCAGGCGACGGCACGCACCGAGGTGGCCGGCGAACGTGCGGCGATCGACGGGGACCTCGCGACGGCGCACGCCAAGCGCACGGTGACTGCCGAGCAGGTGCCAGCCGCGCTCCGGAGCCGCTACGACCGCATCAGGAACAAGAAGCGCGTGCACGTGCTCGTGCCGCTGAATGCGCTCGCGTGCGGTGCCTGCGACACGGCGATCCCGATGCAGCGCCGGCACGCGATGATGTCGGGCACCACGATCGAGCTCTGCGAAGTGTGTGGCGTCCTGATGTACCAGGCGGTGTGAGCTACACGCGTCCCGCGGCGCGGTGGGAGAGCGTTCCCGCCGCGCCAGCCGGCGTCGCCGAGGAACTCGCCTCCGCGCTGAGACCCAGCGGTGACCGTGCGGGACAGGCGGCGGTCCCGCTCGCGATCTGCCGCCTCCTCGCCGCGCGCGGCATCCGGTCGGTGGAGGAGGCGAAGCGGTTCCTGCGCCCCGCGCTCGAGCATCTCGAGTCCCCCGACACGTTGATCGACCTCCCGCGCGCCGCCGAGCGGCTGGCGCAGGCGGTGCGCGCCGGCGAGATGATCCTCGTGCATGGCGACTACGACGTCGACGGCATCTGCTCGACCACGCTCATGACGCGCGCACTGCGCCTCGTCGGTGGCAAGGTGACGCCGTTCATCCCCGACCGGGTGAAGGACGGGTACGACCTCGGCGCCGCGGGAGTCGAGGCCGCGCGGGCCGTGGGGGCGCGCGTGGTGCTCACCTGCGACTGCGGCACGACCGCGCTCGCGCCCGCCACGGCCCTGCGCGAGGAAGGGATCGACCTGATCATCTCGGATCACCACCTGCCGGGGGCGTCGCTGCCGGTGGCGTTCGCGATCATCAATCCGCGGCGGGTGGACTGCACGTCGGCGGACAAGGACCTGGCGGCCGTCGGTGTGGCGTACAAGCTCGCGCTCGAAGTCACGCGCCTGCTGGGTGGCGACGAGGGCGCCGTGCACGCGATGCTCGACTTGGTCGCGCTGGCCACGGTCGCCGACGTCGCGCCGTTGCGCGGCGAGAACCGCGTGTTCGTGCGCCTCGGGCTCAAGCGGATGCAGGAGTCGCCCAACCGCGGGCTCGCGGCGCTCATCCGCGCCGCGCGGCTCGACGGCAAGCCGCTGACCGCGGGTCGTATCGGCTTCACGCTCGCGCCGCGGCTCAATGCGCTCGGCCGTCTGCGACTGGCCATCCGCGGCGTGGAGCTGCTCCTGGCCGAGGACGATGCGACGGCCAACGGCATCGCGCGGGAGTGCGAGGAACTCAACGAGGCTCGGCAGGCGATGGACCGCGGCATCCTCGACGAGGCGATGCGCCGGATCGACGCGATGGACCTCGACGCGACCTGGGGCATCGTCCTCGACTCGACCGGGTGGCATCCCGGCGTGATCGGCATCGTGGCGTCGCGCGTGGTGGAGCGGACCGGCCGCCCGGCGATGATGATCGCGGTGCAGGACGGCGTGGGGAAGGGCAGCGGCCGATCGATCGGCGCCTTCGACCTGCACGACGCGCTCGAGCGCTGCGACGACCTGCTGGTGAAGCATGGCGGGCACCGCGCCGCGGCGGGACTGACGATCGAGGCAGCGCGGATCCCCGAGTTCGCGGCGCGGTTCAACGCGGTCGCACGCGAACTGCTCAAGCCCGGGGATCTCGTCCCCCGGTTGCGCACCGACCTGGAACTGCCGCTCGACGACGCCGACGAGGCGTTCGAACGGGCGCTGCGGCACATGGAGCCGTTCGGCGTGGGGAATCCCGGCCCGGTGATGATCGCGCGCGGCGTGCGCGTGGCGTCCGGGGTGCGGAAGATCGGGACCGACGGCGTGAAGGTGGCGCTGGAGACCTCGCGAGGTCCGCTCGACAGCGTCGGCTGGGGGATGGCCGCGCGTGCAGGGGAACTGCGCGCCGGCGCTCTCTTCGACGTGGCGTACCGGTTGGACGTGAACGAGTACCAGGGCAAGCGGACCTTGCAGGCGGTGCTGCAGGATTTCCGCGCGTCGGGAAGCGCCGGTGCCTGAGTTGCGCATCATCGCGGGAGAATGGCGCGGCCGGCGGATCACCGTGCCGCCGGGGACGGTGCGTCCGACCGCCGATCGCGTGCGAGAGGCGTGGATGAGCATCGTCCGTCCGAGGCTCGTGGGTGCTCGCGTCCTGGACCTCTGTGCCGGCTCGGGTGCGCTCGGGCTCGAGGCGCTGTCGCGCGGCGCAGCCCACTGCGACTTCGTCGAGTCCGACCCGAAGGTCTGCGCGGCGCTGCGTGCGAACATCGCCGCGCTCGGTGCGGAGGACCGCGCGACCGTACACCGGGCCGAAGCCGGGGCGTTCGTACTGGACAGGGCCGAGCGGTGGGACCTCGCGTTCGCCGACCCTCCGTATGCGGAACCGACGGCGGCGGCTCTGAGCGCGCGATGGATCGCCGCGCCGTTCGCCGCGGTCCTCGCCGTCGAGCACGAGGGGGAGACGCCGATGCCGCCGCCACAGCCTGGCGCGACGCTCGACGTCCGCCGATACGGACGGACGGCGGTGAGCATCTATTCGCTCGACTCCGAGGCCTCATGAGCGTCGAGGGCGGTGCCTCGGCGACATCGATGCCGCGACACATGATGCGGGGCCTCGTCGCGTCGTCATGGGCGGCGCAGGCGGCGTTCGTGCTCGCGGGCGTGCTGAGCGGCACCCGATTCCCCACGCTCCGACTCGCCCCGTGGGTCTCGGTCGTCCTCGTATCCCTCATCTACGGGGCGGCGATCGCGGCGACGCTCTTCCCTCGGTGGCTGCGCACACGCGCCATCAGGACGCTGTGCCACACCGTGGCGGCAGGCGTCTCGGCGCGATTCGTCATCCCGCTCCTGCTCCTTCCGCCCGCGCTGAATCGGGCCGAGGCGGTCTCCGTCGAGCAGCTCCGGCGTCTCTCGGTGGCGCAGGAGCAGCATCGCCTCCGCTTCGGGACGTATGCCACGGACGTGGCCTCCGTCGAGGGCCTGTCGCCAGCGGCCGCCTCGGGGGACCTCCGGATCACCATCGCCGGCGATTCGGGTTGGTCCGCACGGCTGACCTTCGACGGCGTCTCGTGCGAGATCAGCGTCCGTGACCTCGCTTGGCGGCGCGGCGGAGCCGTGTCCGACGGTGTGCCACGGTGCGCGCGACCGATCGCCCGCCGTCCGCAACAGGCCGTGCACGTGCTGCCCCGCGTGGGCCGGGACGAGTCGCCATTCACCCCGGCCGATCTGCGGGGCTCATGGCCCCAGCACCGCGCCGATGCTGAACGCACCGGCCGGGCTCCGGGTGGCGAGCCGGGTGCCGACGACGGCCCTTCGTGGACCACACGGGTCGCGGGCGAGTTGCGCGCCTCCGCGGCGATCGCCGGCGACCAGGTCATCGTCGGAGCGCACGGGAACGGCGAGCTGGCCGCGATCCACCGCGTGACCGGCGCGCTCGGTTGGCGGATCCGTCTTCCCAACTGGGTCCATCATGAGCCGGTCGTGGGGCGGGATGCGATCGTCGCGACGTTCGGCAACAACGAGTACTGGCAACGATCCGCCGGGCGCCCCGTGTCGTTCGGAACACCCCCGGGTGGCGTGGCCGCCGTCGAGCGCGGCACCGGCGTGCTGCGCTGGATCCGGTACACCGAGGGCTCCGTCATGGGGGCACCGGTCCTGTTCGGGGAGAGCGTGATCACCCTCGGTTCGCGCGGGAAGGTCAGCGCGTGGCGTTTGGAGGATGGCGGGCTGCTGTGGGAGTCCGCGCTCGACTCCATCACGGCGGCGCCGATGAGCAATCCGCTGGTGGCGGACTCCTTGGTCGTGGTCTCGGCAGAGCCCGCGCGCTGGTGCGTGTTCGATGCTCGGAACGGCCGCCGACTGCTTTGCCGGTCGGTGGACGGCGTGGTGGCGGGCTTCGGGCACTCCAGCCCGGCCCTGCATGGCGGACTGCTCGTGCAGGTGGGCATAGGCACACCGAGCGGGTGGCGGTTCAAGATCGCGAGGATCGCCCAGCGACTCCTCGCGTTCCCCCTGGATCCCATGAGTCCGCCCCGCGGAGCAGCACAGGATGTCGTGATCACGGGCTCGGAAGTTGAAAACGGTGACGTCCGGTGGAAGATTGTGGTCTCTGGAACGAGTCGGGCGGTCGCGGGGCACATCGCCGGGACGCCCGTGTTCTCCGACAGTTCGATCTATGTCCCTCTCCCCACGATCGGTGTGATCGTTGCGCTCGATGCCGCGACCGGGCGTTTACGCTGGCGGACGGAGGTCGAGCCGGCTCGGGGGTCCCTCACCCTGCTCGACGGACGGGTCTTCGTGGCGACGACGGGAGGATCGATCCTCGATCTCGATGCGGTCTCGGGGCGCGTGCTCTGCCGTTCCGGGTTGATGGGCGTCAGTGATCGTGCCGGACTGACGACCGGAGCCGGCGCCGGGATCCTCACCTTGCTCGACGGTACCGTGATCTCCGCCCCGCTCGGCGATTGGGCGCAGTGCCGGTCGCCGGAACGATGAAGCACGTCCCGACCTCTCGAATCGCCCCCTCTCGGCCCTGGCGGAACTGACGATGCCCAAAGTGGCACTGTACGCGGGAAGCTTCGACCCGATCACGAACGGGCACGCGGACCTGATCCGCCGCTCGCTCAAGTTCATCGACCGGCTGGTGGTCGGCGTCGCGGTGAACGTCTCCAAGCAGCCGCTCTTCACGGTGGAGGAGCGGATCACGCTCATCCGTTCGGCGCTCGACGACGACCCCCGGATCGAGGTCCGCGCCTTCAGCGGCCTGGTGGTCGACTTCGCGCGGGTGGCGGGGGCCCAGATCGTGCTCCGCGGCCTGCGGGCGGTCGCCGATTTCGAGTACGAGTACCAGATGGCGCTCATGAACCGGCACCTCGCGCCGCTGCTCGAGACGATGTTCATGGTCCCCTCGCTCGAAGTGAGCTACCTGAGCTCCTCGCTCGTGCGCGAGGTGGCGCGGTTCGGCGGCGACATCGAGGCGCTCGTCCATCCGGCGGTCGCCAAGGCGTTGCGCACCAAGTACCAGTCCCCATCTTTCACTGCGAACCCCGGCCAGAGCGCGCCATGAGCCTGCAGGTCATCAAGCACGGCGACGTCGTCGTCGTCGAAGTGGACGGTCAGCTGATCGTCGGCAATCGTCAGGAACTGAAACAGCGGGTGCTCGACGAGGCGGAGGCGGGGGCCCGCAAGGTGCTCATCGACTTCGCCAAGGCCGGCTACATCGACAGCTCCGGCCTCGGCGTCCTCGTCTCGCTCGCCAAGCGCCTGCGCGAGCTCGGCGGCGACCTCCGGCTCGCGAACCTCAACGACGACCTGCAGACGCTGTTCGAGCTCACCAAGCTCGACTCGCTCTTCCAGATCGCCGACACGCGAGAGCGCGCCCTCGAGAGTTTCTAGATGGCGTCGAACGCGGCGCTGGACCTTCGCTTCCCGAGCGATGTCCAGCAGATCGAGGGGATCGTCGCGCAGGTCGTCCGGAGCTGTCGCGCGTGCCGCTTCGCCGGCCGGCAACTCAGCCTCAACGTGCCGGTGGCGCTCACCGAGGCGCTCTCCAACGCGATCCTGCGCGGCAACGGCGAGGGTGCGGGGAAGCATGTGCGCCTGCGCGCCGACGTGACCGAACTGCGCCTCGTGCTCGAGGTCGAGGACGAGGGCGAGGGGTTCGACCTGGAGGCCTGCACGCAGGACCCCACGACGTCCGAGAACCTCGCCCGCGAGGACGGACGCGGGCTCTTCCTCATGCGGTCGCTCATGGATCGCGTCGAACGATTCCGCGGCGACGGCAACGTCGTCCGTCTCACGCTGCTCCGGCGCTGAGCCGCCCGGGATGAGCGACGTCGCGCGCGTCCTCGACGCCTTCAGCGAGGTCTACGGCTGCGGGGCCGTGCTCTGGCTGCGCGGGGCCGAGGCGATCGAGGTGGCGGCCACCTCCGGCGGGGACGTCACGCCGCCCATGATCGAGCTGCTCGGCGACGACGAGACGGTCCGCTCGCGCGACACCGCGCTCGGGCGCCAGCTCGTCGCGCGCATCCCGGGCCGCACGCACGCCTGGCTCGGCATCGGTCCCGTCGCCGACGACGATGCCGAGCCACGGCGCTGGATGCGCGTGCTGGTCCCGGTGCTCTCGCAGGTGCTGCAGAGCCAGTGGGAAGCGTCGCGCGCGGCCGACGAACTCGCCGAGCGCTACGAGGAGATCAACCTCCTCTACTCGATCAGCGAGATCCTCGGCCGCACCGTCACGCTCGAGGAGGCCACGCGGACGATCCTGCTCGAGGTGGCCGAGACGGTCGGCGCGGAGTACGGCGCGCTCTTCGTGCACGACGCCTCCTCGGGCCTCCTGAGGCCCGTGACCACGCTCCGGGTCGCGGGGGCGCTCGTGCCGCTGGCGATCCCGACCGACGATCCGCTGAGCGTGACGGCGCGGGTCTTCCGCACGCGCCATGCCCTGCTCGTGAACGCCGGGGTGCTCGAGAGCGACCTCGAGGCCCCCTTCCGTCAGGGAGCGATGCTCACCGTGCCGATCGTCTGGACGACGCCCGAGGGCGGCATCCCGCTCGGCGTCGTCTGCCTCTCCGGTCGTCGTTCGGGCGCGTCGTTCACGGCCGGGGACGAGAAGCTCGTGGCCGCGGTGGGGTCGCAGATCGGGACGGCGATCCAGAACGCACGGCTCGTGCGCGCCACGCTCGACCAGGAACGACTCGCCTCGGAGATGCGGCTCGCCCACGACCTGCAGTTGCGCCTGCTCCCTGACTCGCGCGTCGTCGCGCCCGATGCCATCTGCGCCGCCCGCGTGGAAGCGGCCGACGGGGTCGGCGGTGATTTCTACCACCTCTTCCGGCTCGGCGACCGGCGCACGGGCGTGCTCATCGGCGACGTCTCGAGCCATGGCTACCGGGCGGCGCTCATCATGGCGCTCGTCATGAGCGCCGCCGCGATCCATGCACAGACCACGGCCGACCCGGCCGAGACCGTGCAGGCGTTGCTCGCGACCGTGGAGGAGGAACTGCGCGAGACCGAGATGTTCCTCAGTCTCTGCTACGTCGTGATCGACCCGGTGGCCGGGACCGTGCGGTGGACCAACACCGGACATCCGCACGCGTTCGTGATCTCCGCCGGCGGGGAAGCGACGCGACTCGCCGCGACCGACCCGCCGCTCGGGCTCGGACCGGAGGGGCTGCACGGCGACTCGCGGCCCTGGTCGGCGGGCGACCTGCTCGTGATGTTCACCGACGGCGTGAGCGATGCCCGCGACGCGCGCGGCGCGGCGCTCGGCGAACCGCGCGTCCTCGACGTGCTCCGCGCCCGCCGCCGCGAGTTGCCCTCGCGGATCGTCGACGGCGTCTTCGCGCTCGTCGAGGGGCACATGGGGCGCATGCGGCCGCATGACGACCAGGCGGTCGTCGTCCTGCGCACCGCCTGAGCGGGGCGCGCCCCGCATGGAGACGCCGCGCGCCAAGAAGCGCCTCGGACAGCATTTCCTCACCGACGCGCGACTGCTCGGTCGCATCGCCGACACCCTCGGCGCGACGCGGGACGACACCGTCATCGAGATCGGCCCCGGCCGCGGGGCGCTCACGGCGCAGCTGCTCGAGCGCGCCGGGCGCGTGATCGCCATCGAGCTCGATCGCGACCTCATCCCGCTGCTGCGCGAGCGCTGGAAGGACGAGCCGCGCTTCACCCTCATCGAGGGCGACGTGCTCGAGCAGGACCTCGCCGCCCTCGCCGGCGGGCCGTACCTGCTCGCGGGGAACGTGCCCTACAACATCACGACGCCGATCCTCTTCCACGCCATGCGGCGCCCCCGCCCGGCGCGGGCGGTCTACCTCGTGCAGAAGGAGGTCGCCGACCGCATCGTGGCGCCGCCGGACGGCGACGACTACGGCGCGCTCTCGGTGAATGTGCAGGCACTCGCCAGGGCCGAGCTGCTGTTCGGCGTCGCGGCGCGGGCGTTCAAGCCGCCGCCCAAGGTGGAGTCGGCGGTGGTGCGCATCACGCCGCGCACCGATCCGGTCGTGCGCGAGGACGAGGAGGAGCCCTTCCGGCTCCTCGTGCAGGGCGCGTTCGGCCTGCGACGGAAACAGTTGCGGCGGGTGCTGCGCACGCTCTGGTCGCTCGACGCCGAGCAGGCGGACGCCGTGCTCGCGCGTGCGGGGCTCAGCGGGGATGTGCGTCCCGAGGTGCTCGGGGCCGAGGCGTTCGCGGCGCTGCTCCGGGCGCGCTCGACCGTCGGCTAACCTACGACGCGCGCTCTTCGGGGTGGCTGAGCCCGAAGGCGAGGATCTCGAGCTCGGTCGCCATGTTCACCGCGCGCAGGGTGACACCCTTGGGCACGTGGATCTGTGCCGGCGCGAAGTTGAGCACCGCCTTCACCCCCGCCTTGGTGACGCGGTCCACGAGCGCCTGGGCCGCGTCCCCGGGCACACAGAGCACCGCGATCTGCGGCTTGAGCCGCTGGATGTCGCGCTCCAGTTCCGCGTCGGCGCGCACGGTGATGTCGTCGAGCGTGACACCGATGCGTGACGGGTCCTTGTCGTAGACGCCGACGACGTTGAAGCCGCGCTGCGTGAAGCCGCGATACTGCGCGAGCGCCGCCCCGATCTTCCCCGCGCCGATGATCACGACGCTCCAGCTGCGGTGCAACCCGAGGATCTCCCGGATCGACCCGATGAGGTCGCGCACGCCGTAGCCGAGCCCGCGCTTGCCGAACGACCCGAAGAACGAGAGGTCCTTGCGCACCTGCGCGGAGGTCGTGCCACCAGAGAGGGCGAGCTCGCCGCTCGAGATGGTGGCCTGGCCCTGCGTCTCGAACTCCTCCAGGAAGCGGAGGTAGAGCGAGAGGCGACGGACGGTGGATTCGGCGATGTGCTTCACTGGGCGGGGAAGAGGGCTTGTGAAATCATTCACAAACTATCGGATCGTCGGCCGGGACTCAATGGCCCTTCGGCGGCGGATTGCGCCTGTCCCGGCGCGCCGAGGCCCTTAGGTTGCGCCCCATGGAACTGCACATGCTCCCCTATGTCGTGGTGGACGTCGAGACCACGGGGGGGCAACCCGGCGGCGCCGACCGCGTCACCGAGGTGGCGGCGGTTCACGTCGACGGGAACGTGGTGAGTCTCGCGTTCCATTCGCTCGTGAATCCCCGGCGGCCGATCCCGTGGCACATCACCCGACTCACCGGCATCGACGACGCGATGGTGCGCGACGCCCCGACGTTCCCCGACATCGCAGGGGAGTTCGCGGCGCATCTGGTCGGCCGCGTGTTCGTGGCGCACAACGCGAGCTTCGACTTCGGGTTCCTGAGCGCCGAGTTCGCCCGGGTGGCGCCAACGCCGCTCGGCGAGTTGCTGCTGGCGCAACTCTGCACGGTGCGCCTGTCGCGGAAGCTCCTCGCGCACCTGCCGCGCCGGAACCTCGACGCGGTGTCGCACCACTATGGCGTGACGATCGAGGACCGCCATCGCGCGTCGGGCGACGCGCTGGCGACGGCGCAGGTCCTGCTCGGGCTGCTGCGCGACGCCTCACACCGGGGCGTGCACACCTGGGCCGATCTCGATGTGCTGCTCGGTGCGCGCACGGCCCGGGCGAAGCGGTTGCGCGCGTTCCCGAGCGCGACGGATGGCGCCGAGGGGGCGTAGCCGGCGGCGATCCTCCGCTAAGTTATCGGCATGCCCGCTCCCACTCCGCTGCACGACTCCCGCCTCCTGGGCCGCACCCGCATCCACGCCCTGCAAGCGGGCGGCCAGCGCCTCGACGGCGGCGCCATGTTCGGCGTGGTTCCCAAGCCGCTCTGGGAGAAGCGCATCGCCGCCGACGACCGCAACCGCATCCCGCTCGGCATGCGCTGCCTGCTCGTGGAGCATGCCGACGGACTCGTGCTGCTCGACACCGGGGTGGGGAACAAGGAGGACCGGAAGTTCCTCGACATCTATGCATGCGAGTCCGAGGTCCCCGGGTATCGCTCGATGCTCGACGCGGCGATCGCGGCCGCGGGATACACGGCCGCGGACATCAAGGTCGTGATCAACACGCATCTGCACTTCGATCATGCGGGTGGCAACACCATGGTGACGGCCGACGGGCGGATCGAGCCGGCCTTCCCGAACGCGCGCTACTACGTGCACGCGGGCGAACTCGAGTATGCCACGCACACGAACGAGCGGACGGCGGCGAGCTACTTCCCGCGGAACTGGGAGCCGCTGCGCGCCTCCGGTCAGCTCACGGTCGTCGACGGACTCTCGGAACTCGTCCCCGGCATCCGCATGCGGCCTACCCCCGGGCACACCCCGCATCACCAGAGCATCGTGATCGACGGCGGCGGCGAGACCGCCGTCTTCCTGGGCGACGTCTGCCCGACGGCGGCGCATGTGCCGTTGCCCTGGATCATGGGGTACGACGTGGAGCCCCTGCGGACGCTCGAATCGAAGCGTTCGCTGTGGGCGGACGCCGAAGCGGGAGGCTGGCTGGTCGTCTTCGAGCACGATGCCACCACGGCGTGGGGGCGGATCGGGCGAGGGGCCAAGTCGCACGTGCTGGCCCCCGCTTGACCTAACCCCTCCCCCCGCCTAGCTTTAGCGGACAATCTGGTAAAGCGGGTGAGCCTGTTGCTCGCCCCACCCTCTGGCCTTCGCCTTCATGGGCGTCGTGCTGCAGGAGTCCGAAGCACCCGGCCCCGCGGCGAGTGAACGCCGCACGGGGGTCGTTGGCTACGCGGGCTCCGTCAAAAGGGGTCCGCGTTTCTGTTTTCCTCTTCAGTTAGGAGCCGTCGTATCCAGGACACCACCAAGCGGGGCCCGCGCATCAACCGGCAGATCCGAATCAGCCCGCTCCGCGTCATCGGCGCTGATGGAGCCCAGCTGGGTGTGATCGAAGTCGATGTGGCCCTGAACATGGCGGCAGAGGCCGGGCTCGACCTGGTCGAGGTCGCGCCGTTGGCCCGGCCCCCGGTCGTCCGGATCATGGACTACGGGAAGTACAAGTTCGAGCAGGCCAAGCAGGCGCGGCAGGCGAAGAAGAAGCAGCACATCATCCAGCTGAAGGAAGTGAAGTACCGTCCCGGCATCGAGAAGCACGACTTCGACACGAAGACCAATCACGCCCGGTCGTTCATCGGAGACGGCAACAAGGTGAAGGTGACGTTGATGTTCCGTGGCCGGCAGATCGCGCATCCCGAGATCGGCATGGCCGTGGTGGAGCGGGTCGCCCAGACGCTCGCCGACGTCGCGAAGGTGGAGACGCCGGCACGGCTCGAAGGGAAGGCCCTCACGATGATCCTCACGCCGAAATAAAGGACAAGGCGGACCAATGCCGAAGATGAAGACCCACAAGGGCGCCAAGAAGCGCTTCTCCGTCACCGCGAAGGGCAAGGTGCGGCGGCTCAAGGCGTACAAGAGCCACATCCTCACCAAGAAGACCTCCAAGCGGAAGCGCAATCTCCGCCGCCCCACGACCGTTACGACCAACGGCGAAGCCAAGAACCTGAAGCGCCTGTTGCAGGCCTGAGGAGCTCCGACCATGACACGCGTCAAGTCCAACGTGGTGCGCCTCAAGCGCAAGAAGCAGATCATGAAGGCGGCCAAGGGCGCCTTCGGTGGCCGGTCCAAGCTCTGGAAGGCCGCGAAGGAAGGCGTCGAGCGCGGCTGGGTCTACGCCTACCGGGATCGCAAGAACAAGAAGCGCGACTTCCGCAAGCTCTGGATCATGCGCATCAATGCCGCCGCCCGTCTCAACGGCATGAGCTACAGCACGTTCATCAACGGCATGCAGTCGGCCGGGATCGAGGTGGATCGCAAGATCCTCGCCGACCTCGCGGTCCGCGATGCCGCCGCGTTCACGCTGATCGCCGAGAAGGCGCAGGCGGCGCTGAAGACGGCGAAGTAGGCTCACGGATGAAGGATGGAAGAGTGGCGGGCGGCGGAGATCTCCGCGGCCCGCCACTTTCTTTCTGCGCCCGGTCCGCGCACTGCGGGGACGCCTTATCTTTCATCCTCCATCCTCCAGCCTTCATCCGTCCGTGACTCTCGCCGAGTTCATCGCCGCGCTCGACCTCCTCGCCGCCGAAGCCCCGGCCCGCATCGCCGCGGCCGCCGACCTCGACGCGTGGACCGAGGTCCGCAATGCGCTCGTGGGCCGCCAGTCGGGCCGGCTCACCGACATCATGTCGGGACTCGGTGCGCTTCCCAAGGAGGATCGCCGCGAGGCCGGACAGCGCGCGAACGGCGCCAAGGCGGCCATCGACGACGCGCTCGAGGTGCGCCGGGCCGCGCTGGCCGCCGCGGCGCCCGCGAGCGGACCGACGATCGACCCCACGCTGCCCGCGCGAGCGCGCTGGAAGGGCGCGGTGCATCCGGTCTCGCTCGTGATCGACGAGGTCGTCGAGATCTTCCGCGAGCTCGGCTTCACCATCGCCCTCGGCCCCGAGGCCGAGCACGCCTGGTACAACTTCGGCGCGCTCAACTTCCCGGACGATCATCCGGCGATGGACCTGCACGACACGCTCTACCTCGGCGAGGATCAGGTGCTCCGCACGCACACCTCGCCGGTGCAGGTGCGCACGCTGCAGCAGTACCCGCCGCCGGTGCGCGTGCTCGCGCCGGGGAACGTCTACCGGCGCGACTTCTTCGATCCGTCCCACGCGCCGATGTTCGCGCAGATCGAGGGACTCGTGGTGGACGAGGGGGTGAGCTTCGCCGATCTCAAGGCGACGCTCGCGCACTTCGCGCGCCGCTTCTTCGGCGCCGGCACGAAGACGCGCTTCCGCCCGAGCTACTTCCCGTTCACCGAGCCGAGCGCGGAGATGGACGTGCAGTGCGGCGTCTGCTCCGGCGCGGGGTGCAGTGTCTGCAAGCAGTCGGGGTGGGTCGAGATCCTCGGCTCGGGGATGGTGCACCCGGCGGTGCTCGAGGCCGCGGGCCTCGACAGCGAACGCTACACGGGGTGGGCGTTCGGCATGGGGCCGGCGCGCACGGCGATCTCGCGCCACGGCATCCCCGACATCCGCATCCTCTACGATTCCGACGTCCGCTTCCTGGACCAGTTCACCCGATGACGCGCGCCCGCCCGACCGACGACCGAGCCACCGCATGAACATCTCGCACGAGTGGCTCGCCCGCTTCGTCCCGCACGGCCGCGACGCCGCGGCCGTGCGCGACCTGATCACCGCGCACGTCGCGACCGTCGAGGGCTTCGAGCGCCTGCGCGCGGACCTCGAGCCGTTCGTGGTCGCGCGCGTGGTGGAGAGCGAGCGGATCCCCGACACCAAGCTCTCGTTCAACAAGGTCGACGACGGCAGCGGCACGCTGCTCGAGGTCGTGTGCGGTGCGCCCAACGTGACCGTCGGCGCGCGGTACCCGTTCGCCCGGTCGGGCACCATGATGCCCGCGGGCTTCAGGATCGAGAAGAAGAGGATCCGCGGCCTCACCTCCAACGGGATGCTCTGCTCGGCGCGCGAACTGGGCCTGGGCGAGGAACACGACGGCATCCTCGCGCTCGACACCGACGCGGCCCCCGGCACCGCGTTGCTCACGGTGCTGCCGCTCGGTGACGTGCGCCTGGTGATCGACGTGCTGCCGAACCGGCCGGACCTGCTCTCGCACCTCGGCGTCGCGCGTGAGATCGCGGCGCTCACCGGCACGGCGATGCAGCGGCCGGCCGAGCTCGCGGCGCTCGGGGCGGTGCCGGGCGCACCGGCGCGCGGCGACGACCAGGTGCGCGCCGCCGGACTCGAGGTGCGCCTCGACGATGTCGCCGACTGCCCGCAGTACGGCGCGGCGATCATCAGCGGGCTCACCGTCGGTCCGAGCCCCGACTGGCTCAAGCGTTGCGTGGAAGCGGTGGGCGGGCGTTCGATCAACAACATCGTCGACGCGACCAACTACCTGCTGCACGGATTCGGTCAGCCCGTGCATGCCTTCGACGCGACGAAGATCGGTGGCGACACGCTCGTCGTCCGCCGCGCGCGCGCGGGCGAGACGCTCGTGACGCTCGACGGGACGGAACGCAAGCTCGATCCGTCGATGCTGGTGATCGCGGACGCCGCGGTGCCGGTAGCGCTCGCCGGCGTGATGGGCGGCCGGGCCAGCGAGGTGACCGACGCGACGACGAAGGTCGTGCTCGAAGTGGCGCAGTTCGCCCCGCGGGTCGTGCGCGCCAGCCGGCGCCGCGCCGGACTCTCCACGGACGCGAGCTATCGGTACGAGCGGGGGATCGACGCCGCGGCCCTCGGCGAGATGCTGTCGCTCGGCGCCGCGCTCATCGCCCACGTGGGCGGTGGGCGCGTCGACGCGCTGCTCCACGCCGGGTCGGCCCCGGCGCGACGAGCGAGCGTCACGGTCCGTCCGTCCCGCGTCGCGCTGCTGCTCGGGGAGATCGTCGGCGGTGACGAGATCGGTCGCCTGCTCACGTCGATCGGCTTCGCGTGCGAGGCCGGCTCCGCCGGTGCGCTCGACGTCACGCCGCCGAGCTGGCGTCACGACATCGCGCGCGAAGTGGATCTCATCGAGGAGATCGCCCGGCTGCGCGGCTTCGATCGCTTGCCCGACACGTTGCACGGGGCGCGGCCCGGGACGGTGCCGGATCATCCGCTCTTCACGGCGTATCGCCGCGTGCGCGACGCGCTCGTCGCCGAAGGGCTGCACGAGGTGCGCCCGCTGCCGTTCACGTCGGGGCGAGCGGCCGGTCCCGATGGTGCGGACCTCGTGCGCGTGTCGAATCCGCTGGCCGAGGACGAGCCGTTCCTGCGCCGGTCGGTGCTCGACACGCTCGCGCGCCGCGCCGAGTACAACCTGAACCGCATGCAAGGCGATCTGCGATTCTTCGAAGTGGGCACGACCTTCACGGCGCAGGGCAGGGCGCTCCCGCGCGAGGAACAGCATGTCGGCCTGCTGGTGATGGGGGCGCGCCGTCCGGTGCATTTCACCGAGGCGCAGCCGCCGGCCTTCGATGAATGGGACGCCAAGGCGCTCGCCGGCACGCTCGCGGCCGCCGCCTATCCGGGTGCGGAGATCGCGATGGTCCCGGGCGAGTCGCCGATCCTCTGGCGGGTGCAGGCCGGAGGCGTCGTGATCGGCGAGGTCAGTCGGTTGACCCTCGATGCACCGGTCTGGGCCAAGCCCGCGTTCGGCGTGGAGATCCTGCTGGGCGAGATGCCGAGCACCCCGGTCGCGGGGCGCGGCGGGCACGCGCACGCCGCGGCCCCGGCGCGATCGCGTGCCGCGGAGCCGGTGCGGTACCGCGCGCTCCCGGTCACGCCGACGGCGGAGTTCGACCTCGCACTGCTCGTTCCCGACGCCGTGCTCGCGGCGCAGGTGGAGTCGGTGCTGCGCACGGTCTCCGGGCCGCAGCTCGAGCGGTGCGAACTGTTCGACGAGTTCCGTGGCGCCGGAGTGCCCGCGGGTTCGCGGTCACTCGCGTGGCGATTGACGTTCCGGCATCCGGAGCGCACCCTTCGCGAGAAGGAGATCGAGGGACGGCGTACGCTCGTGCTCAAGACCCTGGAGGCACAACTCGGTGTCCGACCGCGCACAGCCTGAGCCCGGCTCGACCCTCGCGTTCCGCGAGCTCGAGCACCTGGTCCGCAATCTCGGCGAGGAGCTCTCGACGTTCCGTCGCCGGGCGCATCAGGCCGAGTCGCGCCTGAAGGCGCTCGGCAACTCCGACGCGGGGGATGCCGCCGCCGAGGAACGGGTCTCCGCGCTCGAGGCGGAGAACGCACGGTTGCGCTCCCGGCTCGAGCAGGCGAGCGCGCGCACGCGCGCGATGCTCGACCGCGTACGGTTCCTGCGCCAGCAACATGTCCTCGGGAGCGAGCCGTGACCGTGCATTCGACGCGCATCAGGATCGTGGGGGAGGAATACACGATCCGCTCCGACGTGCCCCCGGAGCACACGAAGGCGATCGCCGCGCATGTCGATGCGGCGATCCGCCGCGTGCTCGAGAGCCCCGCGATCACCGATCCCGGCAAGGCGGCGATCCTCGCGGCGATGTCGATCACCGACGAGCTCTTCCGCGAACGTGCGGCGCAGGAGGCCCTGTCGGCGGAGATGCGGAATCTGTCGGGTGAGTTGCGGCGCTGGCTGCCGCCCGGCAAGCGCGGCGAGACCGCCGGCTGATCGCGTGGTCCCTCGGCGCTACTCGCCGAGGACCTGACGCACCGCCTCGGACAACGACCGCACGGTGAACGGCTTGAGCAGGAAGACGATGCCCTTCGCGTCGGGCACGGTATCCCGCATCTCCGACTCGGAGTAACCGCTCGAGAGCACCGCCGGGAGCTCGGGCCGGAGCAGGCGCATGGCGGTCAGCGCCTGCGCGCCATTCAAGCGCGGCATGGAGAGATCGAGGAGCACGAGCCTCCAGCGCTCCGGATCGGCCTTGAAGACGGCCACGGCGGCCTCTCCATCCTCGCAACGCGTGACCGTCAGGCCGATGCGTTCGAGCGCCCGCGCCGTCACGGTGAGCACCCCGATCTCGTCGTCGGCGACGATCACCTCGCCCGTGCCGTGCCACGCGAACGGCCGCGGCCCGCTGTCGGGTTCGACGCTCGGTGAGCGGTCAGGAGGAGTGCCACTCGAGTTCACGAACGTGAAGTACGCGCCGCATTCGCCCACGGCGCAATACCCCTCGCGTCCACATATTCCGACAGTCACTTACAGGAGTACAGAATCGTTGCGTTTTCCGGGGGGGGAACGTAGGTTCCCGCGGAGCAGGTACGAAGGCTCGTAGGTGCAAGCGCTCCCATCAGTTAGCCCGCCCCATCGCGCACCCCACGTCGGTGCCAGATCGGACGGCCGGCAGGTGGAGAGCGATCGCACCAGGCGGGCCGGAGTGCTTCCCTTTGTACGCGGCGCTCGCAGGCCGCCTTCGCAATAGAGTGTCAACATGGGAATCGAGCTGGCTATCGCGATCGCGATAGGCGTCACCCTCGTGGTCGCCTCTCCGATCGCGTTCGTATTCGGAAGCCGGAAGGGAAGGGCGGCGGAGGAAGCCGCCCGGCGCGCCGCCGGCGAATCGGCAGGGCAGGTCGCCAAGCGCATCGTGGCCGAGGCCGAGCGCGAGGCGGAGTCCTCCAAGAAGCAGGCCCTCCTCTCCGGCAAGGAAGAGGTGATGAAGGTGCGCGAGGCCTGGGAACTCGAGGCCCGCAAGCGCCGCGAGGAGGTCGAGCGCGTCGAGAAGCGCGTGGTCGAGCGTGAGCAGCAGCTCGACAAGAAGGTCGACCTCGTCGACGGGAAGGAACGGGACCTCGGTCGCCGGGCCAGCGAGCTCGGACGGCGCGAGAAGCTCCTCGAGGATCGCCAGACCGAACTGGACGGGCTCGTGGGCGAGGAGCGCCGCCGCCTCGAACAGCTCGCCGGCCTGAGCGCCTCGGAAGCCAAGGCCGAGCTCATCCGGCGGCTCGAGGAGGAGGCGCAGGCCGACGCCGGCAACCGGATCCGCGAGATCCGCGAGTCGGCCAAGCGGAACGCCGACCGCGAAGCCAAGAAGATCGTCGCCCTGGCCGTGCAGCGGATCGCCGCCGAGCACACCGCGGAGATCACGGCGAGTGCGGTGGCGCTGCCCAAGGACGACATGAAGGGGCGCATCATCGGTCGCGAGGGACGGAACATCCGGGCCTTCGAGCTCGCGACCGGTGTGGACGTCATCATCGACGACACGCCCGACACGGTGGTGGTGTCGTGCTTCGACCCGGTGCGGCGCGAGGTCGCGCGGCTGGCGCTCGAGAAGCTCGTCGCCGACGGGCGCATCCACCCGGGGCGCATCGAGGAGGTCGTCGAGAAGTCCCGGAAGGAAGTGGAGGCCGGCATCATCGAGACGGGCGAACAGGCCGCGTACGAGGTGGGGGTGCACGGACTGCACCCGGAGATCATCAAGCTGATCGGCCGCATGAAGTGGCGGACCAGCTACGGCCAGAACATCCTCTTCCATTCGAAGGAAGTGGCCTTCCTCGCCGGCATCATGGCCGCCGAGCTCGGGCTCGACGTGGCCATGGCCAAGCGCGGCGCGCTGCTGCACGACATCGGCAAGGTCCTCACGCACGATCACGAGGGCACGCACGTCCAGCTCGGCGTGGAGGTGGCGACGAAGTACGGCGAGCACCCGCTCGTGGTGAACTGCATCGCCGCGCACCACGACGACGTGCCGCACGAGAGCGAGGTCTCGGTGCTCGTGCAGGCCGGCGACGCGATCTCGGGCTCCCGCCCGGGGGCGCGGCGTGAGGCGTTCGAGACCTACGTCAAGCGCCTCGAGGGGCTGGAGAAGATCGCGGCCAGCTACAAGGGCGTCGATCGCGTGTTCGCGATCCAGGCGGGCCGCGAGATCCGCGTGATCGTGAACCCCGACATGGTCGACGACAACCGGATGAATTCGCTCACCGAGGAGATCGCGCGCCGCGTGGAGTCCGAGTTGCAGTACCCGGGCCAGATCAAGGTCGTCGCCATCCGTGAGATGAGGAGCTCGAACATTGCCCGCTGAACTGATCGACGGCGTCGCGATCGCGGCGCGGGTGCGCCTCCGCGTCGCGCAGGAGACGGCCGAACTCAAGAAACTGGGCATCACGCCGGGCCTCACCGCCGTGCTGGTCGGCGCCGACCCTGCCAGCGCCGTCTACGTCGCGAGCAAGGAGAAGGCGTGCAAGGAGGCCGGCATGAACGGCGAGTCGATCCGCCTGAGCGCCGAGACGTCCGAGTCCGACCTGCTCGCGCTGATCGACCGCCTCAATGCCGACCCCGCGGTGCATGGGATCCTCGTGCAGATGCCGCTGCCGAAGCACATCGACAGCCAGAAGGTCATCCGCCAGATCGCGCCGGCGAAGGACGTGGACGGCTTCCACCCGTTCAACGTCGGGAAGCTCTTCACCGGGGACCAGGACGGGTTCGCCCCCTGCACACCGGCGGGCGTGCAGGTGATGCTCACCGAGGCCGGCATCGAGACCTCGGGGAAGGAGGCGGTGATCCTCGGCCGCAGCAACATCGTCGGCAAGCCGATGGCGGCGCTCCTGATCCAGAGCGGCAAGGGTGCGGACTGCACCGTGACGATCTGTCACTCGCGCACCAAGGACCTCGCCTCGCACACGCGTCGGGCCGACATCCTGATCGCGGCCATCGGCCGGCCCGAGATGGTCACTGCCGACATGGTCAAGCCCGGCGCGGTCGTGATCGACGTCGGCATCAATCGCGTGGACGACCCTGCCGCACCGAAGGGCTATCGCATCGTCGGGGACGTGAAGTTCGACGAAGTGAGTCGCGTCGCGTCGAAGATCTCCCCGGTCCCCGGTGGCGTGGGGCGGATGACGATCGCGATGCTGCTGGCGAACACGGTGCGCGCGGCCCGCCTGCGCCACGAGGCCACGGCCGGCGCGTGAGCCACGCCGGCGCCACCTCCGCCGAGGCGCTGTCCGTCCACGCACTCACGAGTGCCGCGAAGGATGTGCTCGAGGGCGCCTTCCCCAGGCTCTGGGTGCGCGGAGAGGTCTCCGGCTACAAGAAGTACCCGAGCGGGCACTGGTACTTCACGTTGAAGGACGCCGAGGCGCAGATCCCGTCGGTCGTCTGGAAGGGCAGCACCGCCCGGATCCGCGAGAAGCTCGAGGACGGACTGCAGGTGCGCGCCTACGGCCAGCTCACCGTCTGGCCCGCGAGCGGCAAGATGCAGTTCGTGGTCACGGCGATCGAGGCCGACGGCGAGGGTCTCTGGCAGAAGCGGTTCGACGAGACCAAGGCGCGGCTCGAGAAGGACGGGCTGCTCGACCCCGCCCGCAAGCGCGCGCTGCCGCGCTTCCCGCGCACGGTCGCGGTGATCACGAGTTCGGAGGCGGCCGCGCTGCGCGACGTGATCGCCGTGATCGGGCGGCGCAATCCCGGCGTGCACGTCGTGGTGATCCCCGCCGCGGTGCAGGGCGAGGCCGCGCCCGAGTCGCTGCTCGGGGCCCTCGATCGGCTCGCGCGCTGGGTGGGGGGCGACGCCGAGTGGCGCGGCGTGGCGATCCCCGCGCCCGAGGTCCTGATCATCGGGCGCGGCGGCGGGTCGCGCGAGGACCTCTGGGCCTTCAATCACGAGGGGGTCGCCCGGGCGATCGCGGCCTGCCCGGTCCCGACGATCTCCGCCGTGGGTCACGAGACCGACGTCACCATCGCCGACCTCGTGGCCGACCTCCGGGCCGCGACCCCGAGCGTGGCCGCCGAGCATGCCGTGCCGGTGCTGGCCGAGGTGCGGGAGCTGGTGACCCAGCTCGCGGGCATGATGGCCGACGGCCTGCAGGACCGGATCCAGGTGGCGCGCCGTGACCTCGACCGGCGCGCCGATGCGCTCTCGCGCCGCGCCCAGCTGGTGGTGGAACGCCGACGCGTGCGCGTCGACCGGGTCGCGGCCCGGCTCGCGCCGCAGGGGCTCCGTTCGGTCGAGCGGCGACGGGCGCGCATGGAGACCCTCGGCGCGATGCTCGAGGCGCGGAGCCCCCTGGCCGTGTTCGCGCGCGGGTTCGCCGTCGCCCGGGGCGCGGATGGCGCAACTTTGGCGCAGCGCGCGGCGTTCATCCCGGGGACGCCGTTCGACCTGTTGCTGCGGGACGGGCGCGTGCGGGCCACGACCGACTCGGTGCACACCGACGCCCCTCATCTGCGGACGGACGCATGACCTTCGAACAGACCCTCTCCCGACTCGAACAGATCGCCGCCTCCCTCGATCGCGACGACCTCCCGCTCGAGGAGGCGCTCAAGCTGTTCGAGGAGGGCATCACGCGCCTGCGCGAGGCCTCGGCCGCGCTCGCGGACGCGGACGGCAAGGTGCGCACGCTGATCGAGCAGTCGGACGGCGTCTTCGAGGCGAAGGAATGAACGCGACCGGCCTCACGCCGATCGACTTCGCGCTCGACCGGGCCGCCGTGGCGCGGGCGCTGGAGCAGCTGGTGGCGCGGACGCTGGCGGGAGAGACCGGGCCGGTCGCCGACGCGATCCGCTATGCGCTCGTCGGCGAGGGGAAACGCCTGCGGGCGATCCTCGTGATGGAGGCGTACCGGGCCGCGGGCGGCACGGGGGACGTGAGCGCCCTCGCCGCGGCGGTCGAGGTCGTCCACGCGTACTCGCTCGTGCACGACGACCTCCCCTGCATGGACGACGACGACATGCGGCGCGGCCGTGCGACGGTGCACAAGGTCTACGGCGTCGGAGCGGCGACGGCCGCCGGCATGGCGATGGTGCCACTGGCCGCGCATGCGGCGGACGAGGCCGCGCAGGGCCTCGGGCTCTCGCGGGAGGTCCGTGGCGCCATCGTGCGGACCCTCATGCAGGCGTCCGGGGCGGGCGGCATGATCGGGGGCCAGCTCCTCGACCTCGAGGGCGAGGGTCTCTCGCTCGACCTCGCCCAGCTCGAACGGATCCACCGCTGCAAGACCGGCGCGCTCATCGAGGCCGCGATGCGACTCGGAGGACTGGCCGCGAACGCCTCCCCGGCGATGCTGGCGGCCTTCGGTCGCTACGGGGCGTCGATCGGCCTGGCCTTCCAGATCACCGACGACGTCCTCGACATCACGGCGACCACCGACGAGTTGGGCAAGACCGCAGGCAAGGACCTGCACCTGCGGAAGAGCACCTATCCCGCGCTGCTGGGGATCGCCGGCGCCACGGGGCGGGCCGAGTCGCTGGTGCAGGAGGCCTGTCAGGGCCTGCAGGACCAGGGCGCGCTCTCGCCGGAGCTCGAGCACCTCGCCCGATTCGTCGTGGCCCGACGTTCGTGAGCGTGGCGACCTATCTTCGTATGTCCCCCAACCCAAGCTCCAGATGAGCATGCTCGATCGCGTTCAGAGTCCCGCCGACATCCGGGGGATGACCCCGGAGGAGAAGCGGCAACTGGCGCAGGACGTGCGCGACTTCCTGATCGAGACCTGCTCGGTGACGGGGGGACACATCGGGGCGGGCCTCGGTGTGGTCGAGTTGACGATCGCGCTGCACGCCGCGTTCGACACGCCGCGGGACCAGCTCGTGTGGGACGTGGGGCACCAGGGCTATCCGCACAAGGTGCTCACGGGCCGCCGGGACCGGATGCATACGCTGCGGCAGGAGGGGGGCATCTCGGGCTTCCTCAAGCGCACCGAGAGCGAGTACGACACCTTCGGCGCCGGGCATGCGGCGACCTCGATCTCGGCCGCGGTGGGGATCGCCGCCGGTCGCGACCTGAAGGGCGAGGACTTCAAGGTCGCGGCGATCATCGGCGACGGTTCGCTCGGCTCGGGGCTCGCCTACGAGGCGCTCAACAACGCCGGCGCCAACACGCGCGACTTCATCGTCGTGCTCAACGACAACGAGATGTCGATCGCGCCGAACGTGGGCGCGATGCACAAGTACCTCACGCGCGTGCAGCGCAACCCGATCTACAACCGCTTGCGCAGCGCGATCGGCGACTGGGCCGATCACGCCACCGGCGTGTTCAAGGATGCGGGCGCGATCGTGCGGCGCTGGGAGGAGTCGGTCAAGGCGTTCCTGACGCCGGGCGTCCTGTTCGAGGAACTCGGCTTCCGGTACTTCGGACCGATCGACGGCCATGACATCGAGCAGATGATCGCGACCTTCCGCGCGGTGGCCGAGTTCAAGGGACCGCGGCTCGTGCACGTGATCACCACCAAGGGGAAGGGATTCCCCGCCGGCGATCACGGCGAGAAGTGGCATGCGCTGCCCCCGGGGCACGACCCGGCGACGGGGAAGCAGCTCAAGGTCTCGACCGCGAACCCGAACTACACGGCGGTGTTCGGCAAGGCGCTGGCGGAGATCATGGAGACGCAGGCGAACGTCGTCGCGATCACCGCGGCGATGCCCAGCGGCACGGGCACCGGGATCATCGCCAAGCAGCATCCCTCCCGCTTCTTCGACGTGGGGATCGCGGAAGGGCACGGGGTCACGTTCGCCGCCGGCATGGCGACGCAGGGCGCGAAGCCGGTCGTCGTGATCTACTCCACGTTCCTGCAGCGCGCGTACGACAACATCATCCACGACGTGGCGATCCAGTCGCTGCCGGTGATCTTCGCGATGGACCGCGCCGGTCTCGTGGGCGAGGACGGCGAGACGCACGCGGGGGTCTACGACATCGCGTACATGCTCGCGGTGCCGCACATGACGGTGACGGCGCCCAAGGACGGCGCCGAGCTGGTGGGACTCCTCAAGACGGCGGTGGCGCACGAGGCGGGACCGTTCGCGGTGCGATACCCGCGCGACGTGCCGCCCGATCTGGTGGGCCCAGCGAAGGATGTCCCTGCGGTGCCGTACGGGACCTGGGAGGTGCTGCGCCGCGGTGAGCGCGTCGCGATCCTCGCGACCGGCACCATGGTCGGGGAGTCGCTCAAGGCGGCCGACGCGCTGGCCGTCGAGGGCCTGCAGGTCACGGTCGTGAACTGTCGCTTCCTCAAGCCGTACGACGAGACGACCCTCACGGCCCTGCTCGCGACGCATCAGCAACTGCTGGTGGTCGAGGAGGGGACGGTCGTGAACGGCTTCGGCGCGTACATGGCGTCGGTGGTCTCGTCGCACGATCCGGTGGTGCGCGTGCATGCGCTGGGCGTGCCCGACCGCATCATCTACGCGGCGTCGCGGGCGCGGCAGCTCGCGCAATGCGGGCTCGACGCCGCGAGCATCGCGGCGCGGGTGCGCGCGCTGCACGAGAGCGAGGCGATCGCGGGGTGACCACTCGGCTCGGGGTGATCGGCCACCACGGCTACGACGGGCTCACCGCCATCCTGCGGCTCCTGCGGCAGGAGGCTCCGGGCCACGGGTACGCGCTGCGGTTCGAGGACGCCCTGCTCGCCCAGGCCGGTGGGGGCGAGAAGCTCTCGCGCCCCGACCAGGTGGACGCGCTCATCGCACTCGGCGGCGACGGCACGCTGCTGCGCGCGGCGCGCTTCCTCGGCGGGGCGCGAGTGCCGGTGCTCGGCGTGAATCTCGGCAAGCTGGGCTTCCTCACCGCGTGCAGTCACGACGAGTTCCCGGAGGCGTTCGCCGCCTTCGCCCGCGGCGAGTACGTGGTGCAGGAGCGCATGGCGCTCGACGCGACCACGGTCGCGGACGGCGGGAGCGTGGGCGTGCGGCTGCGCGCGCTCAACGACGTCGTGATCCACAAGGGCGGGTTCGCCCGCGTCCTGCGGATGCGCGTGTTCGTGGACGACGAACTCATCAGCGCGTTCGCGGCCGACGGTCTCGTGATCGCGACACCGACGGGTTCGACCGCCTATTCGCTCTCGGCGTCGGGGCCGATCATCGTGCCGACGTTCGATTCGCTCATCGTCACGCCGGTGGCGCCGCACACGCTCGCGCTGCGGCCGACGATCCTGCCTCCCGGCGCCGTGCTGCGCGTGGACGTCGAGGACGCGCCCGAGGAGGTGCTCGTGACCGCCGATGGCCAGGTGGGGACGGCGCTGGGCACGGGACAGAGCCTCATCGTGCGTCGGGCCGACGCGCCGGTGCTACTGGTGCAGTTCGAGCAGACGAGCTTCTTCTCGCGCCTGCGCCGCAAGCTGCACTGGGGCGGTCTCGACGAGCGCGACCGATGAAAGGCCGCGCCCATGGCGGCGGCGCGACGATGCGGTGCCCGGACGCGATGCCGCGAGTGTAGGGCATGCTCACCGAACTGCGCATCCGCAACCTCGCGATCATCGACACGGTGACCCTGCCGCTCGCGCGGGGCTTCAATGTCCTCACCGGCGAGACCGGGGCCGGGAAGTCGATCATCGTCGGGGCGCTGGGATTGCTCATCGGCGAACGCGCCTCGAACGACCTCGTGCGCACCGGCGCCGACAAGGCCACCGTCGAGGGCGTGTTCGACGTGGCGGACCGGCGCGACCTGCTCGCGGCGCTCGACGCCCGCGGCATCGAGAGCGACGGGACGCTCGTCCTCAAGCGCGAGGTCCCCGCGGGGGCGGGCGGCCGCGCGCGCGCCTGGGTGAACGGGTCGCCCGTCACCGCGAGTCTGCTCGCCGAGATCGGGCGCGCGCTCGTGAACGTGCATGGACAGCACGAAGCGCCGGCGCTGCTCGAGCCCGGGGCGCAGTTGCACATCCTCGATGCCTTCGGGGAGGCGGCGGGGGAGCGTGCCGCGGTGTCGGAGACGCATGCGCGGCTCGCGGAGGCGCGGGCCGCGATTGCGTCGCTGCAGGCACGCCGCGACGAGGCCACCAAGCGCGCCGATTGGCTGGCCCACGTCGCGAAGGAGATCGGCGAGGCCTCGCTCAAGGACGGCGAGGACGAGCGACTCGACGAGGAGGCGCGCCGGCTCACGCACGCGGAGGAGTTGCAGGGACTCATGCGCGAGGTGACCGAGGCGCTCGACGGCGGCGACGAGGCGGCGCTCGCCAGGCTCGGTCACCTGCAGAAGCCCCTCGGGGCGCTGCAGCGGATCGATCCCTCCACGTCGCGACTGCAGGAGCTCTTCGACGCGGCGTACTACGCGCTCGAGGAGCTCTCGCGTGAGGCACAGGCGTATGCCGACGGCGTCGAGCACGATCCCGCCCGCCTCGACGAGGTCGAGCGTCGTCGCGACCTGATCTTCCGCCTGTCGAAGAAGTACGGCGGGAGCATCGCCGCGGTGATGACGACCGGTCGCGAGGCGCGCGCCGAGCTCGACCTCCTCGACACGGCCGGTCTGGACCTCCGCGCGCTCGAGACGCGGCTGCGGGAGGCGCAGGAGGCGTTCACGGCTGCGGCGGCCAAGCTCACGTCCAAGCGCAAGAAGGCCGCTGCCTCACTCGCGAAGGCGGTCGAGGCACGGCTGCCCGACCTCGGGATGCCGGACGGACGGTTCCTCGTGGAGCTCCCGGCGCGCGCCGAGGCCTCCGCGCACGGGGCCGAGGACGTGGAGTTCCGTGTCGCGCTCAACGTCGGGCACGAGGCGCGCCCGCTCGCGCGCGTCGCCAGCGGCGGCGAACTCGCCCGCGTGATGCTCGCACTCAAGACGATCCTCGCGCGCCTCGACGGCGTGCCGACGCTGATCTTCGACGAGGTGGACGCGGGGATCGGCGGGCGCACCGGCCTCATGATCGGCGACGCGATGCGCGACGTGGCGTCGCACCATCAGGTGTTCGCGATCACGCACCTGCCGCAGATCGCGGCGCGGGGGCACCACCACATCGTGGTGCGCAAGGCGCCCAAGGGCGGCGTGACGACATCGGACGTCACGGTGGTGGTCGACGCGGGACGCGTGGACGAGATCGCGCGGATGCTCGGCGGGGACGCCGAGAGCGAGACGAGCCGGGAGCATGCACGCGAACTCCTGGCCTCCGGACAGCGTGCGCCGCGCGTCGAACCGGGGGCGGCGACCCTCGCCGCCCCGGGTGCCGCTCAGCGTCCCAGGAAGCGGGTGTAGTAGCGGAGCTGCAGGCGGTCCTCCCACTGCTTGGGTACGACGCCCGTCCCGCTCGAGTACGACTGCTGATGCGCGTAGTTGATCTCGAACGCCATCCCGGGCCGACCGCGCGCTCGCGCCGCGAGCGTCGAGTAGGTGGCGGTGATGCCGAACCGCTGCTCCGAGGCCTTGCTCGCGTCGTCGAGGATCGAGCCGAGGAGCGGGACGGTGGCGCCGAAGGGCGTGGTCGCGGTCGAGTCGATGTCGTGGCGATCCGCCGACTTGCCGCGCCATTGCCAAAGGGCGCCGAGCGCGATGTAGTCGTTCAGGTGCCACCGGGGGGCGATCGCGACGTCGATCCGCGCGCCGGGCGTCACGGGCACGATGGTCTCGCGCCACGACTCCAGGAATGCGGGGCCGGTGTCCGACGGTACGCGCAGCGTGCGGTCCTGCGCGGCCGCCAGCGCATATCCGACGCTCAGCGTCGTCCAGAACCTGCCGTTGACGACCACATCCGTGAGTGAGCGCACCTCGAGCGCGCCGGTGCCGGTCCCGGTGCCCAGGTCGAGGAACGCGTCAGCACGTTCGGGAGTCCCGGTGCCGAGTCGCAGGTCCACGAGCACGGACTGCCGGATGCCGCGCAAGCCGGGGGCGAAGCGCGTCGACGATCCGGCCCCGAACGAGTCGAAGAGCCGCAGCTTGGCCGAGAGATGCACGTCGCCGAGCTCGATGATGCTCCCATCGCTGATCCGGCGCGCGCCGTACCCTTCGACCGAGTCGGCGAAGAGCCGGTCGATGTCCTCGCCGCTCACGGGGAGCTGGGCGCCGAGCGGGAGTCCGGTCGACGTCGTGACGTTCGTGATGCCGTAGCGCTCGAACGCGAGTCGCATGGAATCGGCGCGGGCGCGGAGGGTCGAGTCCGCTGCCGAGCCCGCGAGCGGCACGTAGCGGCGGCCACCGACGAGCCCCGCGCCGTAGAGCGACGTGAGACCGTTCGCGAAGGCCGACGTGCGCGAGATCAGCGCGGCCACCGACGCGGCCTCGGCGAGGATGGTCGGGCACTGCGCCGCGGCGCCGGGATTGCCTTCGCAGGCCGTGCGCCGCGCGGCGAGGTTCGTGGCGGCGGTGGCGTACGCCCCGATCGCCGTGAGGTTGTTCGCGGCGACGGCACTGCCACCGATGATCGGGTTGATCCCGAGGGTGGCGCGTCCGCTGTCGCCGCGGATGCGGAACTGCGCCTCGATCCTGGAGCGCACCAGCGTGGCGCGCGCGCCGAGCGTGATCCGGTCGCTGAGCCCGTACTCCACCGTCAACGGCGTCACGAAGAGACGCTGCCTGGCGTCGAGCGTCGACACCCCGAGCGAGGCGCCGAACCCGCTCACGCCGAGGTCGCGTACGGTCTGCTCCACCGGCGCGAGCATGGAGAACTGCAGCGGGCCGAACGCACCGGAGGCGATCGAACCACCGAGCCCCTCGAGCCGCCCGTCACGCCACCGGTCGCGCTGTGCGGTATGCTCGCCGCCGAGCGAGAAGCGGAATCCTCCCCGGGGCAGCGTGACCGCGTCGTCACCGCCGCCGATCACGCGCTGCGCGGCGAGCGGGCGTGGCGCGGCCAGGAGCGAGGCCGCGACGAGTGCGAGGAGAGCCGACGGGATGCGCGAGCGAGCGAACACGTGGTGAACGAGGGCGGGAAGGGGGCGCGGCTGACGGGATGGTCGGCTAGTTTAGCGTCATACCCCGTTCAAGGTAACGTGACGCTCTCAGAACTCCCGCCCGTCCTCGGTGCCGCCCCGCTTCCGACGCTGCCTTGGCAGATCACGGGGAACCACTGGCTCGCCCTCCCGTGCATCCATCCTGCCGACGGGGCGATCCACGCGGTCAGCCTGCTGCATCGCGGCGCCCGGGCGGCGGTGGAGTTCGCCGGATCGGCCGACTTCCTCGAGGGCACCGGCGCGCCGCTCGCGCGGCCGACGGTCGCCGTGGACGGCGTGAAGGTGGAGCTGGCGAGCGGCGGCGTGGCCTGGGAACGGGCCCTCCAGTGGCTCCCGACGTTCACCTGTCAGGCCGCGGAGATGGTGGTGCGGGGCACGGTGTTCGCGCCGTTCGGTCGCGACGCCGACATCGCCGGTGCGGTCTACGCGCTCGCGTTCGAGAATCGCGGGACGGTCACGCGCACCGTCGCGGTGGGCCTCGAGGGCACGCTCGGTCACCGGCAGTTGCGCGTGCGCACGCCGCGCCCGGCCGAGGACGCGCACCGGGTGACGCGCGCCGCCGACGACGTCGTGCTCCTCGACGGTGCCGCAGCTCCCGGAGTGTGCGCACTCGCGCTCGCCGCCGACGGCGCGGCGGTCGTGCAGGTGCACGGAGGCTCCGCCCCGAGCTATTCGATCACGCGTGAGCTCACGCTGGCGCCGGGCGAGCGCGCCGAGGTGGCGTTCTTCCTGGCCGCCGGACCCGAGCGTGACGGGGCCGAGGCGACGGTGGGCGTGATGCGTCGGCGTGGCTGGCGTGCGCTGCTCACCGCCACGCGCGACGCCCTGCGCGCCCTCGAACAGGGCACCGGACTCGATTCGCTCGACGCGCTCATCAACCGCAACCTGCTCTTCGCGTACTTCTACTCGGTGGGACGGGCGCTCGACGACGCCCATTTCTACCTCGTGCGCAGCCGTGCCCCGTGGTGCGCGTGGGGCGTGACCGTGCGCGACTGGGAGGCCCTCGCGTGGACCGTGCCCGCGATCCAGCTCGCCGACCCGGCGCTCGCCCGCGAGCTCATCCTGCGCGCCTGCGAGGTGCACGGGTACGCGCCGGGGCGAGGGGTCCACTACTTCGACGGCACGCTCTTCGAGCCCGGCTTCACGCTCGAGGGTGCGGCCTCGTACGCGGTCGCGACCGAGCGCTACATCCGCGAGACCGGTGACGACCAGATCGTGGAGGAGGTGGTGCTCGCCGACACCCTCTACGTCTCCCACGACGAGATCGCCTCGCGCCGCGACACGGACCAGCCGCTCTATCGCACCGAGGTCACGCTCGACCGCCGCCCGGCCACGCATCCGATCACGCTGCATGGCAATGCCGTGGTCGCCTTCGCACTCGATGCGTTCGGCAAGACGCTCGACGAGGAAGCGTCCAAGGAGGTGCAGGATCCCTCGGCCGTCCGCGCCGCGCTGCGCCGGCAGTTCGCCGCGGGGACGGAGGGGAAGACGACCTTCGCCGCCGCGACCGACCTCAAGGGCGAGCGCACCCTCGACGACGATCCGGTGGGGTCGGCGCTCTGGTTGCCGCTGTGGGAAGCGGTCGATCGCACGGACTCCACCTATCGGCGCACCGCCAAGCGCATCGGGAGCTCCGACCGGCTCGTCGTGCAGATCGCGCGCCTCTTCGGCCCCGAGGCGAGCGACGTGCTCGAGTGGTTGCGTCGCGCTCCGCTCGGCCACGGCCTCGCCGCCGAGTTCGTCGATGCGGAGGGGCACGCGATCTCGCATGGTGGCGATGCGGCGCTGAGCGGTCTGCTCGCGTATTCGGCCTGGTACTGCGTGCACGCGCACGGCGTGCGGCCGTAGTGCCGGCGTCAGTGCCGGCGTCGGGGCCGCGCCGGAGCGCGGCCGGGGGTCAGGAGCCCGCGGTCAGGTAGCCGAGGTAGGCCGCACCGACCGTGAGCGTGAAGCTCAACGCGGCATGCAACGCCGCGCGCCCCACCTGTCCGCCCTGCAACAGGGTCAGGTTCTCCGCGGCGAAGGTGGAGAAGGTCGTGAAGCCGCCGCAGATGCCGATCGCCACGAAGGCGCGCATCTGCGGGGTGACCTGCGACGTGGAGGCCCAGCGCAGGAACCAGCCGATGGCGAACGACCCGACGACATTGATCACGAGTGTCGCCCAGGGGAATGCGGCGAGCGCGGGGAGCCGCCGCATGAGTTCGCCGGCAGCGAAACGGAGTGCCGACCCGAGCGCGCCACCGAGGGCGACCCAGAGGACGGTGGTGGGCGGGAAGGGGACGATGGGGTTCACAGTGCCGGGGGTGGGAATCGAACCCACATGGGAGTCGCCTCCCAACGGATTTTAAGTCCGTCGCGTCTAGCCGATTTCGCCACCCCGGCCGGGGAAAGACGAACGGGAGCGGCACGCCGCCGCTCCCGCACGAGACAAGACCTACGGCATCCGACGTCAGAGCGGGAAACGGGACTCGAACCCGCGACCCCAACCTTGGCAAGGTTGTGCTCTACCAACTGAGCTATTCCCGCATGAGGCGAACGTTAGGCGGGGCGGAGGCGTGGGGCAAGCGCGGGGATCGTCCCGCCACAAGGTGTTAGTTTGCAACCATGACCGACGTCGTCGCTCTGGCCGCCGAACTGCTCGCGATCCCCTCGACCACGCGCGATGAAGGGGGCGCGGTCGATTTCGTCGCCCGCTGGCTCGTCGCGCGCGACTGGAACGTGATGGTGCAGGAGGTGACCCCGGGGCGCGGCAACGTCTGGGCCACGCGGAAGGGGGGCGGCGTGACGCTCTCGACCCACCTCGACACCGTCCCGCCGTACGTGCCTCCCAAGCGGGCCGACGGCCGTCTCTACGGTCGCGGTGCCTGCGACGCCAAGGGCATCGCCGCCGCGATGATGATCGCGGCCGACGCGCTGGTGGCCTCCGGCGAGGAGCGCGTCGACCTCCTGCTCGTGGTGGGTGAGGAACGCGGCTCCGACGGCGCACGCCTCGCGAACCAGCTGCCGGCCACGAGTCGCTGGCTGATCAATGGCGAGCCGACGGAGAGCATGCTCGCCTCGGGGTGCAAGGGAGCACAGCGCGTGATCGTGCGGACGCGGGGCCGCGAAGCGCATTCGGCGTATGCCCATCTCGGCGAGTCGGCGATCGCGCCCATGCTGCGACTGCTGCCGGAGCTCGACGCGCTCCCGTTCCCGGTCGACCCGGTCCTCGGTGCGACGACCGTGAATGTCGGTCTGATCCGCGGCGGCACCGAGGCGAACATCGTCCCGGGCGCCTGCGAGGCGGAGATGATGATCCGACTCGTCGGCGATGTCGCGCCGGTGAAGCGGACGCTCGATGCATGGGCCGACGGGCGGGCCGAGCTCGAGTACGGCTCGTTCATCCCCGCGCAGCACTTCCACACCGTGCCCGGGTTCGAGTCGGCACCGGTGGCGTACACCTCCGACATCCCGCTCCTGGGCAACTGGGGGAAGCCGCTGCTCTTCGGTCCGGGGTCGATCCACGTGGCGCACACCACCGAGGAGTTCGTCGACGAAGCGGAACTGCGCGCCAGCGTCGACGCGTACATGACGCTCGTACGCACCCTGCTCGCCTAGCTTCGCGCCGTGCAGTTCATCTTTCAGCCTTCATCCTCCCCCCTTCGTCCGTGACCCGGCTTCCCGTCGCAGTGCTGGGCGCCACCGGCGCCGTCGGTCAGACCTTCATCCGCCTGCTCGAGGACCACCCCTGGTTCCAGCTCGCCGAGGTCGCGGCGTCCGAACGCTCGGCCGGCAAGCGATACGGCGATGTCACGCGCTGGATCGAGGGCGCGATGCCCGCGGCCGTCGCGCGCATGACCGTCACGCTCTGCGATCCGGCGACCGTCCGCTCGCCGATCGTCTTCAGCGCGCTCGACGCCGCGGCCGCCGCGGAACTCGAGCCCGCCTTCGCGCGGGCGGGCCGATTCGTGCTGAGCAACGCGAAGAACCTCCGGATGGAGGCCGACGTACCGTTGGTCATCCCCGAGGTGAACGCCGATCATCTCGCGTTGCTCGATGCGCAGCGCGCGCGCGGCTGGGCCGGCGGCGTGGTGACCAACGCCAACTGCGCGGCCACCGTCGCGGCGATGGCCCTCGCGCCGCTGCACACGGCGTTCGGGCTCACGGAGCTCTTCCTCTCGACCATGCAGGCCGTCTCGGGTGCCGGGTATCCGGGCGTGCCGTCGCTCGACATCCTCGGCAACGTCATCCCCTACATCGGCGACGAGGAGCCCAAGCTGGAGCGCGAGATGCAGAAGATGCTGGGCACGCTCGCCGGGGCAGCGATCGTGCCGGCGCCGTTCGTCGTGAGCGCGCACGCCAACCGCGTGCCGGTCGAGCACGGCCATACGGTGGCGATGTCGGCACGGTTCGCGCGCAAGCCGAGTGTGGCGCACGCGCTCGAGGCGCTGCGCGAATGGCGTGGTGCCGACTCCGTGCGCGGCCTGCCGTCGGCCCCCGAGCATCCATTGCTCGTCACCGATGCCCCCGACCGCCCGCAGCCGCGCCGCGACGTGATGGCGGGGAAGGGGATGACCGTCACCGTCGGGCGCGTGCGCGAGGACGCGCTCTTCGACCTCAGGTGCGTCGCGATGGGGCACAACACCATCCGCGGGGCGGCCGGCGGTTCGATCCTGAACGCCGAGTTGCTCGCGGCCACCGGCCGGCTGGGCTGGGTGCCGCCGGGGCGCGCGTGATCGTCGCGAAGTTCGGCGGCACGTCGGTCGGGGACGCCGAGGCCATCGCGCGCACGGCGGGCATCGTCCGCGCGCGCCTCGGCCGTGCCCCGGTCGTCGTGACCTCCGCGCTCGCGGGGACCACCAATCGCCTCATCGAGATCGGCCAGCAGGCCGCGGCCGGACAGCTCATCGTGGCGCTGTCGATCATCGAGGAGCTGCGGGCGCGGCACTTCGCCACGATCGACGACCTCGGCGTCGCGGACGACATCGAACTCGTGACCGACACCGGCGTCCTCTTCGACGAACTCGCGCATCTCGCCGAGGCGCTCTCGGTGCTCGGCGACGTCACACCGCGCTCGCTCGACGCCGTGTCGAGCATGGGTGAGCGCCTCTCGGCACCGATCGTCGCCGCCGCCCTCGCGCGCATCGGCGTGCCGGCGGTCTTCGTCGACGCGCGGCGCGTGATGGCCACCTCCGACGACTTCGGCCGCGCGGAGCCGAGGCCGGACGAGATCGCCATGGCCTGCCGTGCGCACCTCCTGCCGCTCGTCCGCGCGGGGAAGGTGCCGGTGCTCGGCGGCTTCATCGGGGCGACGGCGCAGGGCGTCACCACCACGCTCGGGCGCGGCGGCTCCGACTACTCGGCCTCGCTCTTCGGCGCCGCGATGGATGCCGAGGCGATCGAGATCTGGACCGACGTGGATGGCATGCTCACGGCCGATCCGCGCGTGGTCCCCGGCGCGCGCCTCATCGAGCACATCCGCTTCGACGAGGCGGCGGAACTCGCGAGCTTCGGCGCGAAGGTCCTGCACCCGAGCACCATCGCCCCGGCCGTGCGGAAGGGGATCCCGGTCTTCGTCTTCAACTCGCGGCGGCCGGAGGGGAGCGGCACCCGCATCACGTTCGACGCGCCGCGCCGCCCCGTGCGCGCGATCGCCGGCAAGACCAGGATCGCCGTGGTGAAGGTCCGCTCGCCGCGCATGCTCGCCGCCCCGGGGACCATGCGGGCGATCTTCGAGGTCTTCGAGCGCAACCGCACCTCCGTCGAC
The DNA here is from genome assembly GCA_021413975.1 of Gemmatimonadota bacterium. Lineage (GTDB taxonomy): Bacteria > Gemmatimonadota > Gemmatimonadetes > Gemmatimonadales > Gemmatimonadaceae > Pseudogemmatithrix. The sequence continues at coordinate 200,582 of JAIOPJ010000033.1, forward strand.
GTGGTCGCGACCTCGGAGGTCTCGGTCTCGGTGACCGTCGACGACGTGCAGCATCTCGAGGCGATCGTCGCCCAGCTCTCGGCGTTCGGCGACGTCTCGGTCGAGCGCGGCCGGGGGATCGTGGCGCTCGTCGGCGCCGGGCTCGGCGAGAGCACGGTCTCGATGGCCCGTGCCCTCGCCGCACTCGGGGACCTCCGGCTGCACATGCTCTCGCTGAGCGCGACGGGCATCAATCTCACGCTCATCGTGGACGGCGACGCGGTCCACGACGCGATGCGTCGGTTGCACGCGGCCTTCTTCGAAGGGGGATCGGCATGACGCGACTGGCCGTGATCGGCGCCGGGAAGATGGGCCGCCTCGTGGCGGCGCTCGCGCCGGAGATGGGGTTCGAGCTCGTGGCGACGCTCGGAGAGGAACGGACGCGAGGGGGCATCACGCGCGACGCGCTCGCGGGCGCCGAGGTGGCGGTCGAGTTCACGGTGCCGGCGGCGGCCGCCGGCGTCATCCGCGATTGCGCCGCGGCGGGCGTGCCGGTCGTGAGCGGCACCACCGGCTGGGACGCCGACCGGGCGAGCGTCGAGTCGGACGTGCGTTCGTCCACCGGCGCGCTCCTCTGGGCGCCGAACTTCGCGATCGGCGCGCATCTCTTCTCGAAGCTCGTCGCCGAAGCGGCGCGTCAATTCGAGAAGGTCGGTCAGCAGTTCGACGTGCACCTGATCGAGACGCATCACGCGCAGAAGCTCGATGCTCCGAGCGGCACGGCGCGTCTCCTCGCGGGCGTCGCCGAACGCGCGGGGGGTCGCGCCGTCCCGATCACGAGCGTGCGGACCGGGCAGGTGCCCGGGACGCACGAGATCGTCTTCGACGCGCCGTTCGAACAGGTCCGGCTCGTGCACGAAGCGCGCGACCGCCGCGTCTTCGCCGCCGGTGCGCTCACGGCCGCGCGCTGGTTGGTGGGCAGGCGGGGCGTCTTCACGCTCGACGACTTCCTGGGGGAGATCGCCCGATGAGAGCACCGTTGCGAGGCGCGATCACCGCACTCATCACGCCCTTCACCGACCAGGGACGCGTGGACGAGGCAGCGCTCGGCGCGCTCGTCGACTGGCAGGTGACCGAGGGGATCCATGGTCTCGTCCCCGTCGGGTCCACCGGCGAGGCCGTCACGCTCTCTCTGTCGGAACGGGAACGCATCGTGGCGATCACGGTCGAGCGCGTGGGGGGCCGGGTGCCGGTGATCGCCGGGGCCGGCTCCAACGACACCGCCGCGGCGATCACCGCGTCGCTCGCACTCGCCAAGGCCGGCGCGAGCCACCTGCTGCATGTCTCGCCGATGTACAACAAGCCGCCGCAGCGCGGCATCCTCGCGCATTTCCGCGCGATCGCCGACGCGGCGCCGGTGCCGATAGTGGTGTACAACGTGCCAGGGCGCACCGGGAGCAATGTGCTGCCCGAGACCACGCTGGCGCTGGCCGAGCATCCGAACATCTGCGCCGTGAAGGAGGCCTCGGGGGATCTCGGGCAGATCGACGAGATCATCCGCCACCGGCCCGCGGGGTTCGCGGTCCTCTCCGGAGATGACAGCCTCACGCTCGCCGTCATGGTCGCGGGCGGCGACGGCGTGATCTCGGTGATCTCCAACGCCGTCCCGCGCGCCTGCGCCGCGCTCGTCGAGTCCGCCGCCCGGGGCGACCTCGCGGCTGCACGCGCGGGGCATCATCGACTCGCGCCGCTCGTGGACGCGGCCTTCGCGGAATCGAACCCGATGCCGATCAAGGCGGCCCTCGCCCTGATGGGCCGGGCGCGCAATGTGCTGCGGTTGCCGCTCGTCCCCATGGACACCCGGCACGAACCCGCGTTGCGCGCGGCGCTTGCCGCGGCGGGGGTGAGCCTGTGACCGGGCTCGATCGCCATGCGCTCGAGTCGCTCGTCGAGCGACTGTTCCCGCTCGCGGCCGACGAACTCCCTCCCGAGGCGGAGCGCGTGGTCGTCACGCTGCTCGGCGCACTCGAGTCGGGCGCGATCCGTGCCGCCGAGAAGGACGCCGCCGGCAACTGGAACGCGGTGCCGTGGGTGAAGCGGGGGATCCTGCTCGGGTTCCGCGTGGGGCGCATCGTGTCGCACGGCATCGAGGGCACGCCCTTCCACTTCTTCGACAAGCACACGTATCCGGCGCGTCCGCTCACGCTCGCCGACAACGTGCGCGTCGTGCCCGGCGGGTCGTCCGTCCGTCGCGGCGCCTATCTCGCCCCCGGCGTCGTCTGCATGCCGCCGATGTTCGTGAACGTCGGGAGTTGGGTCGGGGCGGGGACGATGATCGATTCGCATGCGCTCGTGGGGTCGTGCGCGCAGGTCGGCGCGCGGGTGCACCTGAGCGCGGCGGCGCAGATCGGTGGTGTGCTCGAGCCGGTGAACGCCTCGCCGGTGGTGATCGAGGACGACGTCACGGTCGGCGGGAACTGCGGTGTGTACGAGGGGACGGTGGTGCGCGAGAAGGCCGTGCTCGCGGCGGGAGTGATCCTCACGCGTGGCACGCCGGTGTTCGATCTCGTGCGCGAGCAGGTGTACCGCGGGACCCCCGAGAGGCCGCTCGAGATCCCGGCCGGCGCGGTGGTCGTTCCGGGTGCACGTGCGGTGAAGGGGGGCTTCGCCGCGGCGGAGGGCCTCTCGCTGCAGACGCCGCTCATCGTGAAGTACCGCGACGAACGGACCGATCTCGCGACCGCCCTCGAAGCGTGGCTGCGATGACGCGCCCGCGGTGATGGCCCCACTGCGGGTTCCCGGCGACAAGTCGATCTCGCACCGCGCGCTCATGCTCGCGGTGCTCGGTCAGGGCCGATCCCGCATCCGCGGGTTGCTGCGGTCCGCCGACGTGGAATCGACCGCGACGGTGCTCCGCGGGCTCGGCGCGAGCATCCCCGATCTCGCCTCGGGGACGATCGAGATCGCGGGGCTCGGACTCCGTGGGCTCCGCGAGCCCACGCGACCACTCGACTGCGGCAACAGTGGTACGACCGCTCGGCTCATGGCCGGCATCATCGCGGGGGCGGGCCTCAGGGCGCGCCTCGTGGGCGACGCGAGTCTGAGCGCACGCCCCATGCGGCGCGTCGCGGCACCGCTCGAGGCCATGGGTGCGCGCGTGGAGCTCCCCGAGCATGGGGGCCTGCCGATGATGGTCCATGGCGGACCGTTGCACGGGCTGACCTGGCACTCCGAGGTCGCGAGCGCGCAGGTGAAGACCGCGATCCTGCTCGCCGGCCTCGTGGCCGACGTCCCCGTGGAGGTCCATGAGCCGGCCGCCACGCGCGATCACACCGAACGCATGCTCCAGGCGCGCGGGGTCGATGTGCGCACGGAGGACCACACGGTCACTCTCGTCCCTCGCGGGCGGCTCGATGCCGGCGACATCGACGTGCCGGGGGATCCGTCGAGCGCGACCTTCTTCGTGGGACTCGCCGCGATCGGTGCGGCCGGCGACATCACCCTCGCCAACGTCGGCATCAATCCGGGGCGCACCGGCGCCTTCCGCGTGCTGCGGCGCATGGGCGTGACCCTGCGCTACGCCGACGAACTGCTGCAGGGCGGCGAACCGGTGGCGACGGTGGTGGCGACCGGTGGCCCGCTGCGGGCGACGGTGGTGACGCCGGACGAGGTCCCCTCGCTCATCGACGAGCTCCCGCTGATCGCCTGCGTCGCCGCCCGTGCCGCCGGCGAGACCCGCGTGACCGGTGCCGCCGAACTCCGCGTGAAGGAGAGCGACCGGATCCGCGCCGTGGTCTCCAACCTGCGCGCCATCGGTGCCGACGCCGAGGAACTCCCGGACGGCTTCGTCGTGCGCGGCGGTGACGGTCCTCTGCGGGGCCGGGTGACGACGCATGGCGACCATCGCATCGCGATGGCGTTCGGCGTGCTCGGCGCGCTGGCGGGCAATGCGATCGAGCTCGACGACCCATCGTGCGTCGCCGTCTCCTACCCTAACTTCTGGGATGACCTCGCCCGTGTCCGACTCCGCTGAGCGCCGCCGTCCGCTCGTGGTCGCCATCGACGGCCCGGCCGCGTCGGGGAAGTCGTCGACCGCCAAATGGGTCGCGTCGGAGCTCGGCATGCGCCACGTCGACTCGGGAGCCCTGTACCGCGCCGCGACCGCGAGCGCGCTGCGGCGGGAGCCCGACAGTGCCAAGTGGACCGAGGACCTCGTGCTCGCTGCATCCTCGACCGTCACGCTGGTCGCCGGCGAGACCACCTTCCACGCCAGGCTGGATGGCGCGGCCGCGGAAGCCGAACTCCGCGGAAAGGATGTCACGTCGCGGGTGTCCCTGGTGGCGAGGATGCCCCGGGTGCGCGAGTGGGTGAACGGGCTCGTGCGGCAGGCGGCGGAAGGGCATCCGGTGGTGGTGGACGGCCGCGACATGGGGACGGCGGTGTTCCCTCAGGCCCGGGTCAAGATCTTCCTCGTGGCCGATCCGTGGGAGCGAGCGAAGCGCCGGCTCATCCAGCGGTTCGAGCGGCAGCCCACCGAGGCCGAGATCGCCGAGGAGACCGATACGCTGGTGCACCGGGACGCCAAGGACGAGTCGCAGACGCAGCGGGCGGTCGACGCGGTGCTGATCGACACGACCTACCTCACGCAGGAGGAGCAGGTCGCACGGATCGTGGCACTCGCCCGGCAGTCACAGCGGGCCTCGGCGGGCTGACCGGGACCGGCGGTCAGGTCCACGGGTGCGGTCCCCCGTGGCGGAGGGCAGGTCCAACGGCGGCAAGCGGTTGCGCAGTTGACCCACCCCCCTTCGGCGGGTATGCTTCAAGGCTCCCGTGGTCCGGTCCGTCCGGCCGCGGGAGCCTTTCCCGTCCCACCCACCCCACGCCTCGACGCGGCGAGCCGAACACTCCGCGGAATTGGAGCACCACACCATGACCGGCATCGAGATCGAAGAGACCGAGACCCTGTCGCCCGAAGCGATCGCGCGCAAGAAGCGGGACGCCCAGAAGGCACAGCTGCGCCCCCTCGCCAACCGCCGCCCCGAACTGTACGACGAGGACGAGCTGTCCT
>JAIOPJ010000034.1 GCA_021413975.1 Gemmatimonadota bacterium
GTCGAGATGTTCCGCAAGCTGCTCGACGAGGGCTTCGCCGGCGACAACGTCGGCCTCCTCCTCCGCGGCGTCGACAAGAACGAGATCGAGCGCGGCATGGTGCTCGCCAAGCCCGGCTCGATCAAGCCGCACACGAAGTTCCAGGCCGAGGTCTACGTCCTCACGAAGGAAGAGGGCGGCCGCCACACGCCGTTCTTCAAGGGCTACCGCCCGCAGTTCTACTTCCGCACCACCGACGTGACGGGCGCGATCGAGCTTCCGGCGGGCACCGAGATGGTGATGCCGGGTGACAACATCTCGGTCACGATCGAGCTGATCATCCCGATCGCGATGGAGGAGCAGCTCCGCTTCGCCATCCGTGAGGGCGGCCGCACCGTCGGTGCCGGCGTCGTGACCAAGATCCTCGCCTAACTACGAACGGGAAGCGTCCCGGCGGCACCGCCGCCGGGACGCGACCAGTGGAGAATCAATGGCTGGACGTATTCGCATCCGACTGAAGGCGTTCGATCACGCCGTGATCGACCAGGCTTCGGCGGACATCGTGAGGACCGCGGAGAAGACGGGGGCCCAGGTCTCCGGACCGATCCCGCTCCCCACGAAGACTCAGCGCTGGACCGTCCTCCGCTCGCCGCACGTCGACAAGAAGTCGCGTGAGCAGTTCGAGCTGAAGACGCACAAGCGGGTGATCGACATCCTCGACACGAAGCCCCAGACGGTCGAAGCGCTGACCAAGCTGGACCTGCCGGCGGGCGTGGATGTGGAGATCAAGGCGGAATAGGGACGCGGATGAAGGCAGCAGGATGGAGGATGAGAGTGGAACGGCGATGCAGTGGCGCAGTGACCTTCATCAATCATCCTTGAGCCTTTCTCCCATGCCCGACGGTCCTCCGGCCGCAACGGACGCCACGAATGCTGGCGCCGGGCCGCGACTAACAGAGCGTTTCCAGAGAGAGTGAGATGATCGGAATCATTGGCAAGAAGCTGGGGATGACCCAGATCTTCGACGAGGCAGGGATGCAGATCCCCTGCACCGTGGTGGAGGCCGCCCCCAATCCCGTGACGAAGATCGTCACCACGGAGAAGGAAGGCTTCGCGGCGGTGGAACTGGGCTACGGCGCGCAGCGGACCGCGCGCGAGTCCAAGAAGGGGGAGCGCACGCCGAAGGGGCGTCGCGCGAACAAGGCGGAGCTCGGGCACGCGGCGAAGGCCGGCCTCACGGCCGCCCCGGCGGTGCTGCGCTCCTTCCGCCTCGATGATGCGCCGGGGAAGGGCGCCGAGATCCCGACGTACAACATCGGGGACGTCGTGAAGGTGGACATCTTCGCCGTCGGCGAGATGGTGAAGGTCACCGGCACGACGAAGGGGCGCGGCTTCCAGGGCGTGGTGAAGCGCTATGGGATCGGCGGTGGTCCGAACACCCACGGCAACACGAAGCACCGCCGGCCCGGCTCCATCGGACCCGGCACCGACCCGTCGCGCGTGATCAAGGGCAAGAAGATGCCCGGTCACTACGGCGCCGAGCGGCACACGCAGGGCAATCTGCGCGTCGAGAAGATCGACGCTGAGCGCAACCTGATCTACATCCGCGGCAGCGTCGCCGGCCCGACCAACGGGATCGTCCTCGTCCGCAAGCAGGGCTAACGATGTCCGAGACCATGAACTTCGATGCGGCGGCCTACACGGCGCTCGGCACCCCGCGCGATCGCGTGGCGCTGCCGAGCAGCACGTTCGACGGCACCGTGAACATGCCGGTGATGCACCAGGCGGTGAAGGCGTATCTCGCCAACCAGCGCCAGGGCAATCACCAGACCAAGACCCGCGGCTTCGTCGTGGGCGGAAACCAGAAGCCGTGGAAGCAGAAGGGGACCGGCCGCGCCCGTGCGGGCTCGACGCGCTCCCCGGTCTTCGTCGGCGGCGGCACCGTCTTCGGCCCGCTGACCCATCATCATGACCAGAAGCTGACCAAGCAGGTCCGTGCCCTGGCGCGCAAGAGCGCGTTCAACGCCCGGGCCCGCGAGCAGGCGCTGATCGTGATCGACCGTTTCGCGTACGACAAGCCGAAGACGTCGATGATCGCCGAGCTCGTCTCGCGCGTCGACGCCTCGGGCAAGAAGGTCCTCATCCTGACGGACGGCGCGAAGCCGTCGGTCTACCTGAGCGCCCGCAACCTGCAGGGTGTGGAGGTCCGCCCCTACAGCGACGTGACCGCCTACGACATCCTCTGGTCGGATGTGGTGCTCGTGGAGGCTCCGGCCCTCGGGCATGAGCTGGCCCCCGTCGCCGAGAAGGCGATGGACAAGGTGAAGGCGAAGAAGGCGCCGGTCACGGCGGCTCGCGCCGAGAAGGCCGCGAAGGCCGTGGCGAAGGCGAAGAAGGATGCGCCGAAGAAGGCGGCCGCCGCGGCGAAGAAGGCGGCGCCCAAGGCCGCTGCGAAGAAGGCGGCTCCCAAGGCGGCGGCCAAGAAGGCGCCGGCGAAGGGCGCCGCCAAGGCCGCCCCCAAGAAGAAGGGGAAGTAACCGATGCCGACCATGATCCGCACCATCGTCCGCCCGCTCGTGACCGAGAAGTCGTCGGCCGCGTACCAGGCGCGCGGTGAGTACACGTTCGAAGTCCACCCGGATGCCACGAAGACCACCATCAAGGCAGCGATCGAAACGCTGTTCGGGGTGAAGGTCACGGGGGTCTGGACGTCGCAGCAGCGTGGCAAGCCCCGGAAGGTCGGTGGCGCCATGGGCCTGCGTCCCCGCTGGAAGAAGGCCATCGTGACGCTCAAGGCGGGCGACACGATCGAGATCTTCGAGGGCTGATAAAATGGGTATCCGTCAATTCAAGCCGGTGTCGGCCGCCACACGGTTCCGTTCCGTGTCGGACAACGACCAGATCACGCGTTCGACGCCTGAGAAGTCGCTCACCGAGCCGCTCATGAAGAGCGGCGGTCGCGACAACCACGGCCACATCTCGATGCGCCGCCTCGGCGGCGGTCACAAGCAGAAGTACCGCATCATCGACTTCAAGCGGAACAAGCACGCGCAGGTCGCGACGGTGGAGACGATCGAGTACGATCCGAACCGCTCGGCGCGCATCGCGCTCGTGCAGTACGCCGACGGCGAGAAGCGCTACATCATCCACCCCAAGGGACTCGCGGTCGGCGACACGATCGTGAGCGGCAAGGGGTCGGACGTGCGCACGGGGAACGCGCTCCCGCTGCGCGAGGTGCCGCTCGGCACCTCGGTGCACAACGTCGAGCTCAAGCCGGGCAAGGGCGGCCAGATGGCCCGCTCGGCCGGCACGAGCGTGCAGGTCGTGGCGAAGGAAGGCGACTACGTGACGGTGCGCATGGCCTCGACGGAGATGCGCATGATCCACGGCGACTGCCTCGGCACGATCGGCGAGGTCGGCAACGCCGAGCATGAACTGATCTCGTGGGGCAAGGCCGGCAAGACCCGCTGGATGGGTCGCCGTCCGAAGGTCCGCGGCGAGGTGATGAACCCGGTGGACCACCCGCACGGTGGCCGCACGCGCGGCGGCCGGAACGTGGTGAGTCCGTGGGGCAAGAAGGAAGGCGTGAAGACGCGCAACAAGAAGAAGGCGTCGCAGCGTCTGATCGTCCGTGGCCGGAAGCGCGGCAAGGCCACCCAGAGCTGACCCGGAGAACCTGACCAATGGCACGCAGCATCAAGAAGGGTCCGTTCATCCAGGAAGCCCTGCTCAAGCGGGTGCAGACGATGAACGCGAAGAGCGAGAAGAAGGTCGTGAAGACCTGGTCGCGCGCGAGCACGGTGATCCCCGAGTTCGTGGGGCACACGTTCGCGGTGCACAACGGGAACAAGTTCATCCCGGTCTACGTGACGGAGAACATGGTCGGGCACAAGCTCGGCGAGTTCGCGCCGACGCGTCTGTTCCGCGGGCACAGCGGCAACAACAAGATCGACAAGAAGGCCGCGCCGGCCGCCTCGTCGGCCCCGGCGAAGGGAGGCAAGTAACCGATGAGCCGGAAGAGCCGTGAACGGAAGGAGCGCCATGTCGCCGAAGCCCTCGCCGCGCCGCCGTCGGCGACGCAGCGGACGACGCGTCAGTCGCCCTACAAGATGCGCCTCGTGATCGACCAGATCCGCGGCATGAAGGTGAACGAGGCCCTCGCGATGCTGCAGTTCAGCAAGAAGCACGCGGCGGTGCAGATCGGGAAGGTGCTCAAGTCGGCGGTGGCGAACGCCGAAGCGAAGGCGCGTGCGTCGAATGACGCGCTCGACGTGGATGATCTCTACGTCGCGCACGCGATCGTCAACGAGGGGCCGAAGCTCAAGCGGTGGACGCCGGCCGCGATGGGCCGCGCGACCCCGATGATCAAGCGAACCAGCCACGTCGAGATCGTCGTGGATTCGAAGGAAGGGCGATAATGGGACAGAAGACTCATCCGATCGGCTTCCGCCTGGGCATCTCGAAGGACTGGCGTTCGCGCTGGTTCGCGAGTGAGAAGGATTTCCCGGCGCTGCTGAAGGAGGACGCGCTCCTCCGGAAGTACCTCAAGGCCCGCCTCGCGGGCGCCGCGATCGCGGACATCACGATCGAACGGAAGCCGGGGCGGGTCGTCGTGACGATCCACACGGGCCGTCCGGGCGTGGTGATCGGGAAGAAGGGTCAGGCCGTCGAGGAGCTCAAGAACGAGCTCCAGCAGCTGACCGGCAAGGAAGTGGGGGTGAACGTCGAGGAGATCAAGCGCCCGGAGATCGAGGCGCAGCTCGTCGCCGACAACATCTCCGCGCAGCTGGCGCAGCGCATCTCGTTCCGTCGCGCGATGAAGCGGGCGGTGCAGAGCGCGATGCGCATGGGGGCGGAAGGCATCAAGGTGAAGTGCTCGGGGCGCCTGGGCGGGGCCGAGATCGCGCGCGTGGAAGGCTATCACGAGGGTCGTGTGCCCCTCCATACGCTGCGCGCCGACATCGACTATGCGACCTCGACCGCGAAGACCACCTTCGGCACGATCGGGGTGAAGGTCTGGATCTTCAAGGGTGAGCTCGTCGAGGGACGCCGCAGCGGCGCCTCGACGTACTCGTCCGACGCGTAAGGAGACCTGACCAATGCTCGCACCGAAGCGCGTCAAGTTCCGCAAGATGTTCAAGGGTCGCACCACGGGTCTCGCCCATCGGGGCGCGACCGTGGCGTTCGGCACCTACGGCCTGCAGGCGCTCGAGCCGGGGTGGGTGACCGCCCGCCAGATCGAGGCCTCGCGCGTGGCGCTGACGCGCCACATCAAGCGCGGCGGCAAGGTCTGGATCCGGATCTTCCCGGACAAGCCGGTCACGAAGAAGCCGGCCGAGACCCGCATGGGCAAGGGCAAGGGATCGCCGGAGCTCTGGGTGGCGGTCGTGAAGCCGGGCCGCGTGCTGTTCGAGATCGAGGGCGTGTCGAAGGAGATCGCCCAGAAGGCGCTTGGGCTGGCGTCGGCCAAGCTTGGCGTGAAGACGAAGTTCGTGGCGCGCGAGGAGGCGCACACCGATGAAGGCTAAGGACATCCGGGACCTGGGAGCGGACGAGATCCGTTCGCGCATCACCGAGTTGGAGCGGGAACGCTTCAACCTGCGGTTCCGTAGCGCGACCGAGCCGCTGAGCAATCCGCTCCGGCTCCGCTTCATCCGCCGCGATATCGCGCGGCTCCAGACGGTGCTCGCCCAGAAGGCGACCATGACGGAGGCCGCGCGCTGACGCGCGCGAGGAGAACTGATGGCTGAGACCGTGAACACCGCAGCGACCGGCCGGACCGCGCGCAAGATGCGCCAGGGCAAGGTCGTGAGCGACAAGATGGACAAGACCGTCGTGGTCGCGATCGAGCGTCGCGTGCCGCATCCCGTGTACGGGAAGATGGTGACGAAGACCACGCGCCTGAAGGCCCACGACGAGGCCAACAGCGCGAAGGTCGGCGACACCGTCCGGATCGTCGAGACCCGCCCGCTGTCGAAGGACAAGCGGTGGCGGTTGCTCGAGATCGTCGAACGCGCGCGTTAAGGGAGCAGACCAATGATCCAACAGGAATCGGTCGTGAAGGTCGCGGACAACTCGGGGGCCAAGAAGGCCCTCGTGATCCGCGTCCTCGGTGGGACGCGCCGTCGCTACGCCGGCCTTGGCGACAAGGTCGTGGTGGCGATCAAGGACGCGCTGCCCAACGGCACCGTGAAGAAGTCCGACGTGCAGAAGGCGGTGGTGGTGCGCACCGTGAAGGAGACGCGTCGCAAGGACGGCAGCTACATCAAGTTCGACGAGAACGCCGTGGTCATCATCGATGACAAGGGCGAACCCAAGGCGACGCGCATCTTCGGGCCGGTGGCCCGCGAGCTGCGCGAGAAGCGCTACATGAAGATCGTGTCCCTCGCTCCCGAGGTGCTCTGAGATGCGGATCCTGACGCACCGCAAGACGCGCGGCAGCAAGAACGTCACGCGCCACGAGCGGAATGCCGAACGGCAGCCGATGAAGGTCTCCCGCGGCGACACCGTGCGCATCATGCGCGGCGACGACAAGGGGAAGGAAGGGAAGGTGGTCCGCGTGCACCTCAAGACGGGGCGCGTGACCATCGAAGGGATCAACATGGTCAAGAAGCACCGCCGGGCGCGCCGGGCGGAGGAGCAGTCGGGCATCATCGAGATGCCGGCGCCGATGGCGGTGTCGAACGTCATGCTCCTCGACCCGAAGTCGGGGAAGCCCACGCGCGTCCGCACGCGGATCGACGTGGATCCCAAGACGAAGGAGCGCTCGAAGGAGCGCGTGAGCGCGAAGAGCGGCGAACCGATCCGTTACGCCCGCTGACCGAGAACCGACCAATGGCAACGACCAAGACGCAGGCCACGAAGAAGAGCGAGAAGGGCGGCGAGAAGCGCGCCTCGATGCTCCCCAAGGAGCACAAGGGCGCCGCACTCCCGGCCCCGGCTCCGCGACTGAAGGCGTATTACACGGAGACCGTGCGGCCCCGCCTGGCCAAGCAGTTCGGCCTGGGCAACCCGCACGAGATCCCGAACCTGACGAAGATCACGCTCAATGTCGGCATGGGCGAGGCGATCAAGCAGCCGAAGGTGCTCGACGCGATCGTCGACGAGCTCGCGGTGATCACCGGCCAGAAGGCGATCCGGACGAAGGCGAAGAAGTCGATCGCCAACTACGGGCAGCGCGAGGGCCAGGACATCGGCGCGGCGGTGACGCTGCGCGGCGCACGGATGTGGGAGTTCCTCGACCGCTTCATCTCGACGGCGCTCCCCCGCGTCCGCGACTTCCGCGGGCTCAACACGCGCTCCTTCGACGGCCGCGGCAACTACAGCCTCGGCGTCAAGGAGCAGATGATCTTCCCCGAGGTCAACTACGATCTCGTGGAGACGATCCACGGCATGGACCTGACGTTCGTGACGACCACCAACCGCGATGACATGGCGTTCGCGCTCCTCCGGGAGCTCGGCATGCCGTTCCGCGGCGACGATAAGCCCATCGTCGTCCAGGGCTGAGGAAGAGCGTACACATGGCCAAGAAGAGCACGATCGAGAAGAACGAGCGCCGCAAGCAGATGGCGGCCAAGCAGGCCCCCAAGCGCAAGGCGCTCGCCGACACCGTCCGCAGCCACAAGGCGTCGGACGAGGAGAAGCGGGCGGCGCAGGTCGCGCTGCAGAAGCTCCCCCGCAACGGCGCGATGGCCCGTGTGCGCAACCGCTGCCAGATGACCGGCCGCAGCCGCGCCTACGTCGGGACCTTCGGGCTGAGCCGTATCGCGTTCCGCGAGATGGCGCTCCAGGGGCTGATCCCCGGTGTGCGCAAGGCGAGCTGGTAGTTCGACGATGACGGCTGAAGGATGAGCGAGGCGAGGCCGTACGGCCTCGCCCCCTCCATCCTTCCACCTTCATCGGCAGTTCAACGGAGGAAGGCCCGCGACACCCTGTCCCGGGAACCACCCCCATCCCTTCCTACAGGTCCGGCCCCGCCGGAAACCAGAGGAGACCGCAGCACCATGAGCATGACCGACCCGATCGCCGATATGCTCACGCGGATCCGCAATGCTGTCGCTTCGAAGCATCGCCGCGTGGACATGCCGACGTCCAAGATGAAGGTGGAGATCGCTCGCCTGCTGAAGCAGACGAACTTCATCACCGACTACAAGACCCTCGAGACCGAGGATGGCAGGACCGTGCTCCGCGTGGCGCTCAAGTACGCCGGCGGCACGCCCGTCATCCGCGAGTTGCAGCGCATCTCCACGCCCGGCCTCCGGCAGTACGTCGGCGCCGGCGAGATCCCGCGCGTGCGCAACGGCCTCGGTGTCGCGCTCCTCAGCACCTCGCAGGGGCTGATGACCGATCGCGAGGCGCGCGCCAAGCGCACCGGCGGTGAACTCCTCGCCTACATCTGGTAAGGAGCCCCCCATGTCGCGTATCGGAAAGTTGCCGGTGGAAGTCCCGGCCGGCGTCACGGTGAAGCTCACCGGACACACGCTGCACGTGAAGGGCCCCAAGGGGGAGCTCACGCGCACGTTGCACAGCGAGATGATCCTGAAGCACGAGGGGAGCACCATCACGGTGTCGCGTCCCTCGGACGAGACGAAGCACAAGGCGCTGCACGGGCTGACCCGCACCCTCGTGGCCAACATGGTCGAGGGGTGCGCGAAGGGCTACGTGAAGCAGCTCGAGATCAACGGCGTCGGGTACAAGGCCGAGGTGAAGCCCTTCGGGCTGCAGCTCGCGCTCGGCTACTCGCACCAGATCCAGTACAAGACGCCGGCCGGGATCAAGCTGACCGCGCCGCAGCCGACGCAGGTCGTGATCGAGGGCGCCGACAAGGAGAAGGTCGGCCAGGTGGCAGCGGAGATCCGCTTGCTCCGGCCCCCCGAGCCCTACAAGGGCAAGGGCATCAAGTACGTAGGCGAAGTCGTCCGGCGTAAGGCCGGTAAGGCAGGAGGTAAGTAATGCCGGGGAAGCGTGTACCGAAGACCCGTGCGGGACTCCGCACCCGTCGCCATGTCCGCGTGCGGGCCAAGGTGAAGGGGACCGCCGAGAGGCCGCGCCTGGTCGTATTCCGTTCGCTCAAGCACATGTCGGCCCAGCTCGTGGACGACGTGCTCATGCGGACCCTCATGACCGTGACCGACACGGGCCTGACGGGCAAGAAGACGGAGAAGTCCGTCGAGGTCGGCAAGCGCGTCGCCGAGAAGGCGAAGGCGGCAGGGATCACGAAGGTCGTGTTCGACCGAGGCGGTTACCAGTATCACGGCCGCGTGAAGGCGGTGGCCGAGGGAGCCCGCGAAGGCGGGCTGGAGTTCTAAATGGCTGAACAGAGTGGTGGAGCGCCCGCTGGGCGCCGTGGTGGTCCTGGTGGTGGAGCCGGCGGTCCCGGTGGCGCGCGTGGCGGTCCTGGCGGCGGTCGTGGTCCGGGCGGTCCCGGTCGCGGCGGTCCCGGCGGCGGCCGTGGCCCCGGTGGACCGGGCGGACGTGGTCCGGGCGGCCCTGGTGGGCGTGGTCCCGGCGGTCCCGGCGGTCGCGATGGTCGCGGCGGCCGTGACGGCGGCCGTGGCGGCGCCCCGCAGCAGGATCGCGAGGGTTCGGATCTCCTCGAGAACGTGATCGCGATCAATCGCGTGGCCAAGGACGTGAAGGGTGGCCGCCGGTTCTCCTTCAACGCGCTGGTCGCCGTGGGCGACGGGCAGGGGAAGGTGGGCATCGCGACGGGCAAGGCGAACGAAGTGTCGGAGGCGGTCCGCAAGGCCGTCGACGGGGCGCGTCGTCACAT
>JAIOPJ010000007.1 GCA_021413975.1 Gemmatimonadota bacterium
ATCCCCGCCGCGATGTTCCACTCGGGGTCGTCGATCGAAGCGAACTCGGGGCGCCGCGACTGGATGAACTTGAAGGTGCTCGGCATGAGCTGCATCACTCCGCGCGCGCCGACCTGGCTCGTGGCCGCGGAGTCGAGGTTGCTCTCGGCCATGCCCTGCGCCTTGAACCAGCGCCAGTCGAAGGCCGCACCGAAGTAGCGTTTGGAGTAGCGGCGGAAGGTGTCGTCATAGCGGCCGTCGGCGCGCGCCGCCTCGCGACGCACCTGCGCCTGCGCGATCGGACTGCGCTGCGGCGCCTTGGCCGCTGGCGGCGCTGCCAGCGCGGCCGGCGTCTGCGCACCTGCGGCCGCGGCCGGCCCGGACATCGGCCCCCCGATCAACAGCAGGTGCGACATCCCGGCCACGAGGGAGCGGGCCCGCCAGCCGCACGAACGCATCAGTTGAGCGCGTTCCCCACCACGAGTGCGATGGAGATGAAGAGCGACCCGATGAAGATCGCGACGGCGACGTTCCCCTTCTTCAGTTCCTCGGGGAAGTTCACCTGCGGGGTGAGCCGGTCGAACAGCCGGTAGCTCAACCACATCAGCACCACGCCGAAGATGGCGTAGCCGAAGTTGAGCGCGAGGATCTCGTAGTCCATGTGGTCTCCGCTGAGGTAGCCGGAAGATGCCTACCGGTCGTCGATCTCCGCCAGAGCGTCCACCGCGGCGCGGCGCACCTCCGGGTCCCGGTCGTCGAGCGCCCGGGTGATCGCGCGGACCGCCTGCGTCGCGTGCATCGAGCCGAGCGACTGGATCACCCGCACCCGCACGTCCCGGTCGGGATCGTCGATGAACCGCAGGAACAGGGGCGCCAGCCGCTCCTCTTCGAATCCCAGGAGGGCCTGCAACGCGGCGGTGCGCAGTTCGCTGTCGGGCGAGTCGACCGCACGAATGAGTGCGTCCGGAGCGACCTCGATCCCGTCGATCGACTGCAGCGCCTCGGCCGCCGCGATCGCGAGGCCGACGTCACCACCGTCGAGCACGCGCGCGAGCGTCGGAGCGGAGCGCGCGACCTCGATCGAACCGAGTGCCCGGATCGCTGCGAGTCGCACGCGCCGATCGGGGTCGGAGGCCACCCGTGCCTCCAGTGCCTCTGCTGAGGAAGGGTCCTCGATCGCCCCCAATGCCCAGGCCGATGCGGCGCGCACGGACGCCGCTTCGTGCGCGAGCGAGCGTCTCAGTGCCCCCACTGAAGACTTCTGTTCCCACTCGCCGAGCGTCCACGCGGCCATGGCGGCCACGGCCGGCACATCGGCGAGCATTCGCTCCACGCGATCGCGCAACGCGAGGCGGTCGCGCTCTCCCGCGGCCCGCAGCGCGGCCTCCCGGACCCTCGGCTGCGTCGACTCGAGCAGTCGCGTGAGTTCACCGTCACTCACCACGCTGTTGCCGAGGAGCTTGGCCGCCACCAGGCGCGCGCACGGATCCTCGGTGCCCAGCGATGCCGACAGCAGCCGGATCGCCGCCGGGTCCCGCACCGGCCCCGACACCGAGTCCTTCGCGGCCCGCGCCGACCGGCGCACATCGCTGAACTGTCCCACCCCGCCGTCACCGTCGCTCCACCAGAAGTTCCCGATCTGGTCGGCGACCATCTCGCATGTCGCGGGATCCGCGGTCGAGAGCGTAGCGAAGAGCGTGACCACCCGCGCGGAGTCCGGTCCCGGCCGGCGCGACTCCGGACCACCCCCCGTCACTCCGACCGACGAGCGGACCGCGAAGGTCGTGGCGGCCGCCGCCGACGCGACCCCGACCAGCGCGAGGAGGGCGGCGAGCGGCCTCATGGATCCACTCCTTCGCCGAAGTACTCGACCGCGATGCGGCGCACCGCGGGATCCTTGTGCGTCAGGGCGCGGCGCAGGGCCGCGGTCGACGCGTCGGTGCGCATCTCCGAGAGCGCCTGCGCCGCCGTCTCGCGCACGCTGCCGCTGCGGTCGTCGAGCATCCGGATCAGGTGCGGCACCGCGACCACCAGCTGGCGATCACCGGCGAACGAGGCCGCCAGCAGCCGCATCTCCTCGGCGCGATCCTCGAGCGCGCGCAGGATCACGTCCTCCCCGATCGGGGCCTCGAGTTCCATCAGCGACTGCATCGCCGCCATGCGCACGTCGGCGTTGGTGTCGGCGAGCATCCTCGAGATCGACGCGATCGATGCCCGGTCGCGGAGTTCGCCGAGCATGCGGACGGCATGCGATCGGATCTCCGGATCCTCGTGCGCGAGTGCGCGCCGGAACGGGGCGACCGGGACCCGGCTCCGATCGAAGTTGCCGAGCGCATAGAGCGCGGCGCGACTCACTTCGCTCGACGAATCCGACACCGCCGCCACGAGCGCGTCGATCGCCATCGGATGCCGCATGCGACCCAGCGCATCCGCCGCGGCGCGACGCACCTCCGCGTCATCGTCGCGGAGCCGCGCCATCACGGCGCGCACGATGCCGGTGTCCGCCGTGACCTTCCGACCGTCGGACCCCCCGAGATCGAACGGCAGACGTGCCGCCGCGGCCATCGGGGCCATCGGGGCCATCGGTGCGATCGGCGGAAGCACGGCACGCGGCTCGGGCGGCAGCGCAGCGCGCGGTGCCGAGGCGCGCGGCGGCAACGCGACCGGCGGCCGACTCGGCGGAGCGACTCCCTGACCCTGGAGGCGCGCGGCGCCGGCGACGCCGGGCGCGAATGCCGCCATGAGCATCAGCGCCGCGGCGGCCGCCGCGAACATGGCCGCGCGCGACCGCGGCCGCACGCTCGCCGCACCGTCGAGCAGCCGAGTCACGCGCACCGTCAACTGCGAGCGCTCCTCGGCGAATCCCGCGACCGGCACGCCGAGCGGGGAGGCCTGGATCCACTCCGCGACCTTCACGAGCGCCTTCGCGAGCGAGACGCCGCCCGAGTGGCGCGCCGCCCACTCATCGGCGAGGTACTCCGCATTCTCCTGCACGCCCCGGCGCGCGAGGCGGTTGAGCGGCTGGAAGAAGAAGGCGCGTTCGAGCACGCAGGCGAGCGCGAGCCACTGCGGATCACGCCGCTCGAGGTGCGCGAGTTCATGCGCGAGCATCGCGCGCCGGGCGGCTTGGTCGAGTTCGACCAGGGCCGCGTCGGGCAGGCAGATCTCTCCGCCGAGTGCGACCGGAGAGGAGATCGCGGTCGAGCTCGTGAGGCGCACCCGGCTGCGGGCGCCGGTGTCGCGGCGGAGCGTCTCGAGCATCCCGAGCGTTGCGCCATCCACCACCGGGCGACGGTCGCCGAGCCGGCCGACGAGGATCAGGCGCCGTCCCGCGTACCACAGGATGCCGAGCAGGGCGAGGGAGAGCCAAGTGAGCGCCAGCGCTGCGGGGAGTCCGGCTGCCGATGCGTCGGCGACCGGCTTGGGACCAGCGAGCTGCGAGGAGCGCTCGACCGACGCCAGCGCATCGACCGGCGACGGCGACTCGGCGGGACTCATCACGGAGGCCCGGGCGTCAGCTCTGAATCCGGTGCCGCCTGCCCCGATGTCGCCGAGGACAGCCTCCCCGGTCGCGCGCGGATCGCCCGCGTTCACCACGGTGGACCGATCGAGGACGAAGGTCCCCGCCGGACGACGGTCGATGACGTTCTGCGCGGTCGCCGTGAGGATCCCGCCCAGCAGTGCCGTCTTCCAGACGACGTCGGCGACCGCCGGCGTGGTCCGCCACCGGCGCAGCAGCAGCCAGGCGCCGCCGATCAGCACGGTCGAGTGCAACGCGTAGGTGAGGAGCCAGGCGAGCGTGCCGGATGCGAGTGCGGTGTTCATGAGGCCTCCGTCGAGCGGGATTCTGCGGCGTCGATCATTGAGCGGAGCCGGGCGAGGTCGCCCGGGGCGATCTCCTGCGACGACAGGAGGTGATTCACGAGGGCGGTGACATCGCCTTCGAAGAGCCGTTCGGTCAGTTCACCGACCATGGAGCGCTGCACCTCGGGCTCGGTGACGAGCGCGCGGTAGAGGTATTGCCGCTGGTCGGCGCGGCGGGCCACCACCCCACGACGTTCCAGTCGCGTCAGGAGTGTCGCGACCGTCGTCTGGGCCAGTCCGCGCTCGGCGTGCAGCGCCTCCCAGATCTCGGCGACGCTCGCCTCCCCGTGCGCCCAGAGCAGGCGGAGGATGGTGATCTGCAGTTCGGTGAGTTCGATCGGTTCGGCCATGGCAAGGTCTCCGGTTATTCTACACGTGTAGAACTACGGCCGTAGTTTCACTTTGTCAAGAGCCGGATCCACAAGACCGCCGGAATGCGCTGCCCCGGTCGCTCCGGGCACCCCGGAACGGGCGGCGAACCGGTCTGCTGGCGCCTGGGACCCGGAGGTGCTTCATATAGGGCGTGACCACCCCTTTCTCTGACAACGCCCGCGCCCGGAACGATGCGCCGGCGTTGCGCACCGCAGTGACCGATGACGTTCCCGCGCTGCACCGGCTGATCGACGCCTCGGTGCGCGGACTCAGCCGCGGCTACTACTCCGAAGCGGAGATCGCGAGCGGCCTCCGCTTCGTGTTCGGGCCGGACACCGCGCTCATCGCCGACCGGACCTACTTCGTGATCGAGGTCGGCGGAGAACTCGCGGCGGCCGGTGGCTGGAGCCGGCGACGCACGCTCTACGGCGGCGATCAGGCGAAGAGCGGTCCGGACCCGCTTCTCGACGCCCGCATCGAACCCGCACGCATCCGCGCCTTCTTCGTCGACCCGCGCTTCGCGCGCCGCGGACTCGCTCGCCGCCTGCTGGAGCACTGCACCTTGGAGGCGGCGCGCGAGGGTTTCAGCGCGCTCGAACTCATGGCGACGCTGCCGGGTGTGCCGCTCTATCGGGCACTCGGCTTCGCGCCCCTCGAGGAGGCCGCGCCGGTGCTGCCGGACGGCGTCGCACTGCGGATGGTCCGCATGGGCCGCCCGCTGGTCCCCGAGGGTGGTTCAGCGCCTTCCTGATGTCCGTGGCCGCTCGGCCGCGGGGCCCTCGAGCCGCGGCGCCGCCTCGACCTTACGAGCGGATCGCGAGCGCGTCGCGGAAGGCGGCCGCGTTCTCGTATCGGTCCGGGGGTTCCTTCGCCATGGCCTTCTCGATCACCTGCGCGACGCCCGCCGGCACCTCGCCGCGGACGTCGCTGGCCAGCGGCACGGTCTCCGTGAAGTGCGCGACCATCAGCCGCGCGCCCTTGTACTGCGCGAACGGCGCCTTGCCCGTGAGCATCTCGTAGCCGAGCATCGCGAGCGAGTAGACGTCGGCGCGTGCATCGGCGGGGTCGTCTCCGATGAACTGCTCCGGCGCCATGTAGGCGGGCGTGCCGACGGCATAGCCGTGCTGCGTGAGCCGCCCGGCGCTCATCGCCATGCTGCGACGCATCTCGCCGAGTCCCACGCCGCTCGAGCGTCGCAGTCCCTCGAGGCGGGCGTGCGCCACGCCGAAATCGGCGAGGAGCGCGTGCCCGTTCTGGAAGAGCACGTTCTCCGGCTTGAGGTCGCGATGCACGACATCCTCGGCATGCGCGTGCGCGAGCGCGTCGGCGACCTCATGGAGCGTGCCCAGCGCCTCGAGCACAGGCATCGGTCCGTCCTTGAGCCGCACCGCGAGCGAGTCGCCCCGGATGAACGGCATGACGTACCAGAGGAGGTCGTCCGCGTGTCCCGTGCCGAGCAACGGGACGATGTGCGGATGCTGCAGCCGGCCGAGCACGCGGATCTCGCGCTTGAACCGCTCGGCCTCGATCTCGCCCCCCATCTCGGGCGGGAGGAGCTTGACCACGACCTTGCGGGGCAGGTTGCTGTCCGACGCGAGGAAGAGCCGGCTCTGCCCTCCCGACGCGAACTCGCGCTCGATCAGGTACGCATCACCGATCGCGGCCTGCAGACGGGAGATCAACGCTTGGTCCATGTCGGGACGAAGGTACCGCTATTCCCGACGGGCCGCTCGGGACGCGGCGCCGGAGCGCTTCGCGGCGGACTTGGCGCTGCCCTCGACGCTCTCCGACCTGCCCGCCGGTGCGGGCTCCCCGCGCAGCCACGCACTCACCGCCGCCGCGTGCCCCTCGTGGTGCACGTCGCGCCATTCATGCTCGACGCGTCCGTCCGCGCCGATGACGAACGTCGACCTGATCACGCCCATGTAGTACCGGCCCCAGAAGAGCTTGCGGTGCCAGACACCGAACGCCTGACAGACGATGGCATCCTTGTCGGCGAGCAGCGGGTAGGGCAGTCCCTGCGCGGCGCGGAACTTGGCGTGCCGTCGCCAGGTGTCCGGCGAGATGCCGATCACCGCGACGTCCTGGCCCGCGAACCGCGGCATCGCATCGCGGAACTCGCCGGCCTCCACCGTGCACCCCGGCGTGCTCGCCTTCTGGAAGAAGAACAGGACGATGCGCTTCCCCGCGTAGTCTGCCAGCGAGACCCACGCACCGGTCTCGTCCTGCAGCACGAAGGCCGGCGCCCTGGCTCCGGCCCTCACAGCGCCCCCCTCGCCCGCGCGTGGTCGACATGGAACCGGAACGCCTCCGCGCTGGACTTCGCGGGGCGATAACCGAACTCCTCCTTCAGGCGGCGGTTCGACAGCACCGGACGGTATCGGAGGAAGTCCACCTGTTCGGGCCCGTAGCGCCCCACGCGGAGGAACCTCGCCACACCGAGTGCGCCCACGAGCGCGGCGCCGGGGACCGTGAACTCCCTCTTGCCGAGGATCGCGGCGATCTCGTGGATGGTGAGGCGCCCGTCGCCGGCGAGGTTGAAGACCCCGGTGCGATCACCGGTCACGCCATGCAGGATCGCACCCACGACATCCTCGTCCCAGACGAAGACGAACGGCGAGTCACTCCCCCGCACCGTGAGGATCCGCCGGCGCGCGAAGAGCGCCGTGATCTGGTTCTGCGTCGTCGCGCCGAGCACCGTGCTGATGCGCAGCACGAGCTGGGCGAGCCGCGGGTGCGAGACGCGATAGCCGGCGAGCAGCTCCTCCACCAATCGCTTGTGATGCGCGTAGGCGAACCGATCGCCCGCGCGCAGCGGAGCGGACTCGTCGATCCACTCGGGATTGTCGGCATGGTAGCCGTACGCGGCCCCGGAGCTCGAGACCGTGAGGTGACGCACGCCCGCCGCGAGACAGCACTCCACGACGTTGCGGGTCCCGTTCACGTCGATGTCATGGTCGCGCCGCCGGTCGATCCCCCCCTCGAGCACCGACGCGAGGTGCACCACGTGGGTGATCCGATGCTCATGCAACGCGGCCTCCAGCGCGCGATCGCGCACGTCGAGCATCCGCACGGGGAACGTGAGGTCCGAGCGCGCGCGGAGATCGGTGCCCATGACGAACGTCCCGCTGGCGGCGAGCCGCCGACCGAGTAGGCTCCCCACGTATCCCGCACCGCCCGTGATCAGCACCCGCCGCTCGTCGCTCATGCGCGCACCGCCACGGCCCGGTCGGCCGTGGCGCCGTCCAGGGGCGGCCGCCGCCCCCACCACCCCGTCAGCACCAGCCCGGACACGAGGTGCCACACGCCCCAGAAGGCGGTGATGAGCATCATCGAGCCGGCCGCGGGGAAGAAGGTGAAGAGGATGGCGAGTCCCAATCCCGAATTGTGGATCCCCACCTCGATCGTCACCGCGCGCCGGTCGGCATCGCCGAGCCCGGCCGCGCGCGACACCAGCATCCCGATCGTGAGCGCCATGGCATTCTGCCCGGCCACGAGCCAGAAGAAGTCGGGGAACCGCGAGAGGAAGAGCCCGCGGTTCTCGGCGAACGCGACCACGATGAACGCGATCAGCACCAGGAAGGAGACGGTGCGCAGCGGGCGCTCGGCGACCGCCGCCACGCGAGGCGCGCGCGCGCCGACGAACATCCCGAGCAGCATCGGCAGCGCGAGCACGAGCGCGACCTGCGCCAGGATCCCGCCCACCGGGATCGTGATCTCCTGCAGCAGCTCGCGCGTCCGGGGATTGAGCCAGCCGTAGAACGCGAAGTTGAACGGCGTGAGCACCGTGGCCGCGAGGCTCGAGATGGCAGTGAGGCTCACCGAGAGCGCGACGGTGCCGCGCGCCCGCCAGGTGAGGATGTTGGAGAGCGCGCCGCTGGGGCAGGCGGCCACGAGCATCATGCCCAGGGAGAGCGCGGGATCGACGCGGAACACCCAGGTGAAGAGGCAGGTCGCCGCCGGCGTGAGGACCGCCTGCGCCGCGAGACCGGCGAACGCGCCGGCCGGCCGTGCCGCCACCCGTCGGAAATCGGCCACTTTGAGCTCGAGAGAGACCCCGAACATCATCAGGGCGATGATGGCGTTGAGCAGCACCAGTCCCGACGGGTCGAAGTCGAGCGGGAGCGCGTCGTTCATGGCCGGGCCGGTCCGCGCGCGGCCGCCGTGGCACCCATGGCGCGGAGGTGACGTCGCATCGCCCGCAGGTACGAGTCCTTGTGCACGTAGTACGCCATCCGGTCGAGCGCGAGATAGGCATAGCCGCCGTCCACCCGCGCGCCGGACCACGAGCGCTTCTCGCGCTGCAGCGCGAGCGCGGCCGGATGCCGGTCGGCGAGGCGCTTGAGGTAGAGCGCGACCAGTTCCGCCTGCTCGTAGCGCCCCTGCCAACCGAGCCCGCTCGCTTCGACCATGCCCATCAGGAAGAGCGTGTCGTCGGTGGGATGCATCACGTTCATCCAGAGCCGCGGCGCCGCCACTCCCGCGGGCCAGGCCAGCGCCTCGCGCGCGATGAACGGATAGTGCAGTGCATAGCCCGTCGCCTGGAGGATCACGTCGTACTCGGCCGACTCGCCGTCGGCGAATCGCACCGTGCGCCCCTCCACGGACGTGACGTCGCGCCGTGCCCGGATGTCGCCGTGCCCGAGATGATGGAGGATGAGCGAGTTCATCACCGGGTGCGACTCGTACATCCGGTAGTCGGGATCGGGCAGCCCGTAGTCGCTCGGCCTCCCGATCACGGTCCGCACGATCAGCGCGTCGACCCATTGCTTGAGCCGGCGCGGCAGCTTGATCGCGCCACCGAGCGTGTCGATCGGCCGGCCGCGCACGAACTTGGGCAGGAAGTAGTAGCCGCGCCGGAGCGAGATGTCGACCGACGCCGCCTGCTTCACGGCGTCCACGGCTATGTCGGCCCCCGAGTTGCCGCACCCCACCACCAGCAGGCGCTGCCCGGCGAACGCGTCAGCGGACTTGAACTCCGCGGAATGCATCACGCGCCCCGAGAACGAGCCGGGAAGCGGCGGCTGATGCGGATGATGGAGCGTGCCGGTCGCGATGAGCACGCCGGCGAAGCGACGTGTGCGCTCGACACCCGCGCACTCGGTGGTGACGTCCCAGCCGGTCGCACTGGCGCCGGGACCGCCGGCCCCGTCGCCCGGCGCACGCGCGACGCGCACCACGCGCGTGCCGAACTCGAAGTGCCGCCGCAGGTCGAAGTGATCGGCGAACTCCGCGAAGTACGTCCGCAGCTCCTCATGACGCGGGTAGGGCGCCACCGAGTCCCGCATGGGGAACTCGGTGAACTCCGTCATCCGCTTCGACGAGATCAGGTGCGCGCTCTCGTAGACCGTGCTCTGCGGGTTCGCGATGTCCCAGAGCCCGCCGACGTCGGCGTGGAGCTCGAACCCGGTGAACGGGAGGCCGTGCTTCTGCAGCGTGCGCGCCGTCGCGAGTCCCATGGGTCCCGCGCCGATGACCGCGTACATGAGGTCAGCCGAGCGACTCGCCGCCGATCAGCGCGGCCATCACGGCCTTCTGCACGTGCAGCCGGTTCTCCGCCTCGTCCCAGACGCGGCTCTGCGCGCCGTCGATCACCTCGGCCGTCACCTCCTCGCCCCGATGCGCCGGGAGGCAGTGGAGGAAGATCGCGTCCTTCGCGGCGCGTTTCATGAGCGCCGCGTTCACCTGGAAGCCGGCGAACGCGTCCGCGCGCTTCGCCTGTTCGTCCTCCTGTCCCATCGACGCCCAGACGTCGGTCGTGACCACGTCCGCACCGTCAGCGGCCTCGCGTGGGTCGCGCACGAGCGTGACCCGACCGGTCGCTTCCGCGCGCGCGAGGATCGCCGGGTCGGGGTCGTAGCCCACCGGACAGGCGAGGCGCAGCGAGAACCCGAGCCGGAAGGCCGCGTCGCACCAGCTGTTCGCCACGTTGTTCCCGTCGCCGATCCACGCGATCGTCCGCCCCTCGAACGTCCCGAGGTGCTGTCGCACGGTGAGGAGGTCGGCGAGGATCTGGCAGGGGTGCTGGAGGTCGGTGAGGCCGTTGATCACCGGCACCGACGAGTAGCGCGCGAACTCCTCGACATCCGCGTGCGCGAAGGTGCGGATCATGATGCCGTCGACCATGCGGTCGAGCACGCGCGCGGTGTCGTTCACGGCCTCCCCGCGCCCGAGCTGCACGTCGCGCGGCGTGAGGAAGATCGGGTGGGCGCCGAGCTGCCAGGCCCCAACCTCGAACGAGACGCGCGTGCGCGTCGACGACTTCATGAAGAGCATGGCGAAGGCCATGCCCTCGAGCGGCCGCGCGCGGTAGTCACCGGTCCGCATGCGGTCGGCGAGCGCGAAGAGCGCGTGCAGCTCGTCGGTCGCGAAGTCGGTGATCGCGAGGAAGTCGCGCTCGCGGCTCATGGCTTCCCGGCGGGCGTGGCCATGTCGCTCGGCGGCCCGGCCGCGCACGGCAGGCTCGTCCATGTGGGGAGATCGCGCGGATTCCCCGCCCCGGCCTGCGGGTACTGGGCGGTCAGGGCCTGCCGCCGCACCGTGATGCTGTGTCGCGCCGAGGCGAGGGTGTCGGTCCGGGCGACCTCGGCGGGCGCGTACGTGGTCGAGACGGACCAGCCACCTCCCTGCTCCCACTCGGCGACCCGAAGTGCGAAGCCGGGACCGGAGAGCGTCACGCACGTGGGCGCGACACCGAGCCCTGCCTGCAACTCGCGCATCGCTCGCCGCCAACCCGCTTCCGCCAGCGCATCCGTGGGCCAGTCGCGCACCGCCTCCACGTACGCGACGAGCGCATCCTCGTTGGGCCACGCGCCGTCGGAGCCATCGAAGCCGGGGATCGCGTAGAGCACGTCATACTCGCCCACCATCTCCCGCAGACCCTCGAACGGAGCCGGGACCGCGGCGGAGCGGAGCGCCCGCACCCCACCCGAGCGGAGTTGCACCACATCCATCCCGCGCAGCCGCTCGAAGGGTGCGACCCCGACCGCCATGTCCGCCGCGTCGCGACGCTCGCCGCACGCGCCGAGCATCAGCAAACTCAAGAACGCGAAGAACGTGTAGAACGCGAAGCGCATCGGAACACCCGGAGCGACCACACGGCGCCGCAGCCGCGCCGTTCCCCTCCGCCCCGTGTGCCCCTGTGGTGAACGCCGTTCCGCCGTCAACGATACGATCATGCGCAGGCCCGCCCCCATGCCTAGAGGATGTACTTCCGGAGATCCTCGTCGTCGGCGATGGCGCTCAAACGTGCACGCACCGCCGCGCCATCCACCACCTCCGGCGCCGTCCCGCGCTCGGGGAGCTCGTAGAGCAGCTCCTCGAGCAGCGTCGTCATCACCGTGTGCAGCCGCCGCGCGCCGATGTTCTCCATGCGCGCATTCACCTTCGCCGCGATCCGGGCGATCTCGGCGATCCCGTCCTCGGTGAACGAGAGTTGCGCCCCCTCCGCGCCCACGAGTGCCGCGTACTGCTTCGTGAGGGCGTTCTCCGGCTCCGTCATGATGCGCACGAAGTCGGCCTCGGTGAGCGGCTTGAGCTCCACGCGGATCGGGAAGCGCCCCTGCAGCTCGGGGATCAGGTCGCTCGGCTTGCTCACGTGGAAGGCGCCCGCCGCGACGAAGAGCACGTGGTCGGTCTTCACCATGCCGTACTTCGTCTGCACGTTCGAGCCTTCGACGATCGGCAGCAGGTCGCGCTGCACCCCCTCGCGCGAGACATCGGGCCCGCCGAAGTCGCCCTTGCCGCCGGCGATCTTGTCGATCTCGTCGAGGAAGATGATGCCGAGCGATTCCACACGCTCGAGTGCGTCGGCCACGACGTCGTCGAGGTTGATCAGCTTGTCGAACTCCTGGTCGAGCAGGATCCGCCGCGCCTCGGCCACCGCGACGGTGCGCTTCTTCGTGCGCTTCGGCATCAGCTCCGACAGCATGTCGGCGAAGTTGCCCATCCCCTCGGGCGCGCCCTGCTGGCCCATCGCATCGATCATCGGGGCGGTCTGCGCGACCTCGACCTCCACCTCGCGCTGCTCGAGCTGGCCGTCACGCAGCAGCTGCTTGAGCTTCTCGCGCGTCCGCTTGTGCCGCTCGCGCGCGAGTTCCTGGTCCTGCGTCACGTTCCCCTCGGGTCCCGCGACGAAGACGCGCTGCGCGTCGCCGGTGCCCGGGGCCGTGCCCGGCGCGGGCTCGACCGGCGCCGGCAACAGGAGGTCGAGCAGGCGCTCGTCCACGCGATCGTTCGCGAGGTCCTCCACCTCCTGCTCGCGCTCGCTGCGCATCATCTCGACGGCGTTCTCGACGAGATCGCGCACCATCCCCTCCACGTCGCGCCCGACGTACCCGACCTCGGTGAACTTGGAGGCCTCGACCTTCACGAACGGCGCCCCGGTGAGCTTCGCGAGCCGGCGCGCGATCTCGGTCTTCCCCACGCCCGTGGGGCCGATGAGGATGATGTTGTTCGGCGCGATCTCGTCGCGGATCCCTTCGGGGGCGCGCTGGCGGCGCCACCGGTTGCGCAACGCGATCGCCACCGCCTTCTTCGCCTCCGCCTGCCCGACGATGTACCGGTCGAGTTCGGCGACGATCTTGCGCGGCGACAGGTCGGCGAGGCGCGCGAGCGCCTGCTCCGTGCGGGGAGAGGGCATCAGCTCGTGGGTTCGACGATCGTGATCTGCGTGTTCGTGTACACGCAGATCTCCCCCGCGATCGCCATCGCGCGCTTCACGATCTCGGCCGGCGGCAGCGACGTCTCGCGCGCGAGCGCCCGCGCGGCCGCGAGCGCGTACGACCCGCCCGACCCGATCGCCAGGATGCCGTCGTCCGGTTCGATGAGCTCGCCGTTGCCCGAGAGCATGAAGGCGTTGTCACGGTCGATCACGATCAGCAGGGCTTCGAGCCGGCGCAACGCGCGGTCCGAGCGCCACTCCTTCGCGAGTTCCACCGACGCCCGCGCCAGGTTGCCCGGATGCCGCTCGAGCTTCTCCTCGAACTTCTCGAAGAGCGTGAGCGCGTCGGCGGCCGCACCGGCGAAGCCGGCGAGCACCTTCCCGCCCTTGAGGGCGCGCACCTTCACCGCGCCCGACTTCATCACGGTGTCGCCTACGGAGACCTGTCCATCCCCGCCGATGGCGTACTTGCCGTCGCGACGGACGGCGAGGATGGTGGTCGCATGGAATGTCGGGAGCGCCATCCGCGTAATATATAGGCGTGGAGACCCTCCGAGAGCCTCGCGAAACGCCCTGGTGGGCCCGCTGGAGCCTCCTCGCGCTCGTGCTCGCCGCGGCATGGCTGCGCCTCCCCGGGCTCACCGCCGAGGAGCCCTGGTTCGATGAGGTCTTCAGCATCGTCCTCGCATCGCAGGACCTCCCCGAGCTGCTGCGCCGGACCCTCGCCGACCAGACGAATCCGCCGGGATTCTACCTGCTGCTCTGGGGCTGGACGCGGATCGGCGGATTCGACCTGGCCTGGATGCGCCTGCTGCCGGCGCTCGCGGGCACGCTCACGGTACCCGCCCTCGTGCTCGCCGCGCGTGCGACGGGTGCATCCTGGTCGGGCGCGCTCGTGGCAGGAGCGCTCGTCGCGGTGAGTCCGATCATGCTCGCCATGGGCAGCGAGCTGCGGGCGTACGCCCCCCTCGCGCTCGTCACGGCCTTCGCGATCACGGCGGCCGCGGCCCGTCGGCCCGGCGCGCTCGCCCTCTGCGGCCTCGCCCTCGTGTCGATGCACTATTTCGGGGCGCTCGTCGTGGCCGCACTCGCGGTCGGCATGCTCTGGGCGGACCGCCGCCGCGCACGCGACGCCATCCTCCCTGCGATCCCGGCCGCCGTGGCGCTCGCGACGTGGGGGCTCCTCGTCTACGCGACCGGCGACGGGGGGACCGTGGGCGGCAATGCGACATGGATCCCTTCGGTCGGGCTCCGCGCCCTTCCGTCGTTCGGCTCGGTCATCGTCGGGACGCTCGACACCGCGTGGGGCGCCGCGGGGGTACCGCTCGCGTTGGCGCTCGCGCTGGTGCTCTCGCTCCGCGAGGCCTTCTCGCACCCGGGCAGCGACCGCACCCGGATCGCTCGCGTCGTGATCGCGGTCGCCGTGCTCCCGCTCGCGCTCGTCGCGGCCGCCACGCTGGTCACCGGGCGCGCACTCTGGGTGCCCCGCTATCTCATCATCGCGATCCCCGGGTGGATCCTGCTCGTCCAGCGCGGCATCGATCGGCCCGGGCGCTGGCGAACCGGCCTGATCGCGGTGCTCCTCGTGTGGGCCACGTTGGCCGGCACCCTCGCCGAGCAGGTGCGGCCCCGGAAGACCGCCTGGTCGCGGGTCGCGCGCGCCCTCACCGCCGGCGCCCCCCGTAGCGTCTGCGTCAACGAGTCATTCGTCGCGCTCCCGCTGCGGTACCAGGCCGTCTCCATGCGGATCCCGCTCTCGGTCCTCGACCTCGCGGACTGCACCGCGGAGCGCCGGCCCGCGGCGATCATCCTCCGCGAGGGCACCGAGGCCTCGCTCGAACGGCTGCGCGTCGCGGGCGCGCGGACCGGTCGCGCCCGCGACCTGGGGACCACGCTGCCTGCGACGTCGATCGTGCCGCTGCAGTGGCCCGGGCGTTGAGCGGCACCGTCCCGCACCGCGGACCGCCGCATCGACTCGGGCGGCCCGGCCCTCAGGCGCGAGGGTGCGCGCTCCGGTGCACGGCCTTGAGCCGCTCCACCGAGGTGTGCGTGTAGATCTGCGTCGTCGAGACGCTCGCGTGACCGAGCAGTTCCTGCACCGCGCGCAGGTCGGCACCCTGGTCGAGCAGGTGCGTCGCGAAGGTGTGGCGCAACGAGTGCGTGCTCAACCCCGCGCCCTCATCGACGCCCTTGAGCCGCGCGACCACGGCGTTGTGGAGCGTCTTGGGGCTCATCCGCTTCCCGAGCCGGCTGAGGAAGAATGCCGTACGCTCGGCCGCCGGTCCCACCTGCGCGATCAGCGACTCGCGCACCCGCTCGTACTCGCGCAGCGCGCGCTGGGCATGCCCGCCGACGGGCACGATGCGTTCCTTGCGTCCCTTGCCCCGGACCTTCACCATGCCACCCAGGAGATCGAGGTCGGCGCGGTTCACGCCGCGCAACTCCGAGATGCGGAGCCCCGCCGAGTAGAACAGCTCCAGGATCGCGAGGTCGCGCACGTCGGTGAAACGTCCTTCCTGCGCGCGAGTCGCAGCGGCGGTCAGGAGGGTGTCGACCTGGGCGCGATCGAGATGCCCGGGCAGGTGTCGCTCGATCTTGGGGGCGCCGACCGCGCGCGCCGGGTTGGACTCCACCACGTCGGCCCGATGCAGGAACCGATAGAAGCTCCGCACCGCCGAGAGCGCTCGCGCGCTCGACCGGCGCGAGAGTCCCCGACGGGCCAGATGCGCGAGCCACGAGCGCATGGTGAGCCGGTCCACACGCTCCCACGCCACCTGCGCGGCGCCGAGGTGCACACGGACGAAGTCGAGGAACCCGCCGAGGTCGCGTGCGTAGGCCGTGATCGTGTGCGGCGAGACGTCGCGTTCCTTCTCGAGGTGCACCAGGAACTGCGCGATGTGGTCGTCGGCCACATCCTCGACCGCGGGAGCGGTCGCGGCGTCAGCGATCGCGCGCACGACCGAGCTCAGTCGCCGTGCTTCGGCGTGACCATCTCGCCGAAGTTGGCGCCCAGCGACGAGAGGAAGCTGTCGACCGTCCGGCTCTCCCCGCGCGCCTTCATGTACACGCGGTAGAGGGGCGGCTCCACCCACCCTTCCTCCGTGATCTCCACATGGGTCCCCGACGGGCCGGCATAGACGTAGTACTTCCACTTGCCGCCCCACGACATCTTGTCCTCGCCTTCCTCCTCGCCCTGGATGATGGTGGTCACCATGCGGTTCGGTGGCGAGAGGGCCGTGATCTCGACTGAGACGAGACCGCCCGCGACCAGATTCTGCTCCCACGATTCCTTGCGCCGTCCCACGAGCGGCCGCACCGAACGGACGTCCGACCACCACCGCGGGTAGTTCCCCATGAGGCGCATCACCTTGAACACGCTGTCGACGCCGGCGGTGGTGATCACGATGCTGCTCTTCAGGGTGTGCTCGCGCGGCAGGCTCCGGCCGTACATGAACAGGCCGCCGACGATGAGTCCCACCAGGATGATGAACTTCTTCACGGGCCAGTCTCCTACACGGGGGAACGCACGAGTCCGGAATCCTGACGCCACGAGTCCAGCTCGCGTAACGCCCGCTCGGCATACCGCTCCCGCTTGAGCCCCTTGTCCCGGGGAGGGTCCGCGAGCTCCTCCAAGAGCCCGAAGTTCGCGTTCATCGGCTGGAAATGGGCCGGGTCGGCCTCCCGCAGGTACCGGTAGAGCGCCCCGAGCATGGTCGTGGGCGGCGGCAGCACCGGCGCCTCCCCGCGCAGGAGCCGGTCGAGGTTGATCGCGGCCATCAGCCCGGTCGCCGTGCTCTCGGTGTACCCCTCCACCCCCGTCAGTTGCCCGGCGAACATCGTCGTCGGGGCGTCGCGCAACGCCAGGTGCGGCGCGAGCGTCCCCGGCGCGTTGAGGTACGAGTTGCGGTGTATGCTCCCGTACCGCAGGAACTCGGCGTCGGCGAGCCCCGGGATGAGCCGGAAGACACGCGCCTGCTCCGGCATCCGCAGCCGGGTCTGGAAGCCCACGAGGTTCCACATCCGCCCCGCCTTGTCCTCACGGCGCAGCTGCACCACGGCCCACGGCCGACGTCCCGTGCGGGGATCGGTGAGTCCGATCGGCTTCATGGGCCCGAATCGCAGCGATTCCCTCCCGCGGCGCGCCATCTCCTCGGCGGGCATGCACCCCTCGAAGTACGGCACCGCGTCGAACTCGTGCGCCGTGAACTGGTCGGCCGTCGTGAGCGCGTCGATGAACGCGTCGTACTCGGCTCGGTCCATCGGGCAGTTGAGATAGGCGCCTCCGTCCTCCGCCCCGCCCTCCATGGTCTCCTTGTCCCAGCGCGCCTGCCGGAAGACGATCGACTCGTCGATCGACTCGATCGAGAGGATCGGGGCGATTGCGTCGTAGAACGCGAGTGACGCCACGCCCAGCCGCGCCCGGATCGTCTCGGCGAGCGCGTCGCTCGTGAGCGGCCCCGTCGCGACGATGCCCGGCGAGGGGAGCGTGCTCACCTCGCCGCGTGCGACCGTGACGTTCGGGTGTCCATGCACCCGCTCGTGAACCCAGGCACTGAACAGGTCGCGGTCCACCGCGAGCGCCGACCCGGCGGGTACCCGCGCCGCGTCGGCCGCCTCGAGGATCATGCACCCGAGCGCGCGCATCTCGGCCTTGAGCAGGCCATGCGCATTGGTGACCTCGGTGCTCTTGAACGTGTTCGAGCAGACGAGCTCGGCGAGCCGGTCCGTCTGGTGCGCGGCGGTGCGCCGTTCCGGCCGCATCTCGTGCAGCACCACGCGGTGCCCGCGCTCCGCCAACTGAAAGGCGGCCTCGCTCCCTGCGAGGCCGCCCCCCACGACATGGATCGCTCCGTCGTCGCGCACGCCGTCGCTCACGCCGTCGCAGCCTCCGCCTCGGCATCCGCGCCGTCCGGTGCCTCGACGTCCCACTCGTTCTGGCACTTGAGACAGCGGCGGTAGTGCCCGCGTGTCTTGGTGCTCTTGGCCTCGGCGCCGATGTTGCCGCACTCCGGACACTTCTCCGCCATCGGCTTGTCCCAGCAGACGAAGTCGCAGTTGGGATAGTTCTCGCAGCCGTAGAAGGCCTTGCCGCGCTTCTTGGAGCGGCGAGCGGCGATGTCACCGCCGTCCTTGGGGCACTTCACGCCCGTCGGCATGGACTTGGTGCCGCGGCACTTCGGGAAGGTCGAGCACCCCAGGAACTCGCCCGACCGCGACCGGCGCACCACCATCGGCTTGCCGCAGAGCGGGCACATGTAGTCGGTGAGCACCGGCGGCACGCGCTCGCCCTTGAGCGGCCGCGTGTACTTGCAGGTCTTGGGATGGTTCTCGCAGGCGACGAACGGGCCGAAGAATCCGCCCTTGGGCACGAGCTTCCCGCCGTCGAGCGGGCAGCGCTCCGTCTCCAGCGCCGACAGGTCGTGGGCCTCGCGGATGAGCGCCTCGGCATCCACCGAGCCGATCGAGACCTCGAACGGCGTCCAGAACTCGGCGAGGACGTCACGCCACTTCATCGTGCCATCCTCGACCTTGTCGAGTTCCTGTTCCATCGACGCGGTGAAACCGACGTCGAACTCCCGCGGGAACTGCTTCACCATCACCTTCTCGACCGACTCGCCGAGTGACGTCGGGAAGAAGCGCCGTTGCAGCAGTTCGGCGTAGTGCCGCTCGGTGAGCGTCGAGATGATGCTCGCGTAGGTCGACGGGCGCCCGATGCCCCGCTTCTCCAGCTCCTTGACCAGCGACGCCTCGGAATACCGGGGCGGCGGTTCGGTGAAGTGCTGCGACGGATCGATCGAGCGGACGGGCGCATGCTCCCCCGGCTCGATCGCGGGCAACGCCTGTTCGTCCTCGAGCGCCTTCGAGTCGCCGTCCTCGCGGGTCTCGCGGTAGAGCACGAGGAAGCCCTTGAACTTCACCACCGATCCGGTGGCGCGGAACAGGTACCGTCCGAGGTCGAAGTCGACCGTGGTGGTGTCGAACACCGCCGGCGCCATCTGGCTCGCCATGAAGCGCTGCCAGATGAGCGTGTAGAGCTTGAGCTGCTCGGGCGAGAGATAGCGTGCCACGCTGTCCGGCGTGCGCGACGGATCGGTGGGACGGATGCCCTCGTGCGCCCCCTGCGCCGCATCATCCTTCGCCCCCGGATACAGCTGCGGGGTCTTGGCGAGGTACTCGGCCGGCAGGTTCGACTTGGACAGGTACCCCGTGAGGTACTCGCGCGCCGCCGCGGCAGCCGACTCCGCCACGCGCATGTGATCCGTGCGCATGTACGTGATGAGGCCGACGGCGCCCTCCGACGTGGAGAGCTGCACACCCTCGTAGAGGTTCTGCGCGAGGCGCATCGTCCGCTTGGAGCCGAAGCCGAGCTTCTTCGCGGCTTCCTGCTGCAAGGTGCTCGTCTTGAACGGCGCCTCGGGATTCTTGCGCCGCTCGCGCCGCTTGATGTCGGTGACGTCGAAGTGGCTGCGGCCCTGGAGGTCGCGCAGGATCCGCTGCGCCGACCCGGCATCGGGGATCTCGGGCTTCACGCCATCCACATGATGGAGCTTGGCGGTGAATCCCTGCCCGTCGTGCTCGAGCTGCGCGGCGATCGTCCAGTACTCGCGCGGCGTGAACGCGCGGATCTCGCGCTCGCGCTCCACGAGCAGGCGCAACGCCACCGTCTGCACGCGTCCGGCCGAGAGCCCCTTCTTGACGGTCTTCCAGAGCACGGGGCTCGCCTTGTAGCCCACGAGCCGGTCGAGCACGCGACGCGCCTGCTGTGCGTCGACCTTGTCCTGGTCGATCTCGCGCGCTTCGCCCAGCGCCTTGGTCACCGCTTCCTTGGTGATCTCGTAGAAGAGCGCCCGCTTGATCGGCGGCGCGAGCTTCCCCTTGATCTGCTGCTGCACATGCCACGCGATCGCCTCGCCCTCGCGGTCAGGGTCGGTCGCGATGAAGACGGCCTTCGCCGTCTTGGCCGCGCTCTTGAGTTCGGCGACCGTCTTCTCCTTGCCGGGGATCGTGACGTAGTGCGGCTCGAACCCGTGCTCGGTGTCGATACCGATGTTCTTCACCGGCAGGTCACGGATATGACCCACCGTCGCCTTCACGGCGTACGCGGAGCCGAGGTACTTGCCGATCGTCTTCGCCTTGGCGGGCGATTCGACGATCACGAGCGACTTGCCGGCGGCGGAGCGCGCGGCCTCCTCATCGTGCGGCAGTTCCGGCTCCACCATCGCGGCGCGCTTGGTCGCGGCCTTCGCTCGCGTCGCGGCGCTCTTCTTCGACGCTGTCGGCGCCGCCACGGCCTTCTTCGTTGCAGCCTTCTTCGCTGCAGGCTTCTTCGCCGCAGGCTTCTCCGCCGCCAGCGTCTCCGCTGCCTTCGCCGCCGGCTTCGCGGCCGCCTTCTTGGTTGTTTTCTTGGTCGTCGCCATAAGGGAGGCTATCCTAGTCCGCGAATTCGCCCTAAGCAAGCGCTACTATAGATGAGGCGACATCGGCGGGTGTCATTGAATCGACGCTAAGCGTATACTGCGATTGCAGATAGAGCGATTCCCGGCGGGCAAGAAGTTCGCCCAGCTTCTTCTCGGGATCATCCCCTGCGAGCAGGGGCCGGGTCGCGGTCCCCGTCCCCATCCGAGCCACCGCCACTGCCGGTGAGACCCGAAGATAGACCGCAACGCAACTCGCAGCCATGAGAGCACGGTTCTCAGGATCCTCCACCCATCCGCCGCCCGGAGCGAGGACGATCGCAGCGTTCCCTCGCGCGAGCAGTTCGGCAGAACGGACGCGCTCCAGCGCGCGGAACGCGCCTTCTCCGTGAGCGGCGAAGATCTCCGCGATGCTGCGACGCTCGTGCCGTTCGATCTCGAGATCGAGGTCCACGAACGCGCGTCCGAGTGCCTCGGCGACCAGCGGACCCACGGTGCTCTTCCCGGCGCCGGGCAGGCCGAGCAGCACCAGATGTGAGCTTCGGAGCGCGCGGGGCGCCCACGCCGCTCGCGTCGTATCAGCCAAGGCGCTCAGCCACGCGCGCGAGATACCCGTCATGGTTGCGTCGCATCTCGGCGAGCGAGTCCCCTCCGAACTTCTCTGCGAAGGCATCGGCGAGGACGAGCGCGACCATCGCCTCGGCGATCACACCCATCGCCGGCACGGCCGTCACGTCGCTCCGCTCCGCTGCCGCATCGGCCGGTGCGCCGGTGCGGGTATCGACCGTGCCCAGCGGCCGCATGAGCGTCGCGATCGGCTTCATCGCCACGCGAAGCACCAACGGCTCGCCGGTGGTCATCCCGCCCTCCAGGCCACCGGCGCGGTTCGTCCGCCGACGCACATTGCCGGTGCGCGCCGATCCCGGTGCCGGCTCGATCGCGTCATGCACGGCCGATCCGGGTGATCGCGCGGCCGCGAATCCCGCCCCCATCTCCACGCCCTTCACCGCCGGGATCGAACAGATCGCCTGCGCGAGTCTCCCGTCGAGCTTGCGGTCCCACGAGACATGCGCGCCGAGTCCGACCGGCAAGCCCGTCACGACGACCTCGCAGATGCCGCCGAGGGTGTCGCCGGCCTGCATCGCTCCATCGATCCGCGCGATCATCGCGGCCTCCGCCACCGGGTCGAGGCAACGGAGCTGCGATTCGTCCGCGGCGGCGTTGAGGTCCTCCGGGAGCGTCAGGGGGGCCGTGGCGTCGATCCCGCCGAGGTGGGAGAGGTGAGAGCCCACACGCACGCCGAACTCCGCCAGCAGCCGCCTGGCGACCGCGCCGGCCGCCACGCGTGCGGTGGTCTCGCGCGCGGAAGCGCGCTCGAGGATGTCGCGCGCGTCGTCGCGATCGAACTTGATGAGACCGGTGAGGTCGGCATGGCCGGGGCGCACGCGGGTGACCTGCCGCTTCCGGCCCTCGGGGGTGTCGTCCTCGGGCCGCGCGGCGGGATCCATGATCGCCTCCCAGTTGGCCCAATCCCGGTTGCGGATCAGCATCGCCACCGGCGATCCCAGCGTCTCGCCGGCGCGGACCCCGGAGAGGAACTCCGCGCGATCGCTCTCGATGCGCATGCGGCGGCCGCGGCCGTAGCCCTGCTGCCGCCGCGCCAGCTGCGCGTCGATGTCGGCGGCCACGAGTGGCAGGCCCGCCGGCACCCCTTCGATGAGCGCCACGAGCGCGGGACCGTGCGACTCGCCGGCGGTGCGGAAGGAGATGTGGGGCATGTCGGCGCGCGGCGGCGTGAGGAGTGGGGAGCGAGGATGGAAGCTAGAGGAGCGGGAGGGGAAAGCGAGGGTGCCGGAACGAGGAAGGGCGGGCCGCGTGCGCGGCCCGCCCCCCTCACATCTCACCGCCGGCGTGCTACGGCCGGACCGACCGCACGACCTCGCCTTCGTCGATGATGTGCGGAGTCACGAGGATGAGCAGGTCCTGCTTGCGCTCCTCGACGCGACTCTGGCTGAAGAGGCGACCGATGTAGGGGACGTTCATCAGCCACGGGATGCCGCTGCGGATCTTGGTGACCTGGGTCTGGGTCAACCCGGCGATCACGGCGGTCTCGCCGTCGCCCACGAGCACTTCGTTGGTCGAGGTGCGCTGGTTGATGCTCGGACCCGCCTCGGTGATCGAGAGGAGCGACTGCTGCTCCGCCTTGATCTCCATCGAGATCTGGCGATTGGCGGTCACATGCGGCGTGACCTCGAGCGTGATGCCGACCTTCTGCCGGAAGATCTGCGGCGCGACCGCCTGGATCTGGCCCGGGACCGTCGGCGGCGTGAGCAGGAACGAGATCTCCGTGCCGGCGAAGAGCGACGCCGTGCGGTTGTCGATCGTCGTCGTGCTCGGCTCGGCCTGCACGTCGGAGAGCTGCTCGGAACTCAGCGCGTCGATGAAGGCGGAGAAGTTGTAGCCGTTGATGGCCGTGTTGAAGATCAGGCCGAGCGCGGAGGTCTGCCCGAAGAGCCGGTTCGCGTTCGCCACGCCGACGAAGGCGTCGCCACCGAGGTCGACGGTGAAGTCGCCCGGGGTGCCGCGTGGGATCAGGCGGTTGCTGTAGCTGTTGGGCGACCCCACGTCGTAGCTGAGGCCGAGTTCCTGCGTGGCCGTGCGGTCGACCGAGATGATCTTGGCGCGGATGGCGACCTGCGGCGTGCGCACGTCGAGGTCATGCACGTACTGGACGATCTCCGGCAGCCGCGAGACCGACTCGGTGATGAGCAGCGTATTCGTCTTCTCCTCGACCGCGACGGTGCCGCGTCCGCAGGTCGCGGGCGCCGGACCGGACGCGCCCGGTGCGTCGGGGGCACCGCCGGCGGCGCCGGCATCGGCGCCCGCATCGGCCGGCGCACCGGTGTCCACCACCGAGCTGGCCGAGCCGCTCGAGCAGGACGCGATGAGCTGGCG
This sequence comes from Gemmatimonadota bacterium, assembly GCA_021413975.1. Lineage (GTDB taxonomy): Bacteria > Gemmatimonadota > Gemmatimonadetes > Gemmatimonadales > Gemmatimonadaceae > Pseudogemmatithrix. The sequence continues at coordinate 23,248 of JAIOPJ010000007.1, forward strand.
GATCGTGTTCGCGAGGGTCGCGGCCTTGGCATAGTTCACCGGCACGACGCGCGTGATCAGCGGCTCCGCGGCGACGCGCGCCGCGAGGTTCTGGTAGCTGTCGATCGTGATGATGCCCGTGGAGTCCTCGACCGCCGAGAGTCCATTGGCCTGGAGGATCTTGTAGAGCGCGACGTCCCACGGCTGACCGGGGATCTCGGCGGTCACCGTACCGGTGACCTTCGAGCCCGTGATGATGGTCCGGCCGGCGAACGAGGCGAAGTGTCCGATGACCTCGCGGATCGGCGTCTCATAGAAGGAGACGTTGATGCGGGGCTGGGCCGCCTGCTGCACCACGACCGGCGTGCGCGCGGCGACCGCTTCGAAGCGGCTCGCCGTCGCGACCGGTGCGGCCGTCGATGCGGGCGTGGCCGCGGGGATGGCCGCAGGAGGGGCGTCGGCCGCGACCGCTGCCGCACCCGCCGACCAGGCGGCGAAGGCGTCGGGCCCGGTCACGCTCACGCGGATCTCGCCGTCGGAGCGCACCACGCTGTATTCGCGGGCGCCGTCGAGGTCGAGCACGAGGCGCACGACCTCGGCCTCGAACTGCGCGAGGCGCACGTTCAGGATGCCGCCGCGCGACACGCGGTCGTAGCTCGGCGCGCGCAACTGCATCGTCGCGCCCCGCACGTCGACCACGATCCGGTGCGGATTCGCGAGCGTGAAGTCGGTGATCTGGACGTCGCCCTCGAACGAGAGCACCACGTCAGCGCGACCGGCGCCGGGCACCACGCGCACCGCCGTCACGGCGGCCGCATCGTTGCGAACGACCGGCGCAGCTGCTGCGCTCGTCGCTGCGGTCAGGAGTGTGCCGACCGCGAGCGCGGCCAGCGTCCGATATCGCCTCATGGCGTCCTGCCTCCACTGGGAACGTTGAACGTCAACACCGACTGCCGAGTGAACCCGAACTCATCGACCGCCAGGGTGACCTCACCCTGCCGGATCGCCGTCACGCGGATGCGGCCGAACACCGACCCCACCCGCGCCCGGTAGATCTCCTTCGTGCTGTTGTCCTTCATCATCACCATCGACTGCGAGGGCGTCGCACCGACGATCACGCCCGTCAGGATCAGGTCCTCCAGCAGCGGCCGGATGTCGCCGGTGGCGATCAGCGACGCGAACGGGTCGCGGCGGCCGTCACCGGGGTACGTGTAGACCTCGCGCTTGAAGATGATCCGCCCCAACGAATCGGTCGGGAACTCGGGGGTCGGGATCTCGACCTTCGCGCCGGCCGCGGGCGTGCCCTGCGCGCCGGCGGCCGGAGCCGCCAGGACGAGCGCGAGGACGAACCAGGAGAGCTTGCGCATCAGCGGTCCTCCGCGGGCGTGGTCCGGACGACGTAGGTCTGGATGTCGAAGTTGGCCGTCAGGATCCGTTCGTCGGGCCGGTTGGCCCGCGCGGCGCGCGTGGTCGAGGCGGCCAGCGAGACGTTCACCGGCACGATCACGCGGCGCAGCGATCCGATCGCGGCGAGCAACTCGCCGATCTGGTGATAGCTGCCCTGCATCGACATCTTGAACCGATAGGTGTCGAACGACTCGCCCTGCACCGTCGCGGTCGGCGCGAAGTTCGAGAACTCGAGTCCCGTGCGGCGCGCCGCCCCGAGGATCTGGTCGAGCAGCGCCGGCACCTCGTTCCCCGAGGGGATCAGGGTGCGCATGAGCTCGAGATTCGCCTCGAGCCGCTTGGACTCCGTCTGCAGCTGCTCGACCGAGCCGCGCGCCATGATCGCCTTGGCCCGCTGGTTCGAACCGTCGAGCTTCTCGATGTGCTCGCGCGTCACGCCCAGCGCCTCGTTCCGCGGGACGTACACCCAGTTCCAGAAGGCGAGGGCACCGAGGATCCCGAACACGCCTACCGCCAGCATGATCTGGTCGCGCTGATTCGTTGGTAATCCGGCCATGGCTACCTCACCGCGATCGTCAGGGGGACCGTGCGCACGGAGGTCGCGGGGGGCTTGGAGTACACCATGTCCAGCGTGAACTCGGTCACCTGCTTCCCTTCCACGGTGGTCGCATCGGACCCCGCGAGCGTCACGTTCTCGAGGAAGTCCGACGCCTCGAGCTGCTTCATGAAGATGGTCAGCGCCTGCACGTCGACCGTGAGGCCGACCAGGCGGATCGACAGCCGCGGCGCCGTGCCGGCGGCCACCATCTCGGGCGACACCGTCGTCGCCGCGTTGGTCTGCTGGACCGTGCGCAGCCAGGTGTAGGTCGGCAGGGCCCGCGCGATCTCGTCCATCACGTGCGGCCAGATGAACCGGTCACCGTCGATCGCGGCGATGATCGCCATCTGTCGCAGGATCGAGTCGCGCTGCGCCGCGGCGACGCGCGTCGCCCGCACCACACCCTCGAACCGCGTGCTGTCCTGCACCGCGACGCGTTCCTGCTCCACGAGCTCGGCGGTCGCGCTGCGCTGCAGATACCACATCCCGCCGATCGCGAGGAGCCCGACGGCCGCACCGCCGACGGCGATGCCCATCCAGGGATCCTTGAAGCGCTCGCCGAGCGAGGCCGCGAATGCGCGCAGGTCGAACGACGAACCGCCGCTGGACCCCTTCTTCTTGCGCGCACCGGGTAGGAGATTGATCTCGATCATCTTGGCGTCCGGCGTCAGGCGGGCTGGCGCAATGCCAGTCCGATGGGCAGCATCATGAGAGGCGCGACCTCGTCGGTGACGAGCGATTCGAACGCCCCGTCACGCACCACGAGATTCGCCAACGGACTCGCCGGCGCGACGCGGAGCCGGAGGCGCGCCGCCAGCAACTCGGTCAGACCCGGCGCGCGCGACCCGCCGCCGCAGAGATAGACGGCGCCGACCTGCGCACCAGAGCGCGACGACGAGGCCAGGAAGGCCGCGGCCCGCTCGATCCCCACCGCGATCTCCTCGCCGCGTGATTCCAGCACCGCATCGAGGTGCTCGGAGCGATCGAAGCCCTGCAGCAGCGCCGCCGCCTCCTCCGACCCGAGACCGCGCTCGCGCTGCAGGTCCTCGCGGAACCGGCGCGTGCCGACCGTCAGGTCGCGGGTGAGGATCGGCACGCCGTCCTCGACGATGTTGATGTTCGTCACTTCGTTCCCGATGTTCACCAGCGCGACGATCCCGCGCATCGCCTCGGGATGATTGAGCTCGAAGGCGTTGTGCAGCGCGAACGCGTCCACGTCCACCGCCGCCGCCGAGAGCCCCGCGTCCGTGAGCACGCGCACCTTGGCCTCGATCAGCTCGCGCTTCGCCGCCACCAGCAGCACGCTCATCTGGTCGTCCGTCCCGTTCGGATCGAGGATCAGGAAGTCCAGCTCCACCGATTCCATGTCGAACGGCACATGCTGCTCGGCCTCCCATCGCATCAACTCGCGCGCCTGCTGCTCCTTCACGCGGTCGATCATGATCTTTTTGATGATCACGTCGCGGCCACCCACCGCCGTCACCACGGCCTTCGTGGTCACGCCGGCCGCGGCGAGGCAGGACGTGATCGCGTCCGCCACGATGCCGGGGTCCATGATCTCGCCCTCCACGATCGCGTCCGCGAGCAGCGGCGTGATCGCGACCCGGACGAGCTCCGGGGTGGACTTGGAATGATCGACCACCGCGACCTTGATCAGGCCTGAGCCGATATCGAGTCCGACGGTTGTCTTCTTGCGTCCGAATAGCGCCATGGGGATCCCGTGAGGCGGACAGCGAGACTTGAACACTCGGGCCGCCTAAGTTGCGGACGGGCCCGTTCAGGGTCAATGCACTGCGACATCTTGTCACCTGCCGGGGCTACACGAACGGGGGTGGCCGGAAGTAACGGTGGGGCTTGCGACTACCCCTCCGGATGCGTCTCCAACCACTGCGGAGCCGCCGGGACCAGGCGGACCGCGGACGGACATCGGAAGAGCCCCGACGCCCGCTCCGATGAGTCCGGGCGGACCAGCGCGATCACCCGCGAACGCGCCCCGATCCGCCCGGTCCCTTCCACCTCGGCCCGCACGAGCCCGTCGCCGAGATGCTGCCAGCGCACCCGGAATCGGCCCCCGCCCGCCGTCGTGCCCACCCGCTCCTCCCACGCCAGAGGAGGACGGACGCAGAGACCTCCGAGGTCCGGCGGATCCGCGACCGCATCCGTCCCTTCGACCGCGGCGGCCCGCGCCAGGACCTGATCGTCTGCGAGACCGGCCACCCGCCATTCCAGGACCGCATCGAAGAGCGCCAGCGACGCCAGCAGGCCCAATGCGAGGATCGCCGCGAGCACGATCGGCAACACCACGCCTCTTCTAACGCCCGACATCGGTCCGCGTCACACGCGCCTCCAGTTGACCCGCGATCCCGGGAACCCCGATCCGCACCCGGAGCACCCCGGTTCGCTCCGTTTCGACGACGAATCCTCCCATGGAGGGACCGCGCAGCGGACCCGCCACGGGTTGCACCACTCCACAGGTGCCGGCGCTGCAACGACGCCACCCGAGCATCCACTCGCCGCTCCCGGCATAGTAGAGCGCGATGCGGCCGCGCCGTCCGATCCTGACGGATGCCCCCGGCCGCACAGCGGGGTCGAGCGATGCCAGCACGAGGCGCATGCGCGGATTCGCGACGTCGGCCCCGGCCACGAAACCGGTCGCGCTCCCGCAAGGCACCTCGCCGGCGCGCTCGCTCACCGAATCGATCATGACGCGCTCCCACCGGGCGGCCCCGCCGAGCGAGTCGCGCAACAGGACGCTTAACGCGTCCCCCGCCTCGACCGGCTGCGCCCGAGCGAGGAGGGCCGGCCCGCTCGCGACCCGGGCCGGTGGCAGCGTCAGCGTCAGGGAATCACGCGCGCATACCACCCCGCTGGCGATCCGGACCGTGAGTTCGACCGCGGTGTCTCCCAGCACCACCACCGAGTCCGCGTCGCGCCCGAGCGCCGCCACCACCTGCAAGGCCTCTCGGCCGCCGCGCTCGGTCCGTGCGCGCGACTCGGCCCCGAGCAGGGCGCGACGGACGCCGACGAGCGCCGTCGCGCAGGCGATCCCGAGAAGGGCGGCGAGCGCCAAGGCGCAGAGCGCCTCGGCGAGCATGAATGCGGGTCGCGCCTTCATGGACAGCGCCGGGAGATGGTCAGCGTTCGCGCGACGGTGTGCGGTCCCCCGCCACCCACGACCCGTCCCTCGAGCCGAACCCCCGCGGAGTCGCGGCGCACACGCCAGGTCTCGACCAGCGGGACCCCCACCGCCGAGCGCCGTGCGGTGTCTCCCGTGAAACCGCAGCCGTCGGCCGCGAACCAGGCGAGTCGGCTCTCGAGCGACTGCGCCACCGCCTCCCGCACCGATGCGCGCGACCGCAGCTGCGACGCTGCCAACAGGGCGCCCAGACTGCCGGCGATCCCCACGGCCAGCAGCACGCACGCGACCAGAACCTCCACCAGCGTGACCCCTCGACGTTTCGGCATGCGGCGAAACTGCGAAGGCGGGCATCCCGATCCATCATCGGAATACCCGCCCTGACATCGATATCCCCGCGCCCGGGAAACGAAAGCGGGCCGAGCGCATCGCGCCCGGCCCGCCCTCACACAGCCCACTTCAACTCACGGATCGCAAACCGGCTCGCCGTCGCGCGTGCCCGAACCCACCGTGATCTGGCAGGACTTGGTCGTGCCGCCCGGGTACGTCACCGAGGCCGAGAAACCACCGGTCGTCGGGGTGATCGTGCCGAGGGTCACGCCGGTCGAGTTGCGGTAC
>JAIOPJ010000043.1 GCA_021413975.1 Gemmatimonadota bacterium
GGGCTTGCGCCGGCATGGCGTGGTTGGAGACCCAGCGCGGCCGCCTGCCCGAGGCGCAGGGCTGGGCCCCGCGCGCGCGCGAGCGCGACCCCGTGCAGTCACCGGGCGTGCGCGCGTTCGCGAACCCGTTGCTGTTGGCCGCACAGGAGCAGCCGGGAGAGACCGCGCGCCATGCGGCCGGCACGCTCGTGCGTTCGGGCATCCTGCGTGCGCTGCGCTCTTCGCCGGGCGATCCCGAACTCGAGTCGCTGCTCGCGCGTTGCGCCGTGATCGATCCCGGCCAGGATGCCGAGGCGGCCTACCCACACGCGGTGCGAGCGGCCGATGCACTGCCGGGCCGCCCCGATGTGCTGCTCGATCTGCTGTCGATCTCGGCCATGACCGGGCGCGACCAGGAAGCCGCGCGGTTGTTCGCCATGCACTTCCGGGACCCGCGCAATGAACACCATGCGCTCGCGCTGCGCGGCCTGCTCGCGGGCGATGTGCGGGCCGCCAACGCCATGCTCGCCAAGGGCGATGTGGCGGGGGCGGAGGCGCGCATGGTGGCGGCACGCGAGCGCGTGGCGGGCGAGCCCGGGCTGTTGAACGACGCCGAGGGGTTCCTGGCGCAGATCCGTGAGGGGCGCGCCGCACAGCGCCAGTCCCAGGCCACCGTGGCGCGCGAGAACGCGGCGATCGCGGAATACAACGCGGCGGTCCAGCATCTGAACGCACAGCACTTCGCCGAGGCCGCAGCCGGGTTCCGGCGCGCGGCGGCGGCCAGTGGCCGCGCGCGATTCCGGCGTGATGCGCTGGCGCTCGCGCTGCGCATGGACCTGCGCGTGCGTGGCCAGCGGGCGGTGGAACTGGCGAATGCCGGGCGGGTCGCCGAGGCGCTCGCGATGTTCCGGGCCATGGACCGCGCCAGCATGAATGCCGAGGACGGCCGCTGGTACGACCGGACCGTGGCGCAGGTGAAGCGCATGCGGGCGCGATAGCCGCGGAAATCGCGGGCGTGAGCCCGGTCCCGGGGGTGGTTGCCGCCGCTTGGCGCGCTCCTTTACATTGGTGGGGATACCCACCCTCGTACGCCCGGGAGAACCCACATGGCCAGCGCCAAGTCCGCCACCGCCACCGCCCGTTGGGGCGGCCTCACTGCCGAGGAACTGGTCGGTCTGTACCGCACGATGTACACGTCGCGCCGTACCGATGACGAGGAGATCCGGCTCAAGAAGCTGAACCTCGTGTTCTTCCAGATCTCGGGCGCCGGGCACGAAGCCGTGCTCGCTGCGGCCGGTCACGCGCTCAAGCCGGGCCACGACTATTTCTATCCTTACTACCGTGACCGCGCGCTCTGTCTGCAGCTCGGCATGACGGTCAAGGAGATGCTGTTGTCGTCGGTCGGCGCGGCCGAGGATCCCAACTCCGGCGGCCGTCAGATGCCCAGCCACTGGGGGCACAAGAAGCTCAACATCGTGTCGCAGTCGAGCCCCACGGGCACGCAGTTCCTGCAGGCGGTCGGTGCGGCCGAGGCGCTGGTGAAGTACAAGGAGCTCGAGGGCGAGTACCCGGAGTTGAAGGGCCGCGCGAAGGGCGACGAGGTGGTGTACGTGTCCACCGGTGACGGTGCGACGAGCGAGGGTGAGTTCTGGGAGGCGCTGAACTCGGCCTGCAACATGAAGCTGCCCGTGCTGTTCCTGGTCGAGGACAACGGCTACGCCATCTCGGTGCCGGTCGATGTGCAGACCGCCGGTGGCAACATCGCGCAGCTCGTGAAGGGCTTCCCGAACCTGTTCCTGGTCGAGGAAGTCGACGGCAATGATCCGGTCGCGTCGTATCAGGTGCTGACCGAGGCCGTGAAGTGGTGCCGTGATCGCAAGGGCCCCGCGTTCGTGCGCGCCAAGGTGACGCGGCCGTACTCGCATTCCATGTCGGACGACGAGAGCAAGTACAAGCCGCAGGCGCTCCGCGACATCGAGTCCGAGAACGATTGCTTGAAGACGTTCGCGCGCTTCCTGGTCAAGGAAGGCGTGCTCACCGAAGCGTCGCTCGAGAAGCTGCACCAGGACATCGCCACCAGCATCCGTGCGGCGTCCGACGCGGCGCAGACCTCGCCGCAGCCGCCGG
>JAIOPJ010000046.1 GCA_021413975.1 Gemmatimonadota bacterium
CCTTATATTGTAGAAGACCTGCGGGTTGCCATGGCCGAGGTTCGACATCAGCCAGCGCACATCGCCCTTGTCCTTCGACGCCGAAACGATCTTTTCAACCTGGTTCAGGACGCGGCCCGTTTCGGTCATGGCGGCGCCATCTGGCAACTCGATGTTCACCAGAACCTCCGGGATCTCGGCGGGCGGGAACAGGCTGAACCCCAGGCGCGGGATGAGCAGGAGCGACGCCAGGAACAGTCCCGTTGCCACCAGCAGCGTCGTTCGCGGCGCCGCGAGCGAGGTGCGCAACAAGGGTCGGTAGAAGGACTCGATCCCGGCCATGACCTTTTGCAGCAGCCAGTTTCCTTCCGGCCCCTCGTGCTCGGGCAACATGCGGCTGGCGAGGACCGGAATGATGGTCAGCGAAACCACCAGTGAAGCGGCAACCGTGAACAACACGGCGGCCGGGAGTGAGCGGATGAAGGCGCCTGCCCCCTCGGGCAGAAACAGAAGTGGCGTAAAGGCGAGCATCAGCGTTGCCGTGCAGCCTATGACGGCCACGCCAATCTGCTTGGAGCCGGCGATGGCGGCATCAAAGCGGCTCATGCCCTCGCGCAGGCGGCGGGCAATGTTCTCGGTGACCACGATCGAGTCGTCCACCAGCAGGCCGAGCGCGATCACGAAGCCCACGATCGAGAGCTGGTTGATGGTGAATCCCACCGCCTTGAGCAGCGTGACGCCGATCGCGAGCGAGAGCGGGATGCTCACCATCACGATCCACGACGCGCGGAAGCCCAGCGGGAGGAGCGTGAGCAGCACGAGCAGGATCGCGATCATGAAGTCCATGCTGAGACGCGAGAGCCGCATCCTCACGTTCGCCGACTGGTCGAACGGCCGCTCCATGGTGATGCCCGCCGGCAGTGCCGCCTCGGCGGCGTCGGCGGCCGCCCAGAGCCGGTCGCGCACCGCCATGATGTTCTGGCGTTCCTGCATGTTGGCGGTGACCCACACGGCGCGCTTGCCATCGAGCCGCGCGTGCGACGCCGCCTCCTCGTAGTCCCACTCCACTCGCGCCACATCGCCCACGCGCACGGTCGCGCCGGCGCCGCCGCCGATCACGGTCTCGCGCACCTCGTCGAGCGACCGGTAGCTGCCGCTCGTCTTCACGTTGAAGCGGCGACGCCCGGCATCGACGCTGCCCCCGGGGATGTTCACGCTCTCCCCTCCGATCGCCTGGATCACGGTCGCGAGCGGGATGCGGAGTTCGGCCAGGCGCCCGGCGTCGAGCGCGACCCGCACCTCGCGACGCGGATACCCCCAGGTGGCCGACTCCTTCACGCCCGGCAGCCGCGCGAGGTCGTCGCGAAGTCCCCGCGCCGCGCGGTCGAGCTCCGTCCAGGGAGCGGTCTCGGACACCAGGGCGAACTGCGCGATGTTCACGTCGCTCGCGTTGATGCGGATCACCTCGAGGCGGGCGAGGTCCTGCGGCAGGGTGGGACGCAGCGCATTGATCTCTCGCACCATCTCGTCGTACTTTCGGTCCGCGTCCACCGAGACATCGAACTCGGGCTGGATCACCGCGAGCCCGTCCTCGATCGTGGTCTTCACGTCGATGAGGCCCTCGAGCGCGCGGATCTTGTCCTCGATCGGGTCCACGACGAGCTGCTCGATGTCGGTCGGCGTCGCCCCGGGATAGACGATCGCGATCGGGTAGATCGGGATCGGGAAGGTCGGGTCCTCCGCGCGCGGGATGGTGACGATCGAGAAGGCCCCCATCACCAGCAGCGCGAAGAAGACGACGAGCGTGAACTGGCGGTTCTTGACCGCGAACTCGGCGATCCTCACGGGGCCCGCTCGGCGCTCACGGTCACCTTGGCGCCTTCGGTGAGCCGGGTCGCTCCGGCCGTCACCACGCGGGCGTTCGGCGGGAGTCCCGCGCTGATCGCGGCCATGGGACCATCGAGGAACGCCACGCGCACGGCGATGCGGTGCACCGCGTCGCCCGTCTCGTCGAGCACGAAGACCGAGGCGGCCGCACCATCGACCTCGAGCAGGGCTTCGGCGGGGATCATCGGCATGGCGGTCGCGGCGCGCGGCGACATCGACGCCCGGCCGATCAGGCCGCTCGCGAGACGTTGATCGCCGGCCTGCACGGCGATCTCCACCTCATACGTGCCGGTGGTCGGCATCGCCGATACGCCCACGCGCTCGATCCTGCCCGTGAACTCCCGGCCGGGGAACGCATCGAACGCGATCCGCGCGGTCTCGCCGGCCTTGAGACGCACCGCGTCCCGGTCGGCGGCGGCGGCGCGCAGCACGAGCCCGCGACGCTCGGTCCGGAGCACGATCAGTTGGGTGTTCGGTCCCACGAGCTGGCCGACCTCCAGCTGACGGCGCAGCACGATCCCGCTCGCGGGCGCGCGGATCACCGCGTACTGGCGATTGAATTCCGCCGCGCGCAGCTGCGCCGACGTGACGTCGAGCTGCGTACGTGCATCCTCCACCTGCGAACGCGTGGCCACGCTGTCGGCGAGCAGGCGCTCGGCCCGCGTCAGGTCGCGCTGCGCCTTGTCGCGCCCCTCGCGCGCGGCCGAGACCTGCGCATCGATCTCCGCCAGCGAGAGTTCGGCCAGGACCTGTCCTTCAGTGACCGACTGGCCGGCCTCCACCGCGACGCGCGCGACGACACCACCGACCTTGAACGCCAGCGGGATCTCCTCCTTGGCGCCGAGCGTGCCGGTGAGCACGATCGGCGGCATGGTGCGACGCGACTCCGCCGTCACCACGCGCACCGGGATGCGGACCTTGTCCTCCGAAGCGGGCGCGGCGTCGGCCCCTCCGCAGGCGGCGGCGATCACGATCGCTGAGGTGAGCGCGATGCGGACCGTGGTGCGGCTCGCGATGCGGCTCAGGGAGTCGCTCTGGGTACGGATCACGGGGTGGTCCTCGGGTAGAGCGCGGCCGCGCGATCGAGTTCCACGCGCCGCAGGTAGTAGTCATAGGTGGTGAACACGGCATTCAACTCGGCGGCGGTGAGCTGCGTGCGCGCCTGGCTCAGTTCGAGCGGACTCGCGAGCCCTTCCTCGGCACGGCGCCGCACGAGCTCGTGCGTGCGCGCGGCGGCGACACGCTGATCCTCCGCCGTCGCGATGCCGGCGCGGGCGACCTCGGCGGCCTGCCACGCCAGCCGGACCTGCAGCTCCACGCCACGCTTCACGTCCTCGCCCTGCAACGCGAGCCGCCGCGCCTCGAGGCCCGCCTGCTCGGCACGCGCAGCGTCGCGCCCCCCATTGAAGAGGTTCCACGACGCCACGACCGAGACGGTCGTGAAGTCCACGTCCCGCGAGAAGCGGTAGTCATTGCCCTGCACGCCGTAGTCGAGCGCGACCGCGACGTTGGGCAGGTAGTTGCTCTGCGCGGCGCGACGCTGCGCGACGGCCGCGCGTTCCGCAGCGCCGAGCGCCCGCAGCTCGGCGCGTCGCCCGGTGCCGGACGCGATCGCGTCGTCGAGCGACGGCATCTCCCCGAAGGCGAGGGCACTCTCCGCCTCCACCACCACTTCGTCCGTGAGCGGCCGGCCGAGCATCATGTTGAAGGACTCCGCCGACGCCTCCACCAGCTGCCGTGCCTCGGCCTCGCGTTGGATCACGTCACTGAGTTCAGCGCGCGCCCGCGAGAGTGCATCCGGTGTCGCGCGCCCTGCCTCGATGAGCCGCGAGATCACGCGGACCTGTTCCTCGAGGAGCAGCCTGGTCGACCCGCGCAGCTCGGCGAGCCGACGCGCCTTGGCGTGCTGGAGGTATGCCGACCGGATCTCGGCGGCGACCGCATGCACTCGCGAGTCGCGCGTGGCCTCTTGCGCGTCGCGGACCGCACCGGCGGCTCGATAGCCGGCGATGATCGCGGGCTGGAAGACCGGCTGCGCCACGCGCACGCTGGTCTCCTGCTTGAGCGGAAGGCGGAGTTCGACGTCGGTGGGGAAGTTCGACGTCCCGGTCAGCTGGTTGAGCGTGGAGAAGACCGGGTTGATGAACTCGCCGAAGTCGACCACCCGCCCGCGGACGTCGGTGTGGCGCGCATTGATCGTGGCCGTCGGGAGGAAGAGACCACGCGCTTCGCGGAGCGCGGCGCCGGAGCGCTGCACGGCCAGTTCCTCCTGGCGAAGACCGAGGTTCTGCTTCAGTCCGAGCGCGACGTAGTCGTCGAGCGCGCGGGACTGGGCGTGGAGAGCCGGCGCACCGAATGAGACGATGACGGTGGCGACGAAGAGGTGCTGCGGGATGCGGCGCATCGGTGCGGCGGTGAGGTTTCCGGCTTGCTGTGGCCGGTCGTGCGTGAAGCCATTTCTAGAGAATGTCCTCTAGTACGTGTTTAAGTATTAGAGGGTTTCCACTACTTGTCAATAGTGGAGGAGAGCCTCTATTATTCCGTTCCGATGGCCACCACCCCTCCCCTCCCCGCTGCTCCGGACGCGGAGTCCCGCGCCCCCCGGGCCCCTCAGCAGGAGCGTGGGCAGCGACGGGTCGAGCAGATCCTTGACGCAGCCGAGCTGGTGTTCGCCGAGTTCGGCGTGGATGGGACGTCGATGCAGGTGATCGCCGACCGCGCCGAATCGAGTGTCGGCTCGCTCTACCACTTCTTTCCCAACAAGGACGCCATCGTCGACGCCCTCGGAGCGCGCTACGCCGAGGCGATCCGGGTCACGAACGAAGAGGCGATGCCGCTGGAGCTGGCACACCTGCCGGCCGAGGAGCTCTTCGAGCGGATCCTGACTTCGCAGATACGCTTCATCGAGCGGACCCCGGCGTTCGACGCCGTGCATCTGGCGGTCCAACGGAACTGCCCGGCGATCAACGACGCGCTCAACCAGGCGCTCGTGGGGCATGTGGGCAAGTTCCTGGCGCTGCGCTATCCGAACGCTCCCGAGTTGCAGCGTGCCGCAGCAGCGATGGTCTCGGTCACGATGGTGCACGGCGTGGTCGAACTCGCGAGCCGGCTGTCGTCGCCGCACCGGGAGGCCGTGCTGCGCGAGTCCAAGGCGATGCTGGTCGCGCACTTCAGTGCCTACGACGGCGGACGACGGATGTGAGGAGAGCGCAGGGAACCGGAGGCGCACTCCACTCCTTGAGCTACCCACAGGGCGCCTTTAGAGGCGCCCTCCGCTTTTCTCGCATCTCACTTCGGCACCTTAGATTCCCGCGATGCTCCAGGACCCTCTCACCGCGATCGCCCTGGGCGCCCTGCTGGGCCTGCGCCATGCGACCGACTCCGACCATGTGGTGGCGGTGACGGCGATCGTCTCCCGCGAGCGCTCGCTCGGCCGTGCGGCAGGCGTCGGTGCGCTCTGGGGGATCGGGCACACGCTCACGCTGCTCGTGGTGGGCGGAGCGATCGTGACCTTCCGTCTCGTGATCCCGCCGCGCGTCGGGCTCGCACTGGAGTTCGGTGTCGCACTGATGCTGGTCGTGCTCGGCTTCACCAACCTGCGCGCGCGCGACGACGCCCCGCGCGCGGCGGTGCGGCCCTTCCTCGTCGGACTCGTGCACGGCCTGGCGGGTTCGGCCGCCGTGTCGCTGCTCGTGCTGGCGACGATCCGCGGGACGTTCGATGCGCTCATCTACCTGTTCGTGTTCGGGCTGGGCACGATCATCGGCATGATGGCCGTGACCATGCTGCTCGCGGCCCCGACGCTCTTCGCGGGCGCCCGCGTGACGAGATTCCGGTCCGGGATCCGCGTGGCGGCCGGGGCGCTCAGCATCGCGTTCGGACTGATGCTCGCGCGCGAGTTGATCGTGGACGGCGGCCTCTTCGCCGCCGTGCCGACGTGGGCTCCGCGCTGAACGCGCGCGAGCTGCGCTGAGATGCCCGCCGGCAGGACGCACGGTGCACCCCGCATCGACGGGGAGACACTCCTCGCCTTCGGCACGCGGCTCCGCGCCTGGTACCGGCGCAATGCGCGCGACCTCCCGTGGCGCGCCACGCGCGACCCGTACCACATCCTCGTCTCGGAGCTGATGCTCCAGCAGACCCAGGTGTCGCGCGTGATGGAGTTCTACCCGCGCTTCCTCGAGCGATTCCCCACACTCGAGGTGCTCGCCGCCGCCCGCGAGACGCACGTGGTCGCGGCATGGGAGGGACTCGGTTACTACGCGCGCGCGCGGAACCTGCACAAGCTCTCGCGCGCGGTGGTGCGGGAGGGCGCGGCGGCCTGGGGCGATCCCCCGTCGAACGGACGGGCGACGCTCCCCCCCGACGCGGAGTCCTTGCGCCGACTCCCCGGCGTCGGCCCATACACCGCCGGCGCGGTGTCGAGTTTCGCGTTCGAGCGTCGCGCCGCGCTCGTGGACACGAACGTCGCGAGACTCATCACGCGCGTCTTCGCTCCGCGGCTCGACGCCAGGCGCGCCCGCGACCAGAAGCGGATCTGGGCCATCACCGAGGCCACGCTCCCGCGGACCGGCAAGGCGACCTGGGTGCACAATCAGGCGCTCATGGAACTCGGCGCGCTCGTCTGCACGGCGCGGGTGAAGCGCTGCGGGGTCTGCCCGCTGCGTCGGCTCTGCAAGACGTATCAGAGGCGGATGTGAGAGGGGAGATGTGAGAGGGGAACGACGGCTCCTTCCCGCCGTCCCCTAACGAGCGATCTCCGCCGCGTACCGCCGCTCCGCCCGGGCGAAGATCGCACGCCCCATCCGTGAGACCCAGATCCGGTTCGCCGTCCGCTGCGCGAACGTCACGCGCACCGGGCGCTGCGTCCAGAGCGCGATCGCCACGCCGATCGCGATCGTGCCGAGCAGCATGACCAGGCTTCCGGTGGTGTCGATCTCCGGTCCGCGCGGTCCGCCGAACCGCACGAGCTTGAACATGATCGGTAGCGAGACGCCGCCGAGGAAGCCGCAGACCCCGGCGATCCGCTTGCGCCTCGTGATGCGCCCGCGCTCGACCGGATCGGCGACGAGCTGCTCGCGCCCTCGCTCGACCTCGTCGGCGATCGCCCCGAACGCCGCGCGCACGTCCTCGACCGTGAAGCCCTGCCGCACGGCGAACCGCACCCGATCCAGCGCCTGCGTGACGATCGTGAACGCGACCGTCGCGAAGAGCACCGCGACCATGCTGCCGAAGATCGTCGTCGCCTTGTCCGAGAACTGCCAGAAGGCGTTGAAGATGATGACGAGCATGAGCAGCGCCTGCAGCGACTGCGCCGTCTGCTGATGGAAGAGGCGGAGCAGCGGAGCCACCTCGCGTGTGCGCAGCTGCAACGCCCCGATCGCGTCGGCCATCGCCTCGCCGGTCGCGAAGCGGGCCGCGGGGTCCTTCTCGAGCGCGCGCGCGATCACCGCGGAGAGCCCGGTGGGGAACTCGGGGCGGACGGTGGCGACCACCGGCGCCGGCACCGTCAGGTGCTGCATCAGGAGTTTGTGCGCGCTCTCGGCCTCGAACGGCGGCTTCCCGGTGGCCGCGAAGAAGCCGACGCACCCCAGCGAATACAGGTCGCTGCGGCCGTCCACCTGCTCCGCCGCCGCCTGCTCGGGGCTCATGTAGTGGGGCGTCCCGATCGAGTGGCCCACCTCGGTGAGGTTGCTCGCCCGCTCCTGCCGCGCGATCCCGAAGTCCATGATGAGCGCCCGTCCGGTGCCGCGCTCGATGAGCAGGTTGTCGGGCTTCACGTCACGGTGCACGATCCCGCGCGCGTGGGCGTAGCCGAGCGCCCAGGCGGTGTCCTGCAGCAGCCGAGCGCAATCCTGCGCATCGTACGGCCCCGAGCGCGCGACGCGCTCGGTGAGCGTCTCCCCGTCCACGTACTGCATGACGAAGGCGAGGAGCGCACCATGCTCCTCCACCGCATGCACGTGCACGATGTTCGGGTGCGAGAGGGAGGCCGCGAGCTTGGCCTCGCGCACGAAGCGTTCGCGCAGGGCCGGCTGTGCCGCGAGCTCCGGCGGCAGGACCTTGATCGCGACCTCGCGGTCGAGCGTGAGGTCGGTCGCGAGGAAGACCGCGCCCATGCCGCCGCGGCCGAGCTCGCGCACGATGGCGTAGTGGCCGGCGACGCTCTTCTCCAATGACTCGCGGATCGGGTCGCCCATCGAAGGATGAAGGCTGAAGGATGGAGGATGAAAGGTGCGGGTCACGGCGACGGAACCGGAAGAGGAGCACCCCCGGAACGAAGAAAGCGAGGCCGGATGGCCTCGCCCCTTCATCCTTCGGCCTTCATCCGCCGTTGGCTCACTTCTTGATCTTGTGCCCCAGATCGACCTTCGCCTGGTACGGCCGCTCGTCGTGCCCGGTGTAGATCTGGCGCGGCCGCGCGATCTTCTGCTCCTTGTCGAGCAGCAGCTCCTCCCACTGCGCCATCCACCCCGCCGTGCGCGCGATCGCGAAGAGCACGGTGAAGTAGTCGGTGGGGAAGTGCATCGCGCGGTAGATCAGGCCCGTGTAGAAGTCCACGTTCGGGTAGAGCTTGCGCGAGATGAAGTACTCGTCGCTCAGCGCGATCCGCTCGAGCTCGAGGGCGATCTCCATGTCCTTCGAGAGACCGGCCACGCGCAGCACGTCGTCGCAGAGGCTCTTCACGATCTTCGCGCGCGGGTCGTAGCTCTTGTAGACGCGGTGCCCGAAGCCCATCAGGCGGTGGCCGCCCTTGCCGCTCTTCACCGACTCGATGAAGGCGGGGATGTTCTTCACGTCGCCGATCTCGTGGAGCATCCGGAGCACCGCCTCGTTCGCGCCACCGTGCAGCGGGCCGTACAGCGCCGCGATGCCGGCCGCGACGGCCGAGTACGGGTCCACCTGCGACGAACCCACCGCGCGGACCGCGTTGGTCGAGCAGTTCTGCTCGTGGTCCGCGTGCAGGATGAACAGGATGTCGATCGCCTTGGCGTACACCGGATGCGCCTCGTACTTCGGCTCCGACATCCGCGCGATCATCGAGAGGAAGTTCTCGGCGTAGGGCAGGGAGTTGTCGGGATACACATAGGGCATCCCCTTCACGTGCCGGTACGCGAACGCCGCGAGCGTCGGCATCTTGGCGAGGAGCCGGATGAACGCGATGTCGCGCTCGCGCTCGTCGAAGATGTCCTTGGACGTCGGGTAGAACGACGAGAGCGCGGCCACGCCGGCGGTCATCATCGCCATCGGATGCGCGTCGTAGCGGAACCCTTCCATGAACCGCTTGATGTTCTCGTGCACGTACGTGTGGTACGTGATCTGCTTCTGGAACTCGTCGTACTCGGTCTGCGACGGGAGCTCGCCCTTGCGCAGCAGCCACGCGACCTCGAGGAAGTTCGACTTCTCGGCGAGCTGCTCGATCGGATACCCGCGATAGCGCAGGATCCCCTTGTCGCCGTCGATGAAGGTGATCGCCGAGCGGCACGACGCGGTGTTCATGAACGCCGGGTCGTAGCCCATGATCCCGAAGTCCTCCGCATTGACCTTGATCTGCTTGAGGTCGGCGGTGCGGATCGTCTCGTCGGTGATCGGGACGGTGTAGACCTTCCCGGTGCGCGAGTCCTTGATCTCGAGGTGGTCGCCCGTGACGGGGGCCTTGGTGTCTGGCTTGCCGGACATCGGATGGAGTCCAATCTGGGAGGTGGGTCCCGGTCGTGGCATCGCGCCGGCCGGGCTTGGCGCCAGAGGTCGATCGGCGCCCTTGAAACATATCATCTCGGTCGGGGACAAGTGCCCAGACCCACGGCCTCCGCTATCCTTACGCGGCAGCCCGTCAGTGCATCGAACCCTCGCTCCGGCCTCCCGCCCCTCCGTTCGCATGGACGTCCCCCTCCTCCTCCCCCTGGTCGCGCTCGCGGCGGCCGCCGGTGCCGCCATGAACGCGGTCGCCGGCGGGGGGACGCTGGTCACCTTCCCCGCCCTCGTCGCCCTGGGCGTGCCCATGGTGACGGCGAACGCGACGTCGACCGTCGCACTCTGGCCGGGGACGATGACCTCGCTCTGGGGCTACCGAGGCGAACTCCGCGGCGCCCGCCGCTGGGCCGCCGTCTTCGCCGTCCCGAGCTTCATCGGCGGGATCATCGGCGCGCTCCTCCTCCTGATCACCCCCGAGCAGCGTTTCGCGGCGATCGTCCCCTGGCTGATCCTGGGCGCCACCGCGCTCTTCCTCGCCCAGGGCCCCCTCCTCCGGCGCTTCCGCGAGGCGGCCCCCGCACGCGGCCTGGCGGACGCCGACGGCTCCCTGCACCCCCCGTCGTGGCCCTTCCTGTTCTATCAGCTGCTCGTCGGGATCTATGGCGGGTACTTCGGCGCCTGGGCGGGCATCCTCATGCTCGCCGCCTTCGGCCTCATGGGCCTGACCAACATCCACCAGATGAACGGCCTCAAGAACTGGAGCGGCGGCGTGATGAACCTCGTCGCGGTCGTCATCTTCGCGGCGAGCGGCATCGTCAACTGGCCGATCGCGCTCGCAATGGCCGTCGGCGCCACGCTCGGAGGCGTGGGCGGATCGCTCATGGCCCAGCGGGTCGGACAGACGTGGGTGCGACGCGCCATCGTCACGATCGGGCTGGGGTCGGGCCTCGCCATGCTCTTCGGACTCATCTGACCGCAACTTCCGGGTCGCGCGAAGGTGCGCCCGGTGGAGATTCCCCGCATGACCGACCACGACATCACTCCGCTCGACCCGCAGGACTGGGAACAGTACCGCGCCCTCGCCCACCGCATGGTCGACGAGTCGCTCGACTACCTGCGGGACGTCCGCGAGCGCCCCACCTGGGCGCCGATGCCCGCCGAGGTGCGCGCGCGTCTCACCTCGGAGCCGCTCCCGCGCACCGGGATGGGGGACGCGGCCGTCTACGAGGAGTTCCTCGCCGATGTCCGCCCCTACCCCAACGGCAACATCCACCCGCGATTCTGGGGCTGGGTCATGGGCACCGGCACTCCGCAGGCGGCGATGGAGGACTTCCTCGCGTCGGTGATGAACCCGAACGTCGGCGGCTTCGAGCAGTCGCCGGTGCTCGTCGAGCGGCAGGTGATCAAGTGGTGCGCCGAGCTCATGGGGTTCCCGTCCACGGCGGGCGGGATCCTGGTGAGCGGCGGAACCATGGCCAACGACCTCTGCCTCGCGGTCGCGCGACAGAAGGGTGCGGGCTTCGACATCCGCGCCGAGGGGCTGCAGGGCGATCATCCCACGCTGCTCGTGTACGGGAGTTCCGAGACGCATGGGTGGCTCAAGAAGGCGTGCGAACTCCTCGGACTCGGCAACGCGTCGTTCCGCCGCGTGCCCGCGCGCGACGACTACACGGTCGACGTCGCCGCGATGCAGGCGATGATCACCGCCGACCGCGCCGCGGGCCACCGGCCGTTCTGCGTGATCGGCACGGCGGGCACCGTCCAGACCGGTGCCACCGACGACCTCGACGCACTCGCCGATCTCGCCACGAGGGAGAAGCTCTGGTTCCACGTCGACGGCGCCTTCGGCGCCATGGCCGCGCTCTCCCCCGAGGTCGCACCGCAGGTGAAGGGCCAGGAGCGCGCCGATTCGCTCGCGTTCGACCTGCACAAGTGGGGCTACCTGCCGTTCGACGTCGCGTGCGTGCTGGTGCGCAACGACGCCGACCTCGTCGAGACCTTCTCGGCGCAGGGGGCGTACCTCGCGAGCGAGAAGCGCGGCCTGATGGCGCAGAGCGGCGTCTTCTTCGCCGACCGCGGGATAGAACTCACGCGCAGCTTCAAGGCGCTCAAGGTCTGGATGCGCTTCCGCGCCGCAGGGACCGACACGCTCGGGCGGCACATCGCGCGCAACGTGGCGCAGGCCGGCCGCCTCGCCTCACTCGTGAGCGCCCACCCCGAGCTCGAGCTGCTCGCGCCGGCGCCGCTCAACATCGTGAACCTGCGGTACCTCGCGCCCGGGCGGGACGATGCCGCGCTCGACGCGCTCAACCGCGAGATCCTCATCCAGTTGCAGGAGCAGGGGATCGCGGTGCCGAGCGGCACCGTGATCCGCGGTCGCTTCTCGATCCGCGTCGCGGTGTCGAATCACCGCTCGACCAACTCCGACTTCGACGCCCTCGTGGACGCGGTCGTGCGCCTCGGTCGCGCCCTCACGGCCTCCGCGTAGCGCTGCTCGGCGCGCCACACCCGTTCGCGCACCGCCCCGACGCTGTCGGGGTTCACCGAGATCGAATCGATGCCCGCCTCGACCAGCAGGTCGGCGAAGGTCGGGTCATCGCTCGGCGCCTGGCCGCACAGTCCCACCGGGTCGCCGCTCGCGTGCGCGCGGCGGATCACGTCGCGGATGAGCGCGATCACCGCCGGGTCTCGCTCGTCGAAGAGCGGGGCCAGGATCTCGGAGTCGCGGTCCACGCCGAGGGTGAGCTGCGTCAGGTCGTTGCTGCCGATCGAGAACCCATCGAACCGCTCGGCGAACGCCTCGGCGAGGATCACGTTCGCGGGGATCTCGCACATCACGTACACCCGCAGGTCATTCCGGCCGCGGGCGAGTCCCTCGGCGGCCATCGCCGCGAGCACCGCGTCGGCCTCCTTGAGCGTACGGCAGAACGGGATCATGAGGATGACGTTCTCGAGACCGATCTCCTCGCGCGCCATCCGCATCGCCGCGCACTCGAGGCGGAATCCCTCGGCGTAGCGGGGGTGCGTGTAGCGCGACGCGCCGCGGAACCCGATCATCGGGTTCTCCTCCGCGGGCTCGAAGTCGGCGCCGCCGAGGAGTCCGGCATACTCGTTGGTCTTGAAGTCGCTCATGCGCACGACGACCGGCTTGGGCCACTGCGACGCCGCGAGCATCGCGACGCCGCGCGCGAGCGTGCGGATGAACCACTCGCCGGGCACCGACTCGCCCGTGCGCAGCGCTTCCACCTCGGCGCGCACCGCGGCGTCGGTGATGCGTTCGGGGTGCAGCAGCGCCATCGGATGCACCCGCGCCTCGTTGGCGATGATGAACTCCATGCGCGCGAGCCCGATCCCGTCGGCCGGGAGGCGCCAGTGGCGGAGCGCACTGCCGGGGTCGGCGAGGTTGAGCATCACGTGCGTGAGCGTGTGACGGGGCGCCGCGACCGTGGCCGGGGTCTCCTCCCAGCGCAGCCGCCCCTCGTACACGAGTCCCTCGTCGCCCTGCGCACAGCTCACGGTCGCGAGCGCGCCGTCGGCGAGCGCGCGCGTGGCGTCGCCGGTGCCGACGACCGCGGGGATCCCGAGCTCACGGCTGAGGATCGCCGCGTGGCAGGTGCAGCCACCATGGTCGGTGACGACCGCCGAGGCGCGCCGCATGAGCGGGAGCCAGTCCGGGTCGGTCATCTCGGTGACGAGGATGCTCCCGGCCTCGAACGGCTCGTCGGCGCGGTGGAGCACGCGCACCGGACCGGCCGCGATCCCGCTGCCGATGCTGCGGCCGCGCGCGAGGACGGGCGAGCTCTCGACCAGGGTCCGCACCGGCGGCGCCTTGAGTGCCAGTCGCGACTGCACCGTCTCGGGTCGCGCCTGCACGATGAACAGCTCGCCCGTGATCCCGTCCCGTGCCCACTCGATGTCCATGGGCGTCGGTTCACCGGCGCGCCGCGAGTAGTGCTCCTCGATCCGCATCGCCCAGCGCCCGAGGGTGATCGCGTCCGCATCGGTGAGCGCGAAACGCGTCCGCTGATCCGGCGACGTGACCACCTCGCGGGTGCGCTCCTCGCCCTCGCCGAATACGATCATGCGTTCCTTCGCGCCGATCCGCGCCCGCAGGATCGGCAGCGGCGCACCGCGCGCGAGGCCCGGCTTGAAGAGCAACAGCTCGTCGGGGTCGACGGTGCCCTTCACCACGCTCTCGCCCAGTCCCCAGGCGGCGTTGATCAGCACCGCCTGCGGGAACCCCGTCTCGGTGTCGATCGTGAACATCACGCCGGCGCTGCCGACGTCGGACCGCACCATCCGCTGCACACCGATCGAGAGCGCGATCGCCGCGTGGTCGAACCCGTTCGTCTCGCGATAGGCGATCGCCCGGTCGGTGAAGAGCGAGGCGAGGCAGCGCACGCACGCGGCGAGGAGGTCGTCGTCGCCGACCACGTTCAGGAAGGTCTCCTGCTGCCCGGCGAAGCTCGCCGTGGGCAGGTCCTCGGCGGTCGCGCTCGAGCGCACGGCGACGGGGAGCGGTTGCACCTCGCCGCCGTTCACGTGAGCGGAATGCGAGAGGGTGCCATAGGCGGCGAGGATCGCGGCCCGCATCGGCTGCGGCAGACGGCCCGCGAGGAAGGCGGCCCGGATCGCCGCGCCCACCTCGCGCAACGTGCGGCTATTCGCGTGCAGCGCCTCGATCTCGCGGGCGATCACCGGCGCGAGACCGTTCTCCGCGACGAACGCCCGGTACGCGTGCGCCGTGGTCGCGAACCCGTCCGGCACCGGGATCCCGGCGCCGCCGAGTTCGTGGATCATCTCGCCGAGCGAGGCGTTCTTGCCACCGACGCGCGGCACATCCGCGGCGCTCAGTTCGGAGAAACGAAGGACCCAGGGATCGAGCGAGCGCATGGGTGCACCGTGTGATGGATGACGACCGACGCCGGACCGGGGGGAACTCAGGCCTCGAGATTCCGGCGCTTCTTCCGCTCACGCATCACGACGGCGGTGGCCACGAGTGCGCCGGCGATCGCACCGGCCTTGAGCGCCTTCCTGGTCACCCGCTTCACGTGGGCGACCTTCGCCTTGATCGACTTCCGTCCTTCGGCCGCCAGGATGCGGTTCTCGACTTCCTTGACCTTGCGTCCTGCGGCACGTCCGACGCGATCGGTGAGCTTGGGCATATGTCCTCCGGCGTGAGAGCCCTGCGCGGGCCGTCCAGCGGCGCGGATGCGCGGCGCCTGACGAACACTATGTCAGGGGGCAGAGGAAGACCGTAGGGAATCGCAGGAAGCGCTGTAAGGAGTGCGCTTCAGGGATTCCACCCGGGAGGCGAGCGTCGGTCCGCGAGCGCGGAACGCGGCGACGGTCGGGCCGGCGCGGTCGCCGGCGTCAGCTCAGGTCGCCGCGACCCCGGCGATCCCGCAGATGATCGCCCACTCCCGCGGCGACACCGGCTGCACGCTCAGCCGGCTCCCCTTCTGGAGCAGGACCATCTTCTCGAGTCCCTTCACGCCCCTCAGTTCGGCGAGCGTGACCACCCGCGGGAGCGCCCGCACCGCCCGCACGTCCACCATGAACCAGGTGGGCGCGGCGGCCTTCGACTTCTCGTCGAAGTGCGCGTGTGCGGGGTCGAGCGCGGTGTGGTCGGGATAGCCTTCCCGCACCACCTCGCAGATGCCGGCGATCCCGATCGGCTCCGAACTGGAGTGATAGAAGAAGGCGGAGTCCCCCTTCTTCATGAGGTCGCGAAGCGTGTTGCGGGCCTGGTAGTTCCGGACCCCGTCCCAGTGCGTCGTCCGCTTCGGGGCCTTGAGCAGGTCGCTGAACGAGAAGACGTCCGCTTCCGACTTGAGGAGCCAATGACTCACGCGATGCCCTTCCGGATCGCGACCTTCACCGTGTCCACGAAGGTGTCGATCTCGTCGATCGAGGTGTAGATGCTCGGCGTGATCCGGATCCCGTTGAACTCGGGGTGCACGATCGGCGTGTTGACGATCCGGTGGTTGGCCAGCATCCAGCTGCCGAGCTTCACCGGGTCGAGCCCGTCGACGCCGAACATGCAGATCGCACCGGCCTTGTCGGGCCCGAGCTCGGTGAGGACGCGCACGCGCGGGCTGTCGGCCTGGAGGGCCTTCGCCCACCGGTCACGCAGGTACCGGAGCCGCGCGATCTTGCGCTCGGCGCCGATGCCGCGGTGGAAGGTGATCGCCACCGAGACGGCATTGAAGGTCGCCTGCGGGTGCGTGCCGATCTCCTCGTACTTGCGCACGTTCGCCACGCGCGAGACGTCCGAGCCCATCATCGGCCAGAGCTTGGGGATCCTCTCCTTGCGCACGTAGAGGAAGCCCGAGCCGATCGGCGCGTGCATCCATTTGTGCAGGGAGGTCGCGTAGTAGTCGCACTCGAGCTCGTCGCGCTTGAACGGGAAGTGCGCGAAGGCGTGCGCGCCGTCCACGAACACCTCGATCCCCCGCGGACGCGCCATCCGGACCACATCACGGATCGGGAGGATCTGCCCGCTGAGGTTGGTGATGTGCGTGAGCTCGATCACCTTGGTGCGCGGCGTGATCGCCGCCTCGATGTTCCTGAGCAGCACCTGCGGGTCGACCAGCGGCACCGGGAAGCTCACCTGCTTGAGCACGATCCCCTCGCGCCGCTCGCGCTGCTGCCAGGTCGTGATCATGCGCCCGTAGTTCTGGTTGGTGACGATCACCTCGTCGCCGCGCTGCAGGTCGATCCCGAGGATCATGATCTCGAGTCCCTCGGAGGCGTTGCGCGTGATCGCCATCTCCTCGGGGTCGCAGCCGAACTCCTTCGCGAGCTCGCGGCGGGTGCTCTCCATGCGCGGCTCGAGCACGCGCCAGTTGTGCTCCACCGGCAGCTCGTTGACGAACCGCAGGTCGCGGATCATCTGCTCGAGCACATGGCTCGGCGTCGGCGAGATACCGCCGTTGTTGAGGTTGATCATGGTGCGGTCGGAGTCGAACGCGCGCTGGATCTCCGACCAGTACGACTCGTCGTTGGCCAGCTCGGCGGCGGTACGCGAGCCGGCGAGCGTCTCGGCCTTGAAGAGCTGCGCCGCGGCGCGCTCGGAGAGGACGGGGAGGGCGACGCCCGCCCCTGCGAGTCCGGCGATGAAGTTGCGGCGCGAGGTGAACGGCACGGGCGGCTCCGGGATGGGGATGGTCCGGCTAAGGTATCACGATGAGGCCCGACTCGCCTCCGAAGTCGTCACGCACCCGCGCGAGGTTCCGCGGCGCGCGCCAGGGCCCGAGGTTGGCACGCACGCCGATCCGGTACTTCCCCGGCGGGAGCGCGACCCGCACGACCCACTCGTCCCCCTCGCGGACCATCGGCAGCGGCTTCCACTGGGAGAAGTCGGCCGCCACCTCCACGGCGAGCGTGTCGTGTGCCTCCACCCGCAGTTCCAGCTCCGCGCCACCCTCGGCCCGCGGGTGGAGCCGGACCTCGGCGATCGTCGCCCGCTGCATCACCGGCAACGGTTTGGGGCCCAGACTCACGCGGAACGAGGCGGTGACGATGTCCGCCTGAGGCAGGCTGCGCAGCGGGTCCGAGAGTTGGCGGCCGGCGCTCGCGAGGAAGGCCAGGCGGTCGCTGAGCTGCAGGGAGCCGCTGAGCGCGACGGCATCGACGTTGACGTCGGAGCCGGCGACGGACCGGCGCTTCGTCCACGACGCGCTCAGCTCGTGCGGACCGCGCCGCGCCTGCGCGACCAGTTGCCAGTCCTCGAGTTCGTACGATGCGGCGAGGGGCGCGCGCTCCTGCCCCGCCGCCAGCAGGAGCAGCCAGTCGTCGGAGTTCTGCCGCGAGAGCGATGCGCTCGCGTACATGAACCGCCATCGCGTCCAGCCGCCCAGATCCCCGGCGAAGGAACGGGTGCGCACACCGTCGCGCTCCGTGATCCCGGCCGCCGTCCCGAACCAGAGGCCCCACTCGTCGCGCACGTAGTGCTGGCGCAGGAACCCGCTCCCGTTGCCGCCGCGCCCGGCGCTGCGCAGGGAGAACGAGGCCCCGGCGGCACCGAAGTCGGTGCGCAGGTGCTCGTTCGCCTCCCAGGGAACGGCGAAGGCCGCGACAACCTGTGCCGCGGCCAACGAGTCCCGCGCGTAGGTGAGGTTGCCGCTCGTGAAGAGCGTCCAGCGGTCGGTCGGCTTGCGCCAGAAGACGGCGAAGAGCGCCGCGTCGGCGGGCGCGAACCCGGTCTGTTCCACGCGCGCGTAGCCCGCCTCGAGGCGGACATCCGGCGGCGCTTGGGCGGCGGCGGCGAGCGCCGTCGCACAGGAGAGGATCAGCGCGCGGGCCGCGCTCCCCCCCGTCACGCCGTCACGGACGCCTCTGGCCGCTGGGAGCGGAAGCGGCCGCGGCAGCAGGTGACGGAAGGAGCGACATCACGCCACGAGCCCGCACCTCGAGCGCCGCATCGGGCGCCAGGCCCGCGGCGACATCGGCTTGCACCGACGTCCCCAGCGAGGCGATCTGCGAGGGGGTCGCCCCTCTCGCCATCAGGACGGTGATCTGCTCGAGCGCATGCCGCGCCGGGATCCCGCGGGCCACGAGTTCCGTGAGGACGTCGATGGGCATCGCCACCGAGCGCTCCACGGGCCAGGCCGCGCGGATCTGCTTCAACATCGCGCCGGGCACTCCGATCGCGAGCGCGTCAGCGCCCGAGGTCAGTTCGGCGACCGATGTGGAGGGAGCCAGAAGGGTTCGCGCCTGCTCGAGACGCTTCGCCGCCGAAGCCACAGCCACCTGGATCCGCTCCCCGGTCGCCTGCTTCGTGACACCTTCCATCGCCTTCGCGATGAGCGGCTGCACCGGCAGCCCCCTCGCAGCGGCCCGAGCGATCTCGCGCTCGACGGCCACGCGCGCCTTCGCGTCGGCGATGGGCAGCACCACCGGTCCCTGCGCGAGCGCGGGGACGGCGGACACGCTGGCGAGCGCCAGCGAGACGAGAGTGAGGACTCTACGATGCATGCTCATCGGGCGAAGACCATCACGACGGAACCCTCGCGACCGTAATCCGCGTCGCCGGACTTCGGCGCACGCGGGTCGGTCACCAACAATGTATCGTCCACGAGGAAGGCGTACACGTGCCGGCCCGGAGGCAGCGGCACCGAAACGGTCCAGACACCGCTCTCGAGCCGCGTGAGCGGCGTCGCCCCGGCGGCCCAATCGTTGAAGTCGCCGACCAGCGAGACGCGCTGCGCCTTGGCGTCGTCGAGCACGAACTGCGTGAGTACCGGCGCGGTCTCGCCGAGGGTCGCCGAGGCGAACTGCACAGGGAACTCGCCCGTCTGCGACCCCGTGGCCGCGAACGGCTCCGGCGCCCGCCGTTCGTCCACCGCTCCGCGCGTCAGGAATCCGGCGAAGAGGGCGATGCCCGCGACCACCGTCGCACCCACTCCGGAGAGCGAGGGCACGCGCCACGCGTCGAGCCAGCGCCGCAGGGCGGAGGGCTCGGGCGACTCCCACACCACACTGAGCAGCTGCGCGACCCGGCGCGGGTCCGGCACCGTTCCCGGCGCCTCCCGCAGCGTGGAGCGCACGCGCTCGATCAGAAGATCAGGTCCTTCACTCATCCCGTATCACCTCGGAAAGGCGCGCTCGCAACACGTCGCACGCCCGTTTGACCCGCATTCGGAGCGCACTGAGTCCCACGCCCGTCACCGCGGCGATGTCCTCGTACGCCATGTCCTCCACATGCCGGAGCAGGAACGCTTCCTTCTGTTCGACCGGCAGCGTCGCCAGGATCCGGTACACCTCTTCGGTCCAGTCCCTCTCAGTCTCGGCCGCCGGCGGCCCGCCCCGCTCCGGCACCTCCCCGTACTGGATCACCACGGCGTGCCGTCGCCGCTTCTCCATCAGGCTCCGGCACCGGTTCGCGAGGATCCGGAACAGCCAGGGTTCGAACCGCGCGTCGTCCCGGAACCGACCCAGGTTGTGATACACCCGCACGAACGTGTCCTGCACCGCCTCTTCCGCGTCCTCGCGGTTGCCCACCATGTGGAGGGCGAACCGCAGCGAGCGCGGATACATCACATCCACGAGCTGGGCGAAGGCCTGACGGTCCCCTGCCTTGGCGCGCAGGGGAAGCGTGGGGTCGATGGACGTGCCGGGTCGGGTGTCGGTCATGAGCGAGGTGCGGGGAGTATGCCCCGCCGCCTGCGCTCCGCGCCACGGCGAATCTCCGGGAGCGATCCCGTCCATCGTATCGGCCTTCACATCCCGTAGTACCCCGAGGGGGCGGGGGGTGTCACATTTCGTCGAGATGATCCCTCACTCTGTGACACCCAGCGGTACGCTGACCGTTGCCTCGGCCCGGCAGGCCTGATGCGCACACTCATCGGCATCCTCGATGCCCTGACCAGCGGGATCCGCGCCGGGTCTGCGGCCGTCCTCATCATCGCGACCGTCGTCGCCACGCTCGCCTGGGCGGTGCGGTCGCGACGGATCGATCCCTTCGGCCGGATCGCGCGGTTCGTGCGACAGGTGGTCGATCCCGTCCTCGCGCCGGTCGAGCGCCGGCTGGGACGCTCCGGCATCGGCGCGGCGAACATGCCGTTCATGGCCGTGCTCGTGCTGCTCATGATCATGGCCGGCGCCGTCTTCGTCGTCGGCGGTGTCCGCGATGCACTGGTGAGCGCCTACCTCGCGACCTCACGCGGGCCGGCGGGTCTGCTGGCCCTCGCCGTGCGCTGGACGTTCGGGGTGCTTCAACTCGCCCTCCTCGTGCGCGTGATCACGAGCTGGGTGGGCGGCACCTACTCCACGATCGGTCGGCTCGCGGCGCGGCTCACGGAGTGGTTCCTCGTGCCGCTGCGCCGCCTGCTCCCGCCCATGGGGGGCCTCGACATCTCCCCCATCCTCGCCTGGTTCCTGCTCGGACTCGTCGAGCGCGCCGTCTTCACGTTGCTGTGAGTCCGCTGCGCGTGACCGAGCGCGAGGGGGCGGTGCGATTCAGCGTCCGCGTCCAGCCGCGCTCGAGCCGCGCCGGGATCGACGGGCTGCATGGCGAAGCACTCAAGCTGCGCGTGAATGCGCCCCCCGTCGACGGTGCGGCGAACGCCGCCGTGATCGAGGTGCTGGCCGAGGCGCTCGGAGTGCCACGGCGGGCGGTGCGGATCGTCGCGGGGGACTCCTCACGCAGCAAGCTCGTCGAGGTGGACGGGGTCAGCGCCGAGGAGATCCACGCCCTCGGCGCCTGACCTGGCTCCGCTCCTCTCGCGCGGAGGGAGGGTGCCAAGGGACCGTCACCGGGGCGTCATCGGGGCATGACCGAGGGGGAACCGAGCGCCGGCCGCGACCCCCCTTGCCATCCGTTCATCCGGATGATAGAATGAAAGCACAACCGATCCGTGGCGATTTCGAGGCAACTTGCGGCCACGTTAAACAATCAGCTAAAGCGCTAGCCCGGGCGCTCAGCAGCCCGGGTTTCGTGCTTTGAGAGGGTGCGGTGAGTTCACTCGTCCTGCCGGTCCCGTTCCAGGTCTCCTTCGAGTTCTTCCCGCCCAAGACGGCGGAGATGGAGGAGACCCTCTGGAAGTCGATCACGCGCCTCGCGCCGCTCTCGCCGCGCTTCGTCTCGGTGACCTATGGCGCCGGCGGCTCCACGCGCGAGCGCACGCACCAGACGGTGCGCCGGATCCTGCAGGAGACGCCGTTGGTCCCCGCGGCGCACCTCACCTGCGTCGCCGCGACGCGCGAGGAGATCGACACCGTGGCCGACGACTACTGGAACGTCGGTGTCCGCCATGTCGTCGCGCTGCGCGGTGACATCCCGGGCGGCGAGGCCCCGTACTTCCCCACGCCCGGCGGTTACGCGTACGCGGCCGAACTCGTGCAGGGACTCCGCAAGCGACACGACTTCGAGGTGTCGGTGGCGGCCTATCCAGAGATCCACCCCGAGGCGAAGTCGCCGCAGGACGATCTCGACAACCTCAAGCGGAAGATCGACGCCGGGGCGACGCGCGCGATCACGCAGTTCTTCTTCGACAACTGGGCGTTCATCCGGTTCGTGGACCGCGCGCGCAAGGCGGGGATCACCGTCCCGATCGTCCCCGGCATCATGCCGGTGACGAACTTCACGCAGATGGTGAAGTTCGCCAAGGTCACCGGCGCGACCATCCCGGCGACGTTCGCCCGCATGTTCGAGGGACTCGACCAGGATGTCGAGACGCGCAAGCTCGTCGCCGCGACGGTCGCCGCCGAGCAGTGCCAGCAGCTCGCGCAGGCCGGCGTCACCGAGTTCCACTTCTATACGCTGAACCGTGCGGACCTGGCGTACGCGCTCTGTCACGTCCTCGGACTGAGGCCTGCGGCGCCTGCGATGAAGGATGAGGGGGGAAGGATGAAGGTGGGGGGCGCGTCGTGACGGTCTTCACACGGGAGCAGCGGATCGCGGCGCTGCACTCCGAGGCGGCGACGCGGCTGCTGATCATCGACGGCGCGATGGGCACGATGGTCCAGCAGTTCCGCCTCACCGAAGCCGACTACCGCGGCGCGCGCTTCGCCGACTGGTCGCGCGACCTGAAGGGGAACAACGACCTGCTGGTGCTCACCCGTCCCGACGTCGTCGGCGGGATCCATCGCGCCTACGTCGAGGCCGGCGCCGACATCGTCGAGACGAGCACCTTCAACTCGACGGGCATCGCCATGGCCGACTACGGCATGGAAGCGCTGGTGCGCGAGTTGAATGTCGAGGGCGCGCGACTGGCGCGTCGCATCTGCGACGAGGCCGAGGCGAAGGACGGCCGCCCCCGCTGGGTGGCCGGCGTGCTCGGCCCCACCAACCGCACGGCGAGCATCTCGCCCGACGTGAATGATCCGGGCGCCCGCAACGTCACCTTCGCGGCGCTGGTGGAGACCTACGTCGAGGCGACCGAGGGACTGCTCGATGGCGGCTCCGACATCATCCTGATCGAGACGATCTTCGACACGCTCAACGCCAAGGCCGCGATCTTCGCGGTGGAACAGGTGTTCGGCGCGCGCGCCATGCGGGTGCCGGTGATGATCTCGGGCACGATCACCGACGCCTCCGGACGCACGCTCTCGGGCCAGACCACCGAGGCGTTCTGGAACTCGGTGATGCACGCGAGGCCGTTCAGCGTGGGGCTCAACTGCGCCCTCGGCGCCAAGGAGCTGAGAGCCTACGTGCAGGAGCTCGCGCGCGTGGCCGACTGCCACGTGACCGTGCATCCGAACGCGGGCCTGCCGAACGAGATGGGCGGGTATGACGAGACGCCGAACTTCACCGCGGGCATCCTGCGCGAGTTCGCCGAGGCCGGGCTCGTGAACATGGTCGGCGGTTGCTGCGGCACGACGCCCGCGCACATCAAGGCGATCGCCGACGCGGTCCGCGGGCTCCCCACGCGCCGCATCCCGGAGGTCCCGAAGCGCCTGCGGCTCTCGGGACTCGAGCCGCTCGTGATCGGCCCCGACTCCAACTTCGTGAACGTCGGTGAGCGCACGAACGTCACCGGCTCCAGGAAGTTCGCCGAGCTGATCCTCAACGGGAACTACGACGCGGGGCTCGAGGTGGCGCGGCAGCAGGTCGAGGCCGGTGCGCAGGTGATCGACGTGAACCTCGACGAGGGGATGCTCGACTCCGAGGCGGCGATGACGCGCTTCCTCAACCTCGTCGCCACCGAGCCGGCGATCTCCCGCGTGCCGATCATGATCGACTCGTCCAAGTGGCGCGTGATCGAGGCGGGGCTCCGCTGCGTGCAGGGCAAGGGGATCGTGAACTCGATCTCCATGAAGGAGGGCGAGGCCGAGTTCCTGCGGCAGGCCACGCTGGTGCGGCGTTACGGCGCGGCCGTGATCGTGATGGCGTTCGACGAGCAGGGGCAGGCCGACACGGTCGCGCGGAAGGTCTCGATCTGCGAGCGGGCCTACCGGCTGCTGGTCGAGCAGGTGGGTTTCCCGCCCGAGGACATCATCTTCGACCCGAACATCTTCGCGATCGCGACGGGGATCGAGGAACACGAGCGGTACGCGCTCGACTTCATCGAGGCGACCACGATCATCAAGCAGCGGTGCCCGCACGCGCGCATCTCGGGCGGCGTGAGCAACGTGTCGTTCTCGTTCCGCGGCAACAACGCGGTGCGCGAGGCCATCCATTCGGTCTTCCTGTACCACGCGGTGAAGGCCGGCATGGACATGGGGATCGTGAACGCGGGCGCGCTCGTGCTCTACGAGGACATCCCGGCCGACCTGCGCGAGCGGGTGGAGGACGTGGTGCTCGCGCGCCGCAGCGATGCGACCGAGCGGCTCCTCGCCGTCGCCGACGACGCCAAGGGCCAGGCGCAGAGGAAGAAGGTCGACCTCGCCTGGCGCGAGGCGCCGGTGAACGAGCGCCTCGTGTACGCGCTGGTGCATGGCGTCGCCGACTTCGTGGTGGAGGACACCGAGGAGGCGCGGCACCTGTTCGACCGGCCGATCGAGGTGATCGAGGGTCCGCTCATGGAGGGCATGAACGTGGTCGGCGACCTCTTCGGCGCCGGCAAGATGTTCCTGCCGCAGGTGGTGAAGTCGGCGCGCGTCATGAAGCGCTCGGTCGCGCACCTGATCCCGTACATCGAGGCCGAGAAGTTGGCCAACGCCGACACGCGGGCCAAGGGGAAGGTGCTCATGGCCACCGTGAAGGGCGACGTGCACGACATCGGCAAGAACATCGTGGGCGTGGTGCTGCAGTGCAACAACTACGAGGTGATCGACCTCGGCGTGATGGTGCCCGCGCCCAGGATCCTCGAGGCGGCGCGCGAGCACAAGGTCGACCTCATCGGGCTCTCGGGACTCATCACGCCCTCGCTCGAGGAGATGGCCTTCTTCGCGAGCGAGATGGAGCGCGAGGGGTGGACGATCCCGCTGCTGATCGGCGGCGCCACCACCTCGAAGGTGCACACCGCGGTGAAGATCGCGCCGAACTACTCGGGGCCGGTCGTGCACGTGCACGACGCGTCGCGCGCGGTGGGGGTGGCAAGCAACCTGCTCAGCGACGGCCTCAAGGAGCAGTTCGTCGCCGACATCCGGACCGAGTACGAAGAGGTGCGCGTGGTGCGGGCGGCGCGACAGAAGGACATCAAGCGCCAGAGCATCGAGGCGGCGCGCGCCAACAAGCCGCGCATCTCGTGGGAGGGCCGCACGCCGCCCGAGCCGAGCTTCGAGGGGGTGCGCGTCTTCGACGACTTCCCGCTCGAGGAACTCGTCCCGCGCATCGACTGGACCCCGTTCTTCCAGACCTGGGAACTCGCCGGGTCGTACCCGGCGATCCTCTCGGATCCCGTGGTCGGTGAGGCCGCCCGAAACCTGTGGAAGGACTCGCAGGAGATGCTCGGCCGGATCGTCGCCGAGAAATGGCTCCATGCGCGCGCGGTGGTCGGCTTCTTCAAGGCGAACTCCGACGGCGCCGAGGACATCCACGTGGCCGAGTGGACCCGGGCGGACGGCACGGTGCATCCCGCGACGACGGTGCACACGATCCGTCAACAGATGGTGAAGAACGCCGGCCCGAACCTGGCGCTCGCCGACTTCGTGGCGCCCCGGGACTCGGGGCTCACCGACTGGCTCGGCGCCTTCGTCGTGACCACCGGCATCGGGCTCGAGGAGCGTGTCTCGGCCTTCGAGGCCGCGCACGACGACTATTCGTCGATCATGATCAAGGCGCTCGCCGACCGGCTCGCCGAGGCCTTCGCGGAGCGGCTGCACGAGCGGGTGCGCGGAGAGCTCTGGGGGTACGCGCCGGAGGAGCAGCTCGACAACCAGGCGATCATCAAGGAGCAGTATCAGGGGATCCGGCCGGCGCCCGGGTACCCGGCCTGCCCGGACCACACCGAGAAGCGGACGCTCTTCGACCTGCTCGACGCGGAGAGGAACGCCGGCGTGATCCTCACCGAGAGCTATGCCATGCTGCCGGCGTCGGCGGTCAGCGGGTTCTACTTCTGGCACCCGCAGTCGCAGTACTTCGGCGTGGGGAAGATCGAGAAGGACCAGGTGCAGCAGTACGCGGCGCGGAAGGGGATGGAGCTCAGGGTGGCGGAGCGGTGGCTGGCGCCGATCCTCAACTACGACCGGGTCGCGGGCTCCGTCTGAGCCGTCCCGCGGCCATCAGCGCGGTGGCAGACTGACCGTGCGGAGCCGGACCATCGGCCAGGGGTTCGTGACCCATTCGGCGGCGAGCGAGTCGCGGAAGGCGATGAGTGCGCTGCCGTCCGCTGACTTCGAGAGGAGCCGGCCGGACGGTGCGTCGATGAGGTAGCTGATCCTCCGCGTGATCTCGGGCTGGATCATGCCGCCCTGGGCGCCACGCGCCGCACGCCCGGCGCGGCCGGTGCTCGCGAAGTCGAGAGCGCCGACGTGCACCAGCAGCCGCCGACCCTCGATCGGCTGCACACCGCTGATGAAGTCGATGCTCCATGCGACGTACACACCTCCCCCGGGATTCGCGCCGTAGATCGCATGCCGGAAGTCAGGCAGGGTCGTCTGCCAGCGCAGCGTGCCGTTGATCGCGTAGGAACGGACCACACCCATGTCCGTGCTCACCGCGTAGATCGTTCCGGTGGTCTCATCGCATGTGAGCGCGGCGCCGCTCCGGTTCGCGAAGGCGCGGATGGCCGCATTGTCCTGCGAGTGGATGGGAGCGCCGAACGAGCGTATCACCCGCCGTTCGGCATCGAGTTCGCGCACGAGCGCAGAGTCGCCGCCGGTGGCCGCGAAGGTGCGCCCATCCAGGAAACAGAAGCTCGTGAAGCCCGCCGTGACGCCGAACGTCCGCCGGAGCGAGATCCGCCCATCCTTCGCCGTGAGCTCGGTGACGCCGAGGAAGGGCTGGACGGCGAACATCGTCGAGTCGCCGTCGTGCACGAGCTGTATCGGACTCACGAACTCGCCTGGTCCGCGCCCACGGCGCCCGAATGTCGAGAGGTGCCGCCCGCGCGCGTCGAACGCGCGGATCTCGCCGACCGGATAGTCGGCGACATACACGGTGCCGCCGCCGTCGATGGCCACGCCGGTGATCTGCCCGAACAGAAGCGGCCCCGCCTCGTCCTCCGTGCCGATCACGGTCTTGACGCCACTCACGCGGAGGATCGACGAGAGCGGCCGCTCAGGCAGTTGGAGCGTCGGCGTGGTCGGCCGCGCGGGCGAACTCCGGCTCGCCTGCGCTCCGAGCGCGGTGACCGGAGCGACCGGGAGGCCCGCGAAGAGGCTGCACGTCACTCCCGCGCAGGTGGCCGCGCTCAGGACCCGCTTCATTGGACTCGGCATCCTAGGTCCTCCCTTCCGGCGATTCCCTGCGTACGAGCGCTCGGCGACTCAGCGAGAAGCTGGCGCCGGAACAGTCGGCGCGAAACCCTCGGGAGTTCGGTCACCACTTCAGTCCCCACCGTTGCCGTTCGGGGGTAGATTCCATGTCACGGCCAGCCATGCGAACCGTCCCCCCGAACCACTCGGATAGATGTCCCTCATCGAAGCGAACACCCGCCCTGCCCTGACCGTCCTCTCCGAGGACGAGATCGCCTTCCGCGACGCCGTCGCCGAGTTCGCCAAGGGCGAGGTCGCCCCGCGCGTGCAACAGATGGAGCGCGACGCGAAGATCGACCCCGGCCTCATCAAGGCCTACTTCGAGATGGGCCTGATGGGCATCCAGATGCCCGAGCGGCATGGAGGCGCCGGTGGCTCGATGATGATGGTGACGCTCGCCGTGGAGGAGATCTCCAAGATCGACGCCGCCGCCGCGATCATGGTCGACGTGCAGAACACGCTCGTCGCCAACCCGCTCGTCGCCGCCGGCACCGAGGAACAGCTCGCGCGCTGGATGCCGCGGCTCGTCTCGGACACCATCGGCGCCTACGCGCTCTCCGAGGCGTCGAGCGGCTCCGACGCCTTCGCGCTGCAGACGCGTGCGACCAAGGCCGAGGGCGGCTGGAAGCTCACGGGCCGGAAGCTCTGGATCACGAACGGCGCCGAGGCGGGTCTCTTCATCGTCTTCGCCACCGTCGATCCCGCCAAGGGCTACAAGGGGATCACCGCCTTCGTCGTGGAGCGCTCGGCGAAGGGGTTCGCGGTGGGGAAGAAGGAGGACAAGCTCGGCATCCGTGCCTCGAGCACGACCGAGCTGATCCTCGAGGACGTGTTCGTGCCCGACGCCGACGTGCTCGGTCCGGTGGGGCAGGGCTACAAGATCGCGATCGCGGCGCTCAACGAGGGGCGCATCGGGATCGGAGCGCAGATGATCGGCATCGCCGAGGGAGCGCTCTCGGCGGCGATCGCGTACCTCAAGGAGCGGCAGCAGTTCGGGAAGCCGCTCACCGAGTTCCAGGGGATCCAGTTCCAGCTCGCGCAGGCGGCGACGGAGCTCGAGGCGGCGAAGCTGATGGTCTACAACGCGGCGCGGCTCAAGGATGCCGGCGAGGACATCACCCAGGCCGGCGCGATGGCGAAGCTGCTCTCGTCGCAGGTGTGCGGGCGCACGACGTCGCTCGCGGTGGAGCTCTTCGGCGGGTACGGGTACACCAAGGACTACCCGGTGGAGAAGTTCTATCGCGACGCGAAGATCGGGACGATCTACGAAGGGACGTCGAACATGCAGTTGAGCACGATCGCGAAGGCGATGCTCAAGTAGGGCAGCTGGGAGTCGGGAGACTGGAGCGCCGCTGGCGCGGCTCCTTGAGCATCACGCACGCGTGCGCGGGCGCGGATCAACGTCGCGCTACGGCCTGCGGTACCTCTCGATCGTCTGCACGCCGTCCGCATCCTCGGCGACGACGTAGACACCGCGCGTTCCCACGTGCGCGATGCGACGCCCCGGCCGCAGCTCGACCTGCAGCGCGCGCCGACCGTCGCTGTCGAAGACGTCGTACCGCGTCCGTTCGCCCGGCCGGACCACGGCGCCGACCCAGATCCGACCATCGGCAGCCGCGAGCACGCGCGACGCATCGAAGGGCGCGTGGCGCTCGGCCCACTCCGCGGTACCGACCATGCGCTGGATCTCCGCCGCGTCCGGCGCCTCCCCACGCCCCATCCCGCCGTCGGCGCCGCGACCGCTCACCGGACTCCCGAAGGCGAACTCCGCGATGAAGCGGCGCTTGTCGTCTGCGGTGACGACGCGCGGGCTCACGGGATAGGTCGGCCCCAGCGCGGGCTGGCGCCCCGGCGCGTACACCTCGACACGGTATGGCGTGGCGCGCACGATCACGATCGCTCCGGTGGGAGCGACCACCCACGCGTCCTGCGACGCGAAACCCACCATCGGGAGCCGCGGCTGCATCGCGGGCGAGCGATCCTTGCGGTAGCGCGTGCCCTGTACGACCGCGACCGTGCGCGGCTCCGCCGACGACGCCGGATCCCATCGCACGATGCGCACTGAATCGTCGGGCAGCGCGTTCGGTCCCTCGGACCAACTCGGCACCGCGTGATAGAACGCACCGCCCGGATCGATGCCGCGCACGCCGCCGCGTCCGGGGACCTCGGCGATGATGGTGCGCACCGCATGCCCGTCGGGCGCGAGGACGATCAATCGGTTGTTGCCCTCGTCGAGCAGGAGGGTGGAGTCGCCGCGGAGCCGGACGAGGCCTGTCGGCAGGCGCACTT
Source organism: Gemmatimonadota bacterium (assembly GCA_021413975.1). Taxonomy (GTDB): domain Bacteria; phylum Gemmatimonadota; class Gemmatimonadetes; order Gemmatimonadales; family Gemmatimonadaceae; genus Pseudogemmatithrix. The sequence continues at coordinate 29,155 of JAIOPJ010000046.1, forward strand.
CCCGCGGTCCGCGTCCCTCGCGCACGACGTCGCGGACCGAGCCCGCGCCGAAGTCGACCACGGCGACGCGGTTCTCGATCCAGTCAGCGACGAGCAAGCGGCCGCTCGCAAGCTCGCGCGCACCACGCACGAGCGAGAACGGGTGGTCGATGACCGCATCCGGTCGGTCGAGCAGGACGACCTGACCGGAGGCCGGCGGCGCGACGACCCCGACGAGGGCGGCCAGCCGGATCGCCGCGCGGACGGCTTCCTCCAATCCGATATGCATGCGAGTGAGACACCGGACGAACGGTGAATGGTTCACCGTCACCGCGCCGCCGGCCTCAACTCGTGCACACCGATCAGCTGCTCACCCGACTCGCCTTCCTCACGGAGCCAGACCCGATTCCCGCGCGAGGCCATGAACTCGGTCGCGTAGGGGAAGGCGACCCGGCCGATGTATCCGCCCGTCGCGACGTCGAAGAGGTCGTAGGTGTTCCGTTCGCGCCAGGTGAGCATCGGGCGGAGGTCACCCGGCTTCCGCGGCGGGATCGGGCGGTCCTCGGCGGTGACGTGGACCTTCACCCAGAGGCGGCCCGCATCGTCGAATCGAAGCCCTCGCAGCAGCGGCTTGATCCCGGGGATGGCGATCGGCGGGTACTTGGGATCCTGCTTCGTCATATACGCGCGCCACGCCTCCCACTGCGCATGCTCGGCCGAGACATAGCCTACAGGTCGCGCCTCGCGGACGATCTCGCGCACGGTGCCGTCGGGAGCACGCACCGCGACGCGATATGCCATCGGTCCGGCGGTCGCGAGATGTCCCGTCGTCGCAACGGCATGCAGCGAGTCGGGCGGCTGCGCGTCGTAACAGCCGTCGTTGGTGCAGAGCATGAAGCCTCGACCCGGCCCCTCTCCCGCGGCGGGCACGCGCAGCGAGTCGACTCGCTTGCCGCTGGCGTCCATGATCACGTAGTGCGTCGGCAGCGCCGCCTCGGACTCTCCTCGTCCGCCAAGCCAGCCGCGCGTCCACATCCGCCCGGCGGTGTCGATCGTGAACACACCGTCGCCACCGCCCAGCCCCGGCGCGACACGCGAGGTGACCGTCCGGTCGGGCTCTCCGGTCGGTGTGAAGAAGACGACACGCCCGTTCGAGGGATCATTCACCGCCAGCGACGCATCGCGCCCGAGCGCGATGTCCGCGCAGTTGCCGAACTCACCGGGACCCGCACCCCTGCGCCCGACCTGGCGCACGAAGACGCCGGCCGAGTCGTAGCGCCGGATGCTGACGTCATTGCCGTCACAGGCATAGAACCCGCCGTCCGGCGCCGGCAGGATCGCGACGATCTGCCCGAACGCATACTCCGGCGCGCCATCGAGCTCGCCGATCCTCAGCACTCGCGCGGCAATGATCGAGTCGGTACCGACCGGCAGCCCGTCCACGCGCGCCGCCGCGCGCGCGGCATCGTTCTCCGACGCACCGCGAGACCCGTCTCCTCCCCCACACGCGAGCGCAACGAACAGGAGTCCCGACGCGATCACGGACCTGAGAGCGGTGGAAGTCATGCCCTACGGTGCGATCCGGCGCGCGCTCGCGCCAGCGGCGCGCAGGAAAGAAGAGGGGCGGTGACCGAATCGGCCCCCGCCCCCCTCCCATCTCACATCTGCCATCTGCCGTCTGCCGTCCTATCACATCGTCGGCTTGTTCACCCCGATCAACCCGTTGAACACCATCTTGAACGTCCCCGCCGGCTGCCCGCGGAAGAGCGCCTCGTACCCGATCAGGCGCACCGTGCCGCGCCCGACCTGCGCGTCCGCGGCCACCACGCCGCCCTCGAGGTAGTTCTGACCCCACGCCCAGCCGCTGCGGAGCGGCGTGGCCGAGTCGAACCACATCAGCGGGCGCACGCCGCGGGCGATCGCATCCGGCGAGAGCTTCATCACTGGGCTGTTGTCGAAGAAGACGATCGCGCGCTTGCCGAAGCCCATCGTGCCCGGTGCGGTGTTGTCCACCGCGACCTCGAGCAGCGATCCCGGCACATAGAACTTCGTGTTCCCGAGCGCGCGCTCGGCGCCGTTGGGGCTCCGCTCCACGAGATAGTCGGAGATGGGGAGGTCCAGGTGCTGCGCGATGTTGGTCGAACTGCCGATGGTGATGACCATGCCGCCGTTCTCCACGAACTTCTTGATCTGCGGCATGGTGCGGTCCTGCGAGATGTTGCCGACGGTCCGGCGCATCTCGGGGCTGAACGACGACGTGTCCGGGCCCGCGCCACCGCCGAAGCCGCCGCGGCCGCCGCCTGCCGGAGCACCCGCGCCCGCGGTGCGCATCTCGGGGATGGCGCCGTCCACGAACACGAGCGCGTCATACTTCGCGTTGAGGTTCCCCGCGTCGAGCTCCTGCGGGTAGACCAGGCTGTACTGGAACTCGTACTGCTCGAGCAGGAAACGCGTCCAGCCGCTCGGCATCGAGCCGCCGAAGCGGTCCCACAGGCCCACGCGGAACGACTTCACCGGCTGCGCCCCGGCCGCGTTGCCAGCGGTGAAGGTGAGGCCGAGCTCTCGCGCGGCGCGCTCGACGATCGGCTTGCTCGTGGCGTTGTTGGCGACGATCCAGGTGCCGTCCGGCTTGCGTGAGACGCTCGCGCCGGCCCTGAGCAGCCGGTTGACCGCGATGAAGGCGTCGTTGGTGGCGCCCGAGAGCGCCCACGTGCCGCCGCTCGCGACGGTGCCCGCCATCGGCTTCACGCGGTTGCTCGGGGCGATCCTCTCGAACGGTCCCTCGATCGCGTCGAGGACGCGATCGTACTGCACGCCCATCTGCATCGCGAGCGTCCAGCCGGCGTTGTCGTACGGCGGCGTCGGCGCGCCACCGGGGATCTTGAAGTCGTCGGGATGGTCCTGCGGTTCGAACATGTCGATCACGTGCGACCCGAAGGCCTGGCCGACCTTCACCAGGTACGAGCCGGCGGGGTACTGCTTGCCGCCGTGCGAGAAGGCGGCCGTCGCGCGGTGCACGTCGATGCCGTTCTTCTGCAGCGTGGCGATGAAGCGTACCGCGGTCAGGAAGTCGGACTGGTCGGACGGGATCAGGTAAGCGCGCGGGTCGCGACGCTCCGGCGAGTTGAGTTCCGCCATGTACTTCTGTGCCGCCTCGCCCGAGCGCGACTGCCCCGCGCCGGCGAAGCCGCCGAGGAACTCGAGCGGGTTGGCCGCGGCGGCACCGCCAGCACGCTGGCGGTTCTCGGCCGCCATCTCGTTCTGGACGGCCTCGATACGGCGTGGCCAGACGGTCCAGCTGTCACGGTTGCCCTTCGCGATCTGGTCGCTGCCCATCTTCCAGATGTTGTACAGGAAGTGCTCGCGGTTTCGCGAGACGACGTCGAGCACCGCGCGGTTGGCGGTCACCGAGTAGTCGATCGACTGGCGGAAGTGCCAGACGCCCGGCTTCACCGGGAGCGGCACGTCGGCGCTGGGGATCTGGCGGTTCGGGATGAACGGCACTTCGATCGGCGTGGGGTTGCCGATGGTCTCGGTGAGCAGGCCGATGATGTTGTGGAAGTAGGCCGTCGTGCGGAGGCCGCCGTTCCACCAGGTGGAATAGCCGGTGGTGGTGCGCATCACCACGCCGCCCTTGTCCTCGGCGACGAAGCGATTGTGCATCGCGCTGCCGACCACGTCGAGCCCCGTGCGGATGAGCGGGTGCAGGTTGTAGTTCATGGGGTCGCGGAACGGCGGCGCGAACATCACGGTGCCGGCGGGACCCGTCTGGTGATGGTTGTACATCACCTGCGGATACCACTCCTGGTACAGCACCCGGTTCATGTTCTCCGACTCGGGCTGCGACGCGAGGTAGAAGTCGCGGTTGTTGTCGTGCCCGACGTACTTCTGGTAGAGGCGCGGGATGTTCATGTTGCGCTTCTTGGGGTCCGACTCGCGCATGTACCAATTGCTCACGAGCTCCATGCCGTCCGGATTGGCATGGACCATCACGATGATGAGGTCGTTGCGGAACCGCACCGTCTCCTCGTCGTTGCCCGAGACGAGCTGCCAGTTGGTCTCGATCAGCTGCTGGGCACCGAGCACCTCGGTCGCGTGCAGGCCGCCGTCGATCCAGACGATGCCCTTCCCTTCCTTGGCGAGCTGCTGGGCCTGCGCCTCGGTGATGCCCTCGGCCCGCGCGAGCTGCTCGGCGATCTTCCGGTACCTCTCGCGGTTGCGGAGGTTCTCCGGGCTCGACACGATCGCCATCAGCTGCGGTCGGCCCTCGGCGGTGAAGCCGATGGTGTCGAGGTCCATGCGGTCGGACTCGGTCGCGAGCTTCTGCCAGTACTCGACGAACTTGGTGTAGTTGGGGAGGACGTAGTCGGCGCCGATCTCATGGCCGAAGAAATCCTTGGGGGAGGTCAGGCGCTGCTGGGCATCGGCCGAGAGGGCCAGGACCGCCAGGAGCGCGAGGGCGTTGCGAAGGGTGCGCCAGGACATCACGGCATGACTCCGGTGGGAGGGGGTTCGACGTGTAGTCTACGCCCGCCGGTGCGGCTCCGCTGGCCCCGTGCGCCCGCGACCGCGACCCACCATCTTCAGGGCGGTTCAGGATGCTCTCGGCCCTTCCCCGGAGTCACACGTGCGCCGTTCGTTCCCGACGCTTGTCGCCCGTCACGTCACGCTCTCATTCCGCGTCGCGGGCGCCGGAACGCTCCTCCTCCTCGGGCTCGCCGCGTCCCCACTGCCGGCGCAGATCGCCCAGAGCGAGTTCGCGGCACGGCGCGCAGCGCTCGCGGCCGCCCTCCCCGACGGCGTGATCCTCGTGCTCGGCGCCGGTGAACCGAACCCCGACTTCATCCCGTTCAACCAGCATCCGCAGTTCCGGTACCTCACGGGATTCGACGAGCCCGGATCGGCGCTCGTGATCGTGAAGGCGGGCGAGTCGCGGCGCGAACTGCTGTTCGTGCGCCCGCGCGATCCCGCCGCCGAGGTATGGAACGGCGCGCGATTGGGCGTGGACGGCGTCCGCTCCTCGCTCGGCATGGAGGGACGCAATGCCGCGGTCCTGCGCACCGTACTCGACTCGCTCCTCGCACAACAGAAGACGCTCCACGTGCTCGGCGACCTCGGCGCGCGGATGACCGAGCGCTCGGCGCACGACCAGTTCGTCGACGCCGTCGCCCAGGCGAATCCTGGTGTGACGGTCGACAGCCGCGCCGCCACTCGCGCCATGTCACTGCTCCGCGGCCGGAAGAGCACCGCCGAGCTCGAGAGGATCCGGATCTCCTCCGAGATCAGCGCCCGCGGCCATGTGGCCGCGATGCGTCTGGTGCAGCCGGGCATCGCCGAGTTCGAGCTGCAGGCGGCGGCCGAGGGGGTCTGGCGTCGCGAGGGGGCGGACGGGCCGTCCTACGGCTCGATCGTAGGCTCGGGACCCAACTCGACGACGCTGCATTACAACCGGAACGATCGCACCGCGCTGGCGGGGGAGCTGATCGTGATGGACATGGCCGCGTACTTCGATGGCTACGCCGCCGACATCACCCGCACGGTGCCGGTGAGCGGACGCTTCACGACAGAGCAACGGGCGATCTACCAGATCGTGCTCGATGCGCACAAGGCGGCCGAGCGCCAGATCCGTGTCGACGGAGTCGCGCGCGCGATGACCGACTCGGCCAACGCGGTGCTCGCCGCCGGCCTCACGGCGGTGGGGCTGATCGAGTCGCCGACCGCGACCTACGACTGCGGCAGCGCCGAGCAGCCGCGCAACTGCGCGCAGTTGGGACTCTACTACATGCACGGGCTCGGCCACGGGATCGGCCTGCTGGTGCACGACCCCGACCAGTACAGCGCGACCGGGAAGTTCGCCGTGGGCAGCGCGTTCACGATCGAACCGGGCATCTACGTCCGCGGCAACCTGCTCGACATCATCGCCGACACCCCGCGCAATCGCGAGGTGAAGGCGCGGATCGGTGCCGCGGTCGCGCGCCACGCCAACATCGGCGTGCGGATCGAGGATGACTATCTCGTCACGGGCAGCGGCGTGATCCGGCCGTCGGCCGGCGCACCGCGCGAGATCGCGGACATCGAGCGGTTGCTCGCCGAGCCGCGCACCGCGCGCGACCCGGCAGTGGTGGAGCGCTACCGGCGGTTCAAGACGGGACGCTAGGGCGCGCGCTTCCCGCGCAGGATGTCCCCGCGGATGCGCCGGGCCTTCTCGCCGGCGCCCGCGTCGGGACCGATGTGGCGGTCGATGAGCGTGGTGACCTCGACGATGGCGTCGATCTTGAGGAGGTCGGTGCCGCGACGGACGTCGAGTGTCATGGTCGCCCCGGGCCGCTTCCCCCAGAACTCGCGCCACGCGTCGCCGAAGCCGGGATCGAGCGTCGGGCGCCCGCCGATCGCGGTGATGATGTCGCCCACCTCGAGTCCGGCGCGCACCCCGGCCCCCTGCGGGTCGAGCGCGTCCACGCGCACCCCGAGTTCGTGCGCGCGCAGGAGCGCGCCCAGCCGGGGTTCGGTGCTCGAGTCCTCGACGATCCGCCAGACGGCGAGCGGGAGCCACTCGCTCCACGGATAGACCTCGCGACCGTCGACATAGCGCTGGTCGAACTGACCGAACGCCTTGCCGCCGGCGGCGCGCGTGACGGCGTTCCAGAACTCGTCGGGCGTGAAGCCGCGGCCGGCCTTCGCCGGTCCGGTCCAGAGCTCGCGCATCACGTCGTCCAGCGACCGCGCGCCGTCTGAGGCATCGCGGATGAGGATGTCGAGCGCGAGTCCCGCGAGCGATCCCTTGTCGTAATAGATGTCGCTGGTGCCGTCGCTCATCCCGAGCCAGGTCTGCAGCGAGGCGTCCTCGAGCGCGATCGCCGGGACGTTCGCCACATGGTCGATCTTCCCGAGCGTGGTATTGAGGAATGCGGCCTCGTCGGTGAGGCCGCTGCGCACGAGCGCGAGGTCGGCGTAGTAGTCGGTGAGCCCCTCGCTCATCCAGAGCCAGGGCGTCGGCTGCATGCGGTCGTAGCGGTAGGGCACCATGTCGGCCGGACGCAGGCGCTTCACGTTCCACGCGTGGATCATCTCGTGCGCGTGCACCGACGCCACGAACGGCTCGTCGAGGTACTCCGCGGCGACGATCGCGAGTTCGCTCTCGGTGTGTTCGAGTGCGCTCATGCCGCCGAAGCCCGAGTCGATCACCTGCATCACGGTGTAGGTGGTCCATGGCACTTCGCCGAACACGGCGGCGACGGGCGGGACGGCCCGTGCGAGCGCATCCCAGAGCGCCTTGCGGCGCGGCGGCGAGAGCGCGGCGACCGGATACGTCGCGAGACGCATCCACTTGCCGGCGACACGCAGGCTGTCGAGGTCGAACTTCCCGACGAAGAACGGATGGTCCATCAGGTCGTGCACGTCGCGCGCGATGTAGCGATGCGCGGAGTCGCCGGGCGTCATGCCGGTGGCCACGAGCCAGTCGCGTTCGGTGCGGATGCGGACCGAGGCCGGCGTCTCGGGGCGCCCTTCGACCATCAGGAAGACGGTCGTGCCGTTGAAGAACCCGAAGTCCTGCCGCGTCCAGGCCCGCGCGTTGTCGAGGGTGTCGGCGCGAACGTGGTACTCGACCTTCACCTCGCCACGGCCGGTCGGGATGAGGCGCCACGTATCGGGGTCGAGCTTGTCCCAACGGATCTCGCTCCCGGCCTGCGTGGCGGTGAAGGCCGAGACGTGACGGGCGAAATTGGCGATCTCGTACGAGCCGGGGGTCCAGGCCGGCATCGAGAGGATCACCGGCTCACGTCCCTCGACCTTGAATGACGCCGTGACCCGCAGACTCTGCAGGAAGGCCTCCTCACCGGCGAGCCCGACCTCGAAAATCAGGGCCGAGACGGGCGCCGATCGCAGGAGGCGCTCTGCCGTCTGGGCGGTGGCGGCCCGGGCGACGAGCGCGAGCGCCAGGTGCAGGAGGACGAGGCGGGCGAGGCGGGAACGGCGACTGGGGGAGTGCATGGTGGAGAAGCCTCGGCAGGGGCCCCTCCCCGCCGCAAGGGAGCGCGTACCCTTCCGCGGGGATGAATCGTCTTTAGCGCTGGACCCAATCCCCACGCCCCGATCCCATGACCGCACCGACCAGCAAGACCCGCGTACAGGAGAACAAGCGCCTCCATGCGGTGATGCGAGACGGCTCCCTCCTCGAGGGATCCGTGCACATCGCCGAGGACATGTCGCTCGTGAGCTTCCTCGGCAACCGGAAGGGCGGCTGGATGAATTTCATGGACGCCCGCCGGCCCAAGCTGCAGGAGGAGCCGCGGCACATGATCGTCCAGGTCGACCTCGTGGTGCTCGTCAGCGCCCCCGACGGCGACATGCAGGTCGTGGCCTCTTCGGCCACGGGGCATGGTGAACGGCAGGTGGAGGTGCACCTGATCGGCGGCAAGCGGATCAAGGGTACGATGTACCTCGCCCCGATGCAGCGGATGAGCGACTACCTGCATCAGTGCGGCAAGTTCGCGGGCATCAAGGGCGCGACGATCCTGCCCGAGAACAGCGAACTCGGGGACATCGCGGTGAACACCTCGGCCATCGCGACCATGCAGGAGACGAAGGTCGAGTAGACGGCGACGGTTCGCCGGGGGCAAGTTTCCCCCCTCCCCTTCCTGCGGACCGATGCCCTTCCGAAGCCGCTCCACCCTGCGCCTCTTCGCGCTCTGTTCCACGATCGCCGCGCACGCGACTCCGGCGGCGGCGCAGGCGACCATCGCCAGGCCCGCCACCGTCGCCTCTCCGGCCGCCGCCGTGCCCGCGACCGTCGCGCAGCCCGGCCAGCCCGTCGCGGCCCCGGCGGTCGTCTACGACATCCGTTTCCCGGATCCCGTGCATCGCGAAGCCGAGGTCTCGGTGCGATTCAGCGGCGTGCCCATCGGTCCGCTGCGGGTAGGGATGGCCCGCAGTTCACCCGGGCGCTACGCGCTGCATGAGTTCGCCAAGAACGTCTATTCGGTGAAGGCCGTGAACGGCGTCGGTCGCGCGCTCACCGTGACGCGCGTCTCGCCGCACGAGTGGGTCGTCACCGGACACACCGGCGTGGTGATCCTCACCTACACGCTCTACGCCGATCGTGCCGATGGCACCTACGCGGGCATCGACGAGACGCGGGCGCACCTGAACATCCCGGCGACCTTCGCCTGGTCGCCGCAGCTCGCCACACGTCCCGTGGTCGTCACCTTCCACCGCCCGGACCCGGCGTGGAGGATCGCGACCCAGCTGCAGCCGACGAACGACGCCGAGACCTTCCGGGCGCCCAACCTGCAGTACTTCATGGACTCGCCGACCCATCTCGGCGTGCTCGACATCCGTGAGTGGCAGGTCGCGAGCGGCGGCCGCACGCAGACGGTGCGCCTCGCGATGGATCACACCGGGACTCCCGAGCAGCTGACCGAGTTCACCGACCTCACCAAGCGCGTGGTGAACGAGGCCGCGGCCGTCTTCGGCGAGCTGCCGGCGTTCGACTTCGGCACCTACACCTTCGTGGCCTGCTACCGCCGCAACTGCGCCGGCGACGGCATGGAGCACCGCAACTCGACGTCGGTCACGTCGCCGCGGTCGCTGGCGGAGAGCCGGATGGACCTGTTGGGCACCGTCTCGCACGAATTCTTCCACGCCTGGAACGTGGAGCGGATCCGCCCCAGATCGATCGAGCCGTTCGACTTCACCGAGGCGAACATGAGCGGTGAGCTCTGGCTCGCCGAGGGGTTCACGAGCTACTACGGTGACCTGATCCTGGCGCGCGCGGGGATGGTCCCCCGGCCGCAGTACGCGCAGGGTCTCTCCGCGGCCGTCAACACGCTCACCACCAGCCCGGCGCGGGCGTTCAGCGGCGCCGTCGGCATGTCGCAGCAGGCGCCGTTCGTCGACGCGGCGGTCTCGATCGATCCCAACAACCGCTCGAACACCTTCATCTCGTACTACACCTACGGTGAAGGCCTCGGACTCGCGCTCGACCTGATGCTGCGGGGGCGGGCGACCCCGGCGACGCTCGACGACTTCATGCGCGAGATGTGGAGGCGACATGGGAAGGTGCAGACGGCGGCACTCGCGCCGGCGCGCCCCTACACCCTGGCCGACGCCGAAGCGGCACTCGCTGCCGTGACGAGCGATTCGACCTTCGCCCAGACCTTCTTCCGCACCTACGTCGTGGGCAGCGCGCTCCCGGACTATCCGACGTTGCTCGCGCAGGCCGGCTTCCTCGTGCGCCCCGCCCGTGCCGGTCGCGCCTGGATGGGAGACACACGCATCTCGGCCTTCGAGGGCGAAGTGGTCGTGGCCGGCCCCACGAGCATCGGCTCCCCCATGTACGAGGTGGGGATGGCGGCCGGCGACCGGATCACGCGCGTCGGCGATCGCGCGATCACGACCACCCCGGAACTCCGGCAGGCGATCGACGCGGCGAAGCCGGGGGAACGGGTGCGCGTCACCTGGATCGGTCGAGGCGGCGAGAAGTCGGCGATGATGACGCTCAAGGAGGATCCGAACGTCGAGGTGGTCGCCTTCGAGGACGCCGGCCGGACGCCGACGGCCGCGCAGTCGGCGTTCCGGGCCGCGTGGCTGGGAAGTAGAATCCGCCAGTAGTCGTTCCGTCATCCCTACCGGACCAAGCCGATGATCCATTCACGCAGTCTGGCGGCACTCGTGCTGCTCTCCGCCGTGGCCGGGCCCCTCCGGGCCCAGCAGCTGCCCGCCGACCTCGTCGTCACCAATGGCCGCATCTACACCGTCGACGGGGCCCGCACCGTGGTCGACGCGATGGCGATCCGCGCCGGACGCGTCGTGTTCGTCGGGGACCGTGCCGGCGCGCGCGCACTCACCGGCGCGAACACCCGCACGCTCGACCTGCAGGGCCGGACCGTCATCCCCGGCATGACCGATGCCCACGCGCACGTCACCGGCCTCGGCCAGTCGTTGCTCAACGTGGACCTCGTGGGCACAACGTCGTATGAGCAGGTGATCGCGAAGGTGGTCGAGCGCGCGCGCACCACACCCAAGGGCGAGTGGATCATCGGCCGCGGCTGGGACCAGAACGACTGGGGGGACACCCGCTGGCCGACGCACGAGGCGCTCTCGCGCGCGGTCCCTGACCATCCCGTCTACCTCGAACGCGTGGACGGCCACGCCGGCCTCGTGAACGCGCTCGCGCTGCAGAAGGCAGGCGTCACCAAGGCGACCCCGAACCCCGGCGGCGGTTCGATCGAACGCGACGCACAGGGGAACCCGGCCGGCGTCTTCGTCGACAACGCCCAGGACCTCATCGGACGCGCGATCCCCGCCCAGACCCGTGCACAGGTCAAGAACGCGATCAAGCTCGCGATCACCGAGATGCACCGGTGGGGCCTCACCGGCGTGCACGACGCCGGCGCGTCGGCGCAGGTGCTCGGACTCTATGAGGAACTCGGTCGCGAGGGTGCGCTGGACATCCGGATGTACGCGATGATCTCCGACGACGCGTCGACGATCGAGGCCTGGTTCAAGCGCGGCCCGCAGAGCGGACTCTTCGACGGCATGCTCTGGGTGCGCTCGGTGAAGCTCTATCAGGACGGCGCCCTGGGCTCGCGCGGCGCGGCCCTGCTGGAGCCCTACTCCGACAACGCCGCGACGACCGGCCTGCTCGTCTCCGCCCCCGAACACATCAAGGAGGTCGCGACGCGCGCGCTGCGCGCCGGCTTCCAGGTGAACACGCATGCGATCGGCGACCGCGGCAACCGGCTCGTGCTCGACTCGTACGAGGCCGCGCTCAAGGCGGTGCCCACCGCCGATCACCGCTTCCGCGTGGAGCATGCGCAGATCCTCAACTACGACGACATCCCGCGCTTCGCGCAGCTCGGCGTGATCCCGTCCATGCAGGCCTCGCACCAGACGAGCGACATGTACTGGGCCGCCAACCGGCTCGGCGAGAACCGTCTGCGCGGTGCGTACGCCTGGCGCTCGCTCCTCGAGAGCGGCGTGGTGGTCCCCAATGGATCCGACTTCCCCGTGGAGTACGTCGATCCGCTCATCTCGTTCAAGTCGGCCGTCACACGGCAGGACGCCCGCGGATGGCCGGCCGGCGGCTGGTATCCGGAACAGCGGATGACCCGCGACGAAGGCCTCAAGTCGATGACGCTCTGGCCCGCCTACGCGGCCTTCCAGGAGAGCGAACTCGGCTCGCTGGCCGCCGGGAAGCGCGCCGACTTCGTGGTGCTCGACATGGACATCATGCGCGCCCCCGACGCCGTGCTGCAGGATGCGCGCGTGGTCTCCACCTGGGTCGGTGGCCGCGTCGTCTACGAGAGGAAGTAGACCGGTGCGGCAGATCTTCCTCATCCGGATCGCGCTGATCCTCGGTGTGGCGATCTTCGCCGCCCTCACCGTCTTCCAGCGCACGCAGGGCATGATCCCCGACGCCACCGACCCCGACGCCCTCCGGACGCTGCAGATGCTCCGGTACGCGGGCTGGGGCTACTCGGCTTTCGCGGTCGCGTGGGCCTTCTTCTTCCGCGCGCGGGTCGAGGCGGCCATGAGTGAACAGCGGATCCACACGGCGCTCATCATCGGATGGGCGCCGGCCGAGGGTGCCGCCCTCCTCGGGGTCGTGCAGTGCTTCCTCGGCGCGCCGCTCGCGGCCATGGCGGTGGGGGTGCTCACCTTCGCCGTCGTCCTCCTGCTGCTGCCCATTCCCGACACCCGCAGCTGAGGTCCCGCATGCTCAAGCCCGCCGCCGTCACCTTCCTCAAGACGCTGCTCGACACGCCCGGTCCGTCGGGCTACGAGTCCGCGGCCGCCAAGGTCTGGCGCGACGAAGCCGCCACCTTCGCCGCCGACGTGCAGGGCGACGTGCACGGCAACTCGATGGCCGTCGTGAACCCATCCGGGTCGCCCACGATCATGCTCGCCGGCCACATCGACGAGATCGGCGTGATCGTCACCTACATCGACGACGACGGCTACGTGTACATCGCGCCGATCGGCGGGTGGGACCCGCAGGTGCTCGTCGCGCAGCGCATCCGGTTCCTCGGCCGCGACGGTGACGTCCTGGGCGCGGTCGGCAAGAAGCCCATCCACCTGATGAAGGTCGAGGACCGCGAGAAGGCCTCGAAGATGACCGACCTCTGGGTCGACATCGGCGCGTCGACGCGCGCGCAGGCCGAGGCGCGGCTCTCGATCGGCGACGCCGGCGTCATCGATTCGCGCACGCTCGACTTCCCGAACGACCGCATCGTCTCGCGTTCGATCGACGACCGGATCGGCGCCTTCGTGGTGCTCGAGGCGTTGCGCCGGTATGCGGCCGACCCCGGCGACGCGCGCGTCGTGGCGGTGGCGACCACGCAGGAGGAGATCGGGTACCACGGCGGCGGGGCGCGCGTGGCCGGCGAACGGGTCGACCCCGCGATGGCGATCGTCGTCGATGTGACCTTCGCGACCGACCATCCCGGCGTGGAGAAGAAGGAACTCGGCGACTCCAGGCTCGGCAGCGGTCCGGTGCTCACGCGCGGGTCGGTGGTCTCCCCGGTCGCGTTCAAGATCGTGCGCGACACGGCCGAGTCGCTGCGGATCCCGTTCACGCTCCATGCCGCCGGGCGCGACACGAGCACCGACGCCGACGCCATCCATCTCGCCCGCGAGGGCGTGGCGACGATGCTCCTCTCGGTGCCGAACCGCTACATGCACTCGCCCAACGAGATGGTGAGTCTCGTCGACCTCGACCACGCCGCCACGCTCATCGCCGCCGCGTGCAAGGCGGTGACGGGCACGACCGACTTCACGGCCCGCTGACCGCCGGGATGCCGGTGGTGCTCGTGCGGCGCTGCGCCTGCGCCACGAGCCGTACCGACGCCTCGCGCACGTCGCGGTCGCGGTCGGCGCGCAGCGCCTGCACGGCGGCCATCCCGGCGGGAGCGCGGATGATGGCGAGAGCGGTGCAGGCCTGGATCCGCATCGCCGCGCTCTTCTTGAGCGCGTTCGCGCCCTCCCCCTCGGCGATAGGGATCAGCGCCTGCACCGCCTCCGCGGTGGGGATCGTCCCCAAGGCCGCGATCGCCGAGTAGAGCACCTCGCGGTCACTCTCCTGCCCGATCAGCGACACGAGCCAGCGCAGCACCTCCGGCTCGCGACGCCCCACGAGCGCCGCGACGGCGCGCGACCGCACCATCGGGGACTCATCCGTGAGGGTCGAGGCGACAGCTCCGAGCGCGTCGGCGGTGCCGGCCTCGGCGAGCGCCGAGACCGCCGCGCGTCGCGTGCGCGCGTCCGGGTGCTGCAACAGCTCCACGAGGAGCTGGCGGGCGGGCGGCTCCCGCAGCTCGCCGAGGAGATGCGCGGTCTGGCGCACCACCGACTCGCGCGGGTCGCGCGAGAAGGCGAGGAGGGCATCGTAGGTCCGACGGAGGCCGCGAAGGCACTCGAGACAGGTCGCGCGCGCCGTATCGGAAGGCGCCGACGCGAACTCGTCGATGACCGCTTCGGCACCGTCGATGCCGAACCGGTAGAGCACCTGCTGGAGCCGATCCGCGGCCACCGGGTCGGTGCTCCGGGAGTGTCGCAGCACCGCGAGCTGCCGCAGCAGCACCGGCTTCGCGAGCTGCCGCACGGCATGGTTGAGCGCCTGCCGTCTGGCATCGGAGCTGTCGCGCTCGAGGAGCCGGAACTCGAGCGCGACGAGGGTGGTGAGCGATTCGATCAGGTCGTCGTGACGCCCCTGACGGAAGGCCAGGTCGCAGACCGTCACGAGCCGATCGAGCGCGCTCGCGAGACGCTCGGTGGTGTCGGCGCGATCGGCGTCGTCGCGCGCACCCGCGAGCGCCGGCACCTGCGTCTCCGGCATCGCGATGGCGGCGACGAGGCGTTCGGGGACATCGCGGGGTTCGGGCGCCGCCGAGGGAGCGGGCACCGGTTGCGCGACCGGCGTGCGACGGCGCATCGGCCCGCCCTCTGGCTCCTCCGCGGGGACCGCGGGGATACCCGGCGTCGAACCGCGTGACGGTCGCGCGGCGATCGCAGGCTGGGCGACGGGCGTCTGGCGTCGCTGCGAGCCGGAGACGCGTTTCGCAGGTGCGTTGGGAGGAGCCGAGGGAGGAACCGCGTCGGGCTCGGCCACCGCCCGCGCCCGCAGTCGCCGCGGGAGGGACTTGGGATCGATCACGATCTGGCGCGCCGCGAAGCGCGCGACCTGATCCCCGGCGCCGGGCGCGGCCGCCAGCACGCGCGCGAGGTCGAGCAGATCCGCCTGCGTCGCTCGCTCGGTGACCGCCAGTTCCTCGAGGCCGTAGACCGCGAACCGCGACGCGAGGAGCGGCGAGTCGAACGGCGCGCCGTCGGCGAGCAGGGCCCCGTCCGCGAGCGCGAATCGCACCTCGCCCGCCTTCGCGGCCTCGATCACCGCCCGGGCCGCGTCGCGCTGCTCCATCACGGCCGACGGCTGCGAGCTCACCAGCACGACGAGCGCGGCGAATCGTTCAGCGAGATCGAGGTTCGGTGGGCGGTCGGTCATCGGCTGCTGGTGTGGGTCGCGGAGTCCCGATAACATACGCGGGCCGCGCCTCCCGGCACCATCAGCGCGCCGCGCCGGTGCACCGAGCCGGTGCGCCGCGCCGGTGCCCCTCTCCGCTCACCCCCCGCAGATGCCGCTGCACGCCTGGTCGAGCGCGCACTATGCGATCGCGCTGCCCGCGGGGCACCGCTTCCCGATCGCGAAGTATGCGCTGCTGCGCGAGGCCGTCCTCGCCGAGGGCGTGGTGCTGGCGGCACATCTCCACGACCCGGCGCGCGCTCCGCTCGAGGATGTGCGTCGCGTGCACGATGCCGCGTATCTCGATCGGCTGGTGCAGGGCACCATGCCCGCCGCCGAACAGCGCCGGCTCGGGTTCCCCTGGAGCGAAGGACTCGTGGAGCGCTCGTTCCGCGCCTGCGGCGGCACGCTCGAGGCCGCCGCGCATGCACTGAGGAACGGCATCGCGATGAACCTCGCCGGCGGCACGCACCATGCCTTCGCGTCGCACGGCGAGGGCTTCTGCGTGCTCAACGACGTCGCCGTCGCGGTGCGCGCGCTCCGCGCGCGCGGACTCGTGGAGCGGGTCGCCGTGATCGACCTAGACGTCCACCAGGGGAACGGCACGCACGCCATCCTCGCCGACGACGAGGCTTCCTTCACCTTCTCGATGCATGGCGGACGGAACTACCCGTTCCGGAAGGTGCCGGGCCGTCTCGACATCGAGCTCGAGGACGGCACCGGCGACGCCGAGTACCTCGAGCGGCTCGCGGGCGCACTGCCGGGGGTGCTCGCCGCCGCGCGCCCCGACATCGTGTTCTATCTCGCCGGCGCCGATCCGCACGAGGGGGACACGCTCGGCCGGCTCAAGCTCTCGTTCGACGGACTCATGCGTCGCGATGCGCTCGTGCTCGAGTCGGCGCGCGCGGTCGGCGTGCCGGTCGCGATCGCGATCGCGGGGGGCTACGGGCGCGAGATGGACGACACGGTGCGCGTCCACCTGAACACCGCGCGGATCGCGCGTGACTTCCTCCGGGACGAGCGCGCAGGCATGCTGTAGACCATGCCACCGATCCCCGCCCCGCTCCAGAGCGGCTTCACCACCACCACGCCGGTGCCGCTCTATTGGTGCCGGTACGCGCCCGCCGCGCCGTACGGTACGCTCGTGGTGCTGCACGGCGGCCCGGGGGCGCACCACGACTACATGCTCCCCCAACTGCTCGCGCTCGCCGCGGACCGCAGCTGCCTCTTCTACGATCAGCGCGGCGGAGGGCGGTCGAAGACCGACGATCGCACGCCGATCACCTGGCGCACCCACGTGGAGGACCTCACCGCCGTGCTCGCGGAGCTCGCACCGGGCCCGGTCTCGCTCGTCGGGTACTCCTGGGGGGCGCTGTTGGCGATGCTCTACGCGATCGAGGCGGCGGCCGGGCGGGCCGGGCCGGTGCCCGCGAGGATGGTGTTGCTCGACCCCGCGCCGGTCTCACGAGCGTTCCGTGAGCGCTTCGAGGCCGAGTTCGCACGACGGCAGGCGAGCCCCGCCCTCGCCGCACTGCGCGACGCGCTCGCGGCGAGCGGACTCCGCGAGTCGGATCCCCCGGCGTACCGGCAGCGCACCTTCGAACTCAGCGTGGCCGGCTACTTCGCCGACCCGTCACGCGCACGCGACCTCACGCCGTTCCGCGTCACGGGCCGCGTGCAGCAGTCGGTCTGGGAGTCGCTCGGCGAGTTCGACCTCGTGCCCGCGCTGCGTGACCTTCGCGTCGCGTCGTTGGTCGTTCATGGCAGGCAGGACCCCATTCCGCTCGACTCCGCAGCCGCCGCGGCCGGTGCCCTCTCGGCCCAGACCGCGTGGCTGGAGGAGTGCGGACATGTCCCGTATGTTGAACAGCCCGAGGAGATGTTCGACGTCGTGCGCACCTTCCTCGACGACACCGAGTCCCTGACCCACGACTAGATGGCCGCGAACCACGAGATCGTCCAGCCGCATGTCGGGACCGTCGAGCACGGCGGGCGACGCTACAACGTCTCCGTGCGGATCGAATGGGACGGCATCGAGTACGTCGGTCGCCTCTGGTTCGCCGACGAGGCGTGGGACGACCTCGGGATCCCCGATCGCGGTGCCTTCCCCGGCCGCACGCGCGAGGAGGTCATCGCGCAGACCAAGCGACTCACCGAGCCCGACATGGTGAATCGCTACAAGCGCGCCCTCGCCGAGAAGCGCCGCTACACGGCGCTGCGGCGCCGGACCGAGGACGTGCTCGCCAAGATCCGCTATCTCAATCAGGTGGCCGTCTCGATGCGCGCCGGGCTGCTCGACGTCGACGGCGCCGCGCAGGAGATCGACCTCACGGAACAGCAGCTGCATGCGCTGATCGACCGGCTCGGGGAGAATGCGGGGGTCGAGTCCTAGGCTGAAGGATGAAGGCCGAAGGATGAAGGATGAAAGATGAAGGGGCCGGCGATGCTATCTTTCCCCCATGGACTCCCGCTCCGCCGCCCACCTCCTCCACGAGATCGTGGCCCTGCTGGAACTGCAGGGTGAGGACCCGGTGGTCCCCGCGCCCTACGCCGATGCGGCACGCGCGCTCGCCTCGTCCGATGCGCAGCCGCTCGACGAACTCCTGCGACGCGACCGCCGCCGTTTCGGATCCGAGGTGATCGAGGTCCTCGAGGACCTCCAGACGACCGGTGAATCGGCCCTGCTCGACCGCCTGCGCGAGTCGACGCCCGAGGGACTCTTCGAGATGCTCCGCGTCCCGGGGCTCGGACCGTCACGCATCCGGCGCATCCACGAGGGACTCGGCATCGACACCCTGCAGGAGCTCGAGGACGCCGCACGCGACGGGCGCCTGACCAAGCTCCCGCGCTTCGGAGCGCGCTCCGCCGAGCAGGTGCTGCGCGGCATCGCCTGGCTCAAGGAGAGCGGGGCGCAGGTGCTCTACCCGCATGGCCGTGCCGAGGCCGAACGTCTGCTGGCTCTGGTCCGCCGGCAGCCCGGGGTGGTGCGCGCCGAGATCGCCGGTGCGGTGCGCCGTCACTGCGAGACGGTGCACGAGGTGGAGATCGTCGCCGCCTGCGTGCGCGAGCCCGAGTCGGTCGCCGCAGCGCTGGTGCACTCGCCGGGCGTCCGCGATTCCGTCGGTAGCGGCACACGCGCCGTGACCATCCGCTACGACGACGGCGTGCGCCTCATGCTGCAGTGCGTCCCCGCCGACGAGTTCGTGGTCAGCTGGTTCCGCGCGACCGGCTCCGCGGGTCACGTGCAGGAGGTGACCGCCCGCGCGGCGCGGCGCGGGCTCACGCTCGGCGCACATCGGCTGCATCGGGCGGACGGATCGGTTGTCGAGCTCCCCGACGAGCCCGCGCTCTATTCGGCGATCGGCCTCCCCTGGCTCCCGCCCGAGCTTCGCGAGGGTCTGGGCGAATCGGACGCGGCCGCGGACGGCTCGCTGCCGCAGTTGATCGAATCGGCCGACATCCGGGGCGTGCTGCACTGCCACAGCCAGTACTCCGACGGCGGTTCGACGATCGCCGAGCTCGCGGCGGCCGCGCGTCAGCGGGGCTGGAGCTATCTCGGCGTCAGCGACCACTCGCAGTCGGCCTTCTACTCCGGCGGCCTCACCGTCGACTCGCTGCAGCAGCAGCACGAGGAGATCGACGCGATCAACGCGAGCTTCACCGACTTCCGCGTGCTCAAGGGCGTGGAGGCCGACATCCTCCCCTGCGGCCGCATCGACTATCCGGTCGAGGTGCTCGACCGGTTCGATTACGTGATCGCCTCGGTGCACTCGCGCATGGGGATGAACGAGACGCAGATGACCGACCGGGTGATCAAGGCGCTCGAGGACCCGCACATGGCCATCCTCGGACATCCGACGGGTCGGCTCCTGCTGACGCGCGAACCCTACGCGATCGACATGGAGGCGGTCATGCGGCGCGCCGGCGAACTCGGCGTCGCCGTCGAGCTCAATGCCGACCCGCATCGTCTCGACCTCGACTGGCGTCTCGCGAGAACGGCGCGCCGGCACGGCGTGCAGATCGAGATCGGACCCGACGCGCACTCGATCGAGGGACTCGACAACATGGCGCTCGGCATCGGCATGGCGCGCAAGGGCTGGCTCGGCGCGTCGGACGTGATCAACGCCCGCTCGGCGGAAGCGCTGGTGGAGTTCGCCACCCGTCGGCGCCTCGCGCGCCTGCCGGGTTGATCGCATGTCAGCCAAGAAGCGCGCGCGGGACGCGAAGAAGCCGGTGAAGAAGGCCGTGAAGGAGCCGGCGAAACGGCCGGCGAAGAAGGCACCCAGGAAGCGCCCGGCACGCGCGCTTCGCGGCGACGCACTCCGCGACCACGCCCGCGAGATCCAGCGCCGCCTCGCCGTCGCCTATCCCGACGCGCACTGCGAACTCGACCATCGCAACGCGTTCGAGCTCGCGGTGGCCACGGTGCTCTCGGCTCAGTGCACGGACAAGCGCGTGAACATGGTCACCCCCGACCTCTTCGAGCGCTGGCCCGATGCTCGGTCGCTCGCCGCCGCTCCACTCCACGAGATCGAGGACGTGGTGAGGAGCACCGGCTTCTTCCACAACAAGGCCAAGTCGATCCAGGGCCTCGCGCGCACGGTCGTCACGGAACATGGCGGCCAGCTGCCGCGTACCATGGACGAGCTCGTCGTCCTTCCCGGCATCGGCCGCAAGACCGCGAACGTCGTGCTCGGGAATGCCTTCGGGATGAACGAGGGCGTGGTGGTCGACACGCATGTCGCGCGTCTCTCGGCCCGTTTCGGACTCACGCAGGAGACCGACGCCGTGCGGATCGAGCGCGCGCTCATGCCGCTCTTCGAGCGCGAGACCTGGGCGCAGCTCTCCCACCTCATGATCTGGCACGGACGCCGCACCTGCGATGCCCGCGCTCCCAAGTGCGGCGAATGCGTTCTCGTCGACATCTGCCCTTCCGCGAACCCCTGAACCCGACCCCACCCGTGATCGAGACCCCGCGCGTCCGCCCGACCCTGCTCCGCTCCCTTGGCGGCATCGCCGCACTGACGGTCGTCGCGCTCGCCGCCGCCTGTGCGTCGGCGGCCAAGCAGCCGCCCACGACCAATGCGCAGTTGCTCGCGCCGCCGGCGGACCCGTGCGTGCTCGCGCGCGAGGACGCACGGCTCGACCCGCGCCTCGACGTGGAACGCGTCCCGGCGCCGTTGAAGATGGATCCCACCCCGATCCGCCGCCCCGTTCCCCGCACCGCCCTCAGCCGCGACGGCAGCTCCGTCATCAAGGTCGAGGTCCTCGTCGACACGCTCGGCAAGCCCGACATGGCGACCTTCGCCGTGATCGAGTCGTCGAACGTCTGGTTCACGAACGGCGTGAAGGCGGCGATCGCCAAATGGACCTTCGAGCCGGCGTACCGGAACGGCTGCAAGGTGGCGCGGTTCTATCAGTTCGCGGCCTCGTCGGCGCCGAGAGCACGCAGATGAAGGCCAAAGGATGAAGGATCAAGGGTTGCCGGAACCCTCCGCCGGTGAGGTGGTCCAACTCTCTCGGCCCCGCTAGATTCCGGTGTCTTTCATCCTTCATCCTCCGTCCTCCATCCTGCCGTGAAGACCGCCACCTTCGAGACCAACAAAGGCACCATCACCGCCGAGCTGTACGAGAAGGACGCTCCGGGAACGGTCGCTAACTTCGAGAAGCTCGCCAACGACGGCTTCTATGACATGATCCGCTTCCATCGCGTGATCCCCGACTTCGTCGTCCAGGGCGGCTGCCCGAACGCCAGGATCGGCGGCAAGCCGAGTGGCCCGCCGGGAACGGGCGGACCGGGCTGGAAGATCAAGTGCGAGACCGCGGGCAACCAGCAGACCCACCACGTCGGCGCGCTCTCCATGGCGCATGCGGGCAAGGACACCGGTGGCTCGCAGTTCTTCATGGTGCTCTCCGAGTCCAACACGCGACACCTGAACGGCGTCCACACCGTCTTCGGCCAGATCACCACCGGCCTCGACGTGATGAACAAGCTCACGGACAAGGACCACATGGTCACCGTCCGCGTCGCCTGATCCGGATGAAGGTGATCCCTTCCACCTGCATCCTTCCCCCTTCCTCGTCCCTGGAGTTCACATGACCGCTGGCACTCCGATGTCCGGCCGCGACACCGCCGCCGCCTTCAAGGGTCTCATCATCGGCGCGATCTGCGTCGCCGTCGTGGTCGTCACGATCACGACGCTCACGAACCGGAAGTACGCGAGCCACGAAGCGACCCCGGCCGCGACCGAGACGCGTTGATGTGACGACGCCCCTACCGGCGTCCCCCGAGCGCCCCGTGCCCCCCAAGGGGTCCGGGGCGCTCTCGTTCCCCCTCGCGGCGGCACGGTGGCCCGCACTCACGCTCGCCGCGCTCGTGCTCGGCGGCGTCATGCACCTCGTGCCGGCGCTCGACCCCTGGGCCCCGGGTTCCCTCACTGTCGCGCTGGTCCTGCTCGGCGCGCCGGTCGTCTGGCGCACCGTGCGCGGGATCCTGCGCGGCCACTTCGCCGCCGACGTCGTCGCCATGCTCGCGATCGTCACGGCCGTCGTGCTCCGGGAGCCCTTCGCCGGGCTCGTGATCGTGCTCATGCAGACCGGCGGCGAACTCCTCGAGCGCTACGCCGAGGGCAGGGCCTCGGATGCGGTGCGCGAACTGGAGGCGGCCGCGCCGCGCATCGCGCATCGGTTGCGCGACGGCGGGACCATCTCCGACGGCGTCGACGACGTCGCGGCCGACCAGATCGCCGTCGGTGACCGGATCCTCATCCGTCCGGGGGAGATGATCCCGTGCGACGGCACGGTCGTGGAGGGCACCAGCTCGCTCGACACCTCGCGCGTGACCGGCGAGCCCCTCCCGGAGCGCGTCGGGCCCGGCGTGCCCGTGCGCTCGGGCGTCGTGAACTCCGCCTCGCCGCTCGTCGTGCGCGCGGGCGCGCGGGCGAGTGAATCGCTCTACGCCCGCATCGTCGAGCTGGTCCGCACCGCGCAGGCGGAGAAGTCGCCGATCCAGCGCATGGCCGACCGCTTCGCCGTCTGGTTCACGCCGATCACGCTCATCGCCTGCGCGATCGCCTGGGTCGCCTCCGGCGACGCCTCGCGCGTGCTCGCCGTGCTCGTGGTCGCGACGCCCTGCCCGCTCCTGCTCGCGACGCCGGTCGCGATCATCGGAGGGATCAACCGTGCGGCCCGCCGGCAGGTGATCGTGCGCAACGGCACCGCGCTCGAACTCCTCGCGCAGGTCGACACCGTGGTCTTCGACAAGACCGGGACGCTCACGCATGGGCGTCCTTCGGTGGAGTCGGTGGAGACCTTCGGCGCATCGACCGCCGATGCGCTGCTGCAGGCCGCCGCCGCGCTCGAGATCGGGAGCGGCCATCTGCTCGCGCGCTCCGTGGTCGACGAGGCGCTCTCCCGAGGGCTCACCATCGGTTCCGCCACCGAGGTGGTCGAGCACGCCGGCCGCGGCGTCACCGGCCTGGTCGACGGCCGCCGCGTCACGGTCGGCAATCGCGCACTGGTCGCGTCATTGCACCCGCAGGCGACCGCCGAGCTCGACGCAGGCGTTCGCGGCAACGCAGGCGGCCTGCGCGCCTTCGTCGCCGCCGAGTCCCTCGGCACCGGCGTCATCACGTTCGCCGACCGCATGCGCGACGACCTCCCGGCCTTCATCCAGCGGTTGAACGCGCTCGGTCTCACGCGCACGGTCCTGCTCTCCGGCGATCACGCCGAGAACGTGGCGCCGGTCGCGACGGCGCTCGGGATCACCGAGGCGCGCGGCGACCTGCTCCCCGGTGGCAAGGTCGACGCGGTGCGCGCGCTCGAGGCCGAGGGCCGTCGCGTCCTGATGGTCGGTGACGGCACGAACGACGCGCCGGCACTCTCGGCGGCGACCGTCGGCGTCGCGCTCGCCGCGCACGGCGGGGGCATCTCGGCCGAGGCGGCGGGGGTCGTGCTCCTCGCCGACGACGTCACGCGCGTCGAGGACGCGGTGCGGATCGGGCAGAATGCCGTGATGATCGCACGGCAGAGCATCATCGCCGGGCTCGTGCTGAGCGGCACGGCGATGGTCGTGGCCGCGCTCGGGTTCATCCCGCCGACGGCGGGGGCACTGCTCCAGGAGGCGATCGACGTGGCGGTGATCCTGAATGCGCTGCGGGCGGCACGGGATCCTCATGCAGGATCCGCATCGCCGGTGTCGTGAGGTCGTCGAACTGCCCGTTCTTGCTCGACCAGGCATAGGCCCCGACGAACACGACCACCATCACGAGCGCGACCGGGATCAGCACGTACAGGACGCTCACGCCGCGCTCCTCGAGAAGGTCCGGCTCCGCCACGCGCCGACGATGGCGGTCACCGAACTGACCGGCATGAGGATCGCCGCGACGATCGGATCGAGCAAGCCCAGCATCGCGAGCGACACCGCGATGGCGTTGTAGCCGAGCGCGATCGCCATGTTGCGGCGGATCACGTGCGTGGTGCGGTGCGCACCGTCCAGCAGGTCGCGCAACGCGCCGATCCCGCCGCGGGCGAGATAGACGTCGGCCGCCGCCATCGACGCCTCGGCGCCGCCGCGGACCGCGATCCCCACGGTCGCGGCGGAGATCGCCGCCGCATCGTTCACGCCATCGCCGACCATCACCACCGGCCCGCGCGCGCGCGCCGCGAGCACCGCCTCGCGCTTCCGCTCCGGCGTCGCACCGCCCTCGCACTCGCGGGGGTCGAGCCCGAGCGTACCGGCCACGTGATCGACCACCGCGGTCGCGTCGCCGCTGAGGATGCGCACCTGCCAGCCGGCCGCCTGCAGCGCCGTCACCGCGGCCTTCGCCTCGGGACGCAGCGGATCGCCGAAGCCGGCGCGCGCCACCACGGCACCGTCGACCTCGACGAGCACCGTCGTCCGCACCGATTCGTCGGGCACCGCGTGCCCGATCACCCAGGACGGGCGACCGATGCGCACGAGATGCCCACCCACGCGCGCCTCGACGCCGGCGCCGAGTGTCTCGCGCACCTCGTCGGCGTCGGGTGCCGCGGTCTCCGCCCATGCCGACGCGAAGGCGGCAGCGACCGGATGCCGCGAGTGACGCTCCGCCGCGAGGACGAGGGGACGCACCGCATCGTCGCCGTCCCACTCCTCGAGCGCCAGCCGGCCCTCGGTGACCGTCCCCGTCTTGTCCACGAAGAGCGTGCCGCGCCCCGTGAGCGACTCGAGCGCATGGCCGCCCTTGATCAGGATCCCCCGCCCCGCCGCGCGCCCGATCGCCACCGTGAACGCCAACGGGGTGGCCATCGCCAGTGCGCAGGGACAGGTCACCACGAGCAGCGCGATCGCGTTGTTCACGGCGGCGGCGCTGTCGCGCGACCACCAGAGCGCCACGGTCGTTCCCGCGAGCGCGAGCACCACGGCGATGAACCATCCGGCCATCCGGTCGGCGAAGAGCACCACCGGTGCCCGCTCGCGCGCCCCTTGCTCCACGTCGCGCAGCAGCCGCCCCAGCCGGCTGTCGGCCCCGGCCTGCTCCACGCGCACCCGCAGTGCACTGCTGAGGTTCACGGTGCCGGCATACACGGCGTCCCCCGCCCGCACCGAGACCGGCCGCGACTCACCGGTGAGCAGCGCGAGGTCGACCGCCGAGTCGCCTCGCATCACCACGCCGTCGGCGGCGAGCGTGTCGCCGGCGCGCACCTCGAGTTCCATGCCGGGCACCACCGCCTCGGTGGGGATCTCGTTCACCGCACCGGTCACCGCGTCGATCACGCGCGCGGTCGCCGGCGCCAGCGCGCCGAGCAGCGCCGCCGCATCGGCCGCGGTGCGCTGTGCGCTGTTCTGGAGGTACCGCCCCACGAGCAGCAGCAGGATGAGCGTGGAGACCGCGTCGAAGTAGATCGGCCCCGAGTCGCGGACGGTGTTGATCGACCCCTGCACCACGCCCGCACCGAGCGCGAGCGCGATCGGCACGTCCATGTGCAGCCCGCGCGCCTTGAGCGCCTGCCACGCGCTCGTGAAGAAGATCCGGCCCGGCCAGACGACCGCCGGGATCACGAGCACGAGGCTGATCCAGCGGAAGTACCGCTCGAACTCGCGCTCCATCCCGCCGAAGAGCCCGCTGTAGAGCGCGAGCGAGATCGCCATCACGTTCATCGCGATCGCGCCCGCGACGCCGATGCGCGTGAGCATCGTGCGTTCCTCGGCGCGGCGCGCCTCGTCGGCACGGCGGCCGCGATACGGATGCGGCCGGTAGCCGAGCTGGTCGAGCGTGCGCGCGAGTGCGCTGAGCGTGGTGACCTGCGGATCCCACGTGAGCCGCGCGAGCGCACGGGTGACGTCGAGCTCCGCCTGGATCGCGCCGGCGACCGCCATCGGCATCCGTTCCACGAGCCAGACGCACGAGGCGCAGTGCACGCCCTCGAGGTAGAGCGCGATCTCGCTCAGGCCGTCCGCGCGCCGCGAGACGTGCGCCGCCTGGAAGGCCTCGTGATCGAACTCGGCGAAGCTCCGTCCGCTCACGGCCACGCGATTCGTGATGCGGTCCGGGAGCGCGTAGAAGCCGCCGAGCCCGCTCTGCCGGATGATCGACGCCGCGGTCTCGCAGCCCGCGCAGCAATACGTCTCGCCATCGAGCGTGCGCGCGTCGCCCGGCGCGGCCTCGAGCCCGCAGTGAGCGCACGTCAGGGCCGCGCTCGCGCCCGCGCTCGTACCCGCGCTCACGCCCGCGGCGCGGAGATCAGCGGTGGCCGTCATGCGCATTCGTCATCGTGGTGTCCGCCGCATGCGACCTGGGGGCGAATCGCCCGGCCACGGTCAGCGACCCCAGCACCACCAGCACGACCGCGGTGAAGGCGGGCAGGTGTTTGCGCGCCGGCCCCAGCAGTCGCTGTGCCCCCAGACCGACGGCCGCCATCATCGGCACGGTGCCGGTCCAGAAGGCCGCCATGACCAACGCACCGTTCATGGCACTCCCGGCGGCCGCCGAGGTGGCGACGAACGCGTAGAGCCAGCCGCAGGGCAGCGCCGCCGTGAGCACACCGAGGGCGAGCCCGCGCACCACCGGCGGCCGGTCCTGCACGGCGCGCACGCCTCGCGCGATCCTCGTCGCCAGCGCGGGCGGGACCGCGAGCGCCGCCAGGCGGATGCCGAACGTCGCGAGCAGCGATGCGAGCCCCCAGAGGATCAAGAGGACTCCCGCGACGATCGCCGCCGGCCGCGCGAGTCCGGCCACGGCGCCCATCCGATCCAGTCCGGCCCCGGCCGCACCGGCGATCGCGCCGAGCGTCATGTACGAGAGCAGCCGCCCGATGTTGTAGGCCGCGGTGCTGCGCAACGCCCCGCCGCCCCGGGACGCGTCCCCGCCCGACGCGAGGCAGGCGAAGCTCCCGCACATCCCCGCGCAGTGGACGCTCCCGATGAGCGCCGCCACGAAGACCGAGAGCGCGAGCGCGGTCACCCGTCCCTACCGCGCCGCCGGGGTCACGACGAGATCGGTGTGGGCGATGACCGCGAAGCGCTCCGCCCCGCGATCGGCGTTCACGCGCACCTCCCAGAGACCCCCGTGCGCGACTGGCAACTCGGCGCCATAACGCCCCGCGCCATCCTCGCGCAGTGCGACCTCGAGCGGACGGCCGGCGTCGGCATTGTGGATCAGCACCGCGCGGACCACCGCGCCCGCGACGCCCGCTCCCGCGGAGTCCGCGAGCGTGACGCGCAGCGTCGCTGCGCGAGAGGTCGCGCCATTCACCGTGTCGGTGGCCGAGAGCGAGACCGTCGCGCTCCAGCGGAGCAGATCACTCGCGGCGCGGTGCGTCATGGTGCTCTCCCACTGCACCGCCTTGCGGTAGTAGTCCGGCTCCACCACCGAGCCGTTGGCGTCGGAGTTGGCGACGAAGAGCATCGTGACGTTCACCGCCACGATCCCGAGGAGGCCGGTCGCCAGCAGCCAGGGCCAGTACCATCCACGCTTCGACATGATCACTTCTGGGGTCCGAGGAGTCGCCAGCCGAACTCGCGTGTGAACGTACCACCATCGCTGAGTCGGAACCGGACCAGGCGTTCGCCATTCACGAACCGGTCGGCGGCCTGCACGACGAACACCGTGGTGGTGATGTTGCCGGCGGCCGGCACCCGCACCGGATTCTCCGGCGCGATGAGCCTGGCGCCTTCGGCGTCGAGGTAGGTGATCGTGTAGAGGTGATCGTCACCCGTGCGGTTGGCCACCTTGATGCGCACCTGGTTCACCACCTGTCCGTCGGCTTCCTGCGTGAACGGCGCGCCCTGCCCGCCGAGCAACGTGACGTCGGCCGGCGAACGCGTGGCCAGCGCGAACAGGAAGCCGCCGAAGAAGAGCGTGAATGCCAACGGGTAGAGCACCGTCCGCGCGCGCAGGATCCGCGGCGGGTTGCCCACGAGCGCGTCCTTGGACGAGTACCGGATCAGCCCGACCGGCTTCCCTACCTTCACCATGATCTCGTCGCACGCGTCGGAGCACTGGGTGCAATGGATGCACTCCATCTGCAGGCCGTCGCGGATGTCGATCCCGGTGGGGCAGGTCTGCACGCAGGCGTTGCACGCGATGCAGTCACCGAGTCCGGTGCGCGCGCCCGTGCCATGGCCCCGCGGCTCACCCCGCGCGCTGTCGTACGCGACGATCAGCGACTGCCGGTCGAGGAGCGCCGACTGCCAGCGGCCGTAGGGGCATGCGACCAGACAGGTCTGCTCGCGGAACCAGGTGAAGTCGAGGAAGACAGCCGTGGCCGTCACCGCCATGACGAGGAAGCCCGTGAGGTGGTCGAACGGCGACGAGAGCACCCACACCCAGAGCGTGTCGGTCCCCACGAAGTACGCGAGGAAGGTGTTCCCGAGCGTCAACGAGAGCAGCGCGTAGATCGCGTACTTGAGCAGGCGGCGCGGCGCGAAGTGCTTGCGGTCGCGATCGAGCGCGCGCGACGCGTTGAACCCGCCCTCCACCAGCCGTTCGATCGGCCGGAAGATGAACTCCATCCAGACCGTCTGCGGACACCCCCAGCCGCACCAGACGCGGCCGAAGAGCGCGGTGAGCAGGAAGATCCCGATCAATGCGCTCACGAACAGGAGCATCAGCAGCAACGTGTCGGTCGGGAGGAAGGTCGTCCCGAAGAACGTGAACTGACGGTGCGGCAGGTCGAGCAGCATCCACGGCTTGCCGTTCATCCGCAGGTGCGGGATCGCCAGGAAGAGCGCGATCAGCGCGTACGCCACGGCCCGCCGCCGGATCAGCCACTTGCCCGGACTGGGCTTGGGGCGGATCCAGCGGCGTGAACCATCCTCGTTCAGCGTCGCGAGGACGCGACCGGATGCGGCGGCAGGGGCCGTCACTCGCGGACTACTTGTCCGCCGGAGGCGCGGCGGCGACCGTGTCGACCACGCCCTCGGGCGCCTTCGGCGTCGCCGGCTTCGTCCCCTGCAGCGAGATCACGTACGCGACCACATGGTCGAGATCCTCGGTCTTGAGCAACCGTTCCCAGGACGGCATGCCCTTGGCGAGCACGCCCACGATCACCGTGTTGTGGATCGCACTCGGCGTCCCGCCGTGGATCCAGGCGTTGTCCGTGAGGTTGGGCCCGATCACGCCGCCGCCGTCCACCCCGTGGCAGACGACGCAGTTCTTCGTGAAGACCTCTCTGCCTTCCTCGAGCGCCTCCCGATCCTTCGAGAGCGCCAACAGACGCTCCCCGGAGATCGTCGGCGGTGCGACGGGCTGCGTGGCCTTGTACGCCGCGACCTCGGCCTCGTACTCCGCCACGTTGCCTCCGTTCTGGCCGAGCCGGCCGGGGAGCACGTAGTAGAGCGGCACGAATACGATCGTGGCGTAGAAGATCCAGAGCCACCACCGCGGCAGCGGGTTGTCGTACTCCCGGATGCCGTCGTACTCGTGCTCGAGCAGGCGATCCTCGTCCTTGTTGGCCACGGTCACTCCCGGGCCCGCGATGCGGGCCCTGGTTCATCGTCAGAGAAGGGGATCCGGGCGTCCGCGTCGTAGCGGGCCGTCGAACCCGGAGCGTAGGTCCTCACCACGATCGCGAGGAAGGCGATCACGAAGAGCAGGAGCGCGACGACCGCGTAGATGGAGAGGCCGGCGCCGCTCATCACGTCGGCGAGTTTCACGGTGTCCCCCCTGCGGCGGGCACCGGCGCCGACCTGATGTCCTTGCCCAACCGCTGCAGGTAGGCGATCAGCGCGATCACCTCGCGGTCCCCGAGCCCCGCGGGACCGCCGGTGGCCTCGATCCCCGCCGCGAGCGCCGTCGCCTGCTCGCGCGCCATCGCCGGTGCGCGATTCACCGCGTCACCGTAGGGCACGCCCAGCATGGCCATCGCGTCGACCCGTCCCTGGATGCCGTCGAAGTCGAGCGCGCGCTTCTGCAGGTGCGCGTACGTCGGCATGATCGAGTTCTGCACCACCGCGCGCGGATCCTGGAAGTGCCGGACGTGCCAGAGGTCCGGGTACTTGCCCCCGACGCGTGCGAGGTCGGGCCCGATCCGGCGCGATCCCCAGAGGAACGGATGATCGTAGACGAACTCGCCCGGCTTGCTGTACTCGCCCCAGCGCTCCGTCTCGTGCCGCAACGGACGCACCATCTGTGAATGGCAGTTGAAGCACCCTTCCCTGATGTACAGGTCGCGCCCCGCGAGCTCGAGCGGCGTGTACGGCTTCACGCTCGCGATCGTCGGCACGTTCGACCGGATCAGGAAGGTCGGGATGATCTCCGAGAGCGACGCCACCACGACGGCGAGCACGATCATGACCGTGAAGATCAGCGGCATCCGCTCCCAGTTGCGGTGCCAGTGCACTCCGGTGAAGCGCGCCCACACGCCCGTGCCCGCCGGGACCGGATGCGGGTCGACGTACACTTTCGCGAGCGGCGGCGCCGAGATCACCGGCACGTCGTACTTCGCCGGGCGCGCCGCCCAGGTCTTGAAGATGTTGTAGCCGAACATCAGCATGCCGACGATGTACAGCGTGCCGCCGGCCACGCGCACCCAGTTCATCGGCATGAGCTTCATCACGGTCTCGACGAAGTCGGGATACGCCAGCCGCCCCGTCTCGTCGAACGCCCGCCACATGAGTCCCTGCGTGATGCCGGCCGAGTAGATCGCGGCCACGTACAGCAGGATGCCGAACGTGGAGATCCAGAAGTGGTACTCGGCCAGCTTCTTGGAGTAGAGCGGCGTCTGGAAGAGCCGCGGCGCCAGCCAGTAGATCATGCCGAACGTGAGCAGGCCGTTCCAGCCGAGCGCGCCCGTGTGCACATGGGCGATGATCCAGTCGGTGTAGTGCGCCAGCGAGTTCACGCTCTTGATCGAGAGCATCGGGCCCTCGAACGTGCTCATGCCGTACGCCGTGACCGCCACGACGAAGAACTTCAGCACCGGCTCCTCGGCCACCTTGTTCCAGGCGCCGCGCAGCGTGAGCAGGCCGTTGATCATGCCGCCCCAGCTCGGCATCCACAGCATCACCGAGAAGAGCATGCCGAGCGTCGAGGCCCAGTCGGGGAGCGCGGTGTAGTGCAGATGGTGCGGACCGGCCCAGATGTAAAGGAAGACGATCGTCCAGAAGTGCAGGATCGAGAGCTTGTACGAGAACACCGGCTTGTCGGCGGCCTTCGGCATGAAGTAGTACATCAGGCCGAGGAACGGGGTCGTGAGGAAGAACGCGACCGCGTTGTGCCCGTACCACCACTGCATGAACGCGTCCTGCACCCCTGCGTAGATCGAGTAGCTCTTGAGCGGCCCCACCGGGAGGCTGAGGTTGTTGAAGATGTGCAGCACCGCCACCGTCACGATCGAGGCGATGTAGAACCAGATCGCGACGTAGATGTGCCGC
This sequence comes from Gemmatimonadota bacterium, assembly GCA_021413975.1. Classification (GTDB taxonomy): domain Bacteria; phylum Gemmatimonadota; class Gemmatimonadetes; order Gemmatimonadales; family Gemmatimonadaceae; genus Pseudogemmatithrix. The sequence goes on from JAIOPJ010000046.1 coordinate 60,510, forward strand.
TCGCGCCGCTTGGCCAGCGTGCCGAAGAAGTTGATCGCGAACGCCACCCAGACCACCGCGATCGCGATGTCGATCGGCCACTCGAGCTCGGCGTACTCCTTGGCCTGCGTGAACCCGAGCGGGAGCGTCAGCGCGGCCGCGACGATGATCGCCTGCCATCCCCAGAAGTGGAAACGGCTCAGGCCGTCGGAGAACATCCGCGTCTTGAGCAGTCGCTGGCTCGAGTAGTAGATGCCCGTGAAGATCGCGTTGCCGGCGAACGCGAAGATCACCGCGTTCGTGTGCAACGGCCTCAGCCGGCCGAACGACAGCCACTCGAGGCCCAGGTTGAACGCGGGATTCGCGAGCTCGAGCGCGATCCAGAGACCGACGAGCATCCCCACCAGGCCCCAGATGAACGTGGCCCAGAGGAACTTCCGCACGATGGCGTCATCGTACGAGAACGTGTCAAGGTGAGTACTCATGCCCTTCTCCGGCGGGATGGGGGTAGCGGCTCCGCCCCGGGAGGGGGAACCGAATTGGCGGCGATGACAGCGATTGATGATCGGCTCCACAGGGGCGCGACGATAGTCGGGGCGTACGTGGAATCTCCGTCAGCGTTGTGCGGGCGCGCCTGTAGTGGAATCCTTGACCCCTCGCCTCCGCGGCCGGCGGTCCGCATCTTCCCGCGCGCGTACCGAACCCCGCCCACAACATGGAGAGCCCCCCTGATGAAGTGGCCATCCGCGACCGCCCTCGTCGCCGTCACCGCGATCACCATTCCGCTCGGCGCCCAGCGCCCCGCGGCCCCCGGCACCAGCGGCGGGATCGGCCCGCGCGGCGCTCCGGCACAGGGGTCGCTACCGTCCTTCACCATGCCGACCGTCGCGAGAGTGCGCGAGCTGGCGAACGTCGCGGACCTCCTCGTGGAGAAGCACCGGAAGCTCGGGCTCGACGACGCGGCGACCGACTCCCTCAAGCGGATCGCCGTGACGATCAACGAGCGCAACGCCCCGCATCTCGCCGTCTACGACTCCATGCGCACACGCATGCGCACGGCGATGGCCGCTGGAGGCGGTCCGGGCGGGCCCGGCGCGGGAGGTCCGGGCGGCGGCCCCGGGGCCGGCGGGCCGGGGGCCGGTGAGGCTGGCTCTCCCGGCGGAACCCGTGGCGAGCGCGCGAGCCCCATGCGCGACGCGATGCGGACGCTGCAGACCGCGCGCGAGGCCGACATCCCAGTGGTGCTGGCACTCGTCCCGGCCGATAAGCAGGAAGAGGCCAAGAAGCTCATCGCCGAACAGCAGGAGGACCTGGAGAAGTCCCTCTCTCCTCGCGGCCCGGGTGGCGCGGGCGGAGCGGGCGGGCGGCCCCGGCCCTGACGGCATTACATTTCCCACTGTCCAATACGACGGGTCGACCGCGCATCTGCGGCCGACCCGTTCGCGCTCCACCCCTCGCCCCCGGCCGATGTCCGCTTCCCCCCTGCCCACCCGCGACGCCGCCCTCGCGCTCATGGAGTCCTGGACTCCGAGCGAGTCCCTGCGCAAGCACATGCTCGCGGTCGAGGCCGCCATGCGTGCCTACGCCCGTCACTACGGCGAGGACGAGCACCGATGGGCCCTCACGGGGCTCCTGCATGACTTCGATTACGAGCGCTTCCCCAATGCCGCGCAGGCCGCCGACGCCGAGCACCCGGCCGAGGGCGTGCGCCACCTGCGCACGCTCGGCTACCCCGACGACATCTGCACCGCGATCCTCGGCCACGCGCTCTACTCCGGGGTGCCTCGCGAGAGTCGCATGGCCAAGGTCCTCTTCGCGGTCGATGAGCTTTGCGGACTCATCACGGCCTCGGCGCTCGTCCGCCCGTCGCGCAGCGTCATGGACCTCGAGGCCTCGTCGGTCAAGAAGAAGATGAAGGACAAGGGCTTCGCCCGCGGCGTGTCGCGCGACGACGTCGTTAACGGCGCCGCCGAGTTGGGCGTCGAACTCGACACGCACATCGCCTTCGTCATCGACGCGATGCGCGCGAGCGCGCCCGCGCTCGGACTCGCGGGTCCCTCCCCCTCCTGACCCGCCGCTCCGGCACCCAACGCTTCCCAACGCCCAGCGCCGATCCCGCGTATGGGAGGACGTGACCAGTGAGCAACTGCAGTGACCGCGATCGCCCTGCCGTGGGCGAGTGTCCCCCGACCGCTCGTGACTGAGCGGCCGTCGGACGAGCGCGACCTCGTCGTCGCCGCCCAGCGCGGCACGCGCGAGGCGTTCTCGGAACTCGTGCGCCGGCATCAGCGGCGGGCGTACGTGGTCGCGCGGGCGATCGTGATGAATCACGAGGACGCCGAGGATGCGGTGCAGGAGGCCTTCCTGCACGCGTTCAAGGCGATCGACCGGTTCCTCCCCGATCAGGCATTCGGCGCGTGGCTGCACCGGATCGTCGCCAATGCCGCCCTCGACGTCACGCGCCGCCGCAAGGTGCGCGACGCCGATGAACTCCCCGAGACGGTCGCCTCGCCGTTCCGGGACCCCGCCGAGTCCAGCGAACTGCGGACTCGGCTCTCGCAGGCCCTGGAGACGCTCCCGGCGCGGCAACGCTCCGTGATCGTGCTCCATGATGTGGAAGGATTCAAGCATTCGGAGATCGGCAAGATGCTCGACATCCCGGAAGGGACGGCGCGCTCCGATCTCCACTACGCCAGATCACAACTACGCCGGATCCTCGGCGACGTACGGAGCGGACTATGACCGACCACCACAACGGCCCGACACTCGTCCGGGATGACGCCCTCACGAACGAGCTGCGCGCGATCGTCGCGCCGCCGGGCGACCAGGGATACTGGGAGACGCTCGAGCAGCGCATCATGGCGCGGATCGAGCGCGCGCAGGAGGACGGCCGCTGGTGGGCCCTCTCCGAGCGCGCCTACCGGCTCGGCATGATCGCCGCGGGCCTCATCCTCATCGTGGCCGGCTCGGTCTATCTGCGCTCACGCGCCGTCGAGACGCGGATGGCCTTCGAGAGCGTGATCGAGACCCCTGGGATGGACCAGCCCGTGTTCGCACGCCGCAACGCCCTGGACGAGCGTCCCGCGACCATGCGCGCCGCGACCGGCCACTAGAGGAGCGCCGCGATGACGCGAACCAAAGGGATGGCCCTGGCGTTCTATCTGCTGGCGATCGCCGCAGGCGCGGCGATCGGTGTCACGGTCGACCGATGGGTGCTTCGCGAGCGACTGGTGAACGAGTGGGCCAACCCGCGTGCGATGCGCGGCAAGCTCGCCAGCGACCTCAAGCTCGACGCGACACAGCGGGTCCGGCTCGATTCCATCCTCGACGCCCGCAACCGGCGGTTCGACGAGCTCATGGCGCCCATGCGGCCGGTGCTCGACTCCGTCAGCGTCAACGCCCGGAAGCAGATCCGGGACCTGCTCACTCCGGAGCAGCAGACCGTCTACGACCAGATGCAGCGCGAGCGCGAAGAGGCTCGCCGGCAGGAGAAGAGGCAATGAAGGTGATCGTGAAGGGGTTGGTGAAGGAGTTGGTGAAGGGGCTGGTCCTGCTCGCGCTCCCTGCGGCGCTCCTCGCGCAGGACGCCGCGCGCCCGATCACGCTCGACGAGGCCGTCCGGCTCGCGCGCCAGAACGCACCCGCCGCCGTGCAGGCGCGCAATCAGGTGCGTTCCACCGCGGCGGTCGTCCGCACGCGCTACGGGGCCTTCCTCCCGACGCTCTCGTTCGGCGGCGGCGCCCAGAAGCAGAACGGCACCCGCTACCTCGCGGACCTCGACACCATCCTGCCGAACGACGCGCCCTGGCGTGCCAATCACAGCCTGAGTTCCAACCTCGACATCTTCTCGGGCGGCCGGCGCTACTTCGACCTGCAGACCGCGCGCGCCAACGTCGACGCGGCCGTGGCGTCGGAGATCACGCAGAACTTCGCCGTCGCCCGCGACGTCAAGCAGCAGTACTTCGCCGTCCTCGCCGCCCGTGAGCAGCAGACGGCGGCGCGGGTGCAGCTGGAGCAGGCCCAGCAGCAGCTGCGGGCCGCCGTGGCCCGCGTGGCCGCGGGTGCCGCGACGCGCTCCGACTCGCTCCGCTCGATCATCCAGGTCGGCAACGCCCGCCTCGCCGCCCTCACCGCCGACAACGCACTCGCATCCGCCAACGCGAGCCTCTCGCGCCTCGTCGGATCGACCGCGGTCGTCACCGCCGTCGCGAGCGACACCGCGACCGTCGCCACGATCACGCTCTCCGAGAGCGAGCTCTTCGACCTCATCGAGCGCGGCCCCACGGTGCAGCAATCGCAGAGCCAGCTCGCCTCGGCCACGCAGGCCAAGCGCTCGGCCCTCTCGCCGTACCTCCCCACGCTCTCCCTCGGACTCTCCGAGAGCTTCGCCTCGTCCGAGAGCGGGTTCGGCTTCCTCGGCGACCGTCGCAACAAGAACCTCGCGACGAGCCTGCGCCTCAGCTTCCCCATCTTCAGCGGGCTCGGCCGCGAGCAGCAGGTCGTCGCCTCGCGCATCGCCGAGGACAACGCCGAGGCGCAGCTGCGCGACGTGCGGCTCAACGCACGCCAGCAGTTGATCCAGCAACTCGGCAACTTCCGCACCGCCGAGGCCCGCGTCGACATCCAGCGGCAGTCGGTCATCGCCGGTGAGGAGGACCTTCGTGTGCAGCAGGAGCGCTACAACCTCGGGGCGGGCACGTTGCTCGACCTGATCACCTCGCAGTCCACGCTCATCACGGCCCGGCAGGCGCTCATCCAGGCCCGCCTCGACGCCCGCACGGCCAAGGCGCAGATCGAAGCCCTGATCGGTCGTGACCTATGACATCGGTCCCGAGCCCGCGTCCGACCCGCAGCACTGACCATACGCACCCCACCGGAGTTCCCGCCGTGATCCGCAAGTCCCTCACGCTCCTCGTCCTCGCCGGCTTCGCGGTCGCCTGCGCCGGCAAGAAGGAGCAGAAGCTCACCATCAAGACCGCACCGGTCGAGCGCCGCACGATCGTCGTCGCCGCCGAGGCCACCGGCGTGATCGAACCGATCAACGTCGTCGAGGTCAAGTCGCGCTCCTCCGGTCAGGTCACCGAGATGCCGGTCGAGACGGGCACACTCGTGCGCCCGGGAGATCTCATCGTCCAGCTCGACACCCGCGACGTGCAGAACGGGTTCGACCAGTCGCGGGCCGATCTCGACGCCGCGGAGAAGAAGCTCCAGGTGTCCGAGATCCAGAAGAAGCGCTCCGACGACCTCTTCGCCGCGAAGATCATCACCGCGCAGGAGAACGAGACCGCGCAGCTCGACTACGCGAACGCCGCGTCGGCGATCGTCCGCTCGCGCGCCTCGCTCGACCTCGCGCAGCAGCGGCTCGACGACGCCCGCGTCACCGCGCCGGTCATGGGCACCATCATCGAGAAGCCCGTCGCGCTCGGCCAGGTCATCCAGTCCGGCACGAGCACGGCCGGCGGCGGCACGACCATCGTCAAGATGGCCGACCTCACCAAGGTTCGCGCCCGCGCCCTCGTGAACGAGACCGACATCGGCCAGGTGCGCCCGGGCTTCGAGGCCACGGTCACCGTCGACGCCTTCCCCGATCGCCAGTTCCGCGGCACGGTCGAGAAGATCGAGCCGCAGGCCGTCGTGCAGCAGAACGTCACCATGTTCCCCGTGCTCGTCTCGCTCGACAATCGCGAAGGGTTGCTCATGCCCGGCATGAATGGCGAAGTGGCCATCGTCGCCGAGCGCCGGGAGAACGTGCTCACGATCCCGAACGAGGCGATCCGCTCGGTGCGCGAGGCGGCACAGGCCGCGGCGCTCCTCGGCCTCGACGCCGACAGCGTGCAGGCGCAGATCCGCGCGTCGATGGGTGGCGGCTTCGGTGGCGGCGCAGGGATGGGCCGCGCGCCGGGAACGCCGCCCGCCAACAACACCATGGGCGCCACCGGTGGCCGGCCGCGTCAGGTCCCAGTCAGCGTGCCGGGATTCGTCGACCTGCAGCAGGGCGGCGGACAGGGTGGGGGCCGTCAGGGCGGCGGCTTCGGTGGCCAGCTCCCCGACGTGACCGATGCGCAGTGCAAGGCGATCGCCACGGCGCGCACGGCCAAGCCGGCGGCGGCCAAGAAGGTCGATGATCTCTCGGCGAAGATGCGCGATCCGAACGCCGACCGACAGACGCTCATGACGGACCTGCGCGCGGCCTACACCGAGCTCGGCGTCGACATGCAGGTGGTGCGCGCTTGCCGGGCACGTGAGGGGAACGGCGCGGCTCCGGCGGGATCCTCGCCGGGAGCCGGTGCGCCCATGGGCGCGCCTGCGGGTGCGGCGACCGGCGCGCGGCAGGCCGCCTCCGCCTCCGCGCGTGCGCCGGGAGCCGGCCGGAACGGCGGCGGCGCACGCACCGCGTCGCGCTCGGGCCTGGTCTTCGTCCAGAAGGCCGACGGCGGATGGGAACCGCGCGTCGTCCGCCTCGGCACCGCGGACTACGATTTCACCGAGGTCCTCAGCGGTCTCGAGGAAGGCGAGCAGGTCGCGCTCCTCTCCGCCGCGGCACTGCAGGCGCAGCGCCAGCAGAACAACGATCGTATGAAGGCGATGACCGGCGGCGCGAGTCCGCTCGGTGGCGCGACGCCGGGTGCTGGCGCGGGCGGCGGTCGTCCGCCGGGACGCTAGCATGGACTTCGGCGAGACCATTCGCGTCGCCATCGGGGCGCTCCGCGCGAACAAGATGCGCTCACTGCTCACGATGCTGGGCATCGTGATCGGTGTCTCCGCGGTCATCGCCGTGGTGGCCCTCGGCCGCGGCGCCCAGCAGGCGGTGAACGACCGCATCGCGTCACTCGGCACCACGCTCCTCACGGTGTCGCCGGGACAGGCGAGGTCGGGCGGCGTCATGTCGTTCGACGTGCGGTCTCGCCTGCTCCTCGAGGACGCCGAGGCGCTCGCGGCGCGAGGGACCGAGATCGGCGGCGTCCAGCCCGAGATCTCCAGCAACCTGCAGGTCCAGTTCCTCAACAAGAACACCGGCACCCAGATCGTCGGCACCACGTCCAACTATCCCGAAGTGCGCCGGTACGAGATCGAGACCGGGCGCTTCTTCACGAACGCCGAGGACCAGGGACGCCAGCGCCTCGCGGTCGTCGGCCCGACGGTGGTCACGAACCTCGGCCTGCAGAGCGGCAACGCGCTCGTCGGCGAGAACGTCCGCATCCGCGGCATCCAGTTCACCGTCATCGGCGTCTACAAGTCGAAGGGACAGGCGAGTCCGTTCAACAATCCCGACGACCAGATCCTGATCCCGATCCAGACCGCACGCTTCCGCGTGATGGGGAACAACCGTCTGCGCTCGATCTCCGTGCTCGCGCTGAGCGAGGAGAAGATCCCCGACGCCATGGCCGACATCCAGAAGATCCTGCGTCGCGAGCACAAGCTGCGGGCCGACAAGCCGGACGATTTCCAGATCCGCAACCAGGCCGACTTCCTCAACACCCTCGGCGAGACCACGCAGGTCTTCTCCATGCTGCTCGCCGGCATCGCCGCCGTCTCGCTCCTCGTCGGCGGCATCGGCATCATGAACATCATGCTCGTCTCGGTCACCGAGCGCACCCGCGAGATCGGCATCCGCAAGGCGCTCGGCGCGACCAAGCTCAACATCCTCTTCCAGTTCCTCATCGAGGCGGTGGTGCTCTGCCTCGTGGGCGGCGCGATCGGCATCGCGTTCGGTGCGGGCGGAGCGATGCTCTTCACCAAGTTCCTCGGCTGGACGACGCAGGTGGGCGCGTCGTCGGTCGGCCTCGCGTTCGGCTTCTCGGCCGTCGTGGGTGTGGTGTTCGGCGTGTATCCTGCCAGGCGGGCGGCAGGGCTCGACCCGATCGTCGCACTGCGCTACGAGTAGCCGGTCGGCGGAAGTCGTGTAACCCGTTGTCGGACAATGTCTTGTGAGGCGAGGCGGACGCCAATGGCGCTCGCCTCGCCTTTTCGTCGCCGGACTGCGAACGCCGTCGGCTGGACTCGCCAACTCCCTGCGCTACATTCACTTGGCACGGGGCCGGAGCAACGGCCCCGTTCGCGCGTCGACTCCCGACGCGCACAAACATCAGGACCTTCCGGGGCGCGGTCTGCCCCTTGAGCGATGTCGGACCAATCTTCCCCCGCCCCCTCCTCACCGACCCCGCGGTCGACGGCGGCGATGACCGCGGAGTATCGCCCCCCCGAGCGGCCTCATGTCGAGGCGCATCCCACCGGGAAGCGTCTCGCGGTGCTCACCCTCACCGCGCTCGGCGTGGTGTACGGCGACATCGGCACGAGCCCGTTGTACACCATGAAGGAGGCCTTCAGCAAGCCGGAGTACGGACTCCAGGTCGATCACGCGACCGTCTACGGATTCCTCTCGCTGGTCCTCTGGTCGCTCATCCTCGTGGTGAGCGTCAAGTACATCGTCTTCATCCTCCGCGCCGACAACAAGGGTGAGGGCGGGATCCTCGCGATGCTGGCGTTGCTCCTGCGCAGCGAGCAGCTCGACGCGCGCAAACGGACGATCCTCATCGCGCTCGGACTCTTCGGCGCCGGCCTCCTCTATGGCGACGGGATCATCACGCCGGCCATGTCGGTCCTCGGCGCCATGGAAGGCCTCGAGGTCGCCTCCACGCGGTTCCACGCCTTCATCGTGCCGCTGTCGGTGGGCATCATCGCCGGGCTCTTCCTGATGCAGCGGCACGGCACGCACCGTGTCGGCGCCTTCTTCGGCCCACTGATGCTCGTCTGGTTCTTCACCATCGGCGCGCTCGGCCTCGTGGAGGTCGTGCACAACCCGTCGGTGCTCGTGGCGATCAATCCCGCCTGGGGTCTGCACTTCTTCGTGACGCTCGGCCCGAAGGGGTTCATCGCGCTCGGCGCCGTCGTGCTCGCGGTGACCGGCGCCGAGGCGCTCTACGCCGACATGGGGCACTTCGGCAGCCGCCCCATCCGCACCGCCTGGTTCTGGTTCGTGCTCCCCGCGCTCGTGCTCAACTACTTCGGCCAGGGTTCGCTGCTGCTGCGCGATGCGAGCGCCGTGGAGAACCCGTTCTTCCTGCTCGCGCCGCGGGCGCTGCTCTACCCGATGATCGCGATCGCGACCGCGGCGGCGATCATCGCGTCGCAGGCGCTCATCTCGGGGGCCTTCTCGCTCACCCAGCAGTGCATCCAGCTGGGCTACAGCCCGCGATTGACCGTCGTGCACACCTCGGCGCGCGAGTTCGGCCAGATCTACGTCCCCGAGGTGAACGGCGCGCTCGCCGTCGGCACCATCCTCGTCGTCCTCGGCTTCCGGTCCACGAGCGCGCTCGGGGCCGCGTACGGCATCGCCGTGACGGGGACGATGGCCATCACGTCGATCCTCTACTTCGCCATCTGCACCGATCGATGGCAGATGCCGGTCGGTCGCGCGCTCGCGCTCACCGCCCTCTTCCTCTCCGTCGACATCGCGTTCCTCGGGGCGAACGTCATCAAGATCGTGCACGGGGGGTGGGTCCCGCTCCTCCTCGGCATCCTCCTCTTCGTGATGATGACCAGCTGGAAGCGCGGCCGGGACATCCTGCGGGAACGCGTCACCGACATCGCGCTGCCGCTCGAGACCTTCCTCGAGGACATCAACCGCAAGTCCCCGGTGCGCGTCTCGGGCACCGCGGTGTTCATGACCTCGGAGTCGGCCGGCGTCCCCGTCGTCCTGCTGCACCACCTGAAGCACAACAAGGTGCTGCACGAGACGGTGATCCTGCTCTCGATCACCACGGACGATGTTCCCGAGGTCCCGCGCGCGGAGCGCGTGAGGATCGAGGCGCTCGGCCAGGGCTTCTTCCGTGTGATCGCGCACTACGGCTTCATGGAATCGGCCGACGTCAAGGAAGTGCTGCAGAAGTGCCGCGACTCCGGGATCGCCGCCCGCCCGCTCCACACGAGCTACTATCTGGGCCGCGAGCAGCTCATCCCGTGCCGGGGTCCGTGGAAGAAGGACGGCCTCTCCATGAACATCGTCCGCAAGAAGCTCTTCGCGATCATGTCGCGCAACGCGCTCTCGGCCACCGAGTACTTCCAGCTTCCGCCCAATCGGGTGGTGGAGCTGGGGACGCAGATGGAGTTCTAGCCGATGGCGACGGGAGCGACCTCGAAGCCGGACCGGAGCCGACTGTCCTCCCTGGACGTCCTCAGGTTCCTGGCGGCGGCCTCGGTGATGATCTACCACTTCACCTACGACCCCACGACGCCCAACGACCGGTCCACTGCGGGGCTCCAGGCCGTCACGATGCACGGCTATCTGGGGGTCGAGGTCTTCTTCATGATCAGCGGGTTCGTGATCCTCTGGAGCGCGCAGGGACGGACCGCCACGGCGTTCGTACGCGCGCGGATCCTCCGACTCTATCCCGAGTTCTGGATCGCCGTCGTGCTGTCGGCACTCATCTTCCGGTTGGCGCCGGGGGACCTCGGCGGCGCGCCGTCGGTCGTCGACGTACTCGCGAACCTCACCATGGTCCCGCAACTCGCCGGTCTGCCATACGTCGACGGCGTCTACTGGACGCTGTTCGTGGAGCTCAAGTTCTACTTCCTGCTCTGGCTGCTGATCCTCTTCGGCCAGGTCCCGCGGATCGAGCGCTGGCTGATCGGATGCATCGCGATCTCCGCGATCGGCCTCTTCGTCGAACTGCCCGGCGCCCTCCGTTCGCTGTTGATCCTCCCGTACGGTCCGTTGTTCGCGGCCGGCGGCCTCTTCTTCCTCGTGTTCGACTCCGGCTGGACCGCACCACGCGCGGTCGGGCTGCTCCTCGCGTTGCCCACCGCGTCCACCTTCGCGGTCCGCGGCATGTCCGGGTTCATCGACGCGGCGCACATCGACACGACGGCCTCCGTCGCCACCATCGGCATCATCGTCGGGGCGTTCGTCTTCTTCGCCACCTTGGGTCGGAACGACCTGGGCGCACGGCTCGGTCGCATCACGACCGTCGCCGGTGCGCTCACCTACCCGTTGTACCTGTTGCACAATACGGGCAAGGCGCTCTTCCTCCAGGGGTGGGTCGCCGCCCCTGAGCCCGTGTTGGTCGCGGGAGCGCTCCTCTTCTCGCTTGCGCTCTCGTATGTGGTGATGCGCCTCGGGACCGGACCGGTCCACGCCTGGCTCCGTCGCCGCCTCGATGCGACGATCGCCCTGGTGCCCTTCCTTCGCCCCCAGCCCTCGACCTGACCCCCATGCGCCGCCTCTCCCTCCTCGCGCTCCTGACCTTCGCGGCGCTGCCGCTCGCCGCCCAGTCCCGCACCCCCACGGACTCCCTCCGCGACGACCGCAACTTCAGCTTCTACGCCAAGGGCCCCTACCGCGGCACGGTCCCGCGCCCCGAGTCGATCCTCGGCTACGACGTCGGCTCCTGGCACACGCAGTACGCCCAGCAAGAGCGCGTCCTGCTCGCCATCGCCCAGTCGGCGCCGGACCGCGTGCGGGTGGAGGAGATCGGCGTGACCGCCGAACGCCGCACCATGCGCATCTACATCGTCTCCACGCCCGAGAACATCGCCCGGCTCGACGCGATCAGGGCCGACCTCGACCGCCTCGCCGATCCGCGTGGCGCGGCACCCGCTCAGCTCGAGGCCGCCGCGGCGCGCGTCCCGTCGGTGGTCTGGTTCTCCGGCTCCGTGCACGGCGACGAGGTCCCCGGCTTCGAAGCGTCGATGCAACTGCTCTATCACTTCGCCGCCACCGAGGACCCGGCGCAGCTCGCCCTGATGAAGGACGCGGTCGTCATCATCAACCCGAGCTCCAACCCCGACGGCCACGAGCGCTTCTCCGTCTGGAGCAACTCCGTCGCGGTCGGCAGCCCCGAGCGGCAGGCGCTCGAGCAGCAGCGTGGCCAGCCCTGGGCGATCAGCGGGCGCTTCAACCACTACCGGTTCGACATGAACCGCGACCTCATGGCCATGACGCAGCGCGAGGTGCAGGCGATCGTCGGCGGCATGCTGCGTTGGCACCCGATGGTGACGGCCGACCTCCACGGCTACGTCTCCACCTACTACATGGCGCCGGCCGCACGCCCGGTGAACGCGAACATCTCCGGCTGGCCGGTGAAGTGGAGCGAGGCGATCGGCCGCGGCAACGCCGCCGCCTTCGACGCGATGGGCTGGCTCTACAACGTCCGAGACGCCTTCGACCTCTACTATCCCGGCTACTACGACTCCTGGCCCGCGCTCAACGGCGCCATGGGCGCCACCTACGAGACCGACGGCGGCCCCGCCCTCCTCAAGCGGCGCGAGGACGGGACCATCCTCTCGCTGCGCGACGGCATCTCGAAGCACTACGTTGCCGCCATCTCCACCTTCGAGACCTCGGCGCGCAATGCGCGTGAACTGGTCCGCGACTACTCGACCTTCCGCCAGAAGGCCGTGACCGACGGGCGCAACGGGACCATGAAGCGCGTCGTCTTCGTCCCCGGCGCCGATCCGGCCCGCGCGGCCGAACTCGCGGCCGCGCTGCTGCGCGCCGGCGTCGAGGTCACGCGCACCACCGCCGCCCATGCGAGCGCTCGCGCCCACGGCTACGCGACCGACGCGGTCGCCGCACGCACCTTCCCGGTCGGCTCGTATGTCGTCGATCTGGCCCAACCCCAGGGCAAGGTCGCCAAGGCCGTCCTCGAGGCCGATCCGACCCTGGATTCCGTCTTCGCCAAGGCGCAGGTCGACAAGTTCACGCGCAATCGCGACAAGTCGCCGAATGCCAGCGACACCGAGGGCTACGAGTTCTACGACATCACCGCCTGGGCGCTCCCGGTCGCGTTCGGCGTCGAGGCCTACTGGACCGAGGACGCCGTCGCCCTGCAGTCCACGCCGCTCTCGCTCGTGAACGGCCCGCGCGTGAACGGGGAGGTCCTTCCGCACGCGATCGCCGGCGGCATCGTCGAGGGGACCAACGCCACCTCGTCGTACCTCTGGCGCAATGATCGCAACGGCGCCGGCAAGCTCGCCGCGCAGCTGCTGCAGGAGGGGTATCGCGTGGCGGTGGCCTCCGAGCCGCTCCAGACCGGTTCGACGAACTGGCCGCGCGGCACCTGGATCGCGCGGGTCGGCCGCAACGACGCGACGCTGGCCGGCCGCATCGACGCGCTCGCGCGCGCGTCCGGCGTCGAGGTCCGCGGCGTCAACACCGCCTTCCCCGACGTCTCGCAGTTCGGCACCGGCTCGGGGGTGGTCGTCGCGCTCAAGGCGCCGCGCATCGCGCTCGTCGGCGAGACCGGTATCTCGCAGACCAGCTACGGCGCCACCTGGTGGAGCCTCGAGCAGCGGTACGGCATCAAGTTCACGCCGATCTCCTCGGCCGCGCTCAACGGCGACCTCTCGGCGTTCAACGTGATCATCATCCCGAGCGGCGGCGTGAACGGCAACGGCGCCGCGCTCAAGCGCTGGGTCGAGGGCGGCGGCGCGCTGATCACCTTCGGCGGCGCCACCCAGTGGGCCACGCGCGAGGATGTCGGCCTCACCTCGGTGCGCCGCATCGTCTGCGAACCCAAGAAGGACCTCAAGCCGGCGCCGGCCGCCAAGGCGCCGATCGACTCGCTGCGCACGGTGGTCAGCCCCAACGCCTGCCCCGACGACATCGCGGACCTGCCGGGGAGCCACTTCGACGTGGCGCTCGACCTGACGCACTGGCTCACCATGGGCTTCGAGCAGCAGCGGCAGACGGTGCTCGTCGGCGGAGGGAGCTTCTACACGCTCTCCAAGGATGGCGGCAATGTCGCGGTCTTCCCGACGAGCGGACCGATCCGGCGCGGCGGCTTCACCTTCCCCGAGAACAGCGAGCGGTTGCTGCGTGGCAGCAGCTTCATCACGCAGGAGAAGGTCGGCGCGGGCAACGTGGTGATGTTCACCAACGAGCCGATGTTCCGCGGCTGGTGGCGGGCGCTCGACCGGCTCGTGCTCAACGCGGTGTTGCTGGGGACGTCCTTCTAGGGACCGCTCAGCCGGGCTTCGGCGCGGACGGCTTCGCCTTGGCGGGGCCGTTCCGCGTCCAGATCACCACCACGCCGCAGGCGGCCGTGGACCCGCCGAACTCCCCGGGGACATCGGCCGCGCCGGTGTAGAACTCCAGCCCCTCCACGTCGCGGATCGCGACCAGCGGACCGAAGAAGTTGTCTGGCCGACCGTCCACGATGAACTGCGGGTAGCAGGACTGGCCCGCGCGGGCCATCCGGATCTGGCAGCCGCGCGGGCCGCCGCACTCGACCAGCACCCCGCGCAGCGCGCGTGCCGCGTCCCCGAGGTTGTTGTAGTTGCGCGCCTCGATCTCCTCGCGGGTGACGTACTGCCCGCGCCCCGTCTTCATGCGCCGTTCGAAGTCCTCGTACCGCACACCGCGCGATGGCTCCGCCGTGATGTCGACCTGGGTGAGCCGCTGCACGCGCTCCCGCTCCGCCACCGAGTCGGCCGGCGAAAGGACGGTGTTGGCCTCGAGCTCGAAACGCTGGACCATGGTCTCGCCCTTGGCGAAGGCGAGCACGACCGAGGTGCGGGGGTACCCGTCGGCATTGAAGAAGAAGCGGATGATCCCCGACGGCAGGTCCGGGACCTCGAAGCGCCCCAGCGAGTCGGAGGTCGAGAACCGCCCGGTGGCGGCGATCACCACGCGCACGCCGGCGATCGGCGCCTGCGTGGCCGCGTCCTGGATGACGCCGCGCAGGCGCGCGTAGGGCCCCTGCGCGCCGAGGGCGGTCAACGGGACGGCGAGGACCAGGAAGAGGCTCAGGAGCGAACGTCGCATCGGGAATGCGCCCGTTTGGAGTGCGTGAGGACCGGCGCGCGGAGCCTGCGCCGGGAAACACCGAGGGGGAACGCCGGGACCGGTACTGCGTCCGCATCGTTCCCCCTCGATACTACCCTGAACCGTCGCCGTCGGTCACCCCTGCCGTAGCCCGGGCGCCGACGAGCGGCGGTCGATCATGATCACGGAGGCGTGGGCGAGTTGGGCGTCGCGCCACCCCAGGTGTACAGCGCCTGGCCGAACACCCCGAGTTCCTTTGCCGGCACCGGCATCTCGCGCGGCGTACCGACCAGGAGCCCACCGGCCACCCGGCGACGGTGATAGTACGAGGCCGCCCCGAGTCCGAGCAGCTCGATCTCCTGCTCGTAGCGGAGCTTGGTGCGGAGTCCGGCCTGTCCGTCGCCCGCGACTGCGGGTGCGAGCCCGCCGCGGGTCACGCGTGTGTTGTTGATGAGCGTCGCGGCCAGGGCGAGGTTGGTGTTCGTCTCGATGAGGCCCTCCGCCCAGAGCAGGTCGTTCTGGCCGGCCGAGAAGGCCACCGCCGGACCGAAGCCGCCGTAGGCGCCGTTCGGATCCTGAATGCCACTCACGTCATACCGGATGTGCGCGATGTTTGACTGATGATACGAGCCGCGCGCCATGTTGAAGATCGCGTTGGCCGACCAAGCGAAGTCCGTACCCGGACGCGAAAGAATCGTGCCGACCGAGTCGCGCAAGATGGGGCTCGTTCCGAATGACGTCGCGGTCGCAGCGTTTCCGAAGGTGCCATCGCCAAGCCGCCGGTCGGCGGAGTTCGGCTTCGGGTTGCCTCCGAGCGGCCACGGAGTCGTCTGGGTCCCCGGATCCATCATGTTCGCCACCCGGGTGTGCAGCCGCCCGGTGTCGACCGCGTTGAACCAGGCGAGGATCTCCGGATACCACGCGTTGCCATCACCCGTGAAGACGTAGTCGAAACGCGTCCCCGACGACATGCCGTTGGAAGCCAGCGTGACGACCTGCGCCCACGGTACCAGGGCGTTCTCGGCCGCGTCGCGAGGCCAGCTCGCGAGCGTGTTCGCCGCCATGGTGTTCGCGATCTTCGCGATCTGGACATTCGTGTACGCCGCCGAACCCGGGCCCGACCAGGTGGCCGGGATCGTGAACACGTTCGCGTTGGCGACCGCGGCCGCGTCGGCGAACTTCGCGACGGCAGCGTCACGGATCGCCTTGCGGTTCGAGTAGGTGAGGCTGCCGAGGTCGGTGTTCTCGTCGATGATGTAACCCTTGTCGTAATTCAGGGCGATACCCGAGAGGGCGGCGCCCTGCATCAGGAGCGCCACCGCTTCGGTCCGCTTGGTGTCGGTCGCGTTGTTGATGACCAGGCCGTTGATGCGGATCGCCTTCAGGACGTTCGTCGCGAGCGAGAGACTGCTGTAGTAGCCGTCCCAGAAGTGCTCGATGCTCGCGCGCGACGCCGCCGCCGGACTGTTCTGCCACGAACGCGAGTTGCGCGTGCCGTCGGCGTCGATCGAGGCGTAGAAGTTGATGTTGAAGTTGTTCCACGAGGCGCTGTACGTCTGTGCCTGCGTGACGAGCGGTCCGACGGCCGTGAGGCCCTCGTACGTGTTGAACCAGATGCGCACCGCACCGCCCGCGACCGCCTCGATGGCGGCCGGGTCGGAGAGCGCGCGATCGGCGTCGGGCTGATTAGGATTCGTGATGTCCAGCGACTTGCAACCGGTCACCGCCAGCGCGGCGACCAGGCCAAGCCCCCGAACGAAGGTCGTCATGTTCATTCTCGATCTCCTCGTATGGGCGCGGCTTAGAAGCCGAGCTCAAGCATGAAGGTGAAGGTGCGGAACTGCGGATACGTGAAGTAGTCCACGCGGTAGGTGAACGGGTTCCCCTGCAGGCCCGAGGTGCCCGTGACGTCCGGATCGTAGCCCTTGTAGTTCGTGCTCGTCCACAGGTTGCGGCCGACCACGCCCATGCGCGCGCTCTCGAAACCGAGGAAGCTGAGCGGCTTCACCCAGTTCTTCGGGACCTGGTAGTTCACCGCGAGCTCGCGCAGACGGATGTAGCTGCCGTTCTCCACGAAGTAGGTGTTCGCGTCGATGTTGTTGTAGAACGTCTGGTAGTACGTCACCGGCTTGCGCTCGAGCGCCGGCTTGGCGCTCTGGTCGAATGCCGGGTCGCGCTGCTCGTTGAACGGCCACTGACGGGTGAGGTTGTAGATGTCGCCACCCACCACCGACGTCACGAGCGCATTCACCGAGAGCCCGCGCCACTGGAACGTGGAGCTGAAGTTCAGGTTCATGTCCGGGTTCACGTCGCCGATCTGCGAGATCGAGTTCCCGGTCGCGTCATAGGCCTTGAGGGGGCGCTCGGCGAGCGTCCGCCAATCGGCGGTGCGCACGTAGAAGCCTTCCTCGTTCACCTTGTAGTCGGCCGCCGTGCCCGTCAGGAGGCCCGACGACAACGTGGCGGCCAGCTGATCGGCCGTGCGGATCCAGCTCTGACCGTACATCACGCCGAACGGCTCACCGGCCGCAACGCGGAACATCTGGGTCGTCCCGTCCGGACCGGCGAGGAACGGCGCCACGTTGAGTTCGGTGATCTGCTGACGCGTCCGGTCCGCCGTCACGTTCAGGCGCCAGAACATGTCACCCTTCGACACGAGCACCGCGCCGAACGCGATCTCGTGCGTCTGACCCGCGAGCGTGCCGGCGTTGATCCACTGGTTCTGGTAGCCGGTCGCCGCCGACACCGGGGCCGAGAGGATCTGGTCGCTCGTCACCTTGTCCGAGTAGCTGTACTCGAAGGTGAAGTTGGTGAGGAAGTTCACGTTGAAACCGATCTCCGTCTCCTTCGAGAAGGCCGGCTTCAGGTTGCGATTGCCGAGCGTCACCGGCGTCGGGCTGCCGCCGACGAGCGAGTAGATCTCGTACTGCGCGTCGAAGCCCGGGCGGAGGCCCGCCGTGCCGTACGAGGCGCGGAGCTTGAACTCGTCCACCCCGGGAAGGCTCAGGTCCTCGGAGAGGCGGTAGGCCGCCGAGACACGGTTGTAGATCGCCGTGCGCTGGTCGGCGCCGAAGAGCGACGAGGCGTCGCGACGCACGAGCGCGTCGACGATGTAGCGGTCCTTGATGTCGAAGGTCGTGATGGCGAACACGTTCTGGTTGCGGATCGTGATCGTCTGCGACCCGGCGCGGATGCCGGCGATGTCCGCCGCCGCGAACTCGGGGATGCGCGGCAGCGTGAGCTGCTGCGCCGACGCCGAGAGGCGGTTGTTCGTCTGGTCCTCGAACACGTAGGCGAGCTTGGTCGTGTTGGTGAACCACTCGAACTCGCGCACCGACGTCAGCGTCGCGCCGATGTTGCTCGTGCGGGCGGAGGTCGAGGTCTGGCCCAGGCCGCCGGTGCTGACGTTGCCGTTCGACGCCTGGAAGCCACGCGGCGTGAAGGACTTGTACATGTCAGCCGACTGCTCGTAGTTCACGTTGCCTTCGGCCGTGAGCCAGCTCAACGGCTTGTAGGTCAGCTTGAAGGTGCCGTTGAAGCGGTCGCGGTCGCGACGGTTCGGCGCGTTCGCCAACCCGTACAGCGGGTTCACCACGTTGCCCGAGAGCGGCGGACGGTTGATCTTCGCCACGAACGGCGAGCCGTCCGGGTTCGGCTTGAGCAGGTCCACATCCGGCTCCAGGAAGCGGAGACCGAAGAAGATGCCCGAGTTCTCGCCTTCGTCGGAGCCCGACCGGCCGTAGAACGCGCCGGCCGAGAAGGTCACCTGCTCCGTGAGCGCCTGGTCCAAGTTCACGCGGAAGTTCTGGCGCGTGAAGCCGTCGAGCAGGCCGAGCACACCCGTCTCGCGGCTGTTGTGGAACGAGACGTTGAAGTTCGTGTTGCCGCGGCGCTGTCCCACCGAGGCGTAGTTGGTCATGTAGTTGCCCGGACGGAACACCTGCCCGAGCTGGTCGAAGTACTGCGGATACGGGTTGTCGGCAATCAGGTCCGTCTCCTGGACGCGCTGGCCGTTGGCGTCGAGCCGGTAGCCACCGTCGGGGAGGAGCTGGAACTCATGGTGCTGGTTGCCGGGCACCTTGTTCGGCAGCCAGCTCTGCCCGTACTCGTTGCGGAACGTGAAGTTCGTCTGGCCTTCGGCCAGCTGCGCACCACGCTTCGTGAAGATCTGCACCACGCCGTTCGCGGCGTCGGAGCCGTAGAGCGAGCTCGCGGCCGCGCCCTTGATCACTTCCATGCGCTCGACGTCTTCCGTATTGATGTCGGCGAGCGTCAGGCGGGTGATCGTGCCGTCCACGATGATCAGCGGATCGGCCGAGCCGGTGAGGCTCGTCGAGGAGCGGAGGCGGATCGCCGGCGCCGCACCGGGCTGGCCGGAGACCGTCACCACCGAGGCACCGGCCACGCGGCCGGCCAACATGCCCACCGGCGACGACGACGGGGCTTCCTTGATCTGCGAGGCGTCCACGACGCCCACCGAGAAGGCCGTCTTCTTCTGCGACGTCGCATCACCCACGCCGGTCACCACGACCTGCTCGAGGTTGAGCACGTCCTTGGAGAGCTCGAAGTCCTTCTCGATGCGGCCTGCGGCGAGCGTCACCGGCGCCTGCTTCGGCGTGTAGCCGATCGCGCGCACCCGGAGCGTGACACCACGCCCGGCGTTCTGCGCGATCACGACCGTGAAGGTGTAGCGGCCATCGACACCCGACGTGGCGCCGACACCCAGCTCGGCGATGCCGACGCTGGCGCCGCCGAGCGGCTGCCCTGCCGATGTGACACGACCGGAGAAGACGACGTTCTGCGCGAAGCCCGCCGTGGCGAACAGCGCCACCGCGGCAACGGCGCGCAGCGCCGACTTCAGGACACGGGTGGAGACACGCGCCATTGCGGACCTCTCTGCGAATGAAAGTGAGTTTCCCTGTCCGGCGATCATGGCGTCACCGTCGCGGTCAGCGTGGCGCCGGTCCCAGCAGTGTAGACGTCGATGAAGACATACCAGGTCCCCGACGTCGGATTCGCGAACGCGCAGTTCTCGCCGTTACCGGCGTTCCACGACCGGCAGCCGAACGCCGCCGTCGTCGGGGGGTTCGGTCCGCGCTGGACGTAGAGGTCAAGGTCGCCCGTGCCGCCGGCGAGCGTGACGTTCAGATTCGTCTTGCCGGTCGGGACGTAGATGCGGTAGAGCAGCGTCGTGATGCCCACTGCGCCGCCGATCCCGGTGACCGGGACGCCGCTCGTGATCGGCGTCCCGAAGAGCGCGTTCACGGTGATGCTCGCGGACTTCTTCTTCCCGTTGGACTGGGTCGCCGTGATCGCGGCGAAGCCGTCGTTGAGCGGCGAGACGAGGCCCGTGGATGATACCGTCGCCACAGCGATGTTGCTGCTCTCCCACGTCACGGTCGCTGGCGTGCTGCCCTGCGTCGCCGTGAACTGGATGGGAGGCAACCCCTCGTCGATGCCGACGAACGCGGGGGTGACAACGAACTGGTTGCTCAGATCCGTGGGCTTGTACCCTTCATCGGCGCAACCGAGCGCACCGAGAACGAGCACGAGGCCACTCAGTCGAGCAGCGGAACGCAGATTCATCTGACGTAGCTCCGTCTGGACGGTTTCCCGCCGGAGCACGTCGTGCGCTCCGCCGGGGTGGGGGGTAATGGGGGCCAATGTTACGATACCCGGCCGGGAAGGGCAAGAGCACATTCCTAGTCCCGTCCGGCCCCGGCGGCCTGCCTAGCGACGAATCGGCTCCCCGGGCGCCCTGACCAGGACCTCCCGACTGTTCCCGCCGAGGGGTGCGACCGTCTCGACACCCGACGGCCACCGGACCCGAACGGAGTCAGCCTTGGAGACGCCGCCGAGTACCTGCGACGGCGAGTCGGACGACCAGTAGCCACTTCCCGCGGCCACGGAACGCGCTGGCCCGCGCCAACCTTTCCCGAACAGCCACACCTGGGCACCGACGCCCCACGGATTCGTTGCCGGACCGATCAACCGGATCCTCGCCCCGGGCTGGCCCGTGCGGTTGCGCCAGAGCGTCGTTGCGCCCGCGTTCTGGGAGACCGCCAGGTCCGGTCGACCGTCACCATCGAAGTCCGCGACGGCGGAGCCTCGGGAGTCGCCGCGCACCACGACCCCCGCCTCCGTCACGCCGAGTGGCCGGAATCCCCCCTGGCCGTCGCCCAGGAGCACGAGCCCCACCCCGGCGTCGAACCGCATGGTCCCGATCTCGGTGGGGAAGAAGTTCTGCGCGAGGAACAGGTCCTCGCGGCCGTCCCCATCGAAATCGGCGACGTTCACGCCGAAGGCCGGTGCTCGCTGTGCCATCGCCGGCAAAGACCGCGCCTCGAACCGGTCACCGCGATTGAGCAGGATGGTCTGGTCGTACGTGGTCGCCCCGATCCGTACCGCGCCGAGCGTATCCGCGCCGAAGAGCGTCTGTACCGATCGCTTGGCGAAATCGCCGTAGGTGGCGACGCGCGAGCGCAGCGTCGGGAAGGCCACGCCGAGCCGGGCGAAGCTCTCGAGGGGCATCTCCTGCCTGGTGAGCGAGTCGGCGCGGGCGAAGACGAGCCCGAGCGTCTGTCCGCCGAACGGCCCCATGTATAGAACATGTGGCCGCGACTCGCTCGCGCCCCACGGGAGGTTGCGACCCCAGCTCGTCACCACGAGATCGAGTCGACCGTCACCGTCGAAATCGCCGGCGGCGAGGCCGATCCAGCGGCTGCGCAGCTTGTCCAGTCCGAGCGACGCGGTCGCGTCGACGAGCGTCCCACGCTCGTTGCGCAGGACGCGCACGGGGCCGAACTCGCCCGCGACCACCAGGTCCGGTGCCGCATCACCCGTCACGTCCACGATCAGGGCCGCCGAGACCAGGCCCAACGCGGCCATCGCTCGCGCATTGGCGGCATCGGGGACGAAGCTGCCGTCCGCGCTGCCGATCAGCAGACGGGATGGTGTGGGGACCGGCCAGGCCCCACCGACCACACGCGCACCGACGAAGAGGTCGAGGAAGCCGTCGCCGTTCACGTCGCCGACCGCGAGCGGGCCCACGCTCGCCGTGTCGCCGCCCGCGACCGCCGCCGGGCGCCCGCCGCGAGCGAGTGCGACGCTGAGCACGCCGGGAATCGCCAGCGCGGAGTCGAGCGTGCCGGCTTCATAGTTGGACTGACCCACGGCGAGGCGCACGCCGCCTCGTCCGTCCGGGAGCGGCACGATCCCCGTGAGGTCACCCGCTGCCGTCGCGCCGAGGCGCTGCGGCGAGAACCGATCACCGCGGTTGAGGAGCAGCGTGAGCGCGCCTCCCTTCCCGTCCCCGACCACGAGATCCTCGCGTCCGTCGGCATCGACGTCCACCCACGCCAGTCCCGGGCCGAGCTGGCTCAGGCGGCCGGGGAGCAGATTCTGCCGGCGAACGTCGTCGTACACGCTCTCGTGGTGCGTCTGGCCACCGAGCCGCGCCGTCGCGTCCTCGAAGAGGGGGTGCGCATCATCCGGGACGACGGCGAGCGCGGCCGGCGCATCGACCGCGGGCTCGTTGATCTCGTACAGTCGATTCGCTCTCGCGTCCCCGATCACGCTCAGTCGACCACCGGGCCAGCGCACGGTGAGGAGGAGGTCCGCGTCCGGGGCTGCAGCGAAGGTCAGCAGCGGCTCGCTTCCCGAGAGGTAGTTCCCACCCGCCGTGATCTCGCGTGACTGCGCCGGGCGCGCACCACCCGCCAGACTGACCACCGCGCCGATGCCGGCGCGGTTTCCGCCGGCCCCCGCCAGGCGCACCGCGATGCGCGGCGCGGCCGCTTCGTTGCGATACAACTGCGCGGCGGCATCGAGCCGCGTGACGATCAGGTCGAGGTCCCCGTCGAGGTCGAAGTCCGCGAGCGCGATGCCCTGCGAGATCGCCGCCTCGGCGCCGAGCCCCCAGCCGTCCTTCATCGGCGCGAAGGTCGCGTCACCTTTGTTCCGCAGCGTGATGTTGCGCGTGGCGAGCCGTGGGAACTGCCCCTGCTCCTTGTCCCACGGCACGCGGGGGAAACTGTTGCGGATGCGATCGAAGGTGTCGGCGTCGCGGATGTCCCAGCGGTGACCGCTCACCGTGATGAGGTCCTCGAACCCGTCGAGGTGCACGTCGAGGAAGGCCGAGCCCCAGGTCCAGTCGGTCGCGGCGACGCCGGCGAAGTCGGCGACCTGCGCCCACGAACCGTCGCCGCGGCCCACGTGCAGCATGTTGCGCATCCACTGCGGGCGGGCTCCGGTGAGGCCCAGCGGTTTCGGCAACGGCGTGTGCGTCGGGATCTTCGTCTGACGCTCGGCGAGCGTGGGGCTGAGCATGTCGGCGGTGAAGATGTCGACCGTGCCGTCGCGGTCCACGTCGCCGAAGTCGACGGACATGCATGTGTTGCTCGTGGCCGCCAGCGCCCACGTCGGCGCGAGCCGGAAGTTGCCCGTGCCGTCGTTCAGCCAGAACTGGTCGGGGTCCTCGAAGTCATTGCACACGTAGAGGTCGGGGGCGCCGTCGCCGTTCACGTCGTAGAAGCGCGCCGCGAGCGTGAAGAAGTCCGGCTCGGCGGCGAGTGGCTTGCCGCTCTCGTCGCGGAAGCGGGCCCCGCTGATCGCCGTGTGGGTGAAGTGGCCGTTCCCGTCGTTGATGAAGAAGAGATCCGGGTCGGCGCGCTGCGAGCGCACGATGCCACCCAGGTCGGGGCGGTCCTCGATGCGGTACTCCTTCACCCACTCCGGCTTCACGGCGTAGCCCGTGGCGGTCTTGGTGACCACCTGGTCGAACGCGCGGGCCTGCGGCGGGTAGGCATCGAGCGCGTTGCGCACCTTGTACGTCGCCACGTAGAGGTCGAGATCGCCGTCCTTATCGACATCGGCGAGCGTCATGGTCGTCGCGGCGTAGCCGCCGGAGAGACCGCTCGCGGCGGTGCCGTCGGTGAAGTGGCCCTTGCCGTCGTTGAGCCAGAGCGTGACCGGACCGCCGTGCGTGCCCACGAGCAGGTCCGCATCGCCGTCGTTGTCGACGTCGGCGAAGGTCGCGCCGGTCGTGGCCAGCGAGTCCGTCCTGAGGCCGCTCGCTCTGGTGACATCCTCGAACTTGAGGCCACCGGCGTTGCGATAGAGCGCCGCCGGCTTCTCCACCGAGGCGAGGAAGAGATCGGGATGACCGTCGCCATCGATGTCAGCGACCGCTACGCCCGCGCCGATCAGCAGGTCGCGGTTGGCCATCGCGTGCTCATCGGAGACATCGTTGGCATGCGTGATGCCGGTGCGTGACGCGGGGAGCGCGGTGAAGCCGGCACGCGCGCCGGCGATGGACGTTGTTGCGCCGGGGACGTCCAGTTCGCGCCAACGGTAGCCAGTGCCCTGCTGCCACTCGCCGACTCGCGGTGCCGTCTCGCCGCAGGCGGCGAGTGCGACGAGCGCGACGAGCGATGCGATCGGGCGACGCTTCACTCCTGGGACCGTGTGCGCAGCGCGAGCACGCGCTTCCCGATGCATTGACCTTGCACGACGCCGTCGAGCACGGCCGGCAGGTAGTGCACGCCCGCGTACACCCGCGACCAGGCGACCTCGTCGCGCGCCGCCGTGAACGAGGCGAAGTGTCGCGCCGGCTGTCCCACGTCGACCTGACTCGAGTCCGCGAACGCGATCGTGTCACCGAGCGTGGCGATCAGCACGTCGACCGCAGCGGCGCTCTGCACCGAGTGGCCACTCGTGTACTCCGGGAACGGTGGCGTCGGGATCACGGTGCGGTACGCGGGGTCGAACACGCGTTGCACGTAGGCCACGGGACGCACGACCATCGAGCGGTACTTCTCCTTCCAGCAACCGATGAAGGCGTCGGCGATCGCCAACGACGTGAGCGCATAGAGCTCGGCCGCCTCAGGTGCAGTGAGACCGCGTCGCTCGATCATCTGATTCACCACACTGATCCAGTGGAACCCCGGGGTCCCCGTGGCGACCGGGTTGTCGGCCCAGAAGAGCGCGATCTCCCGCTGCTCTGGCGTCAGCGCTTTCACAGTATCGTAGAACGCATGCGCCATCGCGTAGAAGGGCGTCCCGGGCTTCTCGGAGTACGCGGGAGGTGCAGGCGGCGCACACTCGTCGCCGTCCTTGATCACGAACGTCCGCAGCGTGCCCCAATACGGCTCGGTGGGCCGCGTCGGATTGAAGCTCGGCAGCGTCGTCGGGCCCGCCGCCTTGGGACGATTCGTGAAGACGCCCTTCTCGGTCGCGTCAGCGGCGTCGAGCCGCACGTTCGGGTTGGCGGTAGAGACGAAGTCCGACTGTCCCGACAGTGTCTGCGGCACGAACTGGTCCAGCGTGGCCGTGTTCTCCCACTGATCACGACGCTTGGGCGGTACCCACGTGAGCGCGCGCGTCGCGAAGAACCCGTCCTCGGCGGCCCAAGCGAGGATCGCCGCCGCGAGCGCCTTGCCGTGCGTCTCCGAGCGCGCACGTCGCGACTCATCCACGCCTGCGGCCACGCGCGCGGCGACCTGCGCGGCTGCGAGGGAGTCGATCGTGGTGCGCGTGGTCGCGAAGCCGTCGCGGAAGAGCGAGTCGAGGACGACCCGTTCGGCGACCGCGGCGACGACCGCGCCGTCGACGGGGGCGTCGTCGCTCGCGATGGGCAGTGCGGTGAGGCCGTTGAGCTGCCCGGCGAGCGAGCGGAGCCCGGAGGTCGGGTCAGCGGCGTAGCCCTCGAAGAGTGCGAGAGAGGCGTAGGCCGAGATGCGCGCGGCGACCGGCGGGCCGAGGCGTTCGCTGCGCACCCAGGCGAGCGAACTGCGGGTCCACTGGGCGACGAGCTGCGGATCGGTCGCGGGGGCATCGCCGCGACAGCCGGCGAGGAGGATCAGCGCGGGGGAGGCGGCGCGAACGAGGAAGCGCGCGCGGGTCGAGCGGAGCATTGCGGTCTCACGGAATGAGGAGTGCAAGCCTCAAAGGTATTCCGTTTCAATCGG
The DNA here is from genome assembly GCA_021413975.1 of Gemmatimonadota bacterium. Classification (GTDB taxonomy): domain Bacteria; phylum Gemmatimonadota; class Gemmatimonadetes; order Gemmatimonadales; family Gemmatimonadaceae; genus Pseudogemmatithrix. The sequence continues at coordinate 86,220 of JAIOPJ010000046.1, forward strand.
GCCTGCGAGACGACTGGCTCTGTCGGCTACGGGCCGAGCAACACCGCGGGCACCACGGCGACGCCGTCCTTGCGCCGGCCCTGCCGCTCCTCCGTGCGCTCGTAGGGCGCGGCCCCGATGAACTGATTGAACTCGGTCTGCATCGTCTCCTGCACCAGCGTCGCGACCATCGCGCGGAGGGCATCCGCCGGGACGGGCGCGTGATCCCCTGCTTGCTCGAGCGACAGGGGCATCCTGGTCTTCTCCTCGAAGGCCATCGGCTAACTCCTCTGGGTCATGCGGCGCGTCAACGCCGCGGGTGGAAGGACTCCTCCCAGAGATGCTAGACGATGGCCTTCGTGCGTAAGTCCACGTCGGGTCGCTGACACAAACTTCTGCACACCACGCTGCACACCACGCTCACCACTTCGCGTGGCGGTCGGTGCATGTCGCGTGGCGGTCGGTGCATGTCGCGTGGCGGTCGGTGCATGTCGCGTGGCGGTCGGTGCAAGGCGCCTGGCGGTCGGTGCAAGGCGCCTGGCGGTCGGTGCAAGTCGTCTGGCGGTCGGTGCAAGTCGTCTGGCGGGCGGTGCAAGGCGCCTGGCGGGCGGTGCAAGTCGCCTGGCGGCCGGTGCAAGTCGCCTGGCGGTCGGTGCAAATCGCCTGGCGGGCTGTCGGACGCGCGTGGCGGGCGGATCTCCCCTTCCGCTAGCCATTTGAGAGGGGCCTATCCGGGCCTATCCGGTTTTCTGTGTGCGAGGCCATGCTCACCCTCAGGAGGGGAGATGGCCAAAGCACGCTGACATCCGAGCCCGCTCGGCCTAATGGAAGTTGGTGCGGATGGACTTCCCGGCATTACGGAGCCAACGGGGGTCGTCTGGGCCGACATCAGCAGTACTCGATCAGCCGTTGATCGAGCCAGTGAAGACGGGCGATCAGCTCTCCGTCCTGACCGTCCGCCGAATCACCACGCGAGACGGCGCCTCGATCCGCATGCGGCTCGGCGAGTTCGGCATCGCCTGATCCGGCAGCTCGCGCATGGGCGGCAACTCGCGCATGCGGGGCAGTTCGCGGAGCATTCCCTCCATCGGCACGCGCATGAAGGTCGCCCCTTCCCCGCCCTCAGGCAGGTCGCTCGCCTTGCCGGTCGTCACGCGGACCGTGCGCGACCGCCCGCCGGTCACGACCGTGAGCTCGGCCGCATCCCCCGCCTTGAGCTTGGCGACCTCGCGCGAGAGCCGTTCGGCCCGCGATGCACCGACGGACTCGTCGTCGGCGTCCTCGCGCGAGACACGGAGACTCACGCCGTTGATCGCCGCGATCCTGTCGCCTTCGACTACTCCGGCCTTCTCGGCAGGGCCATCGTGCGCCACGGACTGCACGAACACGCCGAGCGTGTCGCGCGCCGAGCCGGTGCCGGCGACCGTCACGCCGAGCACGGCGCGGTCGGGGTCGTCGCCGGTCCAGCTGAATCCGCGGCGCACCTCCGTCTCCAGATCGGATGCCTTCACCGGGGTCACCTTCACCGTGCGCGATTGTCCGTCCGTGAGCACACGCAGGTCGATCGACGTGCCGGGCGCCGTGCGCTGCACCTCGCGTTGCAGCCGGCGGTTCAGTACGCCGGAGTAGTCGTCCTCGCCGGCATCCACGCGGTCGGCGCGCAGGCTCACGCCGTTCACCGCCTGCACGCGGTCGCCGGCCTTGAGTCCCGCCTTCTCGGCTGGCGAGCCGCGCTGCACCGACTCGATCCTCAATCCGAGCGTGTCACCCCGCTCGCTCTCCGCGACGGTCGTCACGCCGATCATCGGACGGTCATTCGTTTCCTGGCCGCCGAACACCATCAGACGCCGCTCGCCGTCGGGCATCTGTCCGTCGCGGATGACCACGCGCCGGTCGGCGTCGGGGCGGGTGAGGATGCGGACGTCCTGCGCGCCGAGGGTCGTGACGGGTAGTGATGCGACGAGGAGCGCAGAGGCGAGGATCGTTGAGCGACCCAGCCGACTCGTGCGTATCGCGGGGAACCGGTCGTTCATGAGGAGTCGCGCGTGCGGTCGCATGTGTGGCATCCTTGGTGGTGTGGCGGTGTGGTCGCAGCCGGAACTCATGGTCTGCTCCCTCTGTCACGCCCGTCCATCACAGGGTTTCCTGCCCACTCTCGCCCGCCCCAGCACATGACGCGTTCCTCAGTGGTCCTCCTCGCCCTCGCGGCGAGCCTCGCGCAGGCACAGGCTCGGCCCGCCGGTCGTCCGGCTGGCGCAGCAACCACAGCGCCCGCTCCCGCCGCTGGCGGTCGCGGCGCGCAAGGTGCCGGTGCCAGCGACTCCACCCCGCCCGGCGGCATCCCCGCCACCGTGCTCGGCGGATTCCGTTTCCGCAGCATCGGCCCTGCCTTCACCTCGGGCCGCATCGCCGACATGGCGATCGCCCCCGACAAGAAGACCTGGTTCGCCGCCGTCGCCGCCGGTGGCGTGTGGAAGACCGAGAATGCGGGCACGACCTGGTCGCCGATCTTCGATTCGCAGGCCTCGTACTCGATCGGCACCGTGGTCATCGACCCGCGCGACCCCAACGTGGTCTGGGTCGGGACCGGCGAGAACAATGCGCAGCGTGCCGTCTCCTTCGGTGACGGCGTGTACAAATCCGAGGACGGGGGCCGCACCTGGAAGAACATGGGGCTCAAGCAGTCCGAGCATGTCGGCCGCATCGTGATCGACCCGCGCGATTCCAAGGTCGTCTACGTGGCCGCGCAGGGACCGCTCTGGTCCGAGGGCGGGGACCGCGGCCTCTTCAAGAGCACCGACGGCGGGGAGACGTGGACCAAGCTGCTCGCGGGCGAGAAGTACGCCGGCGTGAACGACATCACGCTCGACCCCCGCAATCCCGACGTGATGGTCGCGAGCACCTGGCAGCGGCATCGTCAGGTGTGGGGCTACATCGCCGGCGGGCCCGAGTCGGCGCTGCACCGCTCCACCGATGGTGGCAAGACGTGGAAGAAGCTCACCGGCGTGCCGGAGGGCGAAGGACGCATCGGGCTGGCGCGCGCGCCTTCAGACCCCAACGTGCTGTACGCGATCGCCGAAGCGGCCAATGCCCGAGGTGGCGTGTTCCGTTCCGACGACAACGGCGTGAGCTGGAACCGTCAGGGCGGCTACTCGTCGGGTTCGCTCTACTACAGCGAACTCTGGGTCGACCCCAGGAACCCCGAGCGCGTGTACGCCGTGGACGTGCAGAACCAGGTCTCCAACGACGGGGGCCGGACCTTCACGAACCTCGGCGAGTCGGGCAAGCACGTCGACAACCATGTCATCTGGGTCGATCCCGACGACACCGACCACATCATCAACGGCAACGACGGCGGCATCTACGAGAGCTTCGACGGGGCGCGCACCTGGAACTTCAAGGGCAACCTCCCGGTGACGCAGTTCTACAAGATCGACGTCGACATGAACGCGCCGTTCTACAACGTCTACGGCGGCACGCAGGACAACTACTCGTTCGGCGGCCCCACGCGCACGAACAACAACAACGGCATCCGCAACTCCGACTGGTTCGTGACCAACGGCGGCGACGGTTTCCAGAGCCGCGTCGACCCCACGGACCACAACACGATCTACGCCGAGTCGCAGAACGGCGGTCTCATCCGCTTCGACCGCCGCACGGGCAACGCCACGCGGATCGTCCCCGAGGAGGAGCCGGGCGAGGATCCGGCGCGCTGGTACTGGGACGCGCCGATCATGATCAGCCCGTTCAGCAACACGCGGCTCTTCTTCGGCTCGCAGCGCGTCTACCGCAGCGACAACCGCGGCGACGACTGGAAGCCGATCTCCCCCGACCTCTCGCGCAACATCCCGCGCACGTCGATGAAGATGCTCGGCCGTCTCTGGAGCGTCGACGCGGTCGCGCGCAACACGTCGACCTCGTTCGCCGGCAGCGTGACCACGATCGCCGAGTCGCCGAAGATGGAAGGGCTCATCTACGCCGGCACCGACGATGGATTGATCCAGGTGACCGAGGACGGCGGCGCCACCTGGCGGAAGGTGGAGAGCATCGCCGGCGTGCCCGACACGAGCTTCGTCGCGTACATCACGGCCTCGCCGCATGACGCGAACGTGGTCTATGCGGGGATCAACAACTACAAGCGCGGCGACTACAAGCCGTACGTCGTGCGCTCGGGAGATCGCGGACGCACCTGGAAGGTGATCTCGTCGAACCTGCCCGAGCGCGGACCGGTGCACGTGGTGCGCGAGGACCTCGTGAAGTCCGGCCTGCTCTTCGCCGGCACCGAGTTCGGGGTCTTCGTCTCGTTCGATGACGGGGCACGCTGGCAGCAGATGAAGGGCGGTCTCCCGACGATCGCGGTGTACGACATCGCGATCCAACCGCAGATGAATGACCTCGTGGTCGCGACCTTCGGGCGCGGCATCTACGTGCTCGACGACTACTCGGCGCTGCGCACCATCACGCCGGAGCGGCTGCGGACCGAGGCGCTCGTGTATCCGGTGGCGCCGGCCCTGATGTTCCAGCCGTCGTCGCCGCTCGGCGGCAACGGGGTCTCGTTCCAGGGGGCCTCGCTCTATTCGGCGAGCAATCCGCCGGTGGGCGCGACGTTCACGTATCACCTGCGTACGGCGCTGCGCACCGCGCGGGCCGCGCGGCAGACGCGGGAGACCGCGTTGAACCGCACCGGGGCGGATGTGCCGTTCCCGGGGTGGGAGGCGCTCAAGGCGGAGCAGGACGAGGAGGCGCCGAGCGTCGAGGTCGAGATCAGTGACGTGAGCGGCGCGATCGTGTCGCGGTTCGACGGGACGAACAGCGCGGGGACGAATCGCGTGACCTGGAACATGCGCTGGCCGAGTGCGACGCCGGTGCAGGGCGGCGCGGGTGGGGCCGGCGGGTTCGGCGGCGCTGGTGGTGGCGGCGGCGGTGGTGGCGGTGGCGGTGGCGGCGCCGGCGGACCGGGAGGCGGCGCGGGCGCCACGCTCGGCGGCAACGGGCCGTACGTCGTGCCCGGCTCCTATCGCGTGCAGCTGTTCAAGCGCGTGAAGGGCGAGCGCACCGCGCTCACACAGCCGGTGCCGTTCGAGGTGCGATTGCTGCCGAACGCGACGCTGACGGTGGCCGAGCGCGAGCGTGCGTTCGCCTTCCAGCGTGACGCGCAGCAGCTGCAACGCGTGGTGCTCGGTGCCAACGCCACCATGGCCGAGGTGAGCACGCGGCTCGACGCGCTCCAGCGGGCGGTGGAGCAGATCACCAAGGTCACCACGCTCGACGCCGAGGTGCGCGCGGCGATCGTGAAGCTGCGCGGGATCCGCGAGCAGCTGAACGGTGACAACACGCCGGGGCGGTACTCCGAGCCGACGGAGACGTCGTTGCTGGGGCGGATGAACACCGCGGCCGGCTTCGGTGGGACGCTGGCGCCGCCGACGGGGACGCAGCGGCGGCAGTTGGAGATCGTGCGGGAGCGGTTCCCGGCGATCCATGCGGCACTGCTGGCGTTCGTGGCGAACGATCTGGCCGCGCTCGAGCGGAAGGCTGAGGCGGAGGGGGCGGCCTGGACGCCCGGGCGTGTGATCCCGTTGCCTTGATGATGAGATGCAGGTGGTAGGATGTAGGCAGTCGGATGGACAACGAGATGGGGGAGCCGGCTCAGGCCGCGCTCCCCCATCTCGTTCCTGCGGCCCCTACCACCCACCAACCCCCACCTACCACCTCCACCTCCCGCCCATCTGCCCCTTTGACCCGCTCGCACGCATCTTGCCCTAGCCGTTCGCACTTCCCCCGCCCCACGCGCAATGTCCTTCTGGCTTCTCGTGCTGGCCCTCTCGGCCGGCCTCACGATCTACTCCTACGCCCTCTACCCGGCCCTGCTCTGGATCGTGAGCAAGGTCCGCCGCCGGCATGGCGTGCGAGCGACCGATCCGGCCGAGTGGCCGCGCATCACGATCACGCTCCCGGCATACAACGCGCAGGACACGCTGCGCCCGGTGCTCGAGGCGCTGGTGCGCACCGACTATCCGGCCGATCGACGGCAGATCCTGGTGGTGAGCGATGGCTCGACCGACGGCACCGATGACCTCGTGCGCGAGTACGCGGCGCAGGGCGTCGGACTGCTGCGCATCGAAGGCCGCCTCGGGAAGACCGAGATCGAGAACCGGGCCTTCGACTCCATCCGCGGGGAGATCGTCGTGAACACCGATGCGTCGGTGACGATCGATCCCAAGGCGATCAAGAAGCTCGTCGCCGCACTCGGCGACCCCGAAGTGGGCGTGGCGAGCGCGCGCGACATCTCGGTGGCGTCGGTGGGTGCGGTCGGCCATGCGAGCGAGGCCGCGTACGTGGGCTACGAGATGTGGATCCGCGACCTCGAGACGGCGGCCGAGGGGATCATCGGGTCATCGGGGTGCCTGTACGCGATCCGTGCGCCGCTGCATCGGCGCAACCTCCCCGGGCACCTGAGTCGCGACTTCTCGTCGGCGCTCTGGGCGCGGCTGAACGGCCTGCGCGCGGTCTCGGTGCGCGATGCGATCTGCTATGTGCCGCGGGCCGCGAGCATGCAGATCGAGTTCCGGCGGAAGATCCGGACGATGAGTCGCGGGATCCAGACGCTGTTCCATCACGCGCGGCTGCTCGATCCGTTCCGGTATGGGCTCTTCGCCTGGTTCCTGTGGAGCCACAAGCTGGTGCGGTGGCTGGTGCCGGTGGCGCTGGTGACGGGTGCGCTCTCGCTCGTGGCACTCGCCGCGACATCGGGCGGCACGACGCTGCTCACCACGTCCTTCACGACTCCTCGCGAGGCGATCGTCGCGGTGGCCCGTCTCGGGGTCGTCGGACTGATGGCGGGGCTCGGCCTCGCGGCGATCGGCTGGTGGTGGCCGGCCGACGGCCGAGCGCCCAAGCCGGCCTCGATGGCCGCCTACTTCGTCTCGGGGACCGTCGCGGGACTGATCGCGTGGAAGCGGGCGCTCCTGCGCGAGGGGGCGCCCGTCTGGGAGCCGACGCCGCGCGCGCTGGCGGGCTGATCCCCGACCGGCCACACGCGAGCGCCGCTGCTCAGCGGCGAATGAGCAACAGGGTCACGACGCCCAGGAGGAAGCCCGTGATCTGGATGAACGCATTGCGGTCCCAGGGCGCGCCGCCGAGCGGCACCACGAGCACGTCACCGTCGGTCAGGTCGAGCGCGCCGACCGTCGTCCCCTCCGAGAGCGCCCTGCGAGTCGTCGCGGGTCCCGCGAGCAGGGTGTCCGCGCGGGTGAGCTTCATCTTGTCGGCCGCGGCGACCGGGCTCGGGCCGCCGGCGAGCATGACGAGCTCATCCAAAGTCGTCTCGGCCGGTACGCTCACGTAGCCGGGCCGCCCGACGGCGCCGAACACCGCCAGCCGCACGAGCGGTCGAGCGGTGACGGTCGCGTTCCGCACGACGTCGGTGAGCTCGGTCCGCAGCTTCGCCTCGAGCTCGGAGCGCAGCACACCCGCGAGCGAGACCGCGCGGAACCCCGGCACGGGCAGCCGCAAGCCCTCGAGTACGGCGAGTGTGTCATTGACCGCGAGCTGCCCCTCGATGACGATGAGGATCCTGTCGCCGGCGCGGAAGTCGCCGTCGGTCAAGCGCGTGCGGAGCGAGGACGCCTGGGAACGCGCACGTGCGCGGGTCCGGTCGCTGTATGCCGTGGAAGCGGCGAGCTGGTCGAGTTCAGCCGCGGCCGACTCGAGATCCGCGCGGGACGTGACCCGCGAGACCGGCTTGGAGGTCCCGCCTTGCGCATCGGCCGCGGCCGCAGGGACGCCGCACATGACCAGCGCGAGGACGATCGAACGACGGAGTCTGGGCGAAGCGATCATTGGGAGGAGAATAGTGGACGAACCCGACTTTCGCACGTCGCTGGCCCTCGCGTTGCGACTCCGCCGCACGGGCGGTCGGCGAGTGTGGACGCCGCGCATCGAAAGTCGTATGATTCCAGGGGTGTCAATCGGGTAACGGCATTGTTGACAACGTGTTATGACTTTCGAGGTATCCCGCACGCAACGTGCAGTTCAGGCACCCTTGAGACTGTTATAGTTGCCTGCATCGTTTTTCTCCACCGGTCAATCCTACTACATGTCCGATCGTCCCACGCGCTCCCGCCCGCCGCTCACGCTCATCGCGAACAGCCAGGAGTGGCACTCCCGCTCGCTCGAGAGCATTCTCGGGCCACACGGGTATGCGGTGCTGCGAGCATACACGGGCAAGCAGGCCATCGAGCGCGCACTGTCCTCACGCCCCGACCTGATCATCCTCGACACGGATCTTCCGGACCGCGACGGACTCGATGTCTGCCGCGAGTTGCGTGCCGACCCGAGCATCAGCGCGGCGACTCCGATCCTGATCACGAGCCCGGCGCATTCCAGCCGGCAGAAGCGCCTGGATGCCCTTCGCGCGGGTGCGTGGGACTTCATCGGATCGGCGCTCGACGGCGAGGAACTGCCGCTCCGGCTCGACGCCCTGATGCGCGCCAAGCAGGAGGTGGACCGGGTCCACGAGGAGTCGCTGCTTGACGAGCTCACCGGGCTCTACAACATCCGCGGACTCGCCCGTCGGGCCCGGGAACTCGGGTCGCAGTCGTTCAGGCAGAAGGAGCCATTCGCGTGCATCGTCCTCACGCCGCTCCTCCTCAACGACCAGGGCGCTGCGCTGTCCGCGAACCGGTCCGCCGAGATCGTCGAGACGCTCGCACGGGTGCTCAAGGAGACCGGACGCACGTCCGACGCGATCGGGATGGTGGGCCCCGGTGAGTTCGCCGTGATCGCGCAGGGCACCGACTCCGAGGGTGCGGTCGGCCTCGCCGAGCGCCTGACGCGCGCCGTGTCGAGCATGGGCTCGACCAAGGGCGTCCGTGTCGCGTTCGGCTACGATGCCGTCCCGAACTACCATGACGCGCCCATCGAGCCGAGCGACATGCTCATGCGCGCGTCACTCGCGATGCGCCTCTCGCGCACCGAGGCCACCGGACCGAGCCAGCTGCACATCCGGAAGTTCGAAGGGCAGCTCAACTGAGCTGCCCTTCGTGACACCGGGCTCACGCGCGGCCTTTATCAGGCCCCGGTGAGTCGTCGCAGCGGGGACTTCTTCGTGTCGGCGGCCGCCGGGTCCGCATCCAGCTCGTCCTCGGCGCGATACCCCGGCGTGTAGCCGTAGTACTTGTACATCCCGTGCGTGCTCACGTCGTTGAGGATCGCGCCGAGCATCCGGATCGGCAGGCGGTCGATGTCGTGCATGCGCGTCTGCGCGAGCTCGCGGTCGGTGACGCCGGTGCGCAGCACGAGGACCATGCTCCCGCAGAGCGAGGCCAGCACCAGCGCGTCCACGCCGGCACCGAGTGGCGGACTGTCGACGATGATCGCCTGATAATCGCCTCGCAGTCCCATCAGGAACTGGGCCATCACGGGAGACGCGAGCAGTTCCGGCCCACCGGCGAACCGGGTGCCTGACGGGATGAAGTCGATGCCGAGATCGGTCATGGTCCGGATGATCTCGCTGCGCTGGGCCTCGCCGCGCAGGTAGTCCAGCAACCCCGGTTTGCGGTCCACCCCGAGCGAGCGATGCAGCAGCCCGCGGCGGGTGTCGGCGTCGATCAACAACGTCCGGCGACCGGCGGCCGAGAAGGCGCGCGCCAGGTTCGCCGCCGTGAACGACTTGCCGTCGCCGGGTCCCGGGCTCGACACCGTCGTGATGAAGGTGCCCGCCGTCCCGTGCGCGTACGCGAGGTTCATCCGGATGCTGCGTGTCGACTCGAGCAGCTGCGCGGCCTGATCCGGATCGGCGGCGCCGCCCTTCTTCGACTTCATCAGCGGCAGGGTCCCGAGGATCGTGAGCCCGAGATCCTTCGTGATCTGGTCGGGGTAGCGGATCCGTCGGTCGAACCGGTCGAGCAACAGGGCCAGGACGAGACCGAGGCCGATGCCCGCGGCGAATCCGCCCAGCAGGATGATGACCAGCTGGTCGGTGACCGGTTCGAGCGGCACCTTGGCCTCGTCGAGCAGGCGTACATCGGGTGCAGCGCTCATCTCGGCCAAGCGGGCCTGTTCGTACGCCGACTGGAGGCTGGTGTACAGGTTGTTCGCTATCAGCACGTTGCGTTCGCGCCGAGACTCCTCGGCGACGCGGGCGGGGATCGCCTGCATCTCCCGGCCGGACGCCGTGATCCTCGCATCGAGGTCCCTCACCCGTTGCGCCAGGTTCGCGATCAGGGCGCGCGCCTGCGCCGGTACCGTGACGCGTTCGAGTTCGGTGATCTCGCGATTGAGCTGCTGCAGCGGGGCATGCGCGGGCCCGAACGTCAGTCGCATCTCCCGCGCCTGGGTCCTCTTGGCGGCGAGCAGGGACACGGCGTCATTGAGCTCGACCGAACTGCGGACCGAGGGGATCGCGCCCAGGGTCACGAGCAACGAGGTGCTCGAATCCGCGGCGAGCAATGCGCGCTGGATCGACTCGCGCTCCATGTCGAGCGAGTCCCGGTCCTGTCGCGTCCTGAAGTAGGCGGTGCGGACGGGATCGCGCGTCTCCTGCAGCCCCGAAGCGATCGGATTGGCGCCGCGGTCGTTCGGCAGCGTGATGGTGTTGATCTTGAACGTCTCGAGGGCGTCCTCGGCGACACGCAGGTCGTTCTGCGATCGATCGAGCTGTCCCTTCAGGACCTCGGTCAGTTGCGACAGCTTGTCGCGCTTCAGCGACGCGCCGACCTCGACGAACCGTGCGGCGACCGCGTTGACCGTCGCGGTGATCTCCACCGGATCGGTCCCGCGGAGCGAGAGCCGCAGGAAGGAATCGTCGATGCCGAGCGGTGGCGCCTCGAGCGCCCGCGACAGGCGCACGGCGGCGTCGCGCGGCGTCCGGACCACGAAGTCGAGCGAGAGTCCCGGCGTCGTGCCGGTCGGGACCCAGAGGAATCCCAGCGCCTTGCCGAGCGAATCCCCGACGGCTTGCTGGTCCAGGACGGCCCCGTCCCGATTCTCGATACTCACGCGGTCGCCCGCTTGGCTCACTTCCACGCGGAACGCGCCGGGAGTGAACTTCTCCATCAGGGTGAACCCCTGGAAATGGATCCGATCCGCCTCGGTCGACAGCTCGAGATACAGCTGCCGCCGCCGCACGACCTCGTCGAGCACCCGGAACGAACGCACCAGCTCGAGCCAACCGCGATTCTGCAACAGCGCGTCGGTGCGGATGGGGCTGGCGGCGGCGGCCGACTGGCTCATGAGGTCGATCTGGATGGTCGCCTGGACCTCGTAGATCGGCTTCACCACGCGCGTCAGCGCCGCGCCCGCCGAGAGCCCGAGCACGCCAAGGCCGGCGATCAGCCATTTGTGGCGCAACAGGGCGGCGATGTACCGCCGGATGTCGATGCCACCCTCCTCCTCCTCGAGGTAGGGCGGAGGCTCAGGCGACTGCATCTGGGATCCCGGCAGCAGGAGCTGCTGCGGGGGGTGGTCGGACGAACTGGTCGGCATGAGCCTCTACAGGATTCCCGGGCGAAACGTCCTAAGACACTGAGACGAAAGTATAACGACGACCGTCACTTCCGGTCCGGAGGAGAGTGGCACTCGGGCGATCGTCGGAGTTACATTGTTGCGTTGGTGCCACGCCCCCCGCCTACCCCTGAACGCCCCACCCGCCCGTGACCGGACCCCGCGAACCCTCGAGCGCCACTTCCTCGGACGAGCTCTCGCTCGTCCCGAGCGATTTCCGCGCCACACTCAGTCTCCTGCTCGTTGACGACGAGCGGACCCTGCGTGAGAGCTGCCGGTCGATCCTGACCGGCCTGGGGTACCGCGTCGAGGTCGCCAGCCGCGGCGACGAGGCACAGAAGCTGCTGCAGCGGCGCGGCTTCGACATAGTCCTGACCGATCTCTACATGCAGGAGTTCACGGGTCTCGACGTGTTGCAGGCCGCGCTGGAGTCGCGTCCGGACACGATCGTGATCGTGATGACCGGGAATCCGAGCGTCGCCTCCAATGTCGAGGCGCTCCGGGAGGGCGCGTGGGACTATCTCCCCAAGCCGTTCTCGGCGACCCATCTCGAGATCGTCGTGGGCCGCGCGGCGCATGCGGTGATGGTGGCGAAGGAGTCCTCGCGCACCGGCGCCGAGCCGACGACCGGCTCCGCCGACGACGATGCACCCCTCGGCGTCTCCCCGCTCTTCGCGCGCTGCCTCGACCTCGCGAGGAAGGTGGCCCCGACCGACGCCTCGGTGTTCATCACCGGCGAGACGGGGTCGGGGAAGGAGATGATCGCGCAGTACATCCACCGCCGCAGCCGGCGCCGAGCGCGGCCGCTCGTGGCCGTGAACTGCGCGGCATTGCCCGAAGGGCTGCTGGAGTCGGAGATGTTCGGCCACGTGAAGGGGTCCTTCACGGGTGCCGTCCGCGACAAGGCCGGACTCCTCGAGACCGCCAACGGCGGAACGCTCTTCCTCGACGAACTCACCGAGATGCCCAAGTCGCTGCAGGCCAAGCTCTTGCGTGTCATCCAAGATGGCGTCGTACGGCGTGTCGGCAGCAACTCCACGAGTTCGATCGTGAACGTGCGCTTCATCGCGGCATCCAACCGCGACGCCGACCAGGCCGTCCGGGAGGGCGTGCTGCGCGAGGACCTGTACTACAGGCTCCGCGTGGTGCCGATCTCGATCCCCGCGCTCCGCGATCGCAAGGAGGACGTGGCGCTCCTCGCCAGTCACTTCCTGCGCACCTACTGGCGGCAGCATCGGGGCGGCGAGACACGCCCTCCCACACTCACGGACGAGGCGTTGCACGCCCTCCAGGCACACTCGTGGCCGGGCAACGTGCGCCAGTTGCAGAACGCGATCGAACACGCGGTGGTCCTGCTCGAGCCGGGCCAATCCGTGCGCGCCGCGGACATCCCGCTGGACGGCCTCTCGACCCACGGCGCGTCGGCGCGGTCCGTCCCGGACGGTCCGCCCGCCGACGACGTGGACGTCCTCAAGGAGAGCTACCACGTCGGCCGCGAGCGGGTGATCACGCAGTTCGAACGCCGCTATCTCACCGAGCTCGTGCGCGCGGCAGAGGGGAACATGTCGAAGGCCGCCCGCCTCGCCGGCGTGGACCGGACGACGCTCTACCGCCTGATGGAGCGCCACGGATTGCAGCGCGATGCCGTGGTGAGCCCCGGCCCCAACTGAAGTGAGGCCGCCCGTCGTTCCGCCCGACCGGCACTCGCGCTCCGAGCGGCATCCCCGCGTCTCGTCCGGCGGGTTGCTGGTGAACCGGGAACCCCATCCGTTGGTCGTGCGCGCCGCCGCCGAGGTCCAACGGGGCTGGGCCCAGGCGCTCGGCGAGTCGTTCGATCCCGAGGAGACCCGGGCGATCCTCGACTGGCTGACCGAGGCGATCGACCTCGCCGCGAACGGCGTCTCTCCCGATCGCGGTGAAGGCGCGAGTGCACTGGGTCGTTTCCTCCTCGATCGCGTGGGGTCGGTGCTGCTGAGCCTGCTCGCGGCCGAACGCTCGGTGGAGCGCGAGGAGGCGCTGCGTCTCCTGGCGGGGGTCGACGCCGTGCGGCGGACCATCGAGCCCGACTGGGACCGGTACTTCGCGTCGCAGCTCTCCGGGCCGGACGGGCTCAACATCGTGGTGGAGGTCGCCCACGACATCCGTTCACCCATCACCTCGATCCGGTGTCTCGCGGAGACGCTCGAGCGCGGACAGTCGGGGCCGGTGACCGACGTGCAGCGCCAGCAGCTGAGGCTCATCTACTCCGCGGCGCTGAGCCTGAGCACCATGACCACCGACGTGATCGAGATGGCACGCCGCGTCGACGTCGCCTCCGACGGGGATGCGGTCCCGTTCTCGGTCGGCGAGGTGATCGAAGCCGTGCTCGACATGGTGCGGCCGATCGCCGAGGAGAAGGGACTGGTGGTGCGATGGAGCGGGCCCCCGGGCGACCAGCGGCTCGGCAATCCTTTGGCGCTCAACCGGATCATGCTCAACCTGGTGACCAACGCGCTGAAGTTCACCGACGAGGGGTCGGTGGATGTCACGGCGCGGGTCTCGAGCCCGACGCGGGTGGAGTTCTCGGTGAAGGACACCGGGCGCGGCATCAGCGACGAAGCGATGGAGACGCTCTATCAGCCGTTCCGGCGGTCGAGCGCCAGGGCCGGTCGTTCCGGGTACTTCTTCTCCGGCACCGGACTCGGCTTGGCGATGGTCAGGAAGCTCCTCGAGTCGTTGGGATCGGAGCTTCGATTCGAGACCGGCGCGGGTCAGGGAACGCGGTTCTACTTCGAGTTGGACATGCCTCCGGCCACCCGGCTCTAGAAGCGCGGCGGTGACGCTGTTGCGATGCAGCAACACTGCCCCTGATCGCCAACGGTCGCCAAGAGTGGATGCATCGGCTAACCTGTTGTTGTGTAAAGACTTGACGTAGCTGTTACAGTCTCGCTCGGAACGGCACGGGTCGTGCGAAAGTATGGGTCCGATGACAACCTTCGGCCTCCATACCTCAGTCCCGATCCTTCAGCGGACCGATGCCTCGATCGAGGCCGCGGCGCACCCGCACTATCGGGAAGGCGCGCGGCGAGCCCTCAACGTGGCTGTCGCCGCCGTCGGCATCCTGGTGACCGCCCCCCTCATGCTGGCTGTCGCGGTCGCGGTGAAGCTCTCCTCTCCCGGCCCGGTGTTCTACCGGCAGCGTCGCGTCGGTCTCGACATCCGCACGACGTCCGGTGGCAATCACCGCCGCAAGGTCGACCTCGGTGGCAAGCCGTTCACGATCTTCAAGTTCCGCACCATGCGCGTGGCGACGCCGGGTCAGGAACTGCAGGTGTGGGCCTCGCAGAACGACCCGCGGATCACGCCGATCGGCAACTTCCTGCGCCGCACGCGGCTCGACGAGCTTCCCCAGTTGTTCAACGTGCTCATCGGCGACATGAACGTCGTCGGTCCGCGCCCCGAGCAGCCGGCGATCTTCCAGAACCTGCGCAACGAGGTTCCGAACTACCACGCGCGGCAGCAGGTGCGTCCCGGCATCACCGGGCGCGCGCAGATCACCCTGCAGTACGACAGCTGCATCGACGACGTGCGCAAGAAGGTCGCGGCCGACCTCGAGTACATCGAGTCGCAGTCGCTCGTCGAGGACCTGAAGATCATGGCCATGACGGCACCGGTCATGTTCCTGCGGAAGGGCTCGCGGTAGTCGACGATCCATCGGGCCGATGTTCCGAGGCGCCGGACCCCTCCTGCTGGGGTCCGGCGCCTCTTTTCCTTCGGGGCGGGATCCAGAACTAGGTCGCCCCGGCCACCTGCGACTCCGGCGCTGCGGGAGCGAACGGGCGCGGTGCGGGTGCCCGCCCGGCGCCGCGGCGACGATCGGCGGGTCTCGGGACCAATGTCGTGAGGGCGATGATCATCCCCAGCAGCGTGTAGAGGAACGACGAGTAGGTCTGGGACAGGAAGAACCCGGTCACGACGAAGCCGAGCATGGCACCGAGCAACGACTGCGCCGCGGCCACTTCCGCCGTCACCGGTCCACGGCGGCGCGACTTCACGATCCGGATCGTGCTCTGGATCCCCACGACGAGGATGGCGATGAACGCGACGAAACCGGGCACGCCCAGCTCGGCCGCGGCCATCACGAACGAGTTATGCGGCGCCAGCGACTGCGTGCCCTGGCCGCGAAGCGCGCGCTCGCGCGCGCGCGAGGAGAGCGTGGCCTCCGCCGCACCGAAGTTCGCGGCGCCGACGCCGGTCAGGGGATACATCGCCATGTAGCCGAAACCCCGCTTCCAGATCTCCATCCGCCCGCCTTCCGACTGACCCGAGAAGTTGTAGTCCGCCTTCGGATTCAGCAGGGTGCTCATCATCGTCCAGTATTGATCGTTGGCGACGAGGAGGAAGCCGGCGAGCAGCGCCACCACGGATCCCATCCGGGCCTTGCGCGAGAGCGCGGTGAACCGGAACAACAGGAAGAGCAGCACCGTGATGAAGCCGAGGAAGCCTCCGCGGCTCCCGGTCTTCACCATGCCCACCACGATCAGGACGAATGCGAACAGCGCGATGAGCCGGCGCGAGGCGACGACGCCGCCGCGGAGGAAGTACGCGGCCACCGGCAGCGCCATCACGAGCAGCATGGCGAGGTCGTTCGAGTCGTAGTAGATGAGGTCGCCCAGCCGGCCCGTCGAGTCCACGCTGTACCGCGTCAGGATCGTTCCCGCGTACAGTGCGGCGCCGAGGACCTGCGCGCCGAACAGCCACTCGAGGTCCCGCATGCTGCGCACCGAGACGACGATGAGCCCCATCATCAGGAGCGTCTTGGAGAAGTCGCCCGTGATGAAGAAGACCGTGCGCGTCGTGAGGATGCCGCCGAAGGCGGAGACGCCCGCCATGAAGAGCAGGAACAACGCCCAGCGCCCGATCGGATGGCTCAGCTCGCGGAACCGCTTCCGCGCCGAAGCCGTCGTGAAGAAGAGCACGTATGCGCCGACCGCCGACAGCGACGGCACCTGGAGCGACCCGAGGATCGGGAAGAGCGCGTGGACGCGCCAGATCGAGGTGAGCGTCAGGAGCCCCACCGAGATCAGGAGCAGGTCCGGTCGCGTCCTGACGGGGCCCGATGCGCGGCCGCCGGGGATCGGAACGGCACGTCCGCGCGCGACGGGCATCAGCGATCCACCGCCGGCGCCTCGTAGAAGAGCGCGATGGTCCGGTCCTTCGGTCCGTAGCTCATCTGGAAGACCCGCTTGAGCACGGCCTTCGCCTCGAGGTGACGCGTGGCCGACTCCGGCAGGGCGAGCACCGACCCGGTGCTGGTGTACACGGCGTACCAGACACCGCCACCCGGGCGCCTCGGCACGCCGGGCGACGATAGGTCCTGGGTGTACTTGTCGACCCAGCCGATGCCGTCGTGACTTCCCAGATAGTAGGCGACGACGTCGGCCTCGGCCGCGAGGATCAGGTCGCCGGGCTGCCGGTGCGACTCGAGGTAGTGC
Source organism: Gemmatimonadota bacterium (assembly GCA_021413975.1). Lineage (GTDB taxonomy): Bacteria > Gemmatimonadota > Gemmatimonadetes > Gemmatimonadales > Gemmatimonadaceae > Pseudogemmatithrix. Next base: position 103,175 of record JAIOPJ010000046.1, read on the forward strand.
GACGCGTCCGCCCACCGCGGCTTCAAGCCGCGGTAGTAGGTGTGGTAGAGCGCCAACTCCATGGCTTCGCCGGCGAGCACCGCCGCGACGACGAGCGCCACAGCCAGGCGGGTGGCGGCGGAACCCGACGCCGGCACCGCCCGCAGCAGACGGTCTCCCGCGACGCCTGCGAGCAGCGCGATGATCAGCAGCGACGGCAGATAGTACGCGGCCGACGCGGTGGTGAAGTTGCTGGCGAACGTGAGCAGGAGGATCGGCACGACGAGGCACGAGGCGTAGAGCCAGCCGGTCGAGTCCCGCTCCGCCGCGAGGAAGGCGAGACCGGCCACGGCGAAGACCGCCAGCGCGGACGGCACGTAGAACGCGAGACTCCCGACGATGTTCCAGGCGGGATTCCACGGCGCGACGTTCCCGAGGAGGTACTTGCCCACGCTGAGATACGCCGGGAGATAGACGACGAGCGCGATGGTGAGCGCCGAGAGCGCGAGCAGGTGATGCCGCGGCGACGGTCCGCCGGCCGGGGAGCGGAGGAGACTCCAGAGGAGACTCCCGCCCACGAAGGCCATCATGGCCGCGAGGTAGAACCCCGCCGACGAATGCGTGAAGAGCGCCGCGAGGAGTGCCGCCGGCGCCAGCACGGCCCCCCACCAGCGATGCTCCTTCCAGTAGGCGAGGAAGCCGTGCAGTCCGATCATCACGAGCAGCGTCGTCAGGGCGAAGTGCCGCGCGTTCTGCGACCAGTAGACGTGCCAGGTCGAGAGCGCGAGCACGGCAGCGCCGATCAGCGCGGCCCGGCGCCCCACCCAGCGCGCGAACAGCAACGCGAACAGCGGGACGGTCAGGAGCCCGGCGATGAGCGGGATCGCGCGCGCGACCACCACCTGGTCACCGAAGGCGCGCATCGCCCAGGCGGTGAGGATGAAGTTGAGCGGGGCCGTCTTGTAGGCGGGCCCGAACGAGTACTCGCCGGAACGGGCGATCTGCATGGTGTGCAGTTCGTCGGTCCACACGTCGAAGCTGGCGATGTGGAGCAGGCGTGCCGCGGCGGCGACGAGCACCACCGCCACGAGCCACCACCAGCTTGGGACGCGCTCCCGTTCCGCCGCGTCCATCAGCGCGCCGGCTTGGCGGCCGCGAGCCGCGACGCGTACTGCGTGTCGTAGTACGCCTGGTAGTCCCCGCTGCGGACGCGCGCCACCCACTCGGCGTTGGCGCGGTACCACGCGACCGTCTCGGCCAGTCCGGTGGTGAAGTCGCGCGACGGCTTCCAGCCGAGTTCCCTTGTGATCTTCGAGTGATCCATGGCATAGCGCCGGTCGTGTCCGGGACGGTCCGGCACGTACTGGATCAGCGACGGCGAGGCCTCGCAGAGACGGACGATCGACCCGACGACCTCGAGATTCGGCAACTGATTGCCGCCGCCCACGTTGTAGACCTCGCCGACGCGGCCGCGCTCGAGCACGGCGAGCACCGCCTCGGCGAAGTCCTCGACGTGCACCCAATCGCGCACCTGCATGCCGTCGCCGTACACCGGGAGCGACCGCCCGGCGAACGCGTTCGAGATCATCAGCGGGATGAGCTTCTCGGGGAACTGGTAGGGGCCGTACGCGTTCGACGAGCGCATGATGAGCGCGGGGAGCCCATGGGTGTGCTGGTACGCCCTGACGAGCAGGTCGCCACCGGCCTTGGACGCGCTGTAGGGACTGTTGGGCGTGATCGGCGTCTCCTCGGTGAAGAGACCCTCGGGCCCGAGCGACCCGTAGACCTCGTCGGTCGAGATCTGCAGGAACCGCGGGATGCCGCGCGCCTTCACCACGTCGAGCAGCACGAGCGTGCCCACCACGTTCGTGCGGACGAACGGCGCCGAGTCGAGGATCGAGCGGTCCACGTGGCTCTCGGCCGCGAGGTGCATGATCGAATCGATCTGGTGCGTGCGGATGACGTGATCGACCAGCTCGCGGTTGCCGATGTCGCCGCGCACGAACACGTGCTGCGGGTCGTTCTCGAGATCGGTGAGGTTCTCGAGGTTGCCGGCGTAGGTCAGCTTGTCGAGGTTGACGACCTTCCATTGCGGGCG
>JAIOPJ010000040.1 GCA_021413975.1 Gemmatimonadota bacterium
CGCTGATCGCCTGGAACGGCACGCCGCGATAGACCCACGGAAGAGGCCGTTCGGCCAGCCAGACGGCGGTGGCGAGCACCGGGTTGAGCTCCTGGAATGCCGCACCGCCGAAGAGGTGCGGCACCACCGCCACCACGTGACGCGCGCCCCAGCGCGTGGTGTAGAGCGGGACCTTGTTGATGTCCTCGTACAGGACGTCGAAGTCGCGCGCCCTCAGGTGGCGCTCCCAGTAACCGCGCGCGTGGAGCGCGAAGGTCTGCCGCGTCCCCACGCGATGGATCTCGACGCCGTTGCGCGTGGCGCGCGGCGGGCAACCCGGCCACCCGCCGCAGAGCAGCGCCACCTCGTGCCCCCGCGCGGCGAGCCGCTCGAGGATCTCGTGCAGGTGGGTCTCGGCGCCGCCTCCGAGCGGATTGTCGAGGTCCTGCCAGTTGACCGCGCAGATCCTCAAGTGAGACGGCCCATGCGGCGGGCGAGGGCGTCGATCACGCCGTTCACGAAGCGCGCGCTCTGCGCGCTGCCGAAGCGCTCGGCGAGGCGCACGCACTCCTGGATCACGACGCGCGGCGGCGTGCCACCCTGCATCAGTTCAGCGGCCGCGAGGCGCAGCACAGACCGCTCGATGTGCCCGAGGCGGTCGAGTCGCCAGTTGGTGGTGACCTCGCTCAGCTCGGCGTCGATCCCGATGCGTTCGGCGGCGACCAGTTGCACGAGCGCATGCGCGAACGCGCGTTCGTCGGCCTGGATGGCGAGGTCATCCCAGACCATCGCCGCGACGCGCGGGAGATCGGGGGGCGTGCCGCGCACGTCCCACGCATAGAGTGCCTGCAGGGCGCGGGAGCGGCCGCGGGTCTCAACGCGGGCCGGCATCGTCGTCCTCCCCGTGCGCCAGATCCAGGCGGCCGAACAGGTCGGCCATCTCGAGCGCGGCGAGCGCGGAGTCCCAGCCCTTGTTGCCATGCGCACCGCCGGCACGTTCCTCGGCCTGCGCCATGTCGTCGCAGGTGAGCAACCCGAAGCCGATCGGCACACCGAACTCGCCCTGCAACAGCGCCAGCCCGCGCGAGGCCTCGCCCGCCACGTACTCGAAGTGCGGCGTGCCGCCGCGGATGACCGCGCCGAGCGCCACGCAGGCGTCGTATCGGTCGGTCTGCAGCGCCTTGGCCACGGCGAGCGGCAGTTCCCACGCCCCCGGCACCCAGAGGATGTCGACGTCCTCGAAGGCCACGCCATGGCGCACGCACGCATCCATGGCCCCCTCGACGAGCTTCTCGGTGATGGTGGAGTTGAAGCGGGCGGCGACGATGACGACCCGGCGACCCGCGCCGGCCGGTTCCCCGATGAACTCCGGCATCAGATGGCCCGGAGGTGACCGAGCTTGGTGCGCTTGGTCTCGAGGTAGTCGGCGTTCTCGACGGTCGACGGCGAGATGATCGGCACGCGCTCGCCGAGGCGGATCCCGTAGCCTTCGAGCCCGACGAGCTTCTTGGGATTGTTGGTGATCGGGCGGATCGACCGGAGGCCGAGGTCGAGGAGGATCTGCGCGCCGATGCCGTAGTTGCGCAGGTCGGGAGCGAAGCCCAGGCGTTCATTCGCCTCGACGGTGTCGGCGCCGGCGTCCTGCAGCGCATAGGCCTTGAGCTTGTTGAGCAGCCCGATGCCCCGCCCTTCCTGGTCGAGATAGACGATGACGCCCCGGCCGGCAGCGACGACGAGGCGCATGGCCTCGTGCAACTGCCACTGGCAGTCGCAACGCTGCGAATGGAAGGTGTCGCCGGTGAGGCACTTGGAGTGCATGCGCACCAGCACCTCCTCGGCGTTGGAGACGTCGCCATGCACGAGCGCGACATGCTCGCGGCTGTCGACGTCGTTGCGATAGCCGATCAGCCGGAACTCGCCGAACTCGGTGGGCAACCGCACGTCGGCCTCGCGGTGGACGAGCCGCTCGTTCTGCAACCGATAGGCGACCAGCTGCGCGACCGTGATGAACGTGAGGCCATGGGTCCGCGAGAACTCCTCGAGCTGCGGCCGGCGGGCCGAGCTGCCGTCGCCGGTGAGGATCTCGCAGATGACGCCCGCCGGCTGCAGGCCGGCGAGGCGCATGAGATCGACCGCGGCCTCGGTGTGTCCGACGCGCTGGAGCACGCCGCCCTCGCGGGCGCGGAGCGGATGCACGTGCCCGGGGCGGCGAAGGTCGCTCGGATGCGTGTCGGCGAGCGCCAGCAGGCGGATCGTGGTCGACTGGTCCTTCGCGCTGATGCCCGTCGACACGCCATGCTTCGGCGCCCCGTCGACGGTGACCGTGTAGGCCGTGCGGAGCGCGTCGGTGTTCTCCGCCCCCATCATCGCGAGGCCGAGCGCCTGCACGCGCTCGGGCGAGAGGGCGACGCAGATCATCCCCTTCGCCTCCATGAGGAAGTTCACCATCTGCGGCGTGATGAACTCGGCGGCGGCGATGAGGTCGCCTTCGTTCTCGCGATCCTCGTCGTCGGCGACGACGATGAACTTCCCGTGGCGCAGGTCTTCGAGAGCCTGCTCGATCGTTCCGAACATGGTCAATGGGTCAGGAGAGGCGCCGAGAGGCGCTTGAGATGCTTGGCGAGGATGTCCGCCTCGAGCTGCACGCGGTCGCCCGCGCGGAGCTGACCGAGCGTGGTGTGACCGAGCGTGTGCTCGATGATGGACAGTTGTAGAACGCCGGGACCCGGGAGCGAGTTCACGGTGAGGCTGACGCCGTCGACCGCGACGCTGCCGAGCGGCACGAGGAGCTCGTCGATGGCGGGCGCGACGTCGATGTCGATCAGCCAGGCGTCATCGCGGCGCTCGACCCGGCGCACCGTGCCGACGCCGTCGACGTGGCCCTGGACGATGTGCCCGCCCAGACGATCGCCGACGGCGAGCGCGCGCTCGAGATTGAGCCGGCTCCCGACCGTCCAGGATCCGATCGTGGTGCGGTCGAGCGTGGTCACCACCGCCGCGACGCGGAACCACCCGGGCCCATGGTCGCGCACGGTGAGGCAGGCGCCGTTGCAGGCGATGCTCTCGCCCGTCTCGACCCGCTCGTATGGTGCCGCCACGACGAGTTCGCGCCCAGCGTCCGTGACGGACACTTCGCGGACCTCTCCAACGGCGGTGATCAATCCCGTGAACATGCGTCGGCGGACGGTCGTGGAATCAGCGGCCGGCGGGAGCGTAGATGGTCATGAGGTCGTCGCCGAACTCGCGACGTTCGATGACGCGCCACTGCTCCGGCGCTCCCATTCCCGGCGACACGACCCCGAAGGCGGGGAGTGCCCCGGCCCCGAGGAGGACCGGCGCCTGAAAGATAACCAACCGGTCGACGAATCCGCCCCCGAGCAGTGCGCCGGCGAGGTTCGCCCCGCCCTCGACCATCAAGTGGCCCACCCCGGCCTCCCGGAGCGCGCGCAGCTGGGCGGGGAGCCCGGCGGCCGGCAGGAGCCGGACGCCGGACTTCACGAGCGCGGCGGCCGACTCGGGAGGCAGGGCGTCCCCGACGATCCAGGTCGGGACACGCTTCGCCGTGCGGACGAGCTGGCTGGCGAGCGGGAGCCGGCCCCGCGGGTCGAACACGACGCGGACCGGCGCTACGCGCGGCCGGCGGCCGGATCGCACCGTGAGCGCCGGGTCGTCGGAGAGCGCGGTCCCGATCCCTACCGCGACCGCGTCCGCGCCCGCGCGCTGCCGGTGCACCTGCTTGCGGGCCGCCTCGCCGGTGAGCCAGCGCTGGGTCCGGTCACCGGGCGCGAGCGCCCCGTCGAGCGAGACCGCGAGCTTGAGCGTGACGAAGGGGCGTGCGGGGTCGCGCAGCGCGAAGAGGAACGGCGCATTGAGCTCCTCGGCCGCCTCCCGCTCCACCCCCTCGGTCACCGCGATCCCGGCCGCACGCAGCTTCGCGGTCCCGCCGACCGCCACCGGATTCGGATCGGCACAGGCGACGATCACGCGGCGCACGCCGGCCGTGATCAGGGCGTCGACACAGGGCGGCGTCTTGCCGTGATGCGCGCAGGGTTCGAGGGTGACGAAGACGTCGGCGCCGCGCGCGCGCTCACCGGCGGCGGCGAGCGCGGCCACTTCCGCGTGCGGTCCGCCGAACTCGGCGTGCCATCCTTCGCCGACGACGACACCGTCACGAACGACGACGGCGCCGACCATGGGGTTCGGCGCCGTCCGGCCCCAACCGCGCCGCGCCAGCACGAGCGCGCGGCGCATCCGGGCCCCGTCCTTCGGGCCCGGCGCTGGAGCGAGGTCCTTCACTGCGTCGGTCAGAAGCTGATGCGGATACCGACCGAGCCGTAGAGCCGCGACTTGTCGGCCGCCTCGGTGAAGCTGTTGTAGACCGACACGTCACCACCGCTCACCTGGCCCACCTCGGCCACGACCTTCGCGATCAACAGGTTGAAGCCGAGCGACCCGTACATCGTGGTGCGCTTCATCTCCTGACCGACGGCGGTCGAGAGGTTCGCGGCGGCGGGCGACGTGATCTGGATGTTGACGTCGGCGGCCGAGGTGTACGTGTCCTGGCCGTAGCCGGCGCCCAGCTGGAAGAGGAGCAGGTTCTTCTGGGCGGCGAGACGCCAGGACTTGGTCTTCACCGAGAACTGGTTGATCGTGAAGTCGGCGTTGCCGGCCGAGGCCGCGAGGCTCACGACGGGCAGGTCGCGCTGCAGGTACGAGAACGAGATGCCGGGGATGATGAGCGACTGCTCGAGGATGCCGACGCGGGCACCGAGGCCGATCTTGAGCGCGCCATCCTCGGGCGTGATCGAGACCTCGTCGGTCGCGACCTCGGGGAGGTACGTGGCGCTGCCGATGAGATCGATGCCACCGACGCGGGTCACGCCGAGCGAGACACCCTTGAACACGCCGACGGCGAAGTCGACCGCGGGCAGGCCGAGGAGCTGCTCCTTGGTGCCGATGTTGGTCGAGGCGCGACCGAGCGGGCTGACGTTGATGCTCGCGAGGTCGGGCACGTCGCCCTTGATCGCGTTGCCGCGGAGGGCGATGGCGAAGTGACCGAGACCGCCGAGGGTCGTGCCGACGCCGAGCGTGTGCGACCCGCCGACCAGCGACGTGCCGAGCTGGGGCATCATGTAGTTGAAGAGATCCGTCGCCTTCTCGCACGCGTCCTGGGTGGCGGTGCTGACGCCGGCGCAGTTCGGGTTCGGGGCCTGGGCCGCGAGAGGAGCCGCGAAGGCGGCGAGGACGAACGTGGTACCGAGGATTCGACGCATGTTGGGCGAACTCCGTGTCAAACGAGGTGAACCCGCCCCGATCCAGGACGGGTGTGGCCGATAGTCCATGAATCGACTCCGGCACTGGTCGCAAGGTCACGCACGGCGGCCGCCCCGGCTGTGTCGGTGATCACAATCATGCCGACCCCCATGTTGAAGGCGCGGTACATCTCCGCACGGTCGACCCTGCCAGCCTCCTCGAGTACCCTGAAGTGCGACGGGATGTCCCAGGCCCCGGTCTCGACCACGGCGTCCAGATGCGGCGGGAGCGCCCGGTCGAGATTCCCGGGGATGCCGCCGCCGGTGATGTGCGCCATCGCGTGGATCCTCCCCAATGCCGGCCCGAGGACATTGAGGTACGAGCGGTGCACCGCGAGCATCACGTCGGCCACCGACTTGCCGCCCGATTCGGGAAAGACGTCGTGCACGCCGAGCTTCATCCGCTCCGTCACGATGTGACGGGCGAGCGAGTAGCCGTTGGTGTGCAGGCCGGTCGACGCGAGACCCACCAGCACGTCCCCGTCCTTCACGCCGGCGCTCGTGATGACCTCGTCCTCCTCCACGCAGCCGACGATGAAGCCGGCGAGATCGTAGTCGGGCGGCGTGTCCACTCCCGGCATCTCGGCCGACTCGCCGCCGATCAGCGAGGCGCCGTTCTCGCGGCAGCCCGCCGAGACCCCCGCGACCACGCCCTCCACGACCGACGGGATGAGCTTGCCGAACGCGACGTAGTCCAGGAAGAAGAGCGGCTTGGCGCCCTGGACCAGGATGTCGTTCACGCAATGGTTCACCAGGCAGTGCCCGATCGTGTCGTGGCGGTCGGCCTCGATCGCGATCTTGATCTTGGTGCCGACCCCGTCCGCGCTGGCGACGAGGAGGGGCTTCTTGAGCCCTTCCGGCACGCGGAACATGCCCCCGAACCCGCCGAACGCCCCGCGCGCGCCGGCGGTGAAGGTCGACTCCACGAGTCGCTTGATGCGGTGCTTGGAGTCCTCCGCCGCGTCGATGTCGACGCCGGCGCTGGCGTAGGTCAGCTTCGCGTCGTTCATCCCGTCGCTCACGCGTTGAGGGCCTTGTCGAAGGAGACGAGCCGGTGGAAATCGGCGACGCGGCGCTCGATGTCGTCGCGCGAGATCTCCATGAGGCGGGTGATCGAGAACCCCTCCACGACGAACGACCCCATGGCCGACCCGACGATCACGGCGCGCCGGAGGTTGGCGTTGGTGAGGTCGTTGGTCCGCGCGAGCCAGCCCATGAAGCCGCCGGCGAAGGAGTCCCCCGCCCCGGTCGGGTCGAAGACCGACTCGAGCGGATACGCGGGCGCGAAGAAGATCTCGTCGCGCGTGAACATGAAGGCGCCGTGCTCGCCCTTCTTGATGAGCACGGTCTTCGGCCCCTTGTCCATGATCCAGCGCGCGGCCTGCACGAGGTTGGCGCACTCGGTGAGCTGGCGCGCCTCGCCGTCGTTCAGCGTGATGAGGTCCACGTGCTTGAGGAGCTCGAGCAGGTCGGCGCGGCGCGACTCGATCCAGAAGTTCATCGTGTCGCAGGCGACGAGCTTGGGGGCCTTCACCTGGCGCAGCACCTCGAGCTGGAGCCGCGGGTCGATGTTCGCGAGGAAGACGTACTTGGCGTCGGTGAACTGCGCCGGGATCTTCGGCTTGAAGTGCGAGAACACGCCCAGGCGCGTCTCGAGGGTCTCGGCCGAGTTGAGGTCATGCCGGTACCGGCCGCGCCAGCGGAACGACTCGCCCTCCATCTGCTCGAGGCCGGCGAAGTCGATGCCGCGCGCCTTGAGGGGATCGAGCTTCTCGACCGGATAGTCGCTGCCGATCACGCCCACGAGCTGCACGTTCGTCTGGTGCGACGCCGATGCGGCGAAGTAGTTGGCCGAGCCGCCGAGGACGTCGTCGGCCTTGCCGAACGGGGTCTCGACGGAATCCAGGGCGACGGAGCCGACCACGAGGACAGACATGCGGATGGAGGCTGAAGGATGGAGGATGGAAGATGCACTGCCGAGCCTGCTGCGGGACGCCGACCGAGAGCGGATGCGCTGTTCGCCTCCCAGCCTTCATCCTTCTGCCTGCTTCCCGGACTACATGCGGTCCGGTGCGTTGATGCCGAGCAACCCGAGCCCGTTCGCGAGCGTGATGCGCGCGGCCTTGGCGAGCGCGAGACGCGCGTTCATGACGCGCGGCGGCTCCCCGAGGACGTGGCACTTGTGGTACCAGGTGTGCACGAGGCGCGCCGTCTCGAGGAGCCAGCTCGCCACGCGATGCGGCTCCGCCGCGTCGGCGGCGTTCGCGAGGAGCGCCGGCCAGTCGAGCAGCGCCTTCACCAGTTCGCGCTCCTCCGGCTGTTCGAGTGCGCTCCAGTCGACGCCCTCGCCGGTGACGGTCACCGGATCGATCTCGCCCACGCGGAAGATGCCGCTCAGCCTCGCGTGCGCCATCTGGATGTAGTAGACCGGGTTCTCCTCGCTCTGCGACCGCGCCAGGTCGACGTCGAAGACCAGCTGGCTGTCGCCCTTCCGCATGAGGAAGAAGTAGCGCACCGCGTCGCGGCCCACCTCGTCGATGAGGTCGCGCACCGTCACGTAGCTGCCGGCGCGCTTGGAGATCTTCACCTCCTCGCCGCCCTTCATCACGGTCACCATCTGGTGCAGCACGTACTCCGGGTAGCCCTGCGGGACGCCCATGTCGAGCGCCTGCAGACCCGCGCGCACGCGCGCCGTGGTGCCGTGATGGTCGGCCCCCTGCACGTTGATCGCGCGCGTGAAGCCGCGCTCGAACTTCGTCACGTGGTAGGCGACGTCGGGCACGAAGTAGGTGAACGTCCCGTCACCCTTGCGCATCACGCGATCCTTGTCGTCCCCGTAGTCGGTGGTGCGCAGCCAGAGCGCCCCGCCCTCCTCGAAGGTGTGGCCGGCCTTCACGAGCCGGTCGACCGTCTTCCCGACGAGCCCGTCGGTGTAGAGCGAACTCTCGAGGAAGTACTTGTCGAACTTCACGCCGAAGGCGCGCAGGTCGAGGTCCTGTTCCTTGCGCAGTTCGCGTACCGCGACCGCGCGCACCTGCTCGAGGTCCTCGCCCTTGGCATCGCCGGGGAACTCCGTCGCATAGCGCTCGGCGATCTCGGCGATGTACTGGCCATGGTATCCGCCCTCGGGGATCTCGAGCGGCATCCCCGCGCGTTCGCGCAGCCGGGCCTGGACCGACTTGGCGAGGTTCGCGATCTGTGCGCCGGCGTCGTTGTAGTAGAACTCGCGCGTGACCTTCCACCCCTGCGACGCGAGCAGCGCGGCGATCGAATCGCCGAGCGCGGCCTGGCGGCCGTGGCCGACGTGGAGCGGACCGGTGGGGTTGGCGGAGACGAACTCGACGTTGGCGCTGCGTCCCACTCCGCTCGTGCCGAGTCCCCACGACTCGCCGGCCACGAGGATGCGGCCGACGCCCGCCGCGAGGTCGGCCGTCGAGAGTCGGAAGTTGATGAAGCCCGGCCCCGCGACGCTCGTCTCGGACACGCCGGCCGCGGTGGTGTCGAGGGCCGCGATGAGCGCGTCCGCGACCTCGCGCGGCTTCTTGCCGAGCGGCTTGGCGAGGGTCATCGCGACGTTGCTCGCCCAGTCCCCGTGCGCGGGATCGCGCGGGCGTTCGAGGTTGGGCCGCACGTCGGCCGGCGCGCCGATGGCGATCGCGGCGCGCTTGAGCGCGTCGCGAAGTGCGTCCACCCCGTTCACTTGTCGGTCCCGGACTTCGGCGCGGCGGGAGCGGATGCGGGCGCGGCAGCCGGGGCGGCGGCGGGAGCGCTCGCCGCACCGGTGGTCGCGGCGCTCGAGGTCGAGGTCGAGGAGGCGGACGAGGCGGCGTCGGTCTTCGCGGCCGCCCGCTGGTCCTTCTTGCCGTCCTTGCCGTAGTCCGTGATGTAGAAGCCCGATCCCTTGAAGACGAGTCCGCCGCCGGCCGAGAGTCGACGCGCCGCGACCTTGCCGCAGGTGGGGCACGCGAGCTCGGACTGCGCATCGCTCATCTTCTGCGTGAACTTCTCGAAGTCGTGCCCGTCGGGGCAGCGGTACTCGTAGGTCGGCATCTGGCGGGGAAGGCGTAAATGGCGCAACCAGATAAACTTAGAGCCGTCCCGCGAGTCGTTCAAGGCGTGTGAGCACCTGCTCCGGCAGCGTGAGGGAGTCGGCGATCGCGGCGATCTCTTCCGCCTCCTTCCACGAGGCCTCGAGTGCGGCCAGTTCGCCTTCGAGTGCGCGGCGCTCGGACTCCTCGTGCGTGGCCATCTCCATCGCCAATCGGAGCTCGATCGGAAGCGCGGCGATGCCGCCCCTCTTCATCGAACTGCCCTCGTTCCGGAAGATCGCGGCGGCCTGGAGATAGCCGCGTTGCGGCGAGTCGAAGCGTTCCAACAGGCGCACCGCGTCGTCCACGGCGCGGCGCCTGCCACCCGTGGAGTTCGCCCGGGTGAGGATCATCCCCGCCGCGGCGCGTGCCCGCTCTCCGCTGAGCGTGATGCGCGGATCCTTCGCGTCAGCCACCTTGCCGTAGCGTCCGATGGCAACGTCCTGACGCTTCACCTGGATCGAGATGCCCCAGCGTAGGGGATCATCGGGTAGGGCGATCACGCGCGAGGTGGCCAGATGCCAACTGGTCAGCGTACCCGGACCTTCCTCATCGTCGATGCGCGCCACGACGCGACGCGCGCCCACGAGGATTCGCCCGAGACTCAGCACGTTCATCGGCGCGCCCCACGCGCCGCCGGCGACGACGCCAAGCACCGGGCCCGCAACGAGGTAGCCGCCGACGATCGTGGCCGCCGCGGCCACCCCGATCACGTGCCGACGGTATCGTGTCTCGAACCGCGGCCCGTAGCGCCACGCGGCCATCTCCGGCAGTACTGGCGCACCGATGCGGATGAGCTCCGTGCCGTCGCGCATTCTGGCGAGTCCCACCTGATCGGTCGACGCGCGGAGCTTGGAGTCGCGATACAGCCGTTCCGCCGACTCGATCGCCTCCCAGCGTTCATCGAGCGGCGACAGGTTCCACTGACGGCACTGGGGGCAGATGACCCAGAGTCGCCCCTTGGCCGGATCGAAGGCGAGGCGGCGGCCGACCGGGAACTGCTCGATCGTCTCGTTGGCGCCGAGCGAGGCGTGGCAATGGATACAGGTGGAATACATCGAGCGGAAAGCTCGCCGAGGGACCAGTGCCGGACAATCAGCCAGGGCGGTACTCCCCCCCCACGCGTCCCGCAGCACGCCGGAGACCTCGCTGACCTTGGATCGGGAGCGGACGGGACAACGCCGGACCGGAACGTGCGGGTGTCCGGCCCAGTTCAGCCGACGCCGAGCCGTCTGATTCGTTCGGAGACCCACTCCGGCAGCGTCAACGAGTCGGCGATCGCGGCGACCTCCTCGGCCTCCTTCCACGAGGCCTCGAGCGCCGTAAGCTCGCCTTCGAGCGCGCGGCGTTCGAGGTCCTCGTGGGCCGCCATCTCGAGTGCGAGTCGCAACTCCGCGGGGAGCGTGCCGAGGTATGGGTCGACCCTGATCCGCGTCGCGCTGCGGAAGGTGGCATCGAGGTCCCCGGCCGCCTCGAGCAACTGCACCGCGCCTTGGACTGTCGCACGACGTGCGCCCGAGCGGTTGATGTGGGGAAGGACCCGTCGGGCCACCTCGATCGCGTCGGCGCCGGTGAGGGTGATCCGCGGCTCGTCGCCGTCCGACTTCTCGCCGAACTTCCCCACCGCGACGTCCGCGCGACGGCCCGGCATCGTGAGTCGCCAACCGAGCGGGTCGTTCACCGCCTCGATGATGCGGCCGGCTCTCGCCCCCCAGTGGGTGAACGTGAACGGTCCCTGGCCATCGTCGAATCGCGCGATCACGCGGCGCGTAGCGGCCCGGGTATTCAGATGACTGACGACGTTCATGGGCAGCACGGTGAATCCCATCCCCGCGATCCACCCGAACGCCGTCAGCGCCGCGACTCCTCCGCCCACGATCGTGGATCGCACCGCGTAGCGCCTCATCCGCAACGAGAACCGGTCTCCATACCGCCAGGCCGCGAATTCCGGTCGTAGGGGCCTTCCCACACGGATAAGTTCGGTGCCGTCGCGCACGCGCGCCAACCCCACCTGATCGGTCGAGGCGCGCAGTCGCGTGTCGCGGTAGAGCTTCTCCGCCGACTCGATCGCCTCCCAGCGCTCGTCGAGTGGTGAGAGGTTCCACTGCTTGCACGCCCCACACACCACCCAGAGGCGCCCCTTCTCGGCGTCGAACGCGAGCCGGCGGCCGACGGGGAAACTCTCGATCGCCTCGTTCGCGCCCAGGGGCGTATGACAGAACGTGCAAGTGGCGTACATCGTCCCGTACGCTCATGCGCGGACCAGCGAAGAGCAACGCCTGCGGGGGTTCAGCCCGGCCGGTACTCCCCCCACACGTCCCGCAGCACGTCGGAGATCTCCCCGACCGTCGCGCGCGCCCGCACCGCGTCGATGACCAGCGGCATGAGCGGCAGCCGCTCGGCCCCCGGCCTCGCATAGGCGGGCGCCGCCGCGCGGATCGCGTCGAGCGCGCGCGTGACCGCACCGGCGTCGCGCTTCGCGCGCACCGCCGCCAGCCGCGCACGCTGCCCCTGCTCGAGGCTCGCGAAGTCCGGCGCCTTGATGATCGGCGGCGCCACCCCGTCGCCGAACTTGTTGACGCCCACGAGCACCGTCGCGCCCGACTCGACCGAGAGCTGGTACTCGTACGCCGACCGGCCGATCTCCTCCTGGAAGAAGCTCGCCTCGATCGCCGCCGACGAACCGCCCAGCGCCTCGACCTGCGCGAGCAGCTCGAGGGCGCGCTTCTCGACCTCGTCGGTGAGGGCCTCCACGTAGTAGCTGCCCGCGAGCGGATCGACCGTCTGCGCGACGCCGCTCTCGTAGGCGACCACCTGCTGCGTGCGCAGCGCCAGCGTCGCGGCCTCGGCGGTCGGGAGCGCGAGCGCCTCGTCGTAGCCGTTGGTGTGCAGCGACTGGGTGCCGCCGAGCGTGGCGGCGAGCGTCTGCACCGCCACCCGCACGATGTTGTTGAGCGGCTGCTGCGCCTGGAGCGTGACCCCGCCGGTCTGCGTGTGGAAGCGGAGTTTGCACGAGGCGTCGTTCGCGCCGTAGCGCGCCCGCATGAGCGTCGCCCAGATCCGGCGCGCGGCGCGGAACTTCGCGACCTCCTCGAAGAGGTCGTTGTGGCAGGCGAAGAAGAAGCTCAGCCGCGGGGCGAACGCGTCGACGGCGAGCCCGGCATCGATCGCGCGCTGCACGTACTCCAGCGCATTGGCGAACGTGAAGGCCAACTCCTGCACCGCCGTCGCGCCGGCCTCGCGGATGTGATACCCCGAGATGGAGATCGGATTGAAGCTCGGGACCTCCTCGGCGCAGAAGCGGAAGGTCTCGGCGATCAGCGCGAGCGACGGCTCGGGCGGATAGACGTACGTCCCGCGCGCGATGTACTCCTTGAGGATGTCGTTCTGGATCGTGCCGCTGAGCTTGCCGCGCGGGATCCCGCGCTCCTCGGCCACCACGACGTACATCGCGAGCAGCACGGCGGCCGTCGCGTTGATCGTCATGCTCGTGGAGACCTTGTCGAGCGGGATGCCGTCCAGCAGGAGATGCAGGTCCTCGACCGTGTCGATCGCGACGCCCACGCGTCCGACCTCGCCGAGCGAGCGCGGCGAGTCGGAGTCGAGCCCCATCTGCGTCGGGAGGTCGAACGCGGTCGACAGTCCGGTCTGCCCCGCCTCGAGCAGCAGCTTGAAGCGCGCGTTCGTCTCCTGCGCCGTGCCGAACCCCGCGTACTGTCGCATGGTCCAGAAGCGCCCGCGGTACATCGAGGGCTGGACACCGCGCGTGAACGGGAAGGCGCCGGGCTCGCCGAGGGACGGCGGCACGGGCCCGGCGACGGGCCGGTAGACCGGTGCGACGGGGATGCCCGAGGGCGTAAGGCGTTCGTCGGACGCGGGGCTACGCGGGTCGGTCATCGGAGCGGGATCAGGATGATGCGAGCATCTCGGCGGCGATCGCGACGTCGGCCTTGGAGCCGATGAAGTACGGCGAACGCTGGTGCAGGTGCGTCGGCTGGATGTCGAGGATGCGCTGGTGTCCGTCGATCGCCAGACCGCCGGCCTGCTCGCAGATGAAGGCGAGCGGATTGCACTCGTACAGGAGGCGGAGCTTGCCGGTCGGGCTCTTCGCGTTCGCCGGATAGGCGAAGAGGCCGCCGCCGAGGAGGTTGCGGTGGAAGTCGGCGACGAGCGAGCCGATGTAGCGCACGTTCATCGCCTCGCGCTTGCCGTCCATGCCGCGATAGCGACGGATGAGCTGCCGGACGTTGTCCTCCCAATGCTGCTCGTACGCCTCGTTCACCGAGAGGTAGCGCCCCTGCTCCGGGGTCTTGATGTCGGGATGCGAGAGGAGGAACTCGCCGATCGACGGGTCGAGCGTGAAGCCGTGCGCGCCCTGACCGGTGGTGTAGACCATCATCGTGCTCGAGCCGTAGACCACATAGCCGGCCGCGACCTGCTTGTAGCCGGACTGCAGCATGTCCGCGAGCGTGCCGACCCCGTTCCCCTTCGTCACGCGGCGCAGGACCGAGAAGATGGTGCCGACGGGCACGTTCACGTCGATGTTCGACGACCCGTCGAGGGGATCGAAGAGCAGCACGTAGTTGCCGCGCCTGAACTGCTCGGGGATCGGGATGATCCCCTCCTCCTCCTCGGAGGCCATCGCGCAGAGACGGCCCCCGTGGTCCATCGCCTTGACGATGATGTCGTTGGAGATCACGTCGAGCTTCTTCTGCGACTCCCCCTGCACGTTCTCGGTGCCGTGCTCGCCGAGGACATCCACCAGCCCCGCCAGGCGCACCTTGCTCGCGATCATCTTCGCCGCGAGCGCCAGGTCCTGGAGGATGCCCGAGAGCGCGCCGGTCGCCTGCGGATGCAGGCGCTCCTGCTCGATGATGTAGCGCTCGATCGTGACGACCGAGGTGTACGTGTTCCTGACCACGGGGGGAGCTCCGGAAGCGTGGAGTGATCTGACGGGGGTAAAGTGGCCGTGCTACCGCACATCGGGCAATGGTCGTGCCACATCCCACCGGGTGCCGGCCGCCTCGAGTTCGAGGGTCACGCCGTCGGTGCGCACGATCACGGAGCCCAGTTGGTCGGTGCGCAGGACCGTCGTCCCGCGCTCGACCAGGCTGCGCATCACCTCGCCGCTGGGATGCCCGTAGCCGTTCCCGGTCCCGACCGAGACGAGGGCCACGCGGGGCGCCACCGCGTCGAGGAAGGCCGGCGTGCTGCTCGTCGACGAGCCGTGATGCCCCGTCTTGAGCACGTCGGCGGCGAGCTGCTCACCCGCGTGCTCCAGGAGCCAACGCTCCTCCCCCGCCTCGGCGTCCCCGGTGAGGAGGAAGCGCACCGCGCCGTAGCGCGCACGCACCACTGTACTGGCCTCGTTGGGGTCGCGCAGCGAGGCGGTCCACGCCGAATCGGGAGCGAGGAACTCCACCGTGAGGCCGTCGATGTCGACCGACTCGCCGGGACGGACCCGTTGCCACCGCGTCCCGGTGGCGTCCGCGGTCCGCAGGAGTTCGCGATACTCCTCGCTGCCGGCGACGAAGGCCGCGTCGCGGAGTTCGGCGGGACCGAGCGCGCGCACCACGCTGGCCGCACCGCCGATGTGGTCGGCATGCGGATGCGTGAGCACGAGCATCGCGAGCGCTCCGCCGCGGCGCCGCAGATACGGGATCACGCTCGCACGGCCGGCGTCGCCGCCGCGCCAGGACCGACCGGCATCGATGAGCACCCAGCGTCCGCGGGGGGACCGCAGGGCGATCGCATCGCCCTGTCCGACGTCGATCATGTGGAGTTCCACCTCGCCCCGGCTCGCCGAGAATCCGAACCGGCCGTCGGGGAACCAGGCGACGAGCGCCATCGCGGCGATCGCGACGGTGAGCGGCCGCGCCCATGAGCGGGACCATCCCGCCACGAGCAGTGCCAGCGCGCCGACGCCGGCGAGGACCGCAGCGAACGCAGTCGGCGCCACGACGATCGTCGCGCCCGGCACGCCGGCGGCGACCGCGGCGACCGCATCCATGGCGCGCAACAGCGGGCGCGCGGCGTCCGCGACGAACCCTGCGCCGAGCGCATCCGGCAGGACCATCACCACGAAGAGCGTCGGTTGCAGCAGAGAGATGACCGGTCCGGCCGCGAGGTTGCTCAACGGCGCGATGAGGCTGAGCCGGCCGAAGTGCCAGGCGACGAGCGGCGCGGTTGCCAGCGTGCTGAGCGTGCCGGCGACGAGTTCCTTCGCCAGGGTCGCGCGCCACCCCTGCCAGTGCTCGGGCAACCTGCGCCCAAGGCGCCCCGCGACGATGATCGCCGCGTAGCCGGAGACGGAGAGCTGCCAGCCGAGGTCGAGCACCGTGCGGAGATCCGTGAGGGGGAGCAGTGCCCCGAGTGCGAAGCTGCCCCAGGGAGAGACGGGCCGTTGCAGGACGCGTGAGAGCTGCGTGGCCGCGAAGAGCGTCACGCTGCGCACCGCCGGCGGCGGTGCACCGATCGCGAGCACGTAGAGTGCGGTGAGCCCGACCGCGGATCCGGCCGCGAGCCGGCCGGGAAGTCGCAATGCGCCCATGAGCAGGAGCAGCGCGCCACCGACGATCGCGACATGCAGGCCGGAGATCGAGAGCAGGTGCACGAGCCCCGCGTCGGCATAGCGATCGCGCAGGTCGGGATCGAGCCCGCGCGTGTCGGCGATGAGCAACGCGCGGACCATCGGCGCGTCCGGGCCGAAGCGCCGGTCGAGCGTCGTGGCCACGTGCGCGCGCCATCGCTCGAGCGGGTCCGGCGGCTCCAGCAGCGTGAGCTGGGCCTCGCGCAGCAGGAGACCCCGTTCTCCCTCACTCGGCTCGGCGCGGTCGATCCGCACGAGCGCTCCTGCCGGCGCTTCGCCGCGCCGCACCGCGACGGCGAGCGAGGCGTGGCAGGGACCGGACGACGGCAACGCGCGCAACTCGGCGCGCACGAACGCGCCGGGCGAGGCGGCCCCGAGGAGCTCCGCCACCCACGGGCCGCCACGGCGCGCGCGCGCGATGCAGTCGGCGTCGCCACGACGCGCCTCGGCTCCGGCCGCGACGGCGCTCGCGAAGACGAGAGCGAAGGCGGCGCCGGTCAGACGGCGCGGGGGCGCTCCCCGCGGGCTCGCGCTCGCGCGCGTGATCGCCGCGAGAGCGAGGCCACCGGCGACGATCCCGACGAGGGCGGACCGAACTCCGGAGAGACCTGCGATCAGCCCCGAGATCCAGGCGAGCGCGGCGGCGAGGATGAGTGGCACGCGACCAAGAGGGGGCCGCGATCGAGCGGACCCGACATCGGTTCATCGCGCCCGGCATCACGATGCGCCACGTGACCGGCCCGTCGCCGACGGGGTAGGATACATCGGCATGCCATCGCGCCTCTCCGTCCGTCGGCTCCTGCTCGCCGCGCTCGCACTCGCGACGAGTCCGGCCGCGGGCGCGACATCACCTCTGCGCGCCCAAGCCGTCGGCGGGGCCACGCCCGACACCCCCGCCGAACTCCCCTGCACCGCCGTGCGCAGCATCCTGCATGGCGTCATCCTGGTCGACGCGCGCCTGCGCACCGTCGGTGGTCCCGACTGCGTGGTGATGCAGCTCTACGCGCAGTGGCTCGAGGCGAGCGACACGCTCGATACGGCGCGGCCGGAACGCGAGGCGCGGTTCACCGGCCGCGAATGGGACTACGCGTCGGGCGCGATGCGGCTGGGCGCGCCGCGCCACTTCGTGCTCATCCGCGGCGACAGCCTGACGCTCGCGGCGCCGGGGCGGCCGGCGCGCCTCCACCTCACCGCCTTCGCCGCCGGACCCGACGAGCGTCCGCGCGAACTGGGCTCATGGTTCGTGCTCACCGACGAGGACTCCACGTCGTCGCGCCTCTTCCGCTCGCCGGTGACGGCGCGCCGGTTGCACTCCGTGCTCGCACAGGACGGTTCCCTCGTGTACGTGCTCGGCGGCGTGCAGATCGACGGGGCGCGCGTGCGGACGCAGCTCACCGAAGCGCGCGCGCTCCGCCGCGCGCTGGGGTTCACCGAGCCGATGCCCCGCACGCGCTTCGTGATCGGCCCGTCCGGGGACTCCACGCTGGCGATGCTCGGCGTCGTGCGCATGGCGCGCCCGCTCTTCGCGATGACCGTCTCGCCCCCGCTCGCGGTCTTCGCGCCCATCACCCCCAGTCGCGGACTCGACGCGCACGAGCTCGTGCACGTGGCGACCATGGGACGGCGCGGCGTGGTGCCCGCGAGCGTGGGTGAGGCGTTCGCGTTGCACCATGGCGGCTCGCACGAGCGCACCTTCGCGGAGTCCGTCTGCGCGAGCACGATGCTCCGCGGGCTCCCGCCGCTCGACGCGGCGCAACTCGACTCGGCGCTCGCGGGTCGCTGGTGGGACGACGCGCGCGCGGACGTGGCCGGCTTCGCGCTGGGTCACGCGATCGGGTGGTTCATCGCGCAGCGCGGCGATTCGGCGTGGATCTTCGCCGACGGCGAGCCGGCGAAGGACAACGATGCGATCGGATTCCTGGCCGCGCGCGCGGGGATCACGAGGGAGGTCGCGATGGCGCGTCTGGTGGAGACCCTCGCCGCACGGCGCGCCGCCTGTCTCCCGACGGACACCGTCGCGGCGCCGCGCGCGCGCCCGTCCGGCCGCTAGCCCGCCATCGGCAGCGGCTGCCGCTCCTGCACCGGTGTCCCGGTGAACGTCGCGCCGGTGGTCCCGGTGAGCTCGACCGTCAGGTAGGTGCCGATGAGCTCCGGCGTGCCCGGCACGAGCACGGTCTTGAAGTCGCGTGACCGGGCCTGCAGCAGTTCGCCCTTGCGCGCTTCCTTCTCGACCAGCACTTCCATCCGCTCGCCGAGCCGGCCCATGTTCTTCTCGCGCGAGATCCCGCGCACCGTGGCCATGAGCGATTCGTAGCGGCGGTCGACGACCTCGCTCGCGATGGTCCACTCGGGCGGCATCCGGGTGGCCGGCGTCCCTTCGCGCGCCGAGAACTTGAAGGTGAAGGCGTCGTCGAACCGCACCTCGCGGCAGAGCGAGAGCGTCTCCTCGAACTCCTCGTCGGTCTCGCCCGGGAAGCCGACGATGATGTCGGTGGTGATCCCGAGGCCGGGGATCGCCGCCCGCAGACGGGCGACGCAGTCGAGGTAGTCCTCGCGCGAGTACCGCCGCAGCATGCGCTTGAGCATCGACGTCGAGCCGCTCTGCATGGGCAGATGCACATGTTCGCAGACCGCCGGCGTCCCGGCCATGGCCGCGATCACGCGGTCGGAGAAGTCGTTGGGGTGCGGGCTCGTGTAGCGCAGGCGCCGGAGGCCGTCGACCGCACCGACCGCGCGCAACAGATCGGCGAAGTCGTGCGTGCCGTCATTGTACGAGTTGACGGTCTGGCCCAGCAGCACGACCTCGTTGATCCCCTGGGCCACCACTTCCCGCGTCTCGCGCACGACGTCGGCGAGCTTGCGGCTGCGCTCGGGGCCCCGCGTCGTGGGGACGATGCAGTAGGTGCAGCGGTAGTCGCAGCCGCGCTGCACCGGGATCCACGCCTTCACGCCCTCGAAGCGGCGCGCCGTGAAGTCCTCGTAGTGCTCCTCGAGGTCGAAGTCGGTGGCGCTGAAGCGCTCGCCGTTGCGCGCGCCCTCGATCAACGCGGGGAGCATGCGATACGCGTCGGGGCCCACCACGAGCTGCACCCGCGTATCGGTCGCGAGCAGCCGCGCCCCCAGGCGCTGCGCCATGCATCCCGTCACGCCCAGGATCGCGCCCGGCTTGAGGTCGCGGCGCAACTCCCCGAGGCGGCCGATCACCCGCTGCTCGGCATTCTCGCGGATGGCGCAGGTGTTGATCAGCACCACATCGGCCCCGTGCGGCGTCTCCTGCGTCACGTAGCCCTCCGCCTGCAACTTGCCGTACATCAGCTCGGAATCGCTGACGTTCATCTGGCAGCCGTAGGTCTCGATGTACACGGAAGGCATGTGCGGCGCGGGGTGCGGGTGGGGACTAGAGCGGCGTCGCGGTCGAGTCGTGCCCCAGCGTCACGTGGAGTCTGGAGCCGCGGGGGAACTCGCCCTCGAGCGCGACCTCAAGATAGTCCTCGGTGAGCGCCTTCCGGAGCGGGGTCTCCGAGCCAGTGGCGGTGTGCACGCCGACGACCACCACGTCGGCGACCGTGCCGGCGCGACCGGATGCGTACGCCGCTGCCTTCCCGGCCCCGATGGCGCGCAGCTCGGCGGCGCGCTCGCGCGCTACCGGTGGCGGCACCGGCGCCCCGGTGCGCTCCGCCACCGTGCCGGGGCGCGGCGAGT
>JAIOPJ010000041.1 GCA_021413975.1 Gemmatimonadota bacterium
CGCTGGCGCGGGCGCTGGCGCGGGCGCTGGCGCGGGCGCGGTCATGCGGGCTCCCGCAGTCGCGGGTCGATCGCGGCGACGATGAGGTCGGCGATGAGATTCAACAGCACCACCGCCGCGGCGCCGACCATGAGGAACGCCATCAGCACCGGATAGTCGCGCTTGCCGAGGGCTTCGGTGAAGAGCGACCCGATCCCGGGCCAGGCGAAGACGCTCTCGGTGACGACGGCACCCGACACGAGCATGGCCGCGTCGAGCAGCACCACCGTCACGAAGGGCCCGAGGGCGTTCGGGAGGGCATGCCTGAGGAGGATGTCCCGTTCGGCGATCCCGCGGGTGCGCGCCGCCCTGATGAACGGCCGCGCGAGGACCTCGCGGAGGGCCCGCCGGAGGTAGCGCGACCAGGCCGCCGCCTGCACGAACGCGAGGGCGAGCACTGGAAGCACGAGATGCGCCACGCGGTCGGCGAGCCCCGAGGCGCCGAAGTCCGCGCGCCCGGAGGACGGGAGCCAGCCGAGTCGATGGGCGAGCAGCAGTTGTAGCAGCAGGCCGAACCAGAAGACCGGGAGCGAGATCCCCGCGACCGCGACCGCCGAAGCGGCGCGGTCGAACGAGCGGTTCACGACCGAGCCGATGGCCACTCCGACCGCGAGCGCGAGCGCAGCGACGCCCGACACAGCGGCGAGTTCGAGCGTCGCGGGCAGGCGCTCGAGCATGCGCGAGAGGACGGGGCGCCCGTCGGCGAAGCTCATGCCCCAATCGCCGCGCACGAACGCCAGGAGCCAGGCGCCGTACTGCACCAGCAGCGGCCGGTCGAGCCCGTAGGCGGCGCGCAATCGCGCGATGTCCTCCGGGCGGACGTTCGGGTTCTCGAGGTAGGCGGCGAGCGGGCCTCCGGGCACCGCATGCAGCAGTGCGAAGACGATCGCCGAGACCACGAGGAGCAGCGGTACGGCCTGCGCGAGCCGCCGGAGGATGAGACGGGTCATGGCCTCAGCCGCCGCGGCTCGCGTACCCCGTCACGGCTTCCCGATCTCCCACAGGTGCGCGTTCCAGAACGGGCCGGCATTGGTCGGGTTGCCGGTGAAGTTCCCGAGCGTGGCGGGGACGGCGTCGACCTTGGCGGTGTTGTAGAGCACGATCTCGGGCGCGAGCTCGGCGATCCGCCTCTGCGCCTCGCGCAACAGCGCATTGCGCGCGGCGAGGTCGGCGGTACGGTCGGAACGGTAGAGGAGTTCGGTGAGGCCGGCGTCGTTCACGTAATTGACGTTGCGGCCGGCCGGGGGCGTGCGGTCGCTCGCGAAGAAGAGCGTGAGCTCGGGATCGGCGCCCATCTGCCACCAGTGCAGCATCGCGTCGAAGTCGCCGGCGAACCAGGTGCCGCTGATGGTCGTGCCGTCCATGAGGCGCACCTGCATGTCGGCCCCGACGGCCGCGAACGACTGCTGCAACGTCTGCGCCACGTTCTCGCGGATGGCGAAGCCCGCCTGCGTGATGAGCGTGAAGGCGAGCCGGGCGCCACCCTTGGTGCGGATGCCGTCCGCGCCGCGCGTCCAGCCGGCCTCGGTGAGCAGGGCATTGGCGCGCGCGGTGTCATAGGGATACGTGCGCACATTCGGCTCGTACGCCGCCGAGAGCGGCTGCACGGGGCCGTTCACGATCTCCACCTCGCCGTCGAGGACGGTGCGCACGATGAGCTCGCGGTCCACCGCGTGGGCGAGGGCCTGCCGCACGCGCACGTCGGCGAAGGGCGGGAAGTGCCGTTGATTCAGCGTCACGTGCTCGTACCCGTTGCCGACGACGTGATTGAGTCGGAGACCCGGCACATCGCGCAGCTCGCGCACCTTGTCCCAGGCCACGAGCGCCACCATGTCCACCTCGCCCGCCTTGAGCTGGTTGATGCGGGTGGTGGTGTTGGTCACGAATCGGAAGAGGATCTGCTTGATCCTCGGGTACTCGGCGCCGCGCCAGTGATCCGGGGCCTTCTCGAGCAGGATGTACTCGCCGGTGCGCCACTCCTTGACGCGATACGGACCGGTGCCGAGCGGTGCACGATTGTAGTCGTTGGCGGTGTTGAGGTCGCGACCCTCGAGCACATGCTTGGGCAGCGTGCCGCGCACGAACTGCAGCAGGTAAGGGGCGTACACTTCCTTGTAATGCACGACCGCCGTGAGCGAGTCGGGCGTATCGACCGACGTGATGCGGTCGAATCCGTCCACGCTCTCGGGCTTCCAGTCCCCCTTGTTGATCGCATCGACCGTGAACTTGACGTCGGCGGAGGTGTGCGGCACGCCGTCGTGCCAGCGCACGCCCGCGCGGAGCTTCCAGGTCACGTCCATCCCCCCGTCGCCCCGCATCCGCACGCCACCGTTCGCCAGCGTGGGCAGTTCGGCCGCCAGCACCGGGATGATGTTCATCCGCTCGTCGTTGGTGACGAGCCCCTCGACGACGCAGGACTCGATGTCCTCGAGGATGTGCGTCGCGTACCGGTTCATGGTGTCGGGCTCGCGGTCGTAGCCGACGACGAGGAGGTCGTTGGTCGGGCCGGTGCGCCGGGGCTCGCCTGAGCAGGCGGCGAGCGCGAACACCACGAGAGATGCGGCGCGTCGGATGAGGATCACTGATGGGTCTCCGTGAGCAGTCGCGTCACGAGCGGCACGGGGATGGACCCCCAGCCGAGGAGGTCGTCATGGAAGGCCCGCAGCGAGAAGGGTGCCCCGCGCCGTGCGCGGATGGTCTCGCGGAGGTCGCGGATGCCCTGCGTGCCGAGCCAGTACATGAGCGCGGTGGCGGGGAACATCGAGTTCTTGGTCGCCTCTCCGTTCGCGGCCTCGTCCGACATGCCGACGGTGTCGCGGTAGAAGGCGACCGCCTCGCGGTACGAGAAGAGGTGCGAGTGGAGTCTGATGTCGACGATCGCCCGCGCGAGCATGCGCACGCGGCTCTGCTGTTCCGCGACGCGCTCGAGCGGCGAGAGGAAGCCGAGCTCGTCCATGAGGTCGGTCGCGTAGCAGGCCCACCCCTCGGTCATGGTGCCGCCCAGGAAGAGGCCGATGCGGCTCGCGCAATCCACGCCCGCGATCGTCCCGATGCGTGACCGCGACCGGTGCGTGGCGTGCCAGTTCTGCACATGGTGGCCCACGGCACCGTGGTGGACCACATGGTTGAGCGTGATCGTGCTGTTGTTGCACGCACGGAGCCGCCGTTCCTGTTCCTCGGGCGTGAGCGTGTCGTCCACCGGCGTGACCACGTACTCGTACGTCGAATACGGATCGAAGGGTGCGGGGGAGCGATAGAAGAGCCAGTACAGATGCGGCGCGGCATCACGGGCCCACCCGGGGATCGGCACGTAGCGGATCGGCCACTCGGGCCAGTGCACCGCGTCGTGCCGGGCCGCGTGCGCGCGACAGGCCTCCCACTTCCCGGCGAAGGCGGGCAGATAGCCCGCAGTGTCCGGATGGTCGGCGGCGAGGGCCGCCTGGAACGCCTCGGGTGTGCCCGAGACCTCCCGGATCGCGTCACCGAGCTGCGCGCGGGCCGGATCGAGTTCGCCGAGCGCGCGCTGCAGCAGCACGTCGAACGGCTCGGTGCACCAGTGGCCGTCGGAGATCAGCGAGTCGAGAGCCACCCCGCCGATGCCATACTCATGCTCGCTCGCCACGCGCAGGCCTCCGAGCCCGTCGGCGCAGCGGGCGAACGCGGCGGCGGCGACCTGTCCCGCGGCGCGGATGCGTTCCGCGGCCCGCGGGTCCACCGGTTCCTCCTCGAGCCACTGCGTCAGTCCGCGGTCGAAGAGACGCGACGCGGCCACGCACTCACGGCGTGCGCGGTCGATCCAGCGCGGGGGCACGCGGCCGATCATGACGGTGCGCATCGCCGAGAGGAACCCGGGGATCGCCTCGAGGCGGGACTCGAGCGCGCCGAGGCGCGCGTCGCGCGGGGCGAAGGGCCGGATCATCAGCGAGACGGCGCCGAAGATCGCCTCTCCTGTCCAGAGCGCGGGATTGCGATCCTGGAAGTGATAGCTGTCGAGCTCGGTCGTGCGCACCGCGAGGGCCGATCCGGCCAGGGCGGCGTCGAGCGCGAGCGGGTCCGCGGCGAGGGCGCGCCAATCGGGTCCCTTGAAGCGCGGCACATGCGGCTCGCTGCGCCGGCCGCGCTCGAGCGTCGCCCACCGCGCCATCGGGGTGGGATGCGCCAGGAGCAGGTCGCGCACGAGTGCACCCATCTCCGCGATCTCGCGCTCGCGGCCCGTGCGCGTCCAGTCGGGGAGGCGATGGTCGTGCCCGTGCACGCCGGTGAAGGTCGCGTTCACCGGGTTCCGCTCGTGATAGTGCGCGATGAAGCGCTCGATCGGTGCGCTCAGGGTGTGCGCTCCGCCGCGAGCGGGATCGGGACCCAGCGACGCTCGCGGTACGAGAGTTCGACCGCGTTGATCAGCTCCTGCACATGCGCGCCGTCCTCGAAGTTCCCCTCGTTCCCCGGGACCTCGCCGCGGATCTCGGAGATGAGCGAACCCACGAGGTTCGCATAGAAGAGCGATCGCCATGATTCGCGCTTGTGTCCCCCCGGCGGATAGAAGCGCTCCGGCACTTCGAGCTCGCGGAACTCCACCGAGTCGGCGCTCGCCGCCTTGAGCGACTCGCAGACGCCGTTCTCCTCGACGAGCCGGCAGATGAGTGCGCCCTTGCTGCCGTACACGCGCGCTTCGAGCCCGGGGTAGTTCCCCACGGTGACGAAGCTCGTCTGGATCGAGCCGAGCGCCCCGCTGGCGAACTCTCCGATGAAGATGTCGCCGTCGTCGATGTTCATCCGCATCATGGTGTTGGTCGCGCGCACCATCCGCTCGGGGATGAAGTTGCGCATGGTCCCCACCACTTCCTTGAAGCGGCTCCCCATGAAGAGGTGCCCGAGATCCATGATCGGCGCGCCGTAGCCCTCGAGCGACGAGACCTGGATCACCGACTGGTCGGCCTCGTGGTCCACCTGGCGCAGCGGATTCATGGGGTCGAGCCACTGCGAGTTCTGCTCGTAGCCGTTGAAGATGAACGGCTCGCCGACGAACCCCTCGTCGATGAGCGCCTTCATGTACCGCATCGCCGGCGCATAGCGGAAGGTGAAGCCGAGCTTCGTCCTCAGTCCCTTCGCGGCCGCGATCGCGGCGGCACGGCGCGTCTCGAGGTAGTCGTAGGCGACCGGCTTCTCGCAGAGCACATGCTTGCCCGCCTCGAGCGCCGCCATCGACAGGTCGAAGTGCGTCGCACTCGGCGTGCAGACGTCGACGAGGTCGATGTCGCCGCGGCCGATGATCGCCTCGTGCGACGCGTACGCCTCCGGGATGCCGAAGCGCTCGGCGAACGCGCGGGCGCGCTCGATCACGGGGTCGGCGATCGCGACGACCTCGCAG
Source organism: Gemmatimonadota bacterium (assembly GCA_021413975.1). Lineage (GTDB taxonomy): Bacteria > Gemmatimonadota > Gemmatimonadetes > Gemmatimonadales > Gemmatimonadaceae > Pseudogemmatithrix. The sequence goes on from JAIOPJ010000041.1 coordinate 5,408, forward strand.
CGCGGGTCGCGGAGGAAGCCGGGGATGTGGGCATGCTCGGCCCAGGCACCTGCGCCGAGCACTCCGACGCGCACCTTGGAGAGGGTCATCGGATCACCGGGGCGGTGTCGCCGGGGAGGAGGAGTTGCCGGTGCGCCCAGATGGGTGCGATGCCGTTGCGCATGAGGCGCGCGTGGAAGGTCTTGAGGTCGAAGGCCGCACCCTGCGCGGCCTGCACGTCGCGGCGGAGCGTGATGATCCCGCGCTTGCCGAGGAAGTAGCCGCCGTAGGTGGGATCGTACGTGCCACGCTCGGCTTCGCGCTTGGCCGCCGGCGCGGGGACGTAGGCCTCCCGTTCGAAGCACTCCTGTGCCTGTGCCAGTGTCCAGGTGCCGGAGTGGAGCCGGATCCCCGAGAGCATCCGGCAGATGCGCGTGAGCGCGTCGCTCTGCTGCGCGAGCTCGAGCCGCGGGTCGCCGCCCATGAAGCCACGCTCGACCATCAGCTCCTCGGCGTAGTGCGCCCAGCCGTCCTGCCCCGAGGACGGCTGCGGGAACGGGTTGAGTCCGATCCAGATGCGGCGGACCTTGCCCGGGGTGTCGCGCATGTGGACCGCGTGCAGCCAATGGCCGGGCATCGCTTCGTGCGCCGAGGTGTTGGCGAGCGAGTAGTAGTTGAAACGCTCGAGCCACGCCTCCTGCGCCGCTGGCGCATCGGCGGAGTCGGCGTCGGTGATGTAATAGATGCTCTTCACCGGCACGGCCTCGAGCGGCGGTGACGCGTGCATGGACGCGAATCCGAGCGCGAAGGGCTGCGAGGGCGCGACGATCACGCCCTCATCCGCAGGCACGTCGGCGATCCCATGGTCGCGCACGAAACGCGTGAGCGAGTCGACCATGCGCTGCGTGGCGGCCACGACCTCGCCGCGGCGCGGGTGGTCGCGGCGCACCCGCTGCCAGGTCGCGAGCGCGTCGGCCCCGGGCGCGAGCCGGCGTGCGGCGGCACGGAACCGGGTCTGACCGGCGGCGAGTTCACGCTCGCCGAGTGCGACCATGGAGTCGAGCGGGAGGTCGATCAACTCCTCACTGCGGTATCGGCGCGCGACCTGCTCCGCCCCCACCTTCCAGTCGCCGTCGGCCCTCGGGAGGATGTCGCGCTCGTATGCGGCGGCGAACTCCGTCACCTGGCGCGCCGCCAGGGTCGTCGCACGGGTGAGCGAGTCCATCAGCGGCGTTCCCGACTCGGCAGCGAAGGCGAGCGGAATGTCGTCGGTGAGCGTCGCGGCGGCAGCGCGGAACATGCCGATGCCGCGTTCGGCGAAGATCCGTGGCGGGCGGGTGAGGTTCGCGTTCGCCGCCGAGAGGAGGGACGGCACGCCGGAGAGCTTGGCGATGAGCTGCCGCATGCGCACCGGGGCCGGCGCGTTCTCCATGGTCATGAGATTGTGCACGCCGTCGGAGAGCGCCGAGGCGTAGAGCATCGGGTTGCGGCGCCAGTTCTCAAGTGTCTCCTGCTCGAGCAGCCAGCCGTCGATCACGCCTTCGAGGATGCGACGGTCGACGCGCTCGTCGGGCGTGAGGGTCGAGTCGGGGAAGGCGTCGAGCGTGGCCAGGTACGCCTTGAGCGTGGTGATCTCGGTGGCGATGGCCGCCGCGGAGAAATCCTCGAGACGATCGTCGTGGGTGTGGAGACCGTTGCCCGAGGCGATGGAGGGGTGCGTGCGTGCGAAGTCGTCGAGGTACCGGTCGACGACCTGTGCGAAGGACTCGGGAGTGGTGCGCGCGGTGCAGGCGAGGGCGGGCAGGAGTGCGAGCAGGCAGGCGATGCGGCGCGCGCTGCGACTCGGGTCGGTAGGCATCCGAACGTTGAGCATCATGGGATGGATAAGGTGTCTCCTGCCCCGAGGGACCGCAAACTCCGCGCGCAGAGGCCGGATCCGCGCTCGAGGCCCGGGATCCGACGCGCGAGGCCGCTTGCGAGCGATCGGCCCCGGGTCGCACCTTCCGCCGATGCCCGCCCTTCTCGAAGTGCGCGACCTTCGCACGAGCTTCGTGACGCCGTCAGGCATCGCGCGCGCCGTCGATGGCGCGTCATTCGATGTCGGGACAGGCGAGTCCGTTGCGCTCGTCGGCGAGTCAGGGGCGGGGAAGTCGGTGCTCGCCACCTCTCTCCTGGGACTGGTCCCGCCCCCGGGGCGGATCACCGGCGGCACGATCCGGTTCGAGGGCCACGATCTCGCCGCGCTCGGGCCTGGGTCCCTGCGCGATCTCCGCGGCCGGCGTATCGCGATGATCCCGCAGGAACCGGCCACGGCCTTCGATCCGCTGCGGCGGGTGGGAGACCAGGTGGCGGAGGTCGCGCGCGCACATGGGGAGCGGTCGCGTGCGGTCGCGGCGCGCCGCGCGGTCACGATGCTCGCGCGCGTGGGACTCCCCGACCCGGAACGATCGGCCCGGAGCTACCCGCATGAACTCTCGGGCGGGATGCGGCAGCGCGTGTTGATCGCGATGGCACTGCTCCTCGAACCCGCGTTCGTGCTCGCCGACGAACCCACCACGGCGCTCGATGCGACGGTGCGGGCCGGGATCCTCGACCTGCTGCGGCGTCTGCAGCGGGAGTCGGGGACGTCGCTGTTGCTGATCACGCACGACCTCGCGGTGGTAGAGGCGACCTGCACTCGAGCACTCGTCATGTACGCCGGGCAGATCGTCGAGGACGCACCGGTGGTGGACGGGGTCGTCTCGCCGGCGCATCCCTACACGCGTGGACTCCTCGCCTCGCTGCCCAGGATCGGCGACGGGCGAGGTCCGTTCCGTGCCATCCAGGGAATGGTGCCCGCGGCGACCGCGTGGCCCACCGGCTGCCGGTTCCGGGAGCGATGCGACGTGGCGATCGCGCGCTGCACCATCGAGGAACCGCTGTTGCTGGCGCGCCAGCAGGGTGGTGCGGCGCGATGTCATCTCGCGGGAGGCGGCGAGGCCGCGTCTCCGGCATTCGGCGCATCCGTGTCCGGCTCGGGGCGATGAGCGCACCGCTCCTCGAGACGCGCGACCTCGTGAAGGCGTTCGGCGCGCACCGCGCCGTGGACGGCGTCTCGTTCACCGTCGCGGCGGGGGAGACGCTCGCGCTCGTGGGAGAGAGCGGCTCCGGGAAGACGACCACCGGCCGCATGGCGCTGCGCCTGGTCGAACCGACGTCGGGACAGGTGCGATTCGACGGCACCGACGTGCGTTCCCTCGGAGCGCGGGCACTGCGCAGGCTGCGACGGCGGATGCAGATCGTCTTCCAGGATCCGTCGGACTCGCTCTCCCCGTGGATGCGCGTGGGTGCCCTGGTGCGCGAAGGGATCGACGTGCACGGGATCGCCGAGGGTGCGGAGGCGGACGCGCGGATGCGGCGGCTGCTCGAGGAGGTCGGTCTGCGGCCCGAACTCGCGGCGCGCTTCCCGCACGAGCTGAGCGGCGGCCAACGCCAGCGTGTCGCCATCGCGCGCGCGCTCGCCGTGGAACCGGCGCTGGTCGTCTGTGACGAGATCGTCTCCGCGCTCGATGTCTCGGTACAGGCGCAGGTGCTCAACCTGCTGATGGAGCTGCAGCGGTCGCGCGGGATCGCCTACCTCTTCATCTCGCATGACCTCGCGGTCGTCGAGCGGCTCGCGGACCGTGTGGCCGTCATGCGGCAGGGGCGGATCGTCGAGCAGGGAGGGGCGGCGAAGGTGCTCGGCGCACCGGAGCACGAGTACACGCGCACCTTGTTGGCGAGCGCCCTGCTCGGCCGGTAGCTTTGCCGGACGCTGCGGAGCTCGGCGGCGCTACTCGGGGCAGCGGGAGCACTCATGCAGCGGCGCGATTTCCTCGGTCAGGTCGCAGCGACAGCCGCCGTGCCACTCGGTGTCGGCCCGCTGATCCGCCTCGCCGGTCCAGTCGCGCCCGCGGTCGCCGACGGCGCGCGCGTCAACGGCTGGCTCGCGCAGTTCGACCGGATCGGCCGCACGCCGGGCGGCATCAATCGCGTGGCCTACTCCGAGGCCGATCTCGCCGGTCGCGTCTTCACGCTCGACCTGTTCAGGCAGGCGGGACTCACGCCGCGCATCGACGCGGCCGGGAACATCATCGGCCGGATCGAGGGCACCGACCGCGCGCTCAAGCCGATCGTGATCGGTTCGCACATCGACTCCGTGACCGATGGCGGCAACTTCGACGGACCACTCGGATCGTTCGGCGCGATCGAGGTCGCGCGCACGCTGCGTGAGCAGGGCACGCGGCTGCGGCACCCTCTGGAAGTCGTGGTCTGGTCCAACGAGGAAGGGGGCGTCATCGGCAGCAAGCTCGCCGTGGGCGACTTCAAGTCGGTGGACCTCGATGGCGTCGCGCGATCGGGGAAGACCATCCGCGAGGGGATCGGACTCGTCGGCGGGAACGTGGCCGCGCTCGAGCGCGATGTGCGTGCGCCGGGGAGTGCGGCCTGCTACCTGGAACTGCACATCGAGCAGGGCGGACTCCTCGAGCGCGCGGGGCTGCGGGTCGGCGTGGTGCAGGGGATCGTCGGCCTGCGGTTCTTCGAGGTGACGGTCGAAGGCGTGGCGAACCACGCCGGCGCCACGCCGATGGACCAGCGGCACGACGCCGTGCTCGCCGCCGCGCGATTCACCGTCGCGATCAACGAGGCGATCCTGAGCGAGCCCGGCCGTCAGGTCGCGACCGTGGGGCGCGTGGTGCCCACGCCGAACACGCGGAACGTGATCGCCGGGCGCGTGGAGCTCACCGTGGACCTGCGCGATCTCGACGCGGGCAGGCTCGAGCGCTTCGCTGAACGCTTCAAGCGCATCGGGAGCGAGATCGGCGCGGCCAGCGGGACGACGTTCGCATTCCGTGAGTTCACGAGCAGCGCGCCCGCCATGGCCGACGCGGCGATGATGCAGGCGGTGGAGTCGAGCGCCGCCACGCTCGGCCTCTCGCGACAGCGGATGCCGAGCGGCGCGGGGCATGACGCGCAGGAGATGGCGCACATCTGTCCGATGGGGATGATCTTCGTGCCGAGCGTGCGTGGGGTGAGTCACTCGCCCAAGGAGTTCACCAAGCCGGAGGATGTCGTGAACGGCGTGAACGTGCTGCTCGGCGCGGTCAAGCAGGTGGACGCGCTGTGACCGCACCCGCCGAGCGGCGGCTCTCGCGTCGCGACTTCGTAGGGACCGCCGGGTCGTGCCTGGCGCACCTGAGCCTGATGAGTTCGGCCGCGTCGCCGTTCGTGCGAGGGGCTTGGGCAGGCGTGGCGACGGGTGCGGCGCCTGCGGGCAGCGTCGTCGCCGAGGAGCCGTGGGGCCGACTCGAACGCATCGCCGAAGGTGTGTGGGCGATGGTGTCGACGCCACTCACGGGCGATCGCACCACGCTCTGCAACGGCGGACTCGTCGCGGGGCGCAACGGCGTGCTCATGGTCGAGGCCTTCGCCAGCGACGCCGGTGCCAAGTGGATGGCGTCGCAGGCGGTCGCGCTCACCGGCCGGGCGCCGACCCACGTGCTGCTCACGCATTACCACTCCGACCATTCCGGTGGCGTGCGCGGAGCGATCGACGGTGGTGGCGCCAAGCTGCGACTGACGGATGCGACGCGCGCGCTCGTCACCGAGCGCAACGCGGGCGCCCCCGCTGACCTGCTGCGCGATGCCGAACTCGTGAACGCCGGTGCGACGACGAGCCTCGACCTGGGCGGACGAACGGTCACGCTGCGGCCGCTCGACGGGCACACGCCGTCGGACGTCGCGGTGCGCGTCGAGGAGGCGAGCGTGGTCTTCTGCGGCGATCTGGTCTGGAACGGGATGTTCCCCAACTATGTGGATGCGGTGCCGTCGCGGCTGACGAGCAGCGTGAAGGCGCTTCGCGACCTGCGCGGGGCGACGTATGTGCCGGGACACGGCAGCGTGGCGACGCCGGCCGGACTCGATCGCTACCTGGCGCTCCTGGAGAGCGTGGAGGCCGCGGCGCGGCGCGCGGTCGAGCGCGGCATCACGGCGGAGGCGGCCGGCGCGGAGTACCGGATCCCCGGGCCGCTCGGCGAGTGGGTGCTGTTCAATCCGCGCTACTTCGAGCGCGCGATCGGGGCGTGGCTGAAGGAACTCGCGGCCCCGCGGTGAACCGAATGCCCTCCCTCGGTGTTAATCATCCATGACCATGACAACGAATTCCCTCTTGCGCGCCGTCGCCGTCGTCGCGGCCTGCTTCACGTCGCCCCTCGGAGCACAGGCCCGACCCGAGGCATCGAGTCCGGCGCCGCCCACCGTGGCCGCGCCGGCCCGGCAGGCCACACCGCAGATCTACTTCCGTGCCCCCCGCGACGGTGCCGTGGTCGGTCCGACGTTCGATCTCGCCTTCGGCCTGAAGAACTACGGCGTCGCGCCTGCCGGCGTGAATCTGCCGAACACCGGTCACTTCCACGTGATCATCAACGCGACTCCCCCGGCTCCGGGGATGATCGTCCCCGCCGACTCGCTGCACCGCCACTTCGGCGGCGGACAGATCGAGACCTCGCTCACGCTGGCGCCGGGCCGCTATACGCTCCGCCTGGTGCTCGCCGACTTCGAGCACAAGGTCATCGGCCCGCCGCTGATCAGTGCGCCGATCCACATCACCGTGCGAGAGCGCTGAGACACCGCCGGAGCACGAGAACGGGGGGCCGCCGACTGGCGGCCCCCCGTTCCCGTCCCGGCGCGTCGCGGACTACGACCGCTTCACCGGCTCCAGCCGCACGAGCTTCGAGGGCCCACCCGCCGCGTCCTCGAAGGCGAGGTAGAGGTAGCCGTCGGGCCCCTGACGCAGCCCGCGGATCCGCCCGCGCCCCTGCACCATGTTCTCGACGTTCTTCACCGTGGTGCCGTCGAGCGTGAGCCGCACGAGACGCTCGCCCACCAGGCTGCCGACGAAGAAGCTCCCCTTCCACTCGGGGAACTTGTCGCCGGTGTAGATCACGATGTTCTGCACCGCGATCGAAGGCACCCAGACGTTCACCGGCTGCTCCATCCCGGCGCGGATCGTCCCGGTGTGGATCTGCTTCCCCGATCCGTAGTTCACGCCGAAGCCGATGACGGGCCAGCCATAGTTCTTGCCCGCCTGATCGAGATTGAGCTCGTCGCCGCCCTGCGGCCCGTGCTCGATGGTCCAGACCTGGTTCGTCACCGGATGGATCGCGATCCCCTGCATGTTGCGGTGTCCGTAGCTCCAGATCTCCGGCAACGCTCCCGGCGTGTTCACGAACGGGTTGTCCGCCGGGACCGAGCCGTCGTCCTTGAGTCGGATCGTCTTGCCGTGGTGCGTCGTGAGGTCCTGTGCCGGGTGGTGTTCGAGGTCGCCGACGGGCGGGACCTGGCGGTCTCCGAGCGTGATGAAGAGGTAGCCATCGCGATCGAATGCCAGCCGCGAGCCGTAGTGGCCGCGACCCGCCGACCAGACCTTCGCCTCGAAGATCTCCTGCACGTCGTTGAGGCGGTCGTTCGCCCACCGCGCACGGATCACCGCGGTCGTTCCCTGCGAGCCGTCGGCGTTCGGCTTGGAATAGCTGATGTAGACGAGCTTGTTCTCGGCGAACTTGGGGTGCGTGACGATGTCGAGCAGCCCCCCCTGACCCGAGGCGCGCACGGCGGGCACGCCGGCGATGGGCTCCGGCAGGAGCTTGCCGCCGCGGATGAGCCGGAGCTGGCCGCCACGCTGCGTCACGAGGATGTCGCCGCCCGGGAGGAAGGCGAAGCCCCAGGGACTCACGAGTCCGTCGACGACGGTCACGATCCGGAAGTCGTGCAACTGGGTCCGTTGCACCTCCGCGGTGGCGGGAGGCGTCGTGGGATTCGCGGCACCCTGCGCCGACAGCGGAGCGGCGACACCGGCGAGCGAGGCGATCAGGGTGACCGAAGCGGCGTACCGCACGGTGGTTGCAGTGGTCATGCGCATCTGTTCCCTCAGAGGATGATGAGTCCCGGGAGGCGCCCGGCGACCCCTCAAGTTGGCCGAGAGCCGCAGCAGTGCGCAAATTGCCGTACTCCCCGAACCGGACTCCACCGTGCTCCGCTCCCTGTCGTTCGTCTGCCTGATGGCGCTGATCCCCTCGTGTCTCGTCGCGCAGCGCGCCGATCCTCTCGTGACCGAGATCGATCGCCGGGCCAAGGACATCGCGCCTCGCGTGATCGCGTGGCGTCACGACATCCACCAGAATCCGGAGCTCTCGTTCCAGGAGACGCGCACGTCGGCGCTGGTCGCCGCCCAGCTGCGCGCACTGGGCCTCGAGGTCCGCACCGGCGTCGGCGGGAATGGCGTGATCGGCGTCCTCAAGGGCGGCCGACCGGGACCGGTCGTCGCGCTCCGCGCCGACATGGATGCGCTCCCGGTCACCGAACTCGTGGACCTGCCGTTCAAGTCCACCAAGCGCACCGTCTACAACGGCGTGGAGACCGGCGTCATGCACGCCTGTGGGCACGACATGCACGTCGCGATCCTCATGGGCACGGCCGAGGTGCTCGCCGGGATGCGCGCGCAGCTGCAGGGCACGGTGAAGTTCATCTTCCAGCCCGCCGAGGAAGGGTCCCCGGTCGGTGGCGCCGGCCCGATGATCCGCGACGGCGCGCTCGAGGCTCCTGCCGTCGACGCGATCTTCGCCCTGCACGTCGGTCCGGGACCACTCGGCTCCGTGCGGTACCGCGGTGGACCGCTGCAGGCGAGCACCGACAACTTCCGGATCGTGGTGCACGGGAAGCAGACGCACGGTGCGATGCCCTCGGCGGGAGTCGATCCGCTGGTCGTCGGGGCGCAGATCCTGCTCGGGCTGCAGACGATCGTGAGCCGGCAGGTCGATCTCGCCTCGGCGCCGCTCGTGGTGACGGTCGGCGCGTTCCACGGCGGCCTGCGCGAGAACATCATCCCCGATACGGCGGTGATGATCGGCACCATCCGGGCGCTCAGCCCGGAGATGCGCACCGAGGTGCACGCGCGGCTCAAGCGCACCGCGGAGAACATCGCCGAGGCGTCGGGCGCGACGGCCGTCGTGACGATCGTCGAGGGGTATCCGGTCACGGTGAACGACATCGCTCTCGCCGAGTTCCTCGGGCCGGTGCTGCGTCGCACGGCGGGCACCGCGAACGTGGGGATCGCCCAGCCGTCGATGCCGGCCGAGGACTTCTCACGGTTCCAGGAGAAGGTGCCGGGCGTGATGTTCGGTCTCGGCGTCACACCCACGGCGGTCGACTGGCGCACGGCCGCCTCGAACCACTCGCCGCTCTTCCAGGGCGACGACGCGGCACTCGAGATCGGCGTGCGGCTCATGGCGAACGCGGCGGCCGAGTACCTGCGTTCGGGGAAGCCGAAGATGTAGTCGGGGGCCCCGGAAGGGGGGCCGGTGACGCGCCGATCGCGAGACAACGATCCGCCGCCGGCGGGCGTTTAGGTTTGACCGATGCGTAACCGCCTTCACCCGCTCGTCGTCGCGCTACTTGCCGCCCTGCCGAGCACGCTCGCGGGTCAGGCCGTGCCGGCGGCGCCCGCACCACGCGTGCGCCCGACGGGCACGAACGTCCGGCTCGACGGCAAGCTCGACGAGCCCGACTGGGCGCTCGCCGACTCCATCACCGACTTCAGGACGAAGGAGCCGACCGAGGGCGGCACGCCGAGCGAACGCACCGTGGTGCGGCTCCTGGCGACCCCGGCGGGGCTCGTGGTCGGCTGGTGGAACTACGACCACGACGTCGCGAATCGCTTTCGCTCGCAGTTGCGCCGTGATGCCGAGCTTCGGTCCGACGACTACGTGAGCATGATGATCGACGGCCTGAGCGACAAGCGCAGCGCCTTCTACTTCCGCACCAACTCCAACGGCGCGCTCTGGGATGGCGAGCACGTCAACTTCGAGAGCGGCAACGAGGAGTGGGACGGCATCTGGGACGCCCGCACCGCGGTGCAGGCCGACGGATGGACGGTCGAGATGCTGATCCCCTGGGCGACGCTCCGTTACCCGAAGGACGTCTCGACGATGGGGATGAACTTCCGGCGCTTCCTCCCGCGGACCAACGAGGAGGTGCTCTGGCGCGCCTGGAAGCGCGGACAGGGCTATCGCTTCCTCGAGGAGGAGGGGACGATCGTCGGCTTTCCCGCCCTCCCTCCCAGAGCGCGCGCCGAGCTGCGCCCGTTCGTGCTCGGCGAGGGCACGCTCCGCGAGCGCAGCTTCGACGCCAACGGCGTCGAGACGATCGGGGCCGACCCCGCGAGCCGCTTCGCGACGGGGCTAGACGTGAAGGTGCCGGTCACGAACACACTCACGGCCGATCTGACGGTGCTTCCCGACTTCGCGCAGGCCGAGGTCGACCGGCAGGTGGTGAACCTCACGCGCTTCCCGCTCTTCTTCCCCGAGCAGCGGCCGTTCTTCACCGAGGGGTCGGCGATCTTCTCGTTCGGGCGTCCGCAGCAGTCGCAGATGTTCTACTCCCGGCGCATCGGCCTCGGCAGCGGTGGTGCTCCTGTCGAGCTACCGTTCGGTGCGCGTGTTCAGGGGCGGGTCGGCTCGAATCAACTCGGGTTGCTCGCGGTACGCACAGGCGACTCGGAGCAGGCGACCGATCTCGTGGCGCGCGTGCGTCACGATGTGCTGGGCCGCGGATACGTCGGCGCGATGGCGACCTACAGCGACCGCGAGGCGCGGCCCGGCGCAGTCGCGGGCGGACTCGATGTCGAATTGCCGTTCATCCTCCGTGGGCGGGAGAACCTGGTCTTCGCCGGCAACGCGGCGTGGAGCCGGGACAGCAGCGGAGCACCGGCCGGCGCGCATTACCGGTTCGTCGCGGACTATCCGAATGACAAGGCGGACGTCGTGTTCCGGTTCGATCGGATCGAGGCGGGCTACAATCCCGCGCTCGGCTTCGTCTCTCAGGGAGGGATCGACCGATACGCGGGGCAGTTCAGCCTGTTCCCGCGTCCGAAGCGTGCCAGGGTGATCCGGCGGTTCGAGTTCAGTCTGCTCAACTACGACATCGTCCAGCGGATCGGCGGCCCGCTCGACAACGCGAGCTTCTCCATGCGGCCGATCGGCGTGCAGTTCCAGTCGGGCGACCAATTGAACCTCACGGTGCAGCGCCGCTTCGACGGCCCGACGGCGGACTTCACGCTCGTGCCGGGCACGATGGTGGCGGCGGGGAACTACTGGTGGAACCAGGTCGGTCTGCAGTACTCGGGGTCGAACGTACGCGCTTGGGCCGTCGGCGCCTCGGTGGTGACGGGCCGGTTCTACGATGGAGACCGCACCGATCTGTCGCTGTCGTACAAGCTGAGACTCCAACCGCACGTCGAGCTCAACCTCGACTGGTCGCGCAACGACGTGTCGTTGCCGGCGGGCGCGTTCGTGGCCAATACGTTGCGCTTCCGCGGCGACTACGCCGCCTCCCCACGATTGACGGCCACCGCCTTCCTGCAGTTCGACGACCAGTCCGACCGTGCCGCGGTGAACGCGCGGGTGCGGTGGACGACGTCGCCCGGCAGCGATCTCTATGTGGTGTGGAACAGCACCTGGCCCACGGGGCTCGACCGGGGGATCCCATGGGACCGGCCGCTGCGGGGCGGGCTCGTGGCGAAGTACGTGAGGTTCTTCCGGCTCTAGCCCGGCTAGCGCGGCGCCTCGAGCGCACGCAGGCGCTCCTTTGTGGCGCGGAGCGCCAAGGGCTCGGGTTCACCGGTGATCTGCGGCTGTCGCTGCAGCTGCCTGCGATAGATCGCGATCGCGCGCTCCACGCGGCCGAGTCGCTCGAGCGACCGGCCGCGCTCGTAATCCGAGAACTGCCATTCGACCTGGCCCTCGAGGCCGAATTCCAGCGCCTCGCCGATGCGTTCCCATGCGGCGTCGGCGGCCGAGTCTTGTCCGGCGGCCGCGAGCGCGCGGGCGTACGCGATCCTCGTCTGGAGACGGGTCGAGTCGATCTCGATCGCGGACCTCAGCACGGGGAGGGCGGCCGTCGGCTTGCCCTCGGCGAGCAGCAGTGCACCCTCCACGGCGTGGATCACCGACTGCTCCGCCGCGAACTCCGGTCGGGCGGCGGCGCGCATGCGTCCCAGCACACGCTGTGCGTTGGAGCGATCGCCCTCGTTCACGAGTGCGTGCGCGATGAACGCGAGCGCTCGCGTCTCGAGCGGGTCACGCAACGCGATCGCGGTCGCCTGGCCGAGGGCGCGGCGCGCCGCCTCCCGTTCCCCCAGCGCGAACCGGATTTCGGCGAGCAGGGCCAGGTTGCGCGCGGTCGACGTGCTGCTCTCCCTGATGCGGGCTGTCAACGCGGCCGCCTCGCTCATGCGATCCGCGGCGCGACGCCACCGTCCCTCGACCGCGTCCAGGTAGGCGTTCGATCGCAGTCCGCGCGCACGATCGGCAGGGCCGCGAGCCATCATGCCGTCGAAGACCGCGGCCGCGGAGTCGGGTTGGCGGGCACCGAGGAGGATGGTGCCGTACTGGTGATTGTAGAAGCCATTGAACGCCAAGGCCGGGGTCGCCGCGATCGCGCGCGCGTAGTACACCCGCGCCGAGTCGAACCGCGCGCGATCGTTGACCGCGCGCGCCTCGGCGAACCAGGTGTTGCCGACATTGAGCAGGTTGGGTGGCGTGAGCGGCGCCATGCTGTCCGCGACCGAGTACGCCGCTCTGGATCCGGAGTGATCCCCGCTGGCGTAGCGGTAGAAGCCGAGGAGTGCCCAGGAGGTCGCGTCGCGAGGGCGCAGTGCCACGAGCTGGCGGCTCAGCTCTGCCGCGTGGGCCATGTCGCCACGCGCAAAGGCGGCCGACGTCTGGATCCGCAGCGCCTCGACGACCGGCAGTCGATCGAGCTGTGCGAGGGCACGCGTGAAGTGGAACGACGCACGGGGCAGGTCGTTGTTCTGGTTGTAGATGCGGCCGAGTTCCGCGTGTGCCGACGCGAAGCTCGAGTCGAGGCGAACGGCCCGCTGCAGGAAGGAGATCTCCAGCGGCAGATCGTCGACATAGTCGGCTTCCTTCGCGTTCGAGAAGGCCGAGAGTGCGGCGAGCGATGCGGTGGTGACCTCCGGCAGCGGACGGGCCTGCGCGATCGATGAGGACGCCTCGCCGAGATCGCGACGCATCTGCGCCGCGAGCCGATCGATCGCCGGGAGGATCTCCGCGTCGGATGACGCGCGGAAGGTCCGCGTGCGCACCGCGCGCCCGCTCCCGGCCTCGATGATGCGGGAGATGAGCTGGCGCTCACCGCTCAGCGCGATCACCTCGCCGGTGAGGACGAACCGCACGCCTTCGCGCACCGCCACTTCACGGGCGAGGTCGACGCCGAGGCGCCGCAGCGTGTCGGGACGCTCCATCCGGCGCAGCGCCGAGGACACGCGCGTCGGCGGGAGCGGGACGATCGTCGACGACTGCTGCAATGCGGCCGAGACCGCAGTGCTGACGGTGCCGCTGAGCAGTGAGTCCGTCGTGTTGTTCTCGAACTCGGCGAGGATCACGTACTCGTTGTTCGTGAGCGCGGTCGACTGGCGGGACTTCCATGCGAACGCCGTGGCGACGGCGGCGAGTGCGACAGTGCCCAACGCGAGTGCCCGTCCGGTCCTTCGCCGCGGTCCGCTCACCGGCGGCGGACCGGGCGCCGTGGCGGTGAGCACCGGAGGGGCGGTGGTCGGTCCGCCCAATGCCGCCTCGGTCCCAGGCAATGGCGCGGTGACGCCGCCCGCGAGCTGCCGGAGCTGGTCCGCCCGGCGCACGACGGCGGCGTCCGGCTCCGATTCGAGCTCGGCGCGCACACGTCCCGCGTACTGCTCGGCCACCCGGAGCGCCGCGGAGCGATCGCCGTTGGCCACATGCGCATCCATGGAACGGAGCACGAGCTTGCCGCTATGCGGATCGAGTGCCACGGCCCGCGCCCAGGCGAGGGCGGACGCCGGCGTGTCCGCGTCGGGAACGGCCTCGGCGACGCGAATGGAGGCCGCGCGGACCGCCGACTCGCGGCGGGAGCGCTCGGGGTCCATCCACTGGGAGAACTCCGCGTTGTCGCTCAGATGGAAGCCGTCTAGGAACGGCCCCACATAGAGGGCGACCGCGTCCGCATCGCGGCGCTCGGCGAGCGCCGCGTCGAACTCCGCCACATCCGACCTGCACTGGGCCGGGTCGATCCGGAGCGTGCTCGTGCCCTCGATCAGGTCCGTCCCGAGCTCGGTGCGGAGGGCGTAGAGCAGCTGCGAGAGCTTCGCGCGTGCCCGGGTGTCGTCGTCCTCGGGCCAGAGGCGACTGACGAGCTTGTCGCGCGTGAGTCCAGCGGCCCCGGCCGCGGCCAGCGAAGCGAGCAGCGCGAGTCGTCGCGGCCCCGGCGTGGGCACGTTGCCCTGCGGACCCTCGAGATGTGCCGTGCCGAAGAGCCTGAGGGTGTACATGCCGTCCGAATCTCGCAGGGGGCGCCGTGACGCCCGACGCTAAGTCGTTGAAGCAGAACGTGGTACCTGCACAATACAAAAACGAGAGTCACCTGAGAAGGTGGGGCTACCTTCTGCCGCGTTCAACTGGTCGCAGCAGACCTGAACCGGCGCAGGACCCCCACCCTGAGGCCTCACTGAGCTTCGCCCGTCTCGCTTGCGGTTGGATCTGCCTGCCTGCGCTCATGGCGGGGGTCCTGTCGCCCGTCCGGCTCACCGGCCAGGCGTCAGACTGGTCGTCGGCGCTGCTGATGTCGCCGACGCCCAGCCCGTATCTGGCCGATTGGGAGCGTGTGCCATCGACGGCCATCCTGACGGTGACCTACACCGGGACCGGCGCGCCCGCGTTCAGGGTGAGAGTCTCGCTGAACAGCACGGAGCGCGGGTTGGTCGGGACCACCGAGAGCCCGTCGATCCCGCTCGCGGGTGGGCCGAGTTCATTCATATATAACGTGCGCGACGTCGTCTTCGATTGGACGACGGTCTCGCGCAACCCGTCGCTGACGGACGGTGCGATCAAGACCGGGCAGATCCCCGAGGGCTCGTACCGCGCCTGCGCTCGCGTGTTCGTCGGGACGGCGACCACCCCGGTCACGGAGGCGTGCGCCGACTTCTCGATCCTCCAGCCCGACCCGCCGCAACTCCTCGCACCGTCGGACGACCAGGTGGTCGTGTCGACGCAGCCGTTCTTCCAGTGGACCCCGGTGCTGGCGCCGCCGTCGATCCCGGTCGAGTACGAGCTCACCGTGGTGGAACTGATCGGCAAGCAGGTGCCGCGGGTCGCGCTCGATGCGAACATCCCGGTGCTCCGGCAGCGATCGCCGACGCCCTTCCTGATCTATCCGATCGACGCGCTGCCGCTCGAACGCACCAAACGCTATGCCTGGCGCGTGCGCGCCGTGGACGACGCGGGGCGCCAGCTGTTCCGCGACGGCGCGCAGAGCGAGATCCGGTCGTTCGAGATGTCCGACGACCTGCTCAAGCCCGTGGGCCGGATCGCCGATCTCCCTGACGAGATCACGCTGCTGCCGGGCGTGGCCCGGCTGACCGGCGTGCGCGACGCCCGCATCACCCGCACGGAGACCGAGGTCGAACTCGACGGCACCTTCCAGCTCGAGTTCCTCGGGGCACCTGGGATCAGGGCGCAGCCGGTGAAGGGGACGCGGCTTCGTGCCGGGTTCCGCGGCGATGCCCTCACGTTGCTCTCGGGACGCGTTCGCGCGGAGATCCCCGAAGCGTTGATCCCCGTCGAGCTGCGTCCGTTCCTCACGTTCTCGCCGATGGAGTTCGCGCCGACGACCGGCTTCACGGCGACCGCGACCCTCACGCTGCCCGGCGCTGCCGCCGTTCCCCTGGCGGGTACCGTGCAGTTGACGGCCAACGGACTGTCCGGTCGCCTCGAGTACGTCGCAGCAGCGGGCGCGCGGATCTCCAGCATCGGCCGCGCACCGGTGCAGTTCGCGGCGAGGACGGCGCGCGTGACGCTTCCGGTCGGACGGCTCGAGCTCGGTGGATCGGTCCAGCTCTTCGAGCAGGACGTCGGTTGCGCGACGTCGGGTCCGTTGGAATCGGGTGTGGTCCGTCTCGCGGTATTCTGCGAACCCGCCAGAGGCCTCCGACCCGACCCGGCATCGCAGAAGTCACTCATCACGTTCGGCACGCTCTCCGGTGCGCTCGCCGCGGACCTCCTGACCGACACGCTCGGGACGGCGTTGCGCGCACCCGCCGTCTTCAGCGTGCTCGGGGAGGGGGACCGCACCTGCGCCGTCGAGTTCACGATGGTCCTCGAGCGCGGCAGCCTCACCCGCGAGGACGAACAGGGCCGGTGCGAGGAAGCCGAGGCGTCGCGCGATCTCGGCTGGCTGCGCATGCGCCTGAGCCGACTGCGGCTCGAGCGCATGGAGTACGCGCCCGGTGGCACGTTCGCCTGGCGCGCGCTGGTGGACATGCGACCGCTCCTGCGTGGCGCCGAAGGATTGCAACTCCCGACGATCGTGGACGCCCGCCTCGAAGAGACCGGCATCGTGCTCCCGGCGATCCGCTCGGACGATCCGCGTGCCTCGACGTCCGGCTACCAGGAACTCGCCCGGATCGGCGTGCAGCCGCGCGCGATGGGATTCAAGGGTGGCACGTTCGCTTGGGGCGCGTGGCTCGAAGGGCGTGACCCCGGACTCGAGTGGGGTTCGGGCGCGAGCGCGATCAGCTTCCCGAACATCCCGAACGATGTCTCGCTCTGCGTCAACGGCGCCGCCACCGAGGTCGACACGCTCACGATCCGCGGCGGTGTCCTCGAGGCGCAGCTCACCGAGCGTCGCTGGCAGAACGGCTGCGCGCTGCGCCCCGTGAACAACTTCCGCATCTCGTTGCGCACGCTCGGCGGCCGCGTCGCCGTCGCGCTCGACGCGGAGCCGCGTCTCACCACCTTGCCGACCGTCGGCGGCGGGGCCGTGCATCCGCTCCCCGACTGCGGCATCCCGGTGATCGGCTGCGTGCAGGCGCTGAACTTCGAGCCACTGCGGGGCGACGTGCGGATGACGCCCGACGGGCGACTGGTCGGCGTGGTGACGGGCTACAAGCCGTACTGGAGCGAGTTCGACCTGAAGGTGGCGAAGCTCGCGCTCGCCGGCGGCGCGCTGACGCTCGCCGTCGCGGAGGACGGTGCGCAGACGGCGGTCTATGACGGTGACGTGACGATCAAGTTCAACAGGATCGTCGAGGAGAAGAAGGAATCGGAGACGAGCGACGCGGATCCCAGGGCGGCGGAGAGGACCGCGGCCGAGAGCGCGCGCGAGGCCGCCGCGGCCGCTGCCGCCAAGTCCGCGAGTTCGATGACAGGCGCGGGCGCCCCGGTGACGAGAGCCCGCATCGACGTCATCGCTCCGCGGCTGCTCGACGGCAAGTTCGACCTGAACGGACCGTTCGAGCTCTCGATCGGGTTCGCCAGGTTCGTGATTGCCAAGGCGACGCTCGACGTCAACGGGCTGTCGATCGACGGCCGGCAGCGCGCTCTCGTCTCCCGCGTCGCGGCGACGGCGAAGGCGGGGAGCACGCGCACACCGCCGGACTCGAACTACACCACGAGCACCGATACGATCGGCGCGACCTTCGCGTCGGTGCTCATCGATCCCGGGACCGGCGACCTCTCGGCGGGCACGATCACGTTCGACGGGCGGCTCGCTCTCGAGTCGTCGCCGTCCTCCACCGTGGTCGGCATCGGCGGTGCGGCCGTGGATGGCGCCGTGGATGGCGGCGCCCAGGGCGCGCTCACGGCGACGCAACGGCAGGCGGCGAGCACGAACGTCTTCGGCTTCTCGCTGGCGAACAGCGAGGGCTCGTTCGACCCGACCGGCATGTTCGGCAACATCCGGCTCACGCTGCCCTCGACGCTGACGATGGACGCACAGGGGATGCGCATCAGCGGCGTGGCGCCGGCGCGGGCCGCGTTCGGCGGCACCCAGTACGCCGGCGCATCGGTGTCGTTCGAGAACGGCTTCGCGATGCGTCCCGCGCAGGGTCGCGTGACCGCAGGCCGCGCGCTGCTCAAGGTCAATGACCTGCCGGTGGCCTATCTCGACGCGTCGGGGTGGCAGGTCGCGCTCGGCGAGCTGGTGGCGACGGTCATCCCCGACACGCTCTTCCTGCCGGACCAGTGGAGCGCGTATGTCGTGCTCCGCGATGCGCAGAAGCGACTGCTCGTGGACGTGACCGAGACGACCGATGGCCCGCGCATCCGCACGCGCCCCGGGACGCCGGTGCGCCTCGTGGTCCCGGCACTCAAGGGGAGTCGCACCGAGGCGCCGCAAGCGACGGTCGCGATGGACCTCACGCTCGCCCGCGGGACCTGGCGCCCCGTGGTGGGCGAGATCGTCGCGTCGAGCGCCGGACTCGCCGCCGACGACTTCTCCACGCCCGAGATCCCGTTCCAGCTCGACTCGATCACGTTCCGCGTGGCGCGTGGTGCCGCGCCGGACCTCTCGGCTCATGGGCGGCTCGACCTCTGGCAGGGTGC
>JAIOPJ010000003.1 GCA_021413975.1 Gemmatimonadota bacterium
CAGCCCCGTCCGCACGAGCGAGTCGCCTCGTCCGGCCGTGCGCAAGACCGACGCGCCCACCGAGACCTCCGCGCCCGCGGCCGCGAACGGTTCCAGCCTCTGGGATCTGCTCACGCCCGAGGAGCAGGCGTTCTTCTCGCGCCAGGACACGCTCGGTGCACTCACGTATGGCCCGGGTGCGGCGACGCGCCAGAGCCGTGACACGAACCCGGCGCCGCTCGGCGGCCGCATCGATGTGAAGGCCTAGGTCATGGATCCGATCCGTTTCGACGGCGTTCAGCGCCTCACGTTCCCGAACGCGACCGCACCCGCGGCTCCCGCTGCGGATCCGTCGGCGCCGTCGTTCGGCGACATGTTCAAGAAGGTCCTCACCGACACGTCCGACCTGGAGACGGGGTCCCGCGACCTCATCCAGTCGTTCCTGCGCGGTGAGCCGGTCGAACTGCACCAGGTCATGGCAGCCAGCGAGGAAGCCAGCATCTCGCTGGAGCTGCTCGTGGAGCTCCGCAACAAGCTCACGGACGCGTATCGCTCCGTGATGAATGTCCAGTGAGGCCGGTGGAATGAGCGAGATCCAGTCACTCCTCAAGGACGCGCAGGGTCCTGCCGGGCGCAAGCTGTTGCTGTTCGCGCTCGCGGCAGCGGCCATCGTGACGGTGTGGGTCGTGGCGCATCAGATGACGACGCCCACGTACTCGACGCTGTTCCGCGACCTCGACTTGAAGGAGTCGGGTCAGATCGGCGACCAGCTCCGCAAGAACAACATCGACTACAAGATCACGACCGGAGGCACCGAGGTCCAGGTGCCGATCGCGCAGATCGCCACGGCGCGTGTCGCGCTCGCCAAGGAAGGGCTGCCCGCGAGCGGCCGGCCCGGACTCGAGCTGTTCGACAAGGCCTCGTGGGGCATGACCGACTTCACGCAGCGCGTCACGTACCAGCGCGCGCTCGAAGGCGAGATGGCCAAGACGATCCAGAGTCTGCAGGGCGTGCAGGCGGCACAGGTGCACCTCGTGCTGCCGTCGCCGAGCAATCTGCGCAAGAACGAGCGGCCGGCGAGCGCGTCGGTGGTCGTGACGCTCAAGAACGGGGTCGCGCTCTCGGCGGAGTCCGTGCAGGGCATCGTGTACATCGTGTCGAACTCGGTCGAGCAGTTGCCGGCCGAGAACGTGGCGGTGATGGATGCGACCGGACATGTGCTCTCCGTGCCGGCCAGCGCAGGTGCCAGCGGCAACGCCAGCCGCAACATGGAGACGCAGCGCGCGCTCGAGCAGAAGCTCGCCACGAAGATCGAGGAGCTGCTGAGCACGGTCGTGGGCATGGGCCGCGTGCGTGCCGAGGTGGCCGCCAGCCTGTCGTTCGACCAGATCGAGCGTACGGCCGAGAGCTTCGATCCCGATGGCCAGGTGCTGCAGAACGAGCAGCGCAGCGAGGCCGGCGAGACCGATGGCGGCGGCGCGCAGACGGTGGTGAACAACTCGTATCAGAACACGCGCAAGATGGAGCGCAGTGTGAGCGCGAGTGGTGCGATCCAGAAGCTCACCGTGGCCGTGCTCGTGGATCAGACCGCGCTCGCCGCCGGCAAGGGCGTGACCGTGGACCAATTGCGTGAGATGGCGCGCGATGCCGCCGGCATCGACAGCACGCGTGGCGACCGGCTCACGGTGAACTCGATCGCGTTCGAGCCCATCGCCGTGCCCGAAGGCACGGGGCCGTCGGCGACCAAGCCGGCGCCGGACCTCCTGGGCATGGCCGACAAGTTCGGCCGACCGCTGCTCGCCGTGGCCGCGATCGTGGCGCTGCTCGTGCTGGCGTTGCGCGTGCTCAAGACGCCGGCGCGTCCGGCGGGCGAGCCCATGCCGGCACCGCAGGCCGGGCCGGCGGGCATGCCGGCGCAGGACACGGGCGAGCTCACCATGCTGCGTCAGCGTCTGCTGGCGGAGCCGGGGCCGGATGCCACCACGCAGGTGCTGCGCGCCTGGCTGGCGGAGACCAAGTAGATGAGCCCGACCACCCGCGCTCCGCGCCTCGACTCGTTGTCCGGCCTGCAGAAGACCGCGATCCTGTTCCTCGCGCTCGGGCCCGACCACGGTGCGAAGCTCATGCAGAACCTGTCGCCCGAGGAGCAGGAGGCGGTGACGCGTGAGATCGCGTTGCTGCCGCCGATCGAGCAGGACACGGTGCAGGCGGTCATGGACGAGTTCCGCAAGGCCGCGACCGCGGGGCC
>JAIOPJ010000004.1 GCA_021413975.1 Gemmatimonadota bacterium
CTCGGCGGTCACGTCGAGCTTCACGAGGTCGCCCTCGGCGAGCTTGCGCTTCTTGGACGGGATGCCGTGCACGATCTCGTCGTTCACCGAGATGCACGTGATGCCCGGGAAGTCGTACACCAGCTGCGGCGCCGAACGCGCGCCCGCGGCCTTGAACACGCGGCCCGCGATGGCGTCGAGGTCGCCCGTGGTCACGCCGGGTGCGACGCCCGCGCGCATGGCGGCAAGCGTGTCACGCACCACGGCGCCCACGGCCTGCATGGCGATCAGATCCTGCTCAGTATCAATGGACATGCGCCGCAGCCTGCCTGTGCACCGCGCGCGGCGCAAGCTTGTGGCGGCGAGCGCGCCGTCTGGAAACACGAAAGCCGGAGAGCGCGTGCTCTCCGGCTTCGTGCGTTGCGTTGCGGCTTACTTGTTCGTCGAGTCCGGCGCGGCCTCGTTCTGCTGCAGGAGGCGACGGCGCTCGATCTCCTTCTTGAGCACGTCCTTGTTGATCACCACGAACTCGACGCGGCGGTTCTTGGCCCAGTTGAGCTCGGTCGTGTTGGGCACGATCGGCTTGGCCTTGCCGTAGCCCTTCACCGTGAACGCAGCCGGATCCAGCGTCGTGAACTTGGTGGTGAGGTACGCGCGCACGGACTCGGCGCGGGCCTCGGACAGCTTCTGGTTCTTGACCGCCGAGCCACGCGCATCCGTGTGGCCGCCGACCTCGAGCTTCAGCTGCGGCCACTTGGTGAGCAGCATGCCCACGGCGTCCAGCGTGGGGTAGCTCTCGGGCAGGATGTCCGCCTTGTTCGTCTCGAAGTTCACGTTCTGCAGGCGGATCATACCGGTGTCGAGCAGCTCCGTCTCACGCTCCGTGACCTCGATCGGGCAGCCCTTCACGTCGACCTTGAGGCCGGCCGGCGTATCGGGGCACTGGTCGAGACCATCGAACACGCCGTCACCGTCGGAATCCTTCGGGCAGCCCTTCTCGTCCACGACCGCGCCCTTCGGCGTGTTCGGGCACTGGTCGATACCGTCCAGCACGCCGTCGCCATCGCTGTCGCTCGGGCAACCCTTGGCATCCACCGTCGCGCCCTTGGGCGAATCGGCGCACGTGTCGATGCCGTCGAACACGCCATCGCCATCGGCGTCGCTCGGGCAACCCTTCGCGTCGACCGTGGCACCCTTGGGCGTGCCCTCGCACATGTCGAGGCCGTCGTAGACGCCATCGCCATCGGTGTCGAGCGGGCAGCCGGTCGCATCGACCTTGGCGCCCTTGGGCGTGCCGGGGCACTTGTCCTTCTTGTCGGGCACACCGTCGCCGTCGGTGTCACGCGGCGTGCCACCCAGCGCGAACGTGAGGCCCGCGCCCAGGATGACGTTGTGCATGTGGTCCGAGGCCGACGTGTTGCTGAGCGGCTTGAACGACACGTCGCGCGCCTCGAAGCGCAGGCCGACGTTGTCCGTCATCCACAGCTTCACGCCGCCACCGAACTCGATCGTGCCGGTCTCGGTGCTCGTGCCCGCCGACGGCTTGGCCTGCGTCCAGCCACCGCCCACGAACAGGAACGGTCCACCCCAGCGGCCCTGCGCCGGCGACAACACCAGGTTGCCGCTCGCGTGCAGCCAGTCGAAGTCGCGGCCGTTCGGCACGTCTTCGGCGGTCGGCGAGAAGCCACCAGCGGCCTCGATGCCGATCCAGCTCTTGGACTGCCACGCCAGGCGGCCGCCCACGTGCAGGTCGTCGGTCAAAGGCAGAGTGCTGCCCGGGAAGCGCAGCTTGCCGTCGAACATGGTGAAGCCACCGAACGGCGTGAACTGCCAGTGCGATCCGAGAGGCTCGGCCACGGCCACGCTCGCCACGAACAACGCGGCGATGAGCGGCAGAGCGAACCGGAGGCGGTGACGCATGCTTGATCTCCTTGCGCGATGACGGAAGCCCGGTCCTGGGCTCGGGCGCGCCCGGCTGTTATGGGCGCGAAGGGCGCGAGGGTACGCGGGCGTGTGGCCGTGGCGCAACCCGTAATGGGGTCCGGCGCAGGGGCCAGCACGCGCCCGGCGCGGGGCCGGGACGCTCGTGCAGGCGCCTTGCGGAGCGCCGGCCATGGGGCACGCCCCGGACCCCCGCGCCGCGAACGCAGGGGTCGCCTCCTTAGGGAGTGCCGCAGTGTTGCCCTCCGGAGCGCGATCACGGGCCGCCAGGAACGGGACCGGTCACCGTTCGCGATCGTGCGCCCCGGTCGGTCTTCACGGTCCACGCGATCTCCTGTCGTCCATGATGTCACCGGACGACAGCAGTCTCGG
>JAIOPJ010000038.1 GCA_021413975.1 Gemmatimonadota bacterium
GTGGCCAGGCACTCCTGGCGTTCGCCGTTCTCGAGCGCGAGCGCCGACACCACCAGGCGCGACAGATGCGTGCGGTCCTCGGCCCACACGCCATCGGTGTTGGCCACGAGGAACGACTTGGCCGACGACGCGAACGACGCCGACACCTCTTGCACGCGGCCATCATGCGAACGCGCGGCTTCATCGCAGCGCGTGAGCAGCTCCACCTTGCGGCGCTCATCGAGTGACAGCGTGGCGGGCTCGCGCAGCACGAACGGTGCGGCGGCATCGGCGACACGGAACGCGAGCGGCACACCGCCCGCGCCCATGCTGGCGGGCGGTGCCTCGCGCGCGATGCGCGCCGCGACACGTGCCGCTTCGCGCAGCGCATCGGGATCGAAACCGTCGGCGTACGCGTAGCCCGTCTGTTCGCCACGGATCGCACGGATGCCCACGCCCTGCAGCACCGAGTACGACGCGCTCTTCAAACGGCGCTCATCGAGCGAGAAGCCGGTCACGATGGCGTGCTCGGCATAGAGATCCGCGAACGTGGCGCCGCCGGCGCGCGCGAGCGCCAGGAGTTCGGCGGCGAGTTCGCGGGGCAGCAGCGTGGACAGCTCGGGCAGCGGAGTCGGGGTCATGGGCTCGTCCGTGAGGGCCATGGAGGGTGCGACCGTGGGGTGGGGCCGGGTGGGCCGAATCCATTTGCTGACTCGAGCGTCTAATAGCATAGTTGACTGACCAGTCAGTCACTAAATGACAGGAGCCTTACATGACCTCCGACACCACGACGCCCGTCGTCCCCACCGCAACGACCCGCCCCGCGCCTCGATGGCGCCGTCGCAAGGAAACGCGTCCGGGCGAGATCCTGGCCTCGGCGTTGGACTCCTTCGTCGAGCATGGTTACGAAGCCACGCGCCTCGAGGATGTGGCTCGGCATGCCGGCTGCACCAAGGGCACGATCTTCCTTTACTACGCAGGCAAGGCCGAGCTGTTCAAGGCTGCGGTGCGTGAAGCCATGCTGCCCATGATCGAAGCGGCCGAACAGAAGGTCGAGGCGCATCGTGGCACGTCGCGCGAGTTGCTGGAGTCGTTGCTCCGCCAGCGTTGGGACGTCATGACGCAGACGCGGCTCTCGGGCCTGCCCAAGCTCATGTTCTCCGAGGCCGGCAAGTTCCCCGAGCTTGCGCGCTTCTATCACGACGAGGTCATCCATCGCAGTCACGCGCTGCTCACGCGCGTGCTCGATCATGGCGTCAAGAGCGGTGAGTTCCGCGCCATGGACACCGCGAACATGGCTCGCCTGGCCATTGCCCCCATCATGATGGCGGCCGTGTGGCGCCATTCGTTCGCGGCGGTCGTCGAGCCGCCGATCGATCCCGAGACGTACTTCGCTGCGCACACCGAGCAGTTCTTCCGTGGCATCGCCGCGGCTGCACCGACACAGGAGTCGTGAACATGAGTCTTCGGGCCGCCGCGCTACTCACCCTGACCGTCGTCTCCGCAGCGACTGCAGCCGAACCCACTCCGCTCACGCTGTCCGCTGCCATCCACAGCGCGACACGTGAGTCGGGCACCGTGCAGATGGCGCTCGCGCGCGCGCAGCAGGCCGATGAACGTGTCGGCCAGTCGCGCGCCGCGTTGCTGCCATCGCTGGGGGCCACGGCCTCGACCGGGTCACGCACGTTCAACCTGAAGGCGCAGGGCTTCCCGCTGCCCGCCAACGCGCCCGATGTGATTGGTCCCATCGATGGTGTCGATGCGCGCGTGCGCGTGACGCAGCCGATCATCGATGTGACCGCTTGGCAGCGCTGGCGCGCTGCGGGGCTGGGTGCGCGCGCGGGGCGTGCGGACCTGAGCACGGCCACCGAAGCCGCCGCACAGGCCGCCGCACTCGCGTATCTGCGCTCGGCGCGCGCCGAGGCGTTGGTGGGCGCGCGCGAACAGGATCTGCAGTTGGCGCTCGAGTTGTTGCGCTTGGCGCGTGAACAGCATGCCGCCGGCGTGTCGCCCGCGATCGACACCACGCGCGCCAGCACGCAGGCCGCCGCGTCGCGCGCCGCGTTGCTCGTGGCGCAGAACCAGCGCGATCGCGCGCGGCTCGATCTGGCGCGCACGCTGCGCATCGGCACGGGCGAGGCGTTCGTGCCCGCGGACACGTTGAGCGATGCACTCGTGGCCGTGCGCACGCCGCTCGATCGCGATGCCGCGGTCGCGTTCGCGCGCGAGCATCGTCCGGAACTGGCCAGCGAGGGCGCGCGGGTTGCACGCGCGCGCGCCGAGAAACGCGCCACGAACCTGGAACGCGTGCCGCGCGTCGATGTGGCGGCCGATTGGGGCCGCAATGGCCAGACCACGAGCGATTGGAAGAACACGCGCAGTGTCGCCATCGGCCTGTCGTGGCCGGTGTTCGACGGTCTGCGCCGCGAGTCGCGGCTGGCCGAGCAGAGCGCCGCGTTGCGTGAGACCGAGGTGCGCTCGCGCGATGCCGACGACCAGGTGCGTTCCGAGGTCGAGGCCGCATTGCTCGATCTGGACTCGGGCCGTGAGCAGCGCGTGGTCGCCATCGACCGCCTGCGTCTGGCCGAGGAAGAAGTCGAGCAGGCGAGCGAGCGGTTCCGCAACGGCGTCGCCGGCAACATCGAGGTGATCAACGCCCAGCTGTCGTTGCTCCGCGCCCGCGACGCCGAGATCGATACGCGTTTCGCCGTGGCCGCGGCTCGCGTCGCGCTGGCGCGCGCGACCGGCACGGCGCGCGAGATCCAGTGAACTTGAAGCTCTAGACCGACCACGACTCCCCGAGGCCCGCATGTCGACCAGCACCGAACGTCCCGCGACTCCTGTCGCCGCTCCCGCACCCGCTACGCCTGCACCTGCACCCAAGTCGAAGCCCATCCCGCTCATCATCCTGGGCGTGCTCGCGTTGGCCGCGATCGCGTTCGGCGTGCAGCGCTGGCGCTATGGCCTCACGCATGTGAGCACCGATAACGCGCAGGTCGAGGGTCATGTGATCCCCACGCTGTCGCGTGTGGGTGGCTTCGTGCAGGAAGTCACGGCACGCGAGAACCAGACCGTTGCCGCGGGTCAGGTGCTGGTGCGTCTGGATGACCGTGAGTTCGCTGCACGGCTCGCGCAGGCCGAGGCCGATCTGCGCCAGGCGGTCGCCGCACAGGGCACCAATGGCCGCGTGGGGCAGGCCGAAGCCCAGTTGGCCGCAGCGCGCGCCACGGTGAATCAGGCCGAGGCCAACGCGCAGCGTGCGCGGCAGGATGCCGATCGTGCGCAGCGTCTGGCGGCGCGCGGCATCGTGAGCAGTGCGCAGCTGGACGCCGCGGTCACGGGTGCCGAGGCCGCCGAGGCCGGGCTCGAAGCGGCGAAGAAGCAGGTGCAGGCGGCCGAGGCCGGACTCACGGGCGCTTCGGCGCGCGTGGCATCGCTGCGTGCGGTGCGCGATCGCGCCGAGCTGGACTTGTCGTACACGCGCATCATGGCGCCGCGCGCCGGTGTCGTGAGCCGCAAGACGGTCGAGGTGGGGCAGTTCGTTCAGCCGGGCCAGTCGCTGCTCACCGTGGTGCCGCTCGAGGACGTGTGGGTGGTCGCGAACCTCAAGGAGACCGAGGTGCGCGACGTGAACCCGGGCGATAAGGCCGAGATCGAGGTCGATGCGTATCCGGGCATCAAGTTCAAGGGCCACGTCGAGAGCCTGGCGCCCGCGACCGGCGCGCGCTTCTCGCTGCTGCCGCCCGACAACGCCACGGGCAACTTCACCAAGGTCGTGCAGCGTATCCCGGTGCGCATCCGAGTCGACGACGTGGCCGACAGCACGCGGCCGCTGCGTCCCGGCATGAGCGTCGTGGCCACCGTGGTGACCCAGTAGCGTATGTCGGCCACTGCCGTCGCCGGCGCCAAGCCGGTCGTGCGCGACCTCGACCCGTCGTATCCGTACCGCTGGATCATCGCGATCACCGTCACGCTGGCGTCGATCCTGGAGATCCTGGACACGAGCATCGTGAACGTGGCGATCCCGCACATGATGGGTTCGCTGGGTGCGACGCTCGATCAGATCACGTGGGTCTCGACCGGTTACATCGTGGCCAACGTCATCGTGCTGCCGGTCACCGGCTGGATGTCGGCGTACTTCGGCCGCCGCCGCTACTTCGCCGGCTCGATCGCGGTGTTCACCATCGCCAGCATCCTGTGCGGTAACGCGCACTCACTCACCGAGCTCGTGATCTTCCGCATCATCCAGGGCCTGGGCGGCGGCGCGTTGCTCTCGACCGCGCAGGCCACGCTCTACGAGGTGTTCCCGCCCGAGGAGTATGGCGGCGCCATGGCCATCTTCGGTCTGGGCGTCATGGTGGGCCCCACACTGGGCCCCACGTTGGGCGGCTGGATCACCGACACGTGGTCGTGGCCATGGATCTTCTACATCAATGTGCCGTTCGGAGCGCTGGCGTTCGTGTTGTCGCTCGCCTACATCCAGGACTCGCGCTGGGCTAAGCGCGTCGCGTCGGTCGATTGGACCGGACTCATCCTGTTGGCCGTGGGCATCGGCACGCTGCAGACGCTGCTCGAACGCGGCGAACGGCTCGACTGGTTCGATTCGCAGGAGATCGTGTTCTACACGCTCACCAGCGGGCTGTCGTTGATCGCGTTCGTGTGGCACGAGCTGCACACCGAGCACCCGGTGATCGACCTGCGCATCTTGAAGAACCGCCAGTTCGCCATTGGCTGCATCTGCGGCATGATCCTGGGGTTGTGTCTGTACGCCACCGTGTTCGTGTTGCCCGTCTACCTGCAGCAGTCGCTCGGCTACACCGCGAACCAGACGGGCATGGTGATCCTGCCCGGCGCGCTCGCCAGCGCGTTCACCATGGCGCTCATGGCGCGCACGCTCGGCCGCATCGACGGCCGCATGATCGCGGTGCCGGGGGCGATCATGTTCTCGTTCGCCATGTGGCAGTGGTCCAACTTCACGTTGCAGAGCGGGCAGGACGACTTCTTCTGGCCGCTCATCGTGCGCGGCGTGGCACTCGGACTGGTGTTCATCCCGCTCAACAATCTTGCGGTCGCTGAACTCCCCATGACGCAGATCGGTGCCGCGACCGGTATGTACAACCTCATGCGCCAGCTGGGCGGCAGCATCGGCATTGCGCTGTCGGCCAACGCAGTCACGCGGTTCACCGCCGAGGCGCGCGCCGCTTTGGTCACGCATATCCCCGCGGGCGACCCGGGCGTGCTGGCGCGGCTCGAGGGCATCGCGCAGAACCTCATGTCGCATGGCGCCACGCCGGGTGCCGCCCGTGCGGGCGCGCTGGGTTCGCTGTCGCGTGAGGTCACGCGTCAGGCGTCCATGTTGGCATTCGAGAAGGTATTCCTGCTGTTCGGCGTGGTGTTCCTGCTGGCCGTACCGCTCATCATGAGCCTGCGCTACCGGCCCGGACTGCGCGCCGGGGGCGGCGGCCACTAAGCGCTGTATCGGGCCAGCGGGGCTGCCGATGACCCGGGTGAGCCATTCCCGCGTCGTGACCCTGGAGTCCGTATGAAGCGTGATCCCCTCGACATCGCCGTGATCGTCATGCTGGTGCTGCTCGTGTTCGTGGGCGGCCCTTACGCATTGCAGAAGTTGCGCGGCCCGCAGCCCCTGGAGGGCAGTGTGGCCGCCGAGAAGCCGGCCGCCTCGCAGCGCCGCGTCACGCTCGAGGTGAACGGCATGATGTGCGCGAACTGCGTCGAGACCATCTCCAACGCGCTCAA
>JAIOPJ010000039.1 GCA_021413975.1 Gemmatimonadota bacterium
CGGCGGCGCGCGTGCTCCTGGCGCAGATGGAGGCGCCCCCCAACCTCGGGGCCGCGTACACGCGGGCCTTCCACGACACGTTCATGACCGTGGCGCGGGACGAGGGAGTGACGCTCATCCCGTTCTTCCTGGACGGGATCGCGGGGACGCGCGACCTCAACCAGGACGACGGGATCCACCCCAACGAGGAGGGGTCGCGCCGGGCGGCACGGCAGATGTGGAAGACGCTGGCGCCGGTGCTGCGGGACATTCCCGGCGTCGTGGCCCGCTGATGGCGTGGCGGGCGACGACGTGAATCCGTGGTGTGGGCTCGGTTGACCGGGGCCACGAGATGGGCTAAACTTAAAGGCTGTCTTCGTTTAGACCCGTTCTCACCCCGTTTTTCCGAGTCCTATGGCGATCCCAGCCACTCAGATCCGTCGCGGCATGGTCATTGTTTGGGAAGGTGACCCGTGCCGCATCATCGAGTTCCGCCACCACACGCCGGGCAACCTGCGCGCGATGGTGCAGGCGAAGCTCAAGAATCTCCGCTCGGGCAACAACTTCGAGCACCGCTTCCGCGCCGACGACCAGCTCCACAAGGCGGACATACTCGTACCACTTCATGAACACCGAGAACTACGAGCAGCTGGAGATGGACGAGGAAGCGCTCGGGGACAACGCGCCCTGGATGCAGGACAACATGAACGTGATCGTCGAGTTCTATAACGGGAAGCCGATGTCGTTGCAGCTCCCGCAGTTCATGAACTACACGATCACGGACACGGCGCCGGTGATGAAGACGGCGACCAAGACGGCGAGCTCCAAGCCGGCGCTGCTCGAGAACGGCGTGTCGATCAACGTGCCGGAGTTCATCGCGTCGGGGGAGCGGGTACGGGTGAACCCGAACACCGGCGAGTACATGGATCGGGCGAAGGACTGACCGCGACGCGACTTGCGGTTGATTCGGGCCGCGGTCGGGACTATTTTTCCCTGCTCCCCGGGACCGTGACCGGGACATGGTGGCTGTAGCTCAGTCGGTTAGAGCATCGGATTGTGGTTCCGAGGGTCGCGGGTTCGATTCCCGTCAGCCACCCTCCAAGCTGCAGGTGGTAGGTGGGAGGTGGTAGGTGAACGGACTTGCTCTCCCCTCCTAGGTCCGTAGCTCAATTGGTAGAGCACCGGTCTCCAAAACCGGCGGTTGGGGGTTCGATTCCCTCCGGGCCTGCTCTAGGCAGAAGGATGAAGGATGGAAGATCGGCTCCGGCGGTTCGCGGAGAGTACGACCCGCGGCGGTATCGTCTAGGGGACTAGGACACGGCCCTCTCAAGGCTGGAACACGGGTTCGAATCCCGTTACCGCTACTGTTCTCAGGATGAAGGATGAAGGTTGAAGGATGAAGGCTCAGAGATCGGCCCCATCGTCTATCGGTTAGGACGACACCCTTTCAAGGTGTAGAGACGGGTTCGATTCCCGTTGGGGCTACTCCGGCCCCTGCGGGGCGGATGAAGGGTGAAGGAGATTGGGCAGGGCGAGTACGGTCCTCCGTCACCAGCCTGTCGCACGGTCTGTAGGTCTGGGGGCGTAGCTCAGTTTGGTTAGAGCACTCGACTGTCACTCGAGAGGTCGCGGGTTCGAGCCCCGTCGCTCCCGTTCGATGCAGAAGACGTTGGTCGCAGGCGGATCGATCGAGCCACACCGAGCAGCACTGATCCTGCGCCCGACGTCTCCCATCCGAAGTTGCAGCGCCCTGGTGGTGAAATTGGTAGACACGCCATCTTGAGGGGGTGGTGCCGTAAGGCGTCGCGGTTCGAGTCCGCGCCAGGGCATTCTTCGTACGACAGGTGGTAGGTGGGAGGTGGTAGGTGTGAAGTCGCACCGCTCCCCACTCGCTCGCTTCCTGAACCGCCACAGTAGCTCAGGGGTAGAGCACTCGATTCGTAATCGAGCGGTCGTGGGTTCAATTCCCACCTGTGGCTCTCGGCAGGATGCAGGATGGAGGATGAAGGATGGAAGAGCGGGGCCGCGCACGAAGTGCGCGGCCCCGCTGGTGCGTTCAGCCGTCTCCCGTCCTGCATTCGACGTGGCAGGACTCAGGACACTCGCCGCGGCGCGAACCTCAGCCCGAGTCCGAGCCCGAGCAGCAGCAGCGCCATGCCGAGCGCGGTCGGCACCGCCGGCAGCCCCGGCCCTGCCCGATAAGGGAGCGTTCGTTGCGCCACTTGATCCTCGACCCAGGCCGTCAGCGGACGCCCGGCCTCGGCCTGGTAGCTCTCCGCGAGGGACTTCGGTCCCCGCCACATCTGGCCGAAGCGCTCCCATCCCACGTCCTTCGCGAGCGCGGCGAGCAGGCCGCTCTGCACCTCGATGCGGCTGGCCTCGGACCATTGAGAACCCGCGGAGTAGACCTCGGTCCCCGGTTCGTAACTCGCGAGCTCGTCCCAGAGCGCCGGTCGCGCGGACTCCAAGGGCGGGAGGGCGCGCGGATCGGGCGACAGGAGGTCGGCGCAGGCGGAGATCCGGCCCGAGCGGCAAGCCGCCAACTCGATGCTCCCCCCATAGTAGAACGCGTATCCCGAGCGCAGGTCGAGTCGCGAGCTGTCGTCGTCGATCGACCAGGGGACGGCCAGATAGCGCGCGCTCGCGAGCCGGGTCGCCCGGAGCCACGAGGCGACCTCGGTCCCCGGAGCCCCGAACGCCGCGAAGAAGCCGCACGCGCCGAGGAATCGTTGCGATCCGGCGAGCCCCAGGAACCGCAGTTGCACCCGCGAGACGGAGACGACGATCGCGCAGGGAGCGCCGGGCGACTCCGGGAGCGCCACTGCTCGCCTGAACCACCTCTCGGCCACGGCGGTGTCGACGCGCACGACGAGGGCCACCGGATACCGCGGAGCGTTCCCTGTCGCCTCGCGCCATTCCGTGGCGAACCGGTCGCGCACACGAGCCGCGTCGCCGGGGGGAACACGCGGATCGATGCGTACGAGTGGTTCCTGTGGTGACACGGCCGGGAGCGCGACCGCGAGCGCGCGCACCTCGGCGCGCGCCCTGAGCTCGTGCAGCGCGATGGCCCGGTCGCGCGCGGCCTGATACTCGTTCCACGCATCGCGCCGCAGACGCGCGTCGTCGGTCAGGTAGCTGTCGCTGACGCGCTTGGGGACCAACAGCGTGAAGGCCACGACCGCGGCGAGCAACGTGCCCGCGACCCACTTCAGGAGGGGGATCACAGGAATCTCCGGCGCAAGGAGACGAGCAGGAGCAGGCCGCACCAGGCCAGTGTCGTGAGGAAGGCAGGGATCGCTCCCGTCACGCCATGCGTCACCGAGGAGAAGAGATCGGCGTGCCAGGACGCGATCAGCGCGTCCTCGCTGAGTCCCGCGACCGTAGCGAGGATCGCGATCGGGGGTCCGTCCGCTTGGGCGGCGAGGCGCGCCAGCGCGTTCTCACCACCCACGGCGATCGCGTGGGCGAGCAGGCTGCCGCGGACGGACGAGCCGAAGGGATCCGTCGGCACGATGCGGTCGATGATCAGGGCGCACGAAGCGTCCTTGCCCTTGAGGCACTGATGGCGCGCGACGGAGAAAGCGCTGTCGGGGAGTCCGGGGAGCCGCGCCGAGGTGACCACCGCCTGGACGTCACTGGCGTCGAAGTAGTGGTCGTAACCCGCCGCGGCGTCGAACGGTGCGAGCACCACCTTGCAGGCAGCCACCGCGCGCGTCGCACACCGTCGACCGGTGGCGGCCCAGGATGTCGCGAGACGACGGGCGATCTCGTCCGACGGCACCTGGTCGGGGAGGAATGCGGTCCAACCGGAGTAGCCGCGCAGCGCGGGCGTGGTGGCCGTGAGTCGGTCCCCGGCTTGCGCGATCACGAAGTCCGCGACCGACGCCGGCGAGATGGGGCGCGGGAGCGTGGCGCGCGCGCCGTTCGGATCGCGCTGCGGGTAGAGTTCGACGATCCAGCGCTGCCGGGTGCGACCCCCGGTGATGACCCAGCTGGCGGTGTCGATGAGCGCCGTCCCGGCGTCGCCGAATCGTGCCGCGAGCTGTGCACGGCCGAGTTCGAGACCCGCCGCGACGCGCGCGGAGTCGCGCGGCGAGATCTGCGCCTTGCGGTAGCGCACCACCCGGCCGCCGCTGCGGATCTCACCGTCACCATCGAACCGACCGAACTCACTGAGCTGGCGCTGACGCACCACTACCACAGCGAGAGCGGAATCAGCCGACCGGCTCCGCGCGCGCAGCTCGTCGAGCGTCTGCGCGTGCATCGTGTGTGGCACGGCGAGCAGAGCAACGAGCGCCGCGAAGAGCGCTGCGAAGAGCGCCGCGGCCCGAGAGAGGGAATGCCGGTGGTCAGACATCGATGAGCATCCAGGACTCGCCGAACACGGCGAGCGGCCCCGGCGAGTGGAAGAGATAGTCCAACAGTCGTACGAGGGTCTTCGTGTTGCCCGAGAACTCCGACCCGAGCGCGACGATGGCCAGGATGAGCATCAACACCAGGAGCACATGCGCCGCCTTGCGACCCGAGATGTACTGGACCGCGAAGATGCCGGCATAGGACAACAGCGCGCCGAGCAGGAACCGGAACGCCAGCGTGCCGGGGTAGGCGTTCAGCGTGGCGGGGAGATCGATCATCGAGAGGACGAGGAGGCAGCCGAGCCAGAGTGCGGCGGTCGGGATGAGGGTGAGGAGGGCGCCCGCGCCGAACCGCATGCCGACGTAGCGCGACCAGGGCACGGGGAGCGAGAGCGGATACACGTGCCGTGCCGCGGCGTCGACCGCCCAGGGCTGCGCGACCGCCATGAAGCCGGCGAAGAACGCGAGCAGGACGAGTGCGGGACCGAGCACCTCGAAGCCGCACATCACCTCCATGGCGGTCGCGGTCCCGAAGTAGCTGTCGTGCGAGAGGCGCCAGAGACCGGCCGGCAGGGCGAAGGCCACGATCGAGAGGACCGCCAGCGTGCTGCGCGTCCACTTCAGTTGAGTGTAGAGGATCTGCCCGAACATCAGCGGGTCTCCTGGTTGGAAGTGCGCGCGCCGCGCAGCAACTCGACGAAACTCTCCTCGAGGTCCAAGTCCTGCACGTCGCGCACGTCGGCACCGGCGCGCTGGAACCACTCCCGCATCTCCGGCTGCCACCCGCGCACGACCCATTCCTCCTGGTCGACCGTGAGCGCCTCGCGCGAGAGCAGCGCGAACGGCGCCGCATCGCGCACGGCGGGCGCGCGGTCGATGCGCAGCCGCTTGATGCCGCTGCGGAACTCCTGCATGGGCAACTCGGCGATGAGTCGGCCACCGTCCATGATGCCGACCCAGTCGCAGATGCGTTCCTGCTCGTGCACGAGGTGGCTCGAGATGAACACCGTCGCGCTCCGGGATTCGACGTACTCCACGAGCGCGCCGAGAACTTCGCGGCGGATCACGGGGTCGAGACCGTCGGTCGGCTCGTCGAGCACGAGGAGTTCGGCCCGCTGCGAGAGCGCGAGCATCATCATGAGCTTGCCGGCCTCGCCCTTGGAGAGGCGCTGCACGAGCTGGTCCTCGCGCAGGCCGAAACGCTTGCGCAGCCGCTCGGCTTCGGCGCCATCGAAGTTCGCGTAGAAGGCACGGTGGTAGCGGATCGATTCGTCGACCGTGAGGCCCTGGTACAGGTGGAGCCGCTCGGGAACGTAGCCGATGCCGGCCAGTGCGCGGTGCGCGAAGCGGGGCACGCTGTGGCCGAGGACCTCGATGGTGCCGTCCTCGGGCGGAAGCATCCCGAGCATGAGGCGGATGGTGGTGGTCTTGCCCGAACCGTTGGGTCCGAGGAAGCCGTAGATGGCGCCGGTCGGCACGGTCATGGCGAGCTCGCGGATGGCGAACTCCTTGCCGGCGCGCCAGGCGAGGTTGCGGATGCGGACGGCGTCGGTCACTTGGACTCCGGGAGTTCGCGGTCGAGCGCGAGACGAAGGTCGGCGGGGGAGAGACCGGTTCGTGCGGCCTCCTGGAGCATCTGGCGGACGAAGCGCTGGGCGGCGGCGGTGCGTTCGCGGGCGCGGGTCTCGGTGGCCATCTCCGAGATGAAGGTGCCGGCGCCCTGGCGCATCTCGACGATCCTGTCGCGTTCGAGATCGCGGTAGGCCTGGACGACGGTCGCGGGGTTCACGCGCAGCTTGGTCGCGAGGGCGCGGACGCTGGGGAGGCTCTCGCCGGGGCTCAGTTCGCCCGAGGCGATCGCGAGGCGCACGCGGTCGGAGATCTGGGCGTAGAGCGGGGTGGGGGAGCGTGGGTCGATGGTCGAGAACATCGGGGTCCGGTGTGTTGGTGTGACCATACACTAGGACTCTCCGATCAGGATGTCAAGGACCCACTGCGGGAACGGCGGTTCACCACCGAGGCACCGAGGACACCGAGGGGGCTCGTGTCAGCTTCGATGGAGTGGGACTCACGCGAACCAGGACGCTGGAAGCGGAATCGGCCCCCGTTTGGGCCGTCGCAGTTCTCGGTGCCCCCGGTGACTCGGTGGTGAACGCCGTTGCCGTCTCGACGGTCTACCCGACGATCCCCTTCCGCGCATCGCGCGCCAGCTCGGCCCGGAAATCCGGATGCGCGATGCTCGTGAGCAGTGCCGCCCGCTCCCGCAGCGACTTGGCGTGCAGGTTGACGGCGCCGTACTCGGTGACGACCCAGTGCACATGGCCCCGTGTGGTCACCACACCCGACCCGGGTGAGAGCACGGACGCGATGCGCGAGAACCTGCCGCCGCTCGCGGTCGACGGCAGCGCGATGATCGGTTTCCCGCCCGCGCTGCGCGCGGCACCGCGGATGAAGTCCATCTGGCCGCCGATCCCCGAATAGATGCGCGATCCGATCGAATCGGCGCAGACCTGCCCGGTCAGGTCGAGTTGGATCGCCGAGTTGATGGCGACGACCTTCGGGTTGCGACCGATGCGACCGGTGTCGTTGGTCATGTCGGCACTGATGAACTCGACCTCGGAGTTGTCGTCGACGAAGTCGAAGACGCGCCGGGAACCGATGACGAAGCTCGTGACGATGCGGCCGGGGAAGATCGCCTTCAGCCGGTTGTTCACGGCGCCGGCCTCGACGAGGTCCACGAGCCGGTCGGAGAACATCTCGGTGTGGACCCCGAGGTCATGGCGGTCGTGCAGGCGCGCGAGGACG
Organism: Gemmatimonadota bacterium; assembly: GCA_021413975.1. GTDB lineage: Bacteria > Gemmatimonadota > Gemmatimonadetes > Gemmatimonadales > Gemmatimonadaceae > Pseudogemmatithrix. Next base: position 7,140 of record JAIOPJ010000039.1, read on the forward strand.
GCGTCGGGGATGGCGCCGATGCCCATCTGCAGCGTGCTGCCGTCCTCCACGAGTGCGGCGACGAGTTCGCCGATGCGTGCGATCACCGCCGTCTCGGGCTCGGGCGGATGCTCGGGGAGCGGACGGTCGGTGTGCGTGAAGGCCTCGAGCTGGTCGAACGGCACGCTGGTGTCGCCATGCGTGCGCGGCATGCGCTCGTTGATCTCGGCGATGATCATCGGCGCGTTGTCGACGGCGGCGCGGGCGGCGTCGATCGATGTGCCGAGGGAGCAGTATCCGTGTCGGTCGGGCGGCGAGAGCTGGACGATGGCGGCGTCGAGCTTCACGCGGCCGCTCGAGAAGAGGCTGGGCACGTCCGAGAGGAAGATCGGGACGTAGTCGGCGCGGCCGTCGTTCACGGCCTCGCGCATGGAAGCGCCGGTGAAGAGCGAGACCGACCGGAAGCGGCCCTGCATCCCCGGGGCGATCCAGGCCGCGGTGCCTTCGGTGTGCAGGTGATAGAGCGTGACGTTCTCGACGTCGGTGCGCCGGGCGAGCGCGTCGAGCAGGGTGGTGGGTGTGGCGGCGCCGCCGTGGACGAAGACCTGCATCCCGCTCGAGATGCCGCGTACGGCTTCGTCGGGGGTGAGGGAACGGGTGTACCAGTCGGGGATCTTTCGCATGAACACAATCTGAGCGGGGGCGCGGTGTGTGGGGAGCGGGAGGAGCCTGACCCCCCGTGGGCGGAAGGTGGACAAGCGCCGCTTGTCGGTCCTGCGGCCGGGGGCTATACTCAGGTCACGCGGGCGTAATTCAGTTGGTAGAATGCCAGCTTCCCAAGCTGGACGTCGTGGGTTCGAGTCCCATCGCCCGCTCCTCGCTCCGCCGAACGCCCCCGGGCTCTCCGAGTCCGGGGGCGTTCGAGTGAGGGACGATCGTGCCCGCGACGACGGGCTCGGGCTCAGCGACGCCGGCTCAATCGGCCAGCAGCCCGATCGACGCACCCGCGATCACGAGCCACGCCGAGTTCGCGCGCCAGTGCACGAGCGCGACGAAGGATGCGAGGAAGAGCGGCACCGCGAGCATCGGCCGCGCGAACGCCTGCGCCGCGAGCGGCACGCACACCACCGCCATGAGTGCGAGCGACGCCGCATTGAGGCCCGAGAGCGCGGCGCGCAGCACGGGGTCATGTCGCAATCGAGCGAGCACCGGCGCGGTGAGCGCGACGAAGACGAACGCCGGCAGGAAGATGCCCAGCGTCGCCACGAGGGCGCCGCTGTTCCCCGCGAGCAGGTAGCCCACGAAGGTGGCGGTCGTGAACACCGGGCCCGGAGTGAACTGTCCGACCGCGATCGCGTCCAGCAGCTGCGACTCGGTGAGCCAGCCCAGCCGGACCACGAGGTCGGTGCGAAGGAACGCGATCAGCACGTAGCCGCTGCCGAAGAGCAGACCGCCGGCCTTGAGGAAGACGAGGAAGAGCTTCCCGAGCGAGACGGCGAGCGCGGCGGGACTGGAGGCCACTGTGATCGCGAGCGGCGGCGTGAACGGTGGGGCGACCGGTGGGGCGACCGGTGGTGCGAGCGCCATGGGCGGCCGCTCCCACGGATTCCCGCCGCGCGTGACCCGCGCATCCAGCAGGGTCACGGCCGCCGCCGCAGCGAGCACGATGAACTCGTGCACGCCGAGCAGGAGCGCCACGCCGGCCACGACCGCGACCGCGAGCGTCATCGCCGACGAGAGCGCCGTGCGCGCGAAACCCCAGAGCGCCTGCGTCACGACCGCGAGCACGACCGGCTTCACGCCGGCGAGCAGGCCGGCCATCTCCGGCAACGTGCCGTACGTGACGTAGCCCCACGCGATCAGCCAGACGATCGCCATCGCGGGCGCGATGAAGCAGGTCCCGGCGACGAGCAGCCCCCGCCAACCGGCGCGCGCATAGCCCACGTGCAGCGCGAGCTCGGTGGAGTTGGGTCCCGGGATCAACTGCGACGCGCCGACGAGGTCGAGGAACGCCTCGCGCGACAGCCAGCCGCGCTGGCGCACGACCTCGTCCTCCATGATCGCCATGTGGGCGGCAGGTCCGCCGAACGCCGTGGAGCCGACGCGCAGGAAGAGGGCGGCGAGTGCCCGCAGGGGCTGCTCGGGTGACGGACGTGGGAGGTTCACGTCGGGAAGTATCTGCCGATACTCTGGACGATGCGAGTCTCCGAGGCGCGCGTGCTCACCACGCCCCGCGGCACCCCTTCGGTGCCGGTGGGGACTCCCGTGCGTCCGCTCCGCGCCATCCGTGGTGAGCGGGCAGTGCCCTTGGCCCCGCGAGCGGCGCGGCTGATCCTCCTGAACGCGGTCGTCGGGATCGCCGCGCTGATCCGGCTCCTGCCTTCGCCCTGGGGCGGCATGGTGCCCGTGGCCGTGCTGGCACAGGCGGTCTGGTACCGGCACGGGGCCGCCGCGGCGTCGTTCGGGGTGCTGGCGGGCGCCGGGGCGGGGGCGGGACTGGGTCAGCTGCTCGGCATGGATGACTGGCGCCGCGCCATGGTGGCCATGCTGCTGCTCGCGTTGCCGGCGATGTTGGCCTGGCCCGCGCGCGCGGACTCAGAGCGTCGGTAGGACCCCGAGCAGACGCTCGACCTCGACCCGCAGTGCCTGGATGCGGAGCGGCTTGGGCACGAAGCCGTTCACCGAACTCATGAGCTCGGCGATGCGCTGCTCGGTGCCGCGCAGGTCCCCCGACATGAGCAGGATGAGCACCGGCGGCACGCGTCGCTTGACCTCGGCGATCAGGACCTCGATCGGCGGTCCGGGCATCTGCACGTCCGAGACGATCAACGAGACCTCGTCGCCGCGCGAGCGCCAGTGGACGAGCGCCGAGGGGACGTCGCTCGCGCTGAGGACCTCGTACCCGAGGCGCTCGAACGCGAGGGCGAACGCGCGCAACAACGACTGCTCATCCTCGACGATGAGCAGGCAATGCGTTCGCGCTCCCACCGGTGAGTCAGGCGACACTGGACCTGGGTTGCTGGGGGGCATTCAATGATCGACGAGTCGGCGACGCCGTGGTCACGGTGCGGGACCGGCTGCGACGGCGGCCCCTTCGGCCGTCGCGACCGTGGCGGCCGGCGTCCGGAAAGGTAGCAGGATGGAAATACGCCGGTTCCTGGGGTCATTCGGGAAGTCGGCGATCTTGGGCGCGCGGTCGGCGAAGCCACGCACCGAGACGACGCGTCCGCCGTCGACACCCTGCGTCTGCAGTGCCCGGCGCGCGGCGTTCGCGCGGTCGGCCGAGAGTTCCCAGTTGGAGTATCCGCCGGGCCGCATGAGCGGCACGCCGTCGGTGTGCCCCTCGATGATGACGTTGTTCGGCAGCGGCGCGATCTCGGCGCCGAGGAAGGCGAGCGCCCGCAGCATCGGTTCGGTCATGACCGCGGAGCCCGAGGCGAAGGTGGCGTCGCCGACCAGGCCCTCCCCGAACTCGACCCGGAGTCCCTCCGGCGAGAGGGAGACGCTCACGTTCTCGCTGAAGCCCGCGAGCGTGCTGTCCCTGAAGGCCTGCTGGAGTCGCTGCGCGGCGGAGGCCATGGCGGTCTCCTCCGCCAGGCGCGCGGGCATGGGTGTCTCGCGACGGCCGAGTACCGGCGTGTTCCCCGAGCCCATGGGACTCGAGCCCGAGCCGTAGCCCTTCTTGAATCCGACGGGGTTCGCGAAGTAGCCCTCGATGGAGTCCTTGGCCTGGTCGTCCATGCCGACGATCCACATGACCATGAAGAAGGCCATCATCGCGGTGACGAAGTCGGCGTACGCGACCTTCCAGGAGCCGCCGTGATGGCCGCCGCCATGGCCGGCGACCTTCTTCTTGATGATGATCTTCTTCTGGTCCTTCGCGCCGGGAGGCATGGAGGGCTACGCGGTCTGGGTCTTGGCGCTCTTCATGAGCCCCTCGAGCTTGCTGAAGCTGGGGCGCACGTGCGGCTCGAGGGTGCGGCGCGCGGCCTCGGTCGTCTGCTTGGGGGCGTCACCGCGGGCGAAGGCGAGCAGCGCGGCGCGCAGGACCTGCAGATAGGCGTGCTCCGAGGCGAGCCGCGACTCGACGGCCGAGGCGAGGGGGCCGATGACGCCATAGGCGAGCAGGATGCCGAGGAAGGTCCCGACGAGGGCCGCCGCGACCTTCTCGCCGATCTCCGAGGCGGCACCGCCGATCGACTGCATGGTGATGACGACGCCGAGCACGGCGGCGACGATGCCGAACGCGGGCATGGCATCGCCGATCTTGTTGATCGCCGCCGGGATGAGGGCCTCCTCCGCATGGTGCTTGTCGAGGTCGGCGTCGAGGACGTCGGCGAGGTGATGGTCCTCGATCGCGCCGGACGAGAGTGACTTGAGCGTGTCGGTGAAGAAGTCGACGGCGTGATGGTTCTTGAGGAAGAAGGGGTACTTCTTGAAGACCGCGCTCTTCTCGGGCTCCTCGATGTGCTGGTCGAGTCCCACCAGTCCGTCGCGGGCCGCGATCTGCATCATCTCGTAGATCATCTGCAGGAGCTCGGCGTAGACCTGCGGGGTATAGGGGTTGGGCTTGAGGAGTGCGAGCAAGCGTGCCACACTCCCCTTGATGACGGGTGTGGTGTTGCTCACGACGAACGCGCCGGCCCCGGCGCCTCCGATGATGAGGAACTCCGACCACTGCAGCAGCACGCCGACCTGGCCGTGGTGCAGTGTGTAGCCGCCGAGGATGCTGGCGAAGAGGATGACGAAGCCGCCGACGACTTGCACAGGATCCCGGTAGGGTTGCAGGAAGGACGCGCACGACCGCGCTCAGGCGGTGGTGCCGACATCTCCAGTATCGGCCTCCAAGGGGGAAAGGTGACCGAGGATCGCGCCAAGGACGGGACGGTGACACTGGTGATGCGCGGGCTGCTGCACGAGCTCGCGAACCTCGCCACGGCGGCCGACGGGGTGCAGTCGGCGCTCCGTCACGACGGCACGGCGGCGCTGCCGCGCGCACAGGAGGACCTGGCGTCGGCGGTCGACCGGCTCTTCGCGTTGCACGGCGACCTGCGCTCGCTGCTCCCCGATCGCGAGGGTCCCGCCCCGCTCGATCCGCGCGCGCTCGGCGCCGACGTCGCGCGTCTGCTCGCGTGGCACGTGGAACGACCGGCCACCGTGACGATCGACGAGGGGAGTGTGCCTCCGATCCTGGCCGAGGCGTGGCTCGCACGCCGTCAGTTGCTCGAGGCCGTGGACTCCGCGTTGGGGTCGGCGACGACCTTCCGTTTCGCCTTTCGCGTGGACGGTGATCTGGTGGTCGCGGTGTCGGACGACGGCACCGCGCTCTGGTCGGCGACGTCGCTGGCCGCCGCACGGCGCCGGGAGCGCGACGCAGCGGGTTGAACGGGACCTATCCCGAGCCGCGCCAATGCCTCCGGCGTGGCGACCGCGGCCACGGTCCCCGCGATGATGTCGTCCACGATCTCCTGCCGGAGGATGTTGACCTCCGGCGGCGCCTCGATGCCGAGCCGCACCTGCCCCCGTTCGGTGGCGATCACGATGACGCGGATCCCGCCGTCGAGGAGGATCGCCTCGCCGGCGCGCCGGGTGAGGATGAGCATGGTCGCGCCGGTCGCCGATCAGCGGATGTCGAGCAACGACTGCGACATCGTCTCGGCGATGGAGATCAGCCGCGCGGCGGCCGCATAGCTCTGCTGGAACTTGATGAGCCGGACGAGTTCCTCGTCGACCGACACGCCCGACACCGACTGCCGGCGCGAGTCGGACTGCTCCGCGATCGCCGCGTCGACGTCGGCCGCGTCGGAGGCGCTGCGCGTCGTGAAGGCGACGTCGGTGGTGATCCGCTGCAGGAACGCGCTGGAGGACTCGCTCACGCGCGGCGACCCGTCGGCGTTCGTGAAGCTCACGGCGGCCGTGCGCAGCCCGGCGAGCTGGAGCGCGACGCTGCCGTCTCCCGGGCCGGTCGCGGCCGCGTCGGACGCGGCGATCGCGTTCGATGACGTCGCGACGGCACTGTCGAGCCGGATGCCGCGTGCGGTGCGGAGGGGATCGGTCTCGGGCGTGAAGGTGGCGTCGCTCGCGAAGAAGTCGCCGGCGGGGGCCGACACCGGCGGCGTGCCCGACCAGGTCACACCCTGCCGATGGATCGCGTTCACACCGTCGACGACGCCGCGGGCGAAGGCGTCGAGGTCCTTCTGCATCGTGGGGATGTCGACGACCGAGAGTCGCCGCAACGCGCCGAGTTCGCCGCCGATCTGGACGGGCCGCGTCGTCAGGTTCGCGCGCGTGACCTCGGTGACGCCGCTGAGCGTGGTGGCGCTGAGCGGCTGCACCTGCGTCCCGTCCACGAGCGTGAGCCCGCCGAGCAGGAAGCCGACGCTGCCGTTGTCGGCCTCGATGACCTCACCGCCCGTGAGCTCCACGAGCCGGTCGATCCGGGTGTCGCGCGCGTCGCGCAGCGTGTTCGCGCTGTGGCCCCCGGACTCCTGCGCGACGATCTCCTTGTTGAGACCGGCGACCTCGTTCGCGAGCGCGTTCACCTCGTCGACCGACGAGGTCATGCGCAGGCGCGTCTCCGCCTGCATCGCGTCCAGCTGCTCCGACGCGCGGTTCAGCTGCTGCGCGACCTGTGCGCCGGTCTCCTGCACCGCGCCCCGCACGCCGCTCGCGGTGGGACGCGTGGCGAGGTCGCTCCATGCCGAGTGGAACGCGTCGAGCGCCGCCGCCAGGCGATTGTCCCCCGGCTCGCCGAGGATGGTCTCCATCCGTTTGAGCGTCTCGGCACGCATCCGTCCCCCGGCGGCATCGCCGGCGGCGCGCCGATAGGATGCGTCGAGGAAGACGTCGCGCGCGCGCGAGGAGCCCGTGATGCGGACGCCGGAACCGAACTCGCCGCTGGGGAAGCGGATCGGCTGCTCGCCCGCGAGGTCGACACGCTGGCGCGAATAGCCCTCGGTCTGCGCGTTGGCGATGTTGTTCGACGAGACTTCGACCGCCCGCTGCGAGGCGATCAGTCCGGAGCGGGCCGTGTTGAGGATCGAGCCGATGGACATCGGTCAGCCCCTCAGGTCCATGAGACGCGGCCCGACGGCCGAGGCGGCGACGGCGGCGGCGTTCGGCGCCGTGCGGTTCGCGGTCGGATACGCCTGCGTGGCCGCGCCGGCGCCCGTGAGCAGCCGGAAGAAGGCATCGCCCGACGACATCGCGGCCTGGAGCAGCTTTCGGTTCTGGTCGACCGCCCTGACGAGGCGGCGGGCGGCCGAACGCAGGTCATCGCTCGCGAGCCGTTCGGCGTCGCTGAGCGGCGTGCCGATCGCCTGACCGAGGTCCTCGATGCTGCCCTCGCCGCCGCCGCAGGCCACGATCACCACGCTGCGCCGCCGCGTGCGCGCCTCACGGTACGCACCGAGGAGACGGTGGGCCGCGAAGACCGAGTCGTTGACGGCATCGATGTCGTCGCGCGCGACCGCGCTCCGTTGCCGCTCGAGGGTCAGCACCAGATCCTCGAGCACGGCATGCTCGTCGCGCAGCGCGCGGACGAGATGACCGGGCGCGAGGGTCCCTGCGCGTGCGGCGGAAGACGACATCGGGACGGCGGCGGGGGTCGACATGATCGGAGGCGGGGAGGGGCCTATCGGACAGTATCGGCCGGTGGGCCGAGACGTTCACGGAGGGACTCGAAGAGGGAGGTGGAGAGATCGCGCGGACCGTTGTCCCGGCGGGCGACGTCCCCGGCGATGTGCTCGTCGAGCATCGAGCTGAACATGTCCTCGCCGGGACCGCGCTCCATGAGGCCGTCGGTGGGGACCGACGCGCGCATGGCCTGGAAGAGCTGCTGCACGAAGAGACCCTCCATGGAGTCGGCCGACTTCTTGAGCGCGAGTTCGTCCGCGGCGCGGCCGCGCGCCACCGGGGCCGCCGCCTTGGCGCCGGCGATGCGGGACGGGGGATCGGAGGGACCGATGCGGATGCTCATCGGACGACGACCTCGACGGAGAGCGCGCCCACGGCGCGGAGTGCGAGCAGGATGGCGCTCACGTCGCTCGGCTGCGCGTCCACGGCGCGCAGTGCCGCGGTGACCTCGAGCACCGAGGTGCCCACGGGGAGACGCAGCGCGATGCCGCCGTCCGTCGGCGGCGACGAGGAGTCGCGTGGCGCGGCGGCACCGGCCGCGGCGGCACCGGCCGCGACGGGGCCGGTGATCGACAACTGGATGCGCCCCTGCCGCACGACCGCGGCGCCGACGGCCGCATCGCCACCGGCGACCACCAGGCCGCTGCGCGCGTCGAGGAAGATGGCATTGCGCTGCGAGGGCCGGATGCGCAGGTCGCGCACCTTGCCGATCGCCTCGGCCTTCTCGTCGGTGGTGCCGGCGAGTTCGAGCGCGACCGCGCCGGGATCCTCGACCTTGGCCTTGCCGGCGCCGAGCGCGGAGTTGATCGCCGCGGCGATGCGTTGCGCGGTGGCGAGGTCCGGTTCCTTCAGCCAGAGCTTCGTCGCGAGGGCGACGGTGGGGCGGGGGAGGTCGGCCTCGAGCACGCCACCGTCGGGGATGACGGCGTGATTCACCTGCGAGACGGAGCGACTGCGCCACCGCACGTTGGTGAGGCCGCCGTCGGTGGCCGCGGCATCGTCGATCATCAACGAGCCTTGCGCGGTGGCGAAGGCCGGGCCGTTCGGACCCGCGACGAGCGGCGTGACCCAGAGGACGCCGCCGCGCAGCGACCTCGCGTCGCCGAGCGCCGAGACGTGCGTGACGAACCGGCCGCCCGGCCGCAGGTAGGGCGAGACCTCGGCGGTGACGAGCACCACCGCGACGTTCGCGGTGCGCAGCATCTCCGGCGGGACGGACAGATCGAAGCGCCGGAGGAGATTCACGACGGCCTGGACCGTCATGCCGCCGTCGCGCGTGGACATGGAACGATCCCCGGTGCCGTCGAGTCCGACCACGAGGCCGTAGCCCACGAGTCGCTGCGGCACGGCCGAGCCCTCGATGGTGAGGTCGGCGATGCGCAACTCCTGCGCGCCGAGCGCCTGCGCGCGCGTCCGCACGAGCGGCGCCGCCGCGAGAGCGAAGAACGCGAGCGCGTGGATGAGGCCGAGTCCGTCGCGGGTCCTCATGGCCAGATCAACCCGACGATGCGGCCGATCATGCCACCGCGCGGCTTGCCGAGGCGCCCCTTCTGCTTGACGATGATCTTCGCGTCGGCGAGACGGTCGCCGTCGGCTTCGTTGTCGACGGTCACGTCCTGCGGACGGAGGATCCCTTCGACGGTGACCTCCTGCACGTTCTTGTCGACGTTGAGCGACCGCGTGCCGCGCACCTGATAGGTGCCGTCGGCGGCGCGCGCGACGATGCGCACCGCGACCGTCGTGCGCAGACCGGAGGTGCGGCTCATGTCGCCGCTCTGCTCGGAGTTCGCGCGGCGACTGGAGTTGAAGCTGCCGCTGATGGGCGCGGCGCCGCCCGGCGGGGCGATGCCCACGCCGAGGTCGCGCTGGTTCTGGTCGCGGCCGTTCTGCGTCTTTCGCGCCGAGGCGATGACCGCCTCGTCGACGTAGAGCGTGACGACGTCGCCGACGGCGAGCTGACGCGAGTCGGCGAGCCAGCTCGTGGGGGCCGGGCGGAGCGCCGCGGCTGGGGCCGCCGGAGCGGCGCCGCGACCGGCGGCGGGGCGCGCCTGCGCGCCGAGGGGCGCGGTGAGCGGCGCCGCGAGCGTCACGACGAGGAGCGCGGTGGCCGCGCCCGTGAGACGGGATGAGGTGTTCATCGGATCATCTGGGTGGCGACCTCGGACATCTCGTCCGCGGTCTTGACCGACTTGGAGTTGATCTCGTAGGCGCGCTGGGCGGCGATCATCTCGACCATCTCCTGCACGATCTCGACGTTGCTCGCCTCGGTGTAGCCCTGCACGATGCGGCCGAAGCCCTCGTCCTCGGGCGCGCCCTCGAGCGGCGCACCGCTCGCCGGCGTCTCCGAGTACAGGTTCTCGCCGAGCGCGAGCATGCCGCTGGGATTGGGGAAGCGGTGCAGCGAGATGCGACCGATCTCGACGAGTTCCCCGCCGGGCCGCAGGACGCTCACCACGCCGGTGCGGCCGATGCTGATCTCGGAGGCGCCGTCGGGGAGCTTGATCCCGGGCTCGATGGTGAGGCCGCCCTTGGTGACGAGCACTCCCTGATCGGAGACCTCGAGCGAGCCGTCGCGCGTGTAGACGCGTCCGCCGCTGTTGGTGCGCACCGCGAGGAGTCCCTCGCCCTCGATCGCGATGTCGAGCGGGCGGCCCGTCTGCTCGAGCGAGCCCTGCGCGTTGATGCGGCTCACCGAGGCGAGGCGGACGCCGCGGCCCACCTGGATGGCGCCGGTGGTGTCGGCGTCGGCGTTACCGACGACCTGCACGTCGCGGATCGACTGATAGAGCAGGTCCTCGAACGAGGCGCGGCTGCGCTTGAACGCGGTGGTGTTGATGTTCGCCAGGTTGTTGGCGATCACCTCGGTGCGCGTCTGCTGGGCGGCCATGCCGGTGGCGGCGGTGCGGAGGGCGGAGTTCATATCGAAGGGGGGTCAGGGGATCAGACGGGCTTGCCGAGTTGCGACGCGGCGGTCTCGCGTGCCTCGTCGAGCACGCGGATGGCGCGCTCGAGCAGGGCGTGATGGCGCTGGATGCCGAGCATCTCGACCATCGTCGAGACCGGTTCGACGTTGCTGGCCTCGAGCGCGCCCTGCCGGAGCTTGCGCTCGGCCGGGCCGGTCTCGCGACGCGCGACGCCGGTGGGATCGAAGGTGCCCTGCGGTTCATGCCTGAGCTCGGCGGCGCGGTCCACCGGGAGCTCGACGCGCAGCCGATCGATCAGGACGCCGTCGGCGATGACGCGCCCGTCGGGCTGGATCTCGAGTTGCTGCAGCGCCGGCGGCAGCGTGATCGTGCCATGCTCGCCGAGGAGCGGAGCGCCGCTGACGGTGAGTCGGTTGCCGGGGTCGATGGTGAGAGTGCCGCCTCGCACCCAGCGCTCGCCGCGCGGCGTGTTCACCACCGTGAAGCCTTCACCGTCGATCGCGAGGTCGAGCGGCGCACCGGTCTCGCGGAGATCGCCCTGACGCACGTCGGCGCGCGTGGTGATCACGGGCGCCCCCTGGGCGGCATCGAGCAGCTGCGAGAACGAGCGCTCCGCCTTGAAGCCGTCGGTGGAGACGTTGGCCAGGTTGTTGGCGACGACCTCGAGCCGACGCTCCGCGGAGCGGATCGCCGAGGCCGCGATGCCGAGACCGGAGACCGGGGCTGTCACTTGGCGACCTGGCGATAGCCGGTGGTGGGCGTCATGGAGCGGCGTGCGCCTGACACGCGCGGTGCCGGCGCGGCCACGGTCGCCTTCGCGACCACAGGGAGTTCGGCGACCTGCCCATCTTCCCGCAGCGGCGACATGACCGTGCGGAGCCGCGTGATGGCGCGCGACCGGATCTGCGAGACGCGCGACTCGGTGAGCCCGAGCACCGACGCGATCTGGTGCATCTTGAGCTCCTCGTAGTAGTAGAGGGCGAGGACCGTGCGCTCCTGCTCCTTGAGCTGCCCGAGCGCGCTCTTGAGCTTGTCCTGTTCCGCCTCGGCCGTGAGGACGTCCTCGATCGTGGGAGCGTCGTCGTGCAACGACGATTCCCAGTCGGTGTAGGGGGCCTCGCTGTCGTCCTTGGCGGAGCGCTCGAGCGGCACGCGCACCCCGGTCTCCAGGTCGGCCTCCCAGCGCCAGAGCGTGAGCTTGTCGATGCCGAGCTGCGCGGCGAGTTCGGTGTCGTCGGGCTGACGGCCGAGCTTCGCGTGCAACGCGTCGCGGGCCGCGGCCATGTCGCGCGCGCGGCGGCGGATCGACCGGGGGACGTTGTCGAGCCGGCGCAACTCGTCGAGGATCGACCCGCGGATGCGCGGCACGGCGAGCGTGCTGAAGGCCAGTCCGCGCGTGTGATCGAAGGTCTCGATCGCCTGGATGAGACCGAGCGTCCCGGCGCTGACGAGCTCGTCGAGGTCCATCTCCGACGAGAGCGAGCGCGAGAGCTGCTGCGCCACATGGTGCACGAGACTGAGATGCTCGCGGATGAGGGCGTCGCGCGCGTCGAGGTCGCCGGCGGCGAGTGCGATCCAGTGGTTCTCTGACGGGTTCATGCGAGTGCTCCGGGGAGTGCGGAGGTGGCGAGGGCGGACCAGAGTGCGGCGGCGGCCGTCGTGAGGGCCGTGCTGGCGACGGCCTCGGCGAGCGGGATTCCTGCGCCCAGCGCGATCGGCAGCGTGGGGTCGATCGGGATGGCCGGAGCCACCGACAGCGAATGCCCGAGCCACCGCTCGGCGGCGTCGAAGAGCGCCGAGACGTCGGCCTCCCCACAGGCGGCGACCGACGCCGAGCACTGCGGGCGACGGCCGATGATGAGCTTGAGCACCGCGAAGGTCGCCGCGAGCGAGGCGCCGCCCCGCTGCGCGAGGATGAGTGCACTGGTCGGCGACGTGTGGGCGCAGAGTTCGTCCACCGCGTCGAGCAGCACCTGGGCCCGCGCCGAGGGGACGCTGATGATGACGTCGGCGTCGCAGAGGTTCGGGATGGAGCCGCACACGTGGATGTCGCGCCCGAGGCGCACCGGCGTGTCGGCCGACGACGGCATCGCGATGCCGAACATCGCGGCGATGCGCTGGGCGCGGAGCGCCGGCCCCACGATCAGCACGCGCGCGCCATCGGCGCGCGCCTCGGCGGCGAGGAGGGAGGCCGTGACGCTCGCACCGACGCCGTCCTCGCCGGCGGCGACCAGCAGGCCCAGGCGGGTGCGCGAGTTGTGGCGCACGGTGAAGGGCTCAGGCCGCAGCACGTGGCACCTCCCACATGGCGATCGCCGAGAGCTGGACGTTCGCCGGGAGTTCGGCGAGCGAGAGGACCGGCTGATGCGGAAGCACCGGCTCGAGGACGTTGCGGATGCCGAGGCGCAGCGCGCTCGGCACGACCAGTGGCGGCACTCGGCCGTCGATCGCGCGCGACGACGCGGTGTGCTCGAGGTCGCGGATGAGCTGCGAGACCATGTCGGGCGTGAGCGTGGTCGGCGGCTGACCCTGGCGCGGCGAGAGCAGTGCGCTGAGCGACTGCTCGAGGCGCGGTCCGAGGGTGATCGCCGGCAGCAGGCCCTGGTCGTCGAGATGGCCGCGGGCGATCGCGTCGGAGAGCGCGCGGCGCACGTGCTCGGTGAGCATGACCGGATCCTTGGTGCTGTCGGCGGCGTCGCCGAGGGCCTCGAGGATCGTGACCAGGTCGCGGATGGGCACGCGCTCGCGCAGCAGGCGCTGCAGCACGCGGTGCACGGTGCCGAGCGAGAGCTTCCCCGGGACCACTTCGTCGACGACGGCGGGATGCGTGCGCTTGAGCGCGTCGAGCATCTGTTGCACGTCCTGCCGGCCGAGCAGCTCGGCGGCGGAGCGCTTGACCGTCTCGATGAGGTGCGTGGCGATGACCGTGGAGGGCTCGACCACGTCGTAGCCGGCGGCGAGCGCGTCGGCGCGGCGCGAGGACGCGACCCAGCGGGCCCGCATGCCGAAGCTCGGGTCGATCGTGTCGATGCCCTCGACGGAGCCATTCACGCGACCGGTGTCGAGCGCGAGCAGGAACTGCGGCATCACGTCACCGCGCGACTTCTCGGTGCCGCGCACCTTCACGACGTAGGTGCCGCCGGGGAGGCCGAGGTTGTCGAGGATGCGGACCGGCGGCACGAGGATGCCGGGGTCCTGCGCGCACTGCTGTCGCAGGAGACCGATGCGCTTGAGCAGGTCGCCGCCTTGCGATGCGTCGGCGAGCGGGATGAGCAGGTAGCCGACCTCGAGCTCGATCGGCTCGATCTGCAGCAGGTCGTCGAGCGGATCGGCGGAGACCGGGGCGGCGGCCGTGGCCGCTGCCACCGGCAGGGCGGCCTCGGCGCGGGCCTTGACCTGCTGCGCATCGGCACCGCGCGCGAGCAGGGTGAGGCCGATCGCGATGCCGATGAACGGCATCTTGGGCAGTCCCGGAACGAGACCGAACGCGGCGATCACCCAGGCCGCGAGCTTGAGCGCCTTGGGGTTGGCCGAGAGCTGGTTGGAGAGGACGGTGCCGACCTGCACGCCGGCCGAGGCGTGGGTCACCATGATGCCGGCGGCGGTGGAGATGATGAGCGCCGGGATCTGCGAGACCAGGCCTTCGCCGACCGTGAGGATGGTGTACTTGGATGCGGCGTCCACCAGGGAGAGGCCCTGCTGGGCCACGCCGATCACGATGCCGCCGACGATGTTGACCGCCGTGATGAGGAGGGCGGCGATCGCGTCGCCCTTCACGAAGCGCGAGGCGCCGTCCATGGCGCCGAAGAAATCCGCTTCGCGTCCCACCTCGTCACGGCGGATGCGGGCCTCGGTGGCGTCGATCGCGCCATGCGCGAGTTCGCCGTCGATGGCCATCTGCTTCCCGGGGAGGGCGTCGAGCGTGAAGCGTGCCGAGACCTCGGCGACGCGACCCGCGCCCTTGGTGATCACGATGAAGTTGATCGCGACCAGGATCAGGAACAGGACTAGACCCACAACATAGTTGCCTCCGATGACGAATTCGCCGAAGGCCGGGATGATGTCCCCGGCATGACCGCCCGACAGGATCAGGCGAGTGGAGCTGACGTTCATCGCGAGGCGAAAGAGCGTCAGCAGCAGCAGCACCGTGGGGAAGCTCGAGAAGTCGAGCGGCTTGGTGCTTTGGAGCGCGACGAGCAGGACGATGATGGCCGAGCCGAGCGAGGCCGCGATGAAGAGGTCCACCAGGACGCCCGGGAGGGGCACGATCAGCAGCGCGAGCACGAAGAGGACGCCAAGGGCGGTCCATGCTTCCGTGTAGCGATGTGACTTCATGGTAGGAGTGCGGCTCATGGTGGCCTCTAATGCAGGGGTCGTGCCACTGGAGGAACGCTGTTAACTCGTTCTCACATAATAGGTTAGGTCACTATCACGAGGGCGGAAGAAATCGCCTAGTCCGGCGGTGGATCGGTCCGCGCGGCACGATTTGCCGAGCGCGGTCGGCACGATCAGCCGCGCGCGCTACCGCGCCAGGCGCCGCGCTGCGTGCGCGAGCGGTAGACGTAGGCGAGGATCTCGGCGACGGCCATGTAGAGCTCGATGGGGATGACCGATCCGACCTTCGCGGCCTTGAAGAGGGCGCGCGCGACCGGGACGTTCTCGACGATCGGCACCCCCGCCTCGGCGGCGAGCTCCTTGATCCGTTCCGCGACCTTGTCCTGTCCCATCGCGACGACGACGGGTACCGGGGCGTCGGCGTCGTCGTACTGGATCGCGACGGCGATATGCGTCGGATTGGTGATCACGACGCTGGCCTTGGAGACATCCTTGAGCATCTGGCCGAACGCGACCTCGCGGGCGAAGCGGCGGCGCGCCGACCGGATGAACGGGTCGCCCTGCTCCTCCTTGGCCTCGCGCTTCACCTCGTCCTTGCTCATGCGGAGGCTCTTCTCGAGCTGGAAGCGCTGCCAGAAGTAGTCGGCGCCGCCGACGAAGGCATAGGCGAGTCCGACCGTGAGGAGCAGGCGGCCGACATGCACCGCGACCCAGGGCGCGAGGGCGCCGGGGCCGGCCTGCGAGAGCGCCGCCGTGGAGGGGATGGAGAGGGCGAGCGCCTTCCAGAGCAGTGTCCCCACCACCACGACCTTGAGCATCGCCTTGCCCGTCTCGACGAGCTGCGTCGGCGAGACGAGGCGCTGGAAGTTCTTGAGGACGTCGAGCCGCTCCCAATGCAGCTTGAGCGCCTTGCCGCTGATCTGGCCGCCCGACTGCAGCGCCGCGACGGTGAAGGTCGCGCCGGCGATCAGCAGCATGAAGGCGGCGCCCGCGGCGGCGAAGCGCGTGGTGGTGTCGCGGAGGATCGCGACCGCGCTGCCTTCGTCGAGCGAGATCGTCCCGGCGGAGGCGAGCCCGCGACCGAGCAGGTCGCGCAGGGCGAAGCCGGCGTCGTCGGAGAGCATCCTCACGCCGGCGGCGGCGGCGAGGATGGCGGCGGCGATGCCCGCTTCCTGGCTTCGCGCGATGCGGCCTTCGTCGGTCGCATCGCGCTTGCGTTTGTCGGTGGCTTCCTCTGTCTTCTCGCCTTCGTCGCCGTCAGCCATGGGCGGTCAGCGCGGGGCGCGCAGCAGGGCCGTCATGACCTCGTTGCCCATGGAGCGGACCTGCTCTCCCCAACCCGACGTGACGAGCCCGAGGAACGGGAGCGATGCGGCGAGCGAGACGAGGCCGACCGAGATCTGCACCGGGAAGGCGAGGTTCATCAGGTTGAGTTGCGGCACCGCGCGGCTCAGGATGCCGAGGCCGACGTTGGTCACGAGCGCCGCCGCGATCACCGGCGCGGCGATCTGCAGTCCGAGCGCGAACATGATGCCGCCGTCCTGCGTGAGCACGCGGAGTCCGCTCGCGAGATCGAGCGCGGCCCCGACCGGTACGCGGGCGAAGCTCTGCGCCACCGCGTCGAGCATGACGAGGTGTCCGTTCCCGGCGAGGAGCAGTGTCGCGGCGAGGAGCGCGAACGCCTGGCCGATGACCGAGGTCTGATGGCCGCCGATCGGGTCGACGACCGCGGCACCGGAGAGCCCGATCGCCTGTCCCATGAGGTCGGCGGCGAGTTCGGCCGCGGCGACGAGCAGCGCGGCGCCGAACCCGAGCGAGAAGCCGATCAGGCTCTCGGTGAGGAAGGTGGCCGGCGTGATCGCCGCGCCCTGCAGCGCCGTGGCCTGCGCGGCCGGCTGCATGACGATCGTGAGCACGAGCAGGATCGCGGTGCGGACCGGCATGGGGACCATCTTCGACGAGAACATCGGCGCGACCAGGATCAGTCCGCCCACGCGGCAGGCGGAGAGGATCGTGACCTCGGCCGACCCCGGCGCGATGAGGTCCCAGGGGCTCGTGCCCACGCTCATCGCGGCATGTCGGCGAGGCCGATCAGGATCGTGCGCGTGTAGGCGACGAGCGATTGCAGCATCCAGGGCAGCGAGAGCACGAAGACGAGCCCGATCACCACGAGCTTGGGCACGAACGCGAGCGTCTGCTCCTGGATCTGCGTGAGCGACTGCAGGATGCCCATGATCAGGCCGACGATGAGCGCGGCGATCAGGAACGGGGCGGCGAGTTGCAGCGCCATGAGCAGCGCCTGGCGCGCGAGATCGAGGACGAACTGGTCGTTCATGGCGCGTCCCCTAGCGGAAGCCGGCCACGAGGCTCTGCGTGATCAGGCCCCACCCGTCCACGAGGACGAAGAGCAGGAGCTTGAACGGCAGGGCGATCATGGTGGGCGGGAGCATGAACATGCCGAGCGACATGAGCACCGAGGCGACGACCACGTCGATGACGATGAACGGCAGGAAGAGCGCGAAGCCGATCGCGAACGCGGTGCGCAGCTCGCTGATGACGAAGGCGGCCATGAGCGTGATGAACGGCACCTGCTCGCCGGCCACGACGGGCTGGCGCGAGAGCCGCACCATCCGCCGCACGTCGGCGGGACGCGTCTGGCGCAGCATGAAGTCGCGCAGCGGCACGGTGCCCTTCTCGAGCATCTCGACCTGCTGGATCCGGCCGTCGAGCCAGGGCGTGATCGCCTCCTGATTCAGGCGCGTCATGGTGGGGGCCATGACGAAGCCGGTGAGGATCAGCGCGAGACCGGCGATGAGTGGGGCGGGGGGCGAGGTCTGCGTGCCGAGGGCCTGCCGCAGGAAGTAGAGCACGACGAGGATGCGCGTGAATCCCGTCGTCATGAGGACGAGCGTCGGGAGCAGGCTCAGCAGGCCCATCATGATGACGACGCCGACGGTGCCGTTCATGCGGAGCCCCTCGCCGCCGTTCTCGGCGCCGAGCCGCAGGTCCATGCGCGGGGCGAGGCGTTCGACGACCGTGGCCGCGGTGGCGGCGGGGTTCTGGATCGCGCCGGTGCTCGTGCCGGTCGCGACCTTGCCGGCGGCACCGGGCGTCGACGCGGTGATCGGGGCGGCGGCCGGGGCTGCCTGCGCACCGAGCGGCGACGAGGTGGCGACCGCGAACAGCAGCAGCAGTGCCGCTCCCTTGAGCCCGACGGCGTGCGCGAACGCGCGCCTGAAGATCTCGGTGCCCGCAGGGCGCGGCGTGGCGACGGGGGCGTAGGTGTTGTCCGCGGTCCGCTCGACCACCGTGTCCGTCCTGACGCCGCGCGCGGCGAGCATCTGGAGGGCGTCGTCGTCCTCGACCTGCATGAGCCGATGCACGCCGCCGTCACCGATCGAGACGAGCATCACGCGCGATCCGACGCGCAGCAGGGCCACACCCTGCCGAGGTCCCAGGGCCGTGCGCTGCAGCACGTCGAGCGGGGCCGCGGTGCGGTCGCGCGACGCGCCCATGCCGAAGCGGCGATACGCACGGCCGAGGCCGGCGACGAGCGCGAGGATCGCGACGAGCGCGAGCAGGACGCCGACGTAGGTGAGGAGCACGGATTACGGCTCGAGCGCTGCGGTGGGCAGCTGCGCGACGATGCGGCGCAGCCGGAACCCGTAGTGCTCGTTCACCACGACGACCTCGCCTTCGGCGAGCTTGAGGTCGCTCACGTAGAGATCCATGGGGTCGCCCGCGAGACGGTCGAGCTGGAGCACCGAGCCGCGCCCGAGGCGCAGGAGCTCGCCCACGGTGACGGTGGAGCGCCCCACTTCGATGCGGACCGGGAGCGTGATGTCGATCAGCGCGGCGAAGGGCACCTCGCCGCCGGCCAGGAGCGCGGCACCGAGATCGGCGAACTCCGGTGACTGATGGTCGGTGGCGAGCGCGGCGAGGCCGGCGTCGGCATCGGTGGACGGAGCGGTCATGTGTCGGACCTCGGGCGCGGTGCGACCGCGCGGTAGTGGGACCAGGGAGTCGAAGGCGGGACCATTCAGGACGTCGGTGACGCTCACGGCGCGCAGCTGCTTCACGCGCCCGGCCTGCACGCGGAACCGCGGCTGGCCGCCGACGATCAGTTCGAGCGGCGTGCCCATCGGGATGCCGGTCGCGATCGTCGTGCCCGCCGCGAACCGCAGCAGGTCGCGCATGGGGATGCGGAACTCGGGGAGTCGTGCGATCGCCGGGACCGTCGTCATGCGCAGCGACTGCTCCGTCTGCTCGCGCGATGTCTTGCGCTCGGCCTCGGTGCCGACCGGGTCGCTGAGGCGGCGGTCCGCGGAGCGCGTGAAGAACTGCTCGACGACGTTGAGCGGGAGGCAGATCGAGAGGAGGCCGTTGCCGCCGGCGAACTTGGCGTTGACCGTGGCGACGAGGCACGGGACGTCACGCTCGACCGCCTGCATGATCTCGGGGATCGACTCGAAGCCGGTGACCGCGAGCTGCAGCTTGGCGTGATCCCACCATACCTCCATGAGGTCCGAGACCGCGCGGTCGGCCACCGTGTCGAGCGCCAGGCGCTCGATCGGCGAGACCACCCGGTCCAGGATCGTCGGCGCGCCGCCGCCACCGAAGAGGCGGTCGATCAGGAAGTAGGCGAGCGAGGGGTTGAAGTCGACGACGCCCTGCTGCGACCCGGCGTCCTCGATCCGCACGAGGAAGCTCGCGCTCGGCGTGTTGAGCGTGAGCAGGTACTCCGCGTACGAGACCTGCTCGACCGACTGCAACCGGAGATCGATCGTGTCGCGGAGCCGCGAGACGAGCCAGCCCTCGAGCGAGCGCACCAGGCGCTCGTACATGGCCTCGAGCGTGCGCAGGCGGTCGCGCGAGACGCGCGCGGGACGGCGGAAGTCGTAGAGCTGGACGTCGGCATCGCCGGCGACGGTCGCGGTGGCGGCACCGCCGCCGCCCTTGAGGAGGCGGTCGATGTCGTCCTGCGAGAACGCGGCGGCTGCTGGTGTGCTCATGGTCGACGACTACTGGATGACGAACTGGGGGAGCAGGACCCGCTTCACGACGCCTTCGGGGAAGAGCGCGCCGATGGCGGCGGCGAGGTCGGTCTTGAGCGCCTCGCGTCGTGCGGGGTCGCCGAGCTCCTCGATGGTGCGGCCGCTGAGCAGGTCGACGATCCGGTCGCGGATCTCGGCGTCGCGCGCGGCGAGCTCCTCGGCCGCGCTGGCGTCCTTCACCACGATCGCGGTGGTCACGAGCAGGAAGCGTGCGCCGTTCGTGCTCGCCGGATTCACGACGAGGTTCTCGATCTCGTGCACCGAGATCGGGCCGGTCGGTTCCGCCGGCTCGGCTTCGACGACCGCCTCGGGGGCGTGGCCCATCTTCGGCGCGATCACGAACCCTCCGACGGCGCCGCCGAGCAGGAGTCCGGCGAACGCTCCGATCATGATGCGCTTCTTGCCTCCCGCCGGGGCGGCGGGGGCGTCAGCGACGGCGGGTGCGGGGGTGGCGGCAGTGGCCATGGGTCCGAGAGCGGCGAAGGTTGTCGAGTGGATCGGCGGATCGAGCTCCGTCGGGAGCAGTTAAAGCAGGAGCTGGGCCACGATCTCCAGGCACCGGCGCGGAGCTGGTAAACTCATTGTCAGTAAGCACTTAGGGGGAACATGTCGGGCGGCTCGCACGCAGAAGCGCTCGGCAAAAGCGAGCCCGCCGCCGGACGCATCGGCAAAGGTTGCCGTGCGACCGACGGCGGGCGTTGCCGCACCGCTGATCTCCTACCGTCTACGACCTACCACCTGATCCCTAGCGCTTGAGCGAGACGAGCTCCTCGAGCAGGCGGTCCGACGTCGTGATCACGCGGCTGTTGGCCTGGTAGCCGCGCTCGGCGACGATCATGCTCGTGAACTCCTGCGCGAGGTCGACGTTCGACATCTCGAGCGCGCCCGAGACCATGACGGACTGCGAGCCCTCGAGCGAGAAGCCGTAGACCGGTGAGCCGGAGTTGCCCGACGTGGAGTACATGTTGTCGCCGACGCGCATGAGGCCGCCGGGGTTGTTGAAGTCGCTGAGGACGATCTGGCCGAGGGCCGACGTGGTGCCGTTGGTGAAGGCCCCGACGATCGTGCCGGAGCGATCGATCGAGAAGTCCATCAGCGTGCCCGACGTGTACCCGTTCTGGTCGCGGAGGACGGAGTTGGACGTCCCGGCGAACTGGCTCAGGCCGTTCACGCCGGCGCCGCGCGGGTCGATCGTGATGGTGACGTCGTTCGCACCCGAGTTCGGGCGGAAGGTGATCGTCGGCGGCGTGAAGGTCGCCGGGTTGGTGTCGAGCGTGCCGTCGGGCAGGAAGGTGAACGGATTGGAGCCGCCGTTCACCTGGATGCCGCCGGTGCCGAAAGTGTTGTCGATGTCCATTCCCGACGTGTCGACCTGCCAGCTCCACTCACTCGGGCCGGTCTTGTAGAGGACGACCTTGAGCTCATGCTCCTCGCCGAGCGAGTCGAAGACGGTGATCGCGACGTCCTTGTAGGACTTCTCGTTGCCGGTGACGGTGCGCTGCGCGGGGTCGAGCGGATCGAGCGTCGCGGCCGTGCCCTGGTCGAACACCTGCGCCGAGGCGTCGACGTTCCCGGCCAGCGTGACCTTCGTGGTGGAGAAGGCGGCGGTCTTCTGGCCGAACGGCAGGGTGATGTCGCTGATGCCGTCCTGGAAGACGCCGTTGACGGCGGTGCGGCCCTGCACCACGAACCCGTTCGACGGCGAGACGAGGCGGCCGTCGGCGTCGAGCTGGAAGTTGCCCGAGCGCGTGTAGAAGAACTGGTTGCCCTTCGCGACGACGAAGAACGAGTCGCCCTGGATCGCGAGGTCGGTCGCGAGACCGGTGGTCTCGACGTTACCCTGGCTGAACAGCGTGTCGACCGACGCGACCTGCGAGCCCAGTCCGACCTGCACCGGGTTCACGCCGCCCTGGTCGCCCGGCGGGCGCGTGGCGCCGCTGACGAGCTGCGCGAAGCCTTCCTTGAAGGCGACGCGTCCCGACTTGAACGCGATGGTGTTGACGTTGGCGACGTTGTTGCCGATGACGTCGAGGCGCAGCTGGTGGTTGCGCAGGCCGGTGACGCCGGAGAACAGTGAGCGGAGCATGTGGACCTCGGAGGAAGGACGAAGGAAGAAGGACGGAGGAGGAAGGAACGGTCGCGGTGCCCTACGGCACCGGGGTGATCGGGATCAAACCCATGTTGTCGAGCTTCTCGTTGATGCCGACGAGCTGCTCGAGGCTCGAGAACTGCGCGAGCTGCGCGGCGAGCTGGTCGGGCGAGGCGGGGTTGGACGGATCCTGGTTCTTCATCTGCGCGACGAGGAGCTTGAGGAACATGTCCTTCGTCTGCTTCGCCTTGTTCCGCTCGACGGCGGTCGACGAGCCGGTCGGACCGGTGTCGACGTTCGCGGTGGCGGGCATGGTGCTGGGGATGTTCATGCGGTGACCTGTGGGATGGGGGACTAGAAGGGGCGCTGGCGGCGGGACGTGAACTGCCGGGCGTGCTGCTGTTCGCGCTGTTGTTCGCGCTGCTGTTCGCGCCCGGAGTCGGGAGCGGGCTGTCGGTCGCGACCTTCGAGCGCGGCATCGCTGTCGCCGCGGAGGCCGCGGGCCCGGGCGCTCGCTTCGGAGGCGGCCACGGTGTCGAGCGCGGTCGCCCGCGCCTGCTGTGCGGCATCGAGCTGCACCGAGACCCGCGCGGCATCGAAGCCCTGGCGCTCGAGCGAACGCGTGAGCGTCGCGATCTCCGACTGGAGCCCGCGGGCGACGCCCGCGTCGGAGGTGCGGAGCGTCGCGTCGAGCGCGCCGTTCTGCAGCGCGAGCCGGACCTCGCTCAACCCGTCGCGCACGGGATCCAGCGCGAGGCGCAACTCGCCGACGGTGCCCGCAGGCTGCGCATCGCGCGCGGCGAGCAGTTCGGCGACGCGCTCGGCGGCGAGTCCGTTCGGGCGCATGATCGGCGCCGCACTGCCGACGAGGCCGGTGCGCGCTCCCATGAGCGGCATCGCGTCGCGCTGGGGGTCCAGCGTGGTGCGCCCTGCGACGTCGCTGGCGAACGCGGCGAGGGCCGCGGCCGTGCGACCGCGGGCCTGACGCGCGGTGCGCGCCTCGGCGGCGCTGCGGTCGTTCGCGCGTTCGTTCGTGCGGTCGCTCGTGCGGTCCGTGTTGCGAGTGGCGTCGCCGGTCAGGCGCCGCGAGGGATCGCGCCCGGCGTCACGCTCGGCATCGCGTCCGGCATCGCGTCCGGTATCGTTTCCGGCATCGCGTCCGGCGTCGCGACCGGTTTCGCGTCCGGCTTCGCTTGAACTGCCCGCAGCGCTGACGCCGCCCTGGCCATCGGTGGGAACGGTCGCGAGGATCGGGTCCGACGCGGCACCGTTGCCGCGCACCGGCTTCGCCGCGTCGGTCACCGCGATCGTGACCGTCCGCGCTGGTGCTCCGTTGGTTCGGTTCGTCGTACTCTCGATGCCGGTGCCGGTGCCCATGCCGGTGCCGCCCGACGTGACCTCCACGCCGGCATCCGCACGGCTCACGGCGCGGGTGCGCGACGCGGTCATGGCCGACTGTCCGGGCACCGCGACGCGCGCGGTGCTCGCGATCTGCGCCACCTGCGCGACCTGAGCGGGAGCCGCGAGCATGCCGCCTTGGCGCAGTGGTCGCACGATGAGGTCGCCCGTCCCGCGACGAGCAGCGGCGCCTTCCCTGGCATCCACTGTCGTCCGGGGCAATTCGATGTGGCCGGGATCGCGGGAACCGAGCGTGCGCAGCCCCTCTTCCTCGGCGATGCGCTGCAGCAGCGCATAGCCCTTGCCCGACGTGCGACCGTCGATGATGACGTCGGCGGCCTTGCCCTCGATGTGCCGCGAGTCGCGCGTCCAGGTGACGATCGGGCCCGGTGTGGTGCGTCCCTGGGCGTAGAGCGCCTCCTGCCGCGCGCTGCTGCGCACCGTCTCGCGCACCTCCACGCGATGGCCGGCGCTGCGCATGCGATCGAGCACGCGCGTGAGGCGCTCCGAGAAGTCGGCGTCGAGTCCATCCGCGGACCTGAGCACCTCGGTGGTGGTCAGTGAGCGTGTCGACTCGATCGAGAGCTCCACCGGCACGCGACGATCGTTCCCGGGCGATGCGGCGGCGCGAGTCGCAGCGGGATCATCCGGCGACGTCGCCTCGTTGGACGCAGTGGCTTCCTCCTCGGACGCGGGCGCGGCCTCGTCGGTCGGATCGGCATCGGCGAGCGCGTCGATCGACAGGCGCGCAGGCGCGGCCGCGACCGGGGCGGGACCGATCAGCGTCTGGAGCATCGCCGCGAATGCGCTCTTGGAGCTCTCCTCGGTGCGGGGTGCGGCCGGTTCGGCCGCGGGCCCACCGAGCACGGCCGCGAGGAGAGGCGTGGCTCCGGCGATCATGGCGCGACCGTCTTGGGGAGCAGCGCCAGCGTCGCCTGCAGGAGCGATGCGGCCTTCTCCGGCGTGAGTTGCGAGAGCACGAGCGCGGCCTGCTTGTCCGACATCGCCGCGAGCGCGCGGGCGGCCTCGGTCCCGCCGAGCCGCTCGATGGTACGCGCGGCCTCACGCGGTCCCATGCGGGAGAGGAGCCGTGCCATGCGCGCATAATCGGGGAGCGAGTCGGGCGCGCCGCCGCCGATGGTCCCGTCCGGGCCCATCGTGACGGTGCCGCCTGACTGCGCCCGCAGGAGCGACCCGATGGTCAGTTGACCGGGGCGCGCAGGTGTGGTGCCCGCGGGCGTCGTGCCCGGCGGAGCCGTACTCGAATGCGTCGCGCCGTCGGGCGAACCCGCAGGCGTCGTGCCGGCGACCGCGCGCGAGGGATCGGCCGCGTGCGCGTCGAGCGCCGCGGTCGATCCGTCACGGCCCGTGTCGACGTCGTGCGGGACCGAGGTCGACGCCGTGTCACCGGTGGACGACCCGGCGTGGCCCGGATCGCGTGGCGCGCCCTCGCCATGGGTGGAGTCCGCGTGCGTGGAATCGACGTGCGTCGAGTCGGAGCCCGCGGGTCGCATGACGTACGCGCCGGCGCCACCCCCGAGCGCGAAGAAGGCGAGGAATGCGACGAGGGGAAGGATCAGCGGCTTCATGCGTCGGTCTCCACGGCATCGGCATCCTGGTCGGAACGGCGGGCGTGCCGTTCGACGGCGAGGGCGTCCATCGCCGTCCGTTCGTGACGGGTGTGGGATTGCCGCCATTCCTCCTCGCGCCGCTCGCGCAGGCGCGAGATGACGCGGCGGGATTGCATGGCGACGTTGAGTTCACCGCGGACCAGGTCCACCTGCGCCTCGCGCGAGGCGACTTCCTGCTCCGCGACGTCGAGGTGGGCGTCGAGCGAGGCGATCAGGCGCTCCTTCTGGTGGAGCGCGCCGACGTGCTGCGCGGTGGTGTGCGCGCGGGCCAGGTCGGCACCGCTCGCCTGTCGCACCGCGGCCAGCGCGTCCATCGCCGAACGCGCGTCGGCGGCGGCTTCCGATGCGGCGCCGAGCTGGCCGGCGATCGCCTGCTCGCGCTGGTGGCGCAGGTCCAGCACGCGCTGCAGTCCGAAGGAGAAACGACTCGAGGGAGCGGTCACGCGGTCATCCGGTGGAGGGTCGGTTGCGGGTTCACGCGCGGGGCGGCACCGGGGCGGGGGACCGCCGCCGCACCGCGCACGCCGATGTCGGCGAGCTGGGCGATCGTGCGGTCCATCGGCGTGTAATCCTCCGGCGGCTGCTGGAGCAGGTCGAGGATCGGGCTGCGGAGTTCGATCGCGGCGTCGACCAACGGATTGGATCCCCGCTGGTATGCCCCGACGAGGATCAGGTCCTCCTTCTCGCGATAGGCGGCCTCGAGTCGCTGCAGCATCCCCGCGTGGTCGCGCTGCGTGCGCGTGATCACGTGGTCACGCACGCGGCTCTTGCTGTCCAGGATGTCGATCGCCGGATAGTGGCCCGCGCTGGCGAGCCGCCGTGTGAGCACGATGTGACCGTCGAGGATCGAACGGCTCGCGTCCGCGACCGGTTCGGAGAAGTCGTCGCCGTCGACGAGCACGGTATAGATGCCGGTGATGCCGCCGACGCTGCTGTTGCCGGCGCGCTCGAGCAGGCGAGGGAGATACGCGAAGACCGAGGGCGGATAGCCCTTGGTGGTGGGCGGCTCGCCCACCGCGAGACCGATCTCGCGCCAGGCCATCGCCACGCGCGTCACGGAGTCGACCATCAGGAGCACCTGTTTGCCCTGATCCCGGAACCACTCGGCGATGGCCGTGGCGACCAGCGCGCCGCGGGCCCGGAGCAGCGCGGACTCGTCGCCGGTGGAGACGATCACGACGGAACGGGCGAGGCCCTCGGCCCCGAGGGCGTTCTCGATGAACTCGCGCACCTCGCGGCCACGCTCACCGAGCAGGGCGATCACGTTCACCTCGCTCTCGGCCTTGCGGGCGATCATGCCGAGGAGCACCGACTTGCCGACGCCGGAACCGGCGAAGATGCCGACGCGCTGGCCGCGGCCCACCGTGAGCAGACCATCGATCGCGCGGACCCCGGTGACGAAGGGCGTGTCGATGCGCTCGCGTTCGAGCGGGTTGGGCGGATCGGCGGAGAGGGGGACGCGCTTCTCGAACTCGATCTTGCCCAGGCCGTCGATCGGCTCCCCGAGTGCGTTCACCACGCGGCCGAGAAGCCCCGCACCCACACGCACGCCGAGGTTGCGGCCCAGGTCCGAGACGGTCGCGCCGGGATGCATGCCCTCGATGTCACCGAGCGGCATGAGCAGCGCGCCACGCTCATGGAACCCCACGACCTCGGCGAGCACCGAGCGATCGTCGGAGAGACTCGTCACGCGACAGAGCGCGCCCATGCCGAGCTCCATCCCGCTCGCTTCCATCACGAGTCCCACGATCCGCGTCACCCGCCCGAGGGGGCGGAGACGCGGGATCTCGGGAAGACGATCCTGGAGGGCGTTGAATGTGGCTGCGACCATGGGAGCGATTGGGTTGCGAGTGTACGCGAGAGGGAAAAGCAACTCGCGTGCCGCCTGTCGATTCGGTCCGCAGAACTCGTAACCCGTTGTTCGGTAGGAGGTTACGATGTCGGACCGGGTCATCGTCCGAGGGTCGCGGCGCTCGGCAAAGTGTGCCGTGCGGCAATCGCGACCGAGCCGCTCAGGCGTCGGTGCCGGTGAGACGGCGGAAGACCTGCTCGAGCGCGAGGTCGACGCGACCATCGACGATCCGATCGCGGCCCTCGACCACGCACCCACCGCGTTCCACGCGCGAGTCGGCGATCCACGTGACATCGGGATAACTCGAGTCGCCGGTGAGCAATGCGTGGTCCGCCGGGTTGAGCCGAACGCGGAGCGTGCTCTCCTGCGGGAACTCGGCGATCGCATTGCGGACGAGTCCCCTGATCTGCGACGGGTCGAGCTGCACCTCGCGCTGGATCACGTGCCGCGCGATCGCGCAGGCGAGCGCGGTGAGGTTCTCCTCGAGGACCCCGGCGTAGAGCTCGGAGTGCTTCTGCACCGTGTCGGCCGCCCGCGAGACCGCGTCCACCGCATCGACGACCCGCCGATCGGCGGAGACCTGGGCCTCGACGCGTCCTGCCACGCGGCCCTCCTCGAACGCGGCGCGCCGTGCCTCGGCGACCGCGCGCACGTGCTGCTCCTGCATCTCCTCGCGCAGCGCCGTGAGCTCGGCTCCCGAGCAGCCGAGCTCGAAGCCGAAGCCGCTCGCGCCCCCCTGGGCGGTCGGATTGAACTCGGCCAGGTTCCAGGGCACGCTCGCGATCGGCGCGCGCGGGAACGGCGCCGCGGGGCTCGAGGGCGGGGTGACGCGACGCGGTGCGCTCATGCGACGACGTCGTCGCTGGATCCGGAGAGCACGAGTTCCCCGCTCTCCTCGAGCGTGCGGATCGCGGCGATGATCGCGGCCTGCGCCTTCTCGATATCGCTCCGCCGCTGCGGGCCGAGGTTCTCGATCTCCTCCTGCAGTGACGAGACCGCGCGGGAGGACATGCCTCCCATGATCTTCTTCGTGAGCGGTTCGCTGGCACCCTTGAGTGCGAGCGCCAGAGTCTTGACCTCCACCTCGCGGAGGAGGCGCTGCACCGACTTGTCGTCGAGCTTCGCGACGTCCTCGAAGACGAACATGAGGTCGCGGATCTGCTGGGCGAGCGCGGCGTCGCGATGACTCACGCCTTCGAGCAGCGACTTCTCGGCCGACCCGGGGACGAGCGCCAGGATCGCCGCGACCGCCTGCGGGCCACCGGAGGTCGAGAGACCCTGCTGGGTCTCCATGTCCTCCGTCCAGATCGAACGCTCGATGAGCTGCAGCATGTCGGGCGAGACCTTCGCCATCGTCGCCATGCGATAGACGACCTCCGAGCCGAGGTCCGCGGTGAGCTCCTTGAGCACGGTCGCGGTCTGGGCCGGATTGAGGTGCGCCAGGATCAGGGCGATGGTCTGCGGATGTTCGTTGCGCAGCATGGTGCTCAGCTGCGCCGGATCGGCACTGCGCAGGCGATGCAGTCCCGCCGTGTCGGCGAGCTGCGTCTGGATGCGCTTGAAGATCGCCGCCGCCTGCGGTCCGCCGTAGGCGCGTTCGAGCACGCGCTGCGCGTACTCGAGGCCGCCATGGGCGATCGAGTCCGCGACCGTGAGCAGGTTCATCCACTCCTTGAGCACATCCTCCGCCAGCGACGACTCGACCGCGTTGAGGCGCGCGATCTCGACACCGATCGCCTCCGACTCCTCGGGGCTGAGGTTCTTCTGCAGCTTGGCCGCCGGCTCGGCACCGACCACCATGCAGAGGATCGCGGCCTTCTGGCGACCGTTGAGGTCGGCGAGCTTGTGCGGCCGGTTGGCTGAGGCTTGGCTCATGACGGGTCAGGCAGGGACGGTGGGTGAGCGCAGGGCGGTGGACGCGGAACGGGGCGCGGAGCGGATCAGCCGTCGCGCAGCCAGGCGCGCATGAGCTTGGCCGCCACTTCGGGCTGCTGTTCGACCGACGCGAGCACCTGGTCGCGCATCGGGTTGTTCGGCACGTGGATCATCGGGACGGAGCGCTGTGGGAAGGGCTGGCCCCCGGGGAGCGTGCCACCGGTCGCTCCGGCCGACTGGAACTGCGCCGCGAAGGCCGCGGCGTTGCCGCCGCCCTCGCCGGGGAAGTAGCCCGTTGGCATGCCGGCGGCGGCGAGTTGCGTGACGCTCTCGGTCGTCTTGCCCGCCGCGCGCAGCGTGAGCATCGCGATGATGAAGGCGAAGAGGATGCCGAGGGCGCTCAGCGCCGGGCGCTGCACCGACTGGAGCGTCTCGATCGTCGTCGGCGGTGCGGCGTCGGGCAGCGTCGGCTTCGGGACGAAGGGGAGCATGGAGACCGTGACGACGTCACCGCGCGTCTCATCGAAGCCCACGGCACTCTTGACGAGCGTCTCGACCTGCGTGCGCAGCGCGGTGGAGTCCACGGGCGGGGCGACCGGGGCGGCGGCGCCGTTTGCGCCGGCGGCGGCTACCGCCGGTGCCGGCGTCGCGAGGAGCACGGCGACCGAGAGCCGCTTGAGCGATCCGACCGCCGACGAGACGCTCTCGGTGGCGGTGCTGTTCGAGTACGAGGCGGCACTCTGCACCGAGGCCGCGCCCCCTTCGGCGCCGGGGATGACCTCCGACTTCTGTTCGGTCGCGACGGCCTGCTTGTCGGGATTCACGGTGACGGAACTGCGCTCGACCCGGTCGAAGCTCAGCGTCGCGTTCACCTGCACGCGCGCATTGCCGGCGCCGAGCACGGGGGCCAGCAGCTTCTCGACCTTCTCGCGCAGTCCCTTCTCCGTCTCCATCTGCACCGAGAGCTGGCGGCTCGAGAGCGAGGTCATGCTGCCTTCCTCGTCGCCTTCGCTGAGCGTGCGCCCCGCGTCGTCGACGATCGTCACATGATCGGTCGTGAGGCCCTCCACGCTCGCGGCGACGGTGCGCGCGATGCCGCGCACCACATCGGCGCCGATCGCGTCGGTGCCCTGCGGCTCGAGCACCACGCTCGCCTCGGCCGGCAGTGGCGCGACGCCGTAGTTCTCGGCCGAGTTCATCACGATCTGCACCTTGGCGCTCTTGATCCCGCGCATCCCGCCGATGGTGCGTTCGAGTTCGCCGGCGAGGGCGCGTTGGTAGTTCACCTGCTGGGTGAGGTCCGTCTGACCCCAGCTCGGCTGGTCGAAGAGTTCGAATCCGGGGCGATCGGTCGAGGGCAGCACGCCGGCGCGGGCGAGTGCCACGCGCGCCTTGGGCACGTCGTCCGACTTCACGAGCACCGTGCCGCCTCCGCTGCCGAGCTTGAACTCGACGCCGGCCTGCGTGAGGCGGTCCGTGAGCGGCCCCACGTCGCCGATCGGCACGTCGGCGAAGGCGGGGATCCAGGTGGGGGCGCTCGCCCACCGGGCGAGGCCGAAGACGCCGACCGCGGCCGCGAGGCCGACGAGGAGGATCGTCGCGCGGCGCGGGCCGCCGATCTTGTCGAGCAGGGAAAGCAGGGCAGGGGGCATCGTGTCGTCTCAGCTCAGCTCTGCATGTTGATCAGGGTGCGGTAGGCCTCGACGACCTTGTTCCGCATCTCGATGGCGAGATCGAGGGCCAGGCCGGCCTCCTCGCTCGCCGCCATCACGGTATGGAGTTCCACCGGCTCGCCGGCGGCGAAGCGTTGTGCGAGGTTCGCGCCGCGCTCACGCGTGTCGCTGATCTCGTTCATGGCGCGCGAGAACGTGTCCTTGAAGCTCGGCCCCGCGTCGCCGATCTCGCCGGCACCGCCGGCGCCGTTCCCGTTGCCGGAGCCCGGCAGCACCGGCACCACGATCCCGCGCGCCGCGTCCTGCGCGCGCTGGGCGATCTGCGTGAAGTTCGACGAGAGGCTCGAGCCGAGCGGACCGATGGGCGCGGTCATCTCCGGCTCAGCCGCGCAGGTTGAGGCGGCCGCCGCGCGCCGGCAATGACGGCGTGGTCGCGATGCGGTGTCCGTAGCTCAGCGGCCCCATGGCGTCCTCGCGAGCGAAGAAGGCGCGCTCGTCGGAGGTGAGGACCTTCCAGAGTTCGGGATCGGTGCCCTTGGGCGGGCGGAGCGACGCGGTCTCCTCGTCGGGCGTCGACGGGCGCTCGATCAGGATCGGCTGAGTGCGGGTCGGGAAGGTCGGACGCACGCCCGGCATCGTGGCCGGCGTGCTCGTCTCGAGGCCGTATGGGGAACGGGGGCTGACGGTGCGGGGCATCGGTGCGCCGAGTCCGTTGGTCTGCATCGGTGAGTCCAGGGAGGGGGTCAGATGTCGATCGCGCGACGGAGCATCGCTTTCATGGAGGAGAAGGCGGTCGCGTTCGCTTCGTACAGCCGGCGCGCTTCCATGAGCGTCACCAGTTCCTGCGTCGGGTCGACGTTCGGCATGCGCACGTAGCCCGCCGCATCGGCGTCGGGGTGCGTGGGGTCGTAGATCAGGTCGCCGAGCGAGGCGTCGCGGGCGACGCCGGTGATGCGCACGCCGCCTTCGACGGGAGCGTAGTCGCCCATCGCCTGACCGGCGGGTCCGTATGCGGGAGCGGGTTCCATGGTGACGACCCTCCGTTGATACGCCCCGCCCTCGGCGGTGCGCGTGGTCTCTGCGTTGGCGAGGTTCGCGGTGGCGATCTCCATGCGGAGCCGCTGCGCCGAGATGCCGGTGCTCGCGATCGCGAGGCCCTGGAACGGCGCCGGCGTCGGACGATCCGGTGATCGGCCGACGAACGGGAGGAGCAGCGGGAGCGACGGGGGCTTGATCGACGTCATGAAGTGGGTTCCTCAGTCGTGGTCAGCGGTCGCGGATCGCGCTCTTGAGAGAGGCATAGGCCTTCTCGAGGAGCTTGGCAGTGGCTTCGAATCGGAGCTGTTCGTCGGCGAGTGCGACCATCTCGGCCTCGACGTCCACCGGTCCGGTGACGCCGTCACCGGGAACGCGGGGACCCTGACTCGCGCTCGTGAGCGCGAAGCCGTCGCCGTTGAGCGAAGCCCGTGCGACGCGCGACTGGATCCCGCGCACGCGGGCCTGGTTGTCGTCCAGGGCCTGCTTGAGCGATGTCGCGGTCGTGGTGCGGTCGACGAATCCGAAGAGCATCGGTACTCCGCTGAGGTCGCAGGCCGGCGGGATTGCCGGACGCACGTCTCTCGGGGAGTCGTTAAAGCATGGGCTGGGCCAAACCGGAACGACGCCCCTTGGGGCGTCGCGCTGAGGCCTTAAGATATTGTGGGATAACTACTTGGCGCGTTCCATCGAGGCGTCGGACGGTCCACGACGCCGAGGTGCGCTGGTCGGCAACGATTGCCGGAGGAGCAGAGTTTGCCGCGAGGGGAGCCCACCCGCTGCCGGAAGTCAGTCTTCTTTGCCGGGCACGTTCAGTTTATGCCGTAGCGTCCGGACGCTCATGTTCAGCAGCAGCGCCGCTTTCGTACGGTTGCCCTCGGCCCGCTCGAGCGCTTCGGCGATCAGGAGGCGCTCCGCTTCGGCGATGTCGAGCGTGGGAAGCCGGAAGCCGCCTGCGTCCGGCTCGGGTGAGCCGATGCCCGGGATCGCGGCGGCGACCGGTCGGATGATCGGGTTCCCGCGGATCGGGGTCGGACCGCCTCCACCGGCGACGAGTCCGAACCGCGCCGAGTCGAAGTGATGCGGCTGGATGATCGGGTCGGTCGCGAGGATCACGGCGCGCTCGACCGCGTGCTGCAACTCGCGCACGTTCCCGGGCCACTCGTAGTCCTGGAGGAGCTGCACCGTCGCGGGGCTCAGCCCCTCGAAGGCGCGCCCGATCTCCCGGGCCGACTTGAGCGCGAACCGATAGGCGAGCACCGCGATGTCGTCGCGCCGTTCGCGGAGCGGCGGGATCCGGATCGGGATGACCGACAGTCTATAGAACAGGTCCTGCCGGAAGCGGCCCTCGGCGGACTCGACCGCGAGGTCGCGGTTGGTCGTGGCGATGATGCGCACGTCGACGGTGATGGGGCTCGTGCCTCCCACGCGCTCGAACCGCATCTCCTGCAGCACGCGGAGGAGCTTGGCCTGGAGGTCGAGCCGCATCTCCGAGATCTCGTCGAGCAGCAGCGTGCCGCCGTCGGCCCGTTCGAAGGCCCCCTCGACGCGCTTGAGGGCGCCGGTGAAGGCCCCCTTCTCGTGCCCGAAGAGCGCCGACTCCACGAGGTGCTCGGGGATGGCGGCGCAGTTGAGCTGGATGAACGGCCGGTCGCGGCGCGGGCTCTCCTCATGGATGGCGCGGGCCGCGAGTTCCTTGCCGGTGCCGGACTCGCCCTGCAGGAGGACCGTCGCCCGGGTGGGGGCGGCCACGGTGATCACATGGAGCATCTGCCGGATCTGCGGGGAGTCCCCGACGATCTCGCGCTCGTTGCGGAGGGCCATGACCTCGCGCCGCAGGGACTCGTTCTCGCGTCGGAGCCGGACGAGCTCCAGCGCCGAGCTCACGGCGACCTCGAGCTGGTCGGCGCGGACCGGCTTCGTGATGTAGTCGACGGCGCCGGCCTTGATCGCGGCGACCGCGTGCTCGATGGAGCCGTGGCCGGTGAGCATGATCACCGGGACGTCGGAGCCCTCCTCCTTGAGATACTCGAGGAACTCGAGCCCGGTCATGCCGGGCATGCGATGGTCGAGAATGATGAGGTCGAGCGATTCCCGCTGGAGCACGCCGAGCGCCTCGGGGATGTT
Organism: Gemmatimonadota bacterium; assembly: GCA_021413975.1. Lineage (GTDB taxonomy): Bacteria > Gemmatimonadota > Gemmatimonadetes > Gemmatimonadales > Gemmatimonadaceae > Pseudogemmatithrix. Next base: position 40,747 of record JAIOPJ010000039.1, read on the forward strand.
CGACGCGCCGAACGGCTGGTGCCCGAGCCGGTGGAGCGTGTCGTGCAGGATCGCGCCCACGGTGGGGTCGTCGTCGACGAAGAGGATCTGGGCCATCGGATCGAGGGGCGGGGTGGCGGGACTCAAGTGTGGGACGGGCGGGCCGACACTCATCACATGGACGTGTAGCCGCGCGGATTCGTTTCCGACCGCGGCGCTCGTCCCGTTGCAAAGGTAGTCCCGCGTTCCGTCCCTCGGCATCCCGGAGGCCCCATGCGAGTCACGAGCAATCTCCTCGTGCGTGACCAGATCACCGCGCTGCAGACCTCCGCCCAGGCGATGGCCAAGGCGCAGGCGCGCATCACCTCGGGCAAGCGCATCGGCGTCGGGTCCGACGATCCGGTGGGCGCGCGCGAGGTGATGGTGTCGGACGGTCGCTTGCGCGCGATCACCCAGTACAAGCGCGGACTCGACACCGCCAAGAGCCGGCTCGCGACGCAGGATGCGGTGATGGGGCAGGTGACCTCGTTGCTCTCGCGCGCGCAGGAACTCACCGTGGCGGCGTCGACCGACACGGTCGACGCCACGGCGCGCGCCGCGATCCAGAAGGAGGTGGAGGGGATCTTCACCGAACTCGTCGCGCTCGGCAACACCTCCGTGGAGGGCGAATACCTGTTCGGCGGCCAACGCGCGACCGAACGGCCCTTCACCGACGCCGGGACCGGTGCGGCGCTCACCTACACCACCACCGGAGCGTCGGGCGACCGGCCGATCGAGATCGACGTGGGTCGCGTGATCGTGCCGACCGACGACGGCGACACGCTCTTCATCGACAGCGGGGTGCTCGACTCGGTGCGCGACCTCGCCGTGGCGCTCGCCGGCAACCCGGGCGCGGGGAACGCGGCGCTCGCTTCGGCGGGGCGCTCGGTGGGCGCGGCGTTCGACCGCGTGCAGGAGCGCGTCGGCGCCCTCGGGGCGCGGGCGAGCACCATGGACCTGGTGAGCGCGAACCTCGATGCCTTCGAGGGCAGCCTCCAGGCCTTCCGCTCGTCGGTGCAGGACGTCGACTTCGAGCAGGCCGCGGTGGAGCTGATCAGCCGGCAGAACGCCTATCAGTCGGCGCTGCTCGCGAGCAGCAAGGTGCTCGGCCTCAACCTCTCGGACTACCTGCGATGACTGCGACCGCTCCCGTAGGATCCTCCCGGCGCACGCCCGGGCACTCGCACCAGCCCGTGGCCACTGCGCCGGTGCACCGGATGCGGCGCCGGCGCCTCCGCTCGGAGTTGCTCGGCGACCTGATCGTCGAGGAGGACGCGATCCTCGAGTTCCCCGATGGCCTGTTCGGGTTCGCGAGCTGCAAGGAGTGGGTGCTCGTGGGCGCCGGGCGTCCCGGGTGGTGCTGGCTGCACGCGGTGGACCATGCGGCGCTGGCGTTCCTGCTGGTGGATCCGTTCGACGCGGTGCCGGAGTTCTCGGTGGCGCTCACGCCGCAGGATCTCGCCGCGCTCGACGCGCAGAGCGCGACCGAGGTGGGCGTGTTCGCGATCGTGACGCTGCCGCGCACGGCCGCCGATGTGATGACCGTGAACCTGCAGGGACCGGTGGCGATCGTGGCGTCGTCCCGGCGCGGCCGCCAGCTGGTGATCGGCGATGCGCGCGCGAGCGACCCGCGCTTCGGCGCCCGCGCCCCGCTGTCAGCGTCGTTCGACGCGACCGTGGAAGCCGGCGCTCAAGTCCTGCGCGAACGCACCGACACTGAATCGTGAAGTCGCAGACGGGTGTTCGCCCGTCACGAAACGGAGCACGGACGCTCCAATCACCGTTCCAAGGGAGGAACACCCGTTATGCGTATCAACACGAACACCGGCGCCAACGATGCATTCCGCAACCTGAGCCGCGTCGAGGCTGACGTCCAGACCTCGATGGCCAAGCTCTCGTCCGGCTTCCGCATCAACAAGGCGGGCGACGACGCCGCCGGACTCGGCATCGCGAACAAGCTTCGCGCCGACATCCGTTCGCTCACGCAGGCCTCGAAGAACGCCGAGCAGGCCAACTCGCTGCTCGCCGTCGCCGAAGGCGGGCTCCAGACCGTCGGCAAGATCCTCGAGCGCATGAAGGAACTCGCCACGCAGTCGGCGTCGGACAACACCGACACCGGCGGCCGCGTCGCGATCCAGGCGGAGTTCGCGGTGCTGCGCACCGAGATCGACGCGATCACGTCGACCACGAAGTTCCAGGGCAAGACGCTGCTCGACGGCTCGTTCGGCAACAGCGTGAACGCGTTCTCGCCGGCCGACATCGGCACCGGCTTCGCCGCGGTCCGCATCTCGGGCGCCGCTGCGAGCACCTACACCCTCACGTCGTCGGCCGCCGGCACCTACACCCTCACCGCGACGTCGGGCGATGCCCAGACGATCACCGGCGTGGCTTCCGGCGCGGGCACGCTGGACTTCAACGGCCTCGGCATCAAGATCGAGACCAACTCGGCCTTCGTCAACACGGCGACTCCGGCCGCGACGACCGTCGTGACGGCCGGTGCGGGCGGCGGCTCCTTCATGGTCCGCTCGTCGGGCGACTACACCGGCGACGACAACGTGAGCCTCTCCGGGCTCGACGTCGACGCCACGGCGCTGGGCATCAGTGCGTCGTCGCTCTCCACGCTCGCGCTCTCGCAGGCCGCCCTGTCCGACATCGATGCCGCGATCGGCGTCGTGAACACGGCGATCGGCGACGTCGGTGCGGCGCAGAACCGGATCAACTACGCGCTCGAGAACGTGCGCGCCCAGGTCACCAACTTCTCGGCGGCCGAGTCGGTCATCCGTGACGTCGACATGGCGGAAGAGATGACGAAGTTCTCGAAGAACCAGATCCTCGCGCAGGCCGGCACCGCGATGCTGGCGCAGGCGAACCAGTCGGCCCAGGGCGTGCTGCAGCTCCTCCGCGGCTGAGCCCGATCCGGTCGGGGCCGGCGGCAGCGCCGCCGGACCTCGGTCGGAGCACGAGTCGTGAACCGCATCCCGCATCGCCGTTCGGCGGTGCGGGATCGCGGCCATACCGGAGTCCTACCAGATGACCGCACCGCTCTCGTCGTTCCAGGGCCTCGCCAGCAACATCCAATGGCGGGACCTCGTCGACCAGATCATCGAACTCGAGACCTCGCGGGCCCTTGGCCCGATCTCGCGCAATCTCCTCGCGGCCAACGCCCGCGTGGAAGGCTGGGGCGCGCTGGGGGCGGTCGTCTCGAAGGTGCGGGATTCACTGAAGGCACTGCAGGACGGGACGGCCTTCCGGACCCGCTCCGCCACCGTCGGCACGACGGGGACCGGGCGATCCCTCGGCGCGATCTCGAACTTCGGGACCGCGGCCCCGGGGCGTTACCAGGTGGAGGTGCAGAACCTCGCGCAGTCGGAGAAGCTCACCGGCACCGCGGTGGCGGATCCAACGGCGGACCTCGTCGTGAGCGGCCGCATCTCGATCAACGGCGTCGCCGTGACGATCGAGACCGGGGACTCGCTCAACCGGGTGCGTGACAAGATCAATGCCGCGAACACGGGCAGCGCCGCCTCGCGCGTGAGCGCCAGCATCGTGGGGAACGGGTCGTCGTCGCGGCTCGTGCTCAATGCCGACGCCACCGGCGCCAACGGCATCGAGCTGGCCGACGACCGGAGCGGGACCGGCGGCACGAGCACGCTCGAGGCGCTCGGCTTCATCGACAGCACGCGCCGCCTCAACACCGGCACCGACGGCCGGGTGCGCTCGACGCGCGTCTCGTCCACCACGCTCGCCGCGGCCGCGGCCCTCGGCGTCAACACCGCGACCACGCCGGCCACGATCCTGGTGAACGGCCGTTCGATCGCGATCGACCTCGAGACCGATTCGATCACCGACATCGTCGCCCGCATCAATGCGCTGAGCGTCAATGCCGCCAAGGTGGAGACCGAGACCGACGGCGGCACCACCTGGTCGCGGATCGCGATCGCGGGGAGCGTCGTCGGCGACGGCTCCACCGCCGCCAACACGCTGCTCGAGACGCTCGGCATGCGCGTGGGCGGACGCACGAGCGCGGTGCGCCAGGTGCTCACCACCGGGACCGCGCTCACCGGATTCGGCGGTGCCACCGCGACCGGTGCCACCCTGCTCGCCGACCTCGGGGCCGGATCGAGCGCGGGCATGCAGGCGGGTGACGTGATCACCCTGTCGGGGACCGATGGGGCCGGTGCGGCGGCGACGCTCAGCTACACCGTCTCCGGGACCGACACCGTGGACGACCTGATCGGCGCGATCGAGAGCGCCTTCTCCGGTGGGCGCGCCGTCGACGTGTCGATCGTCAACGGCCAGCTCACCTTCGCCGACAGCGTCACCGGCGAATCGCGGCTCGACGTCACGCTCTCGGCGGGATTGCAGGGCGGGGGCACGCTCGACTTCGGCGCGAACACGACCCAGTTCGGCCGGGTGCGCCAGCTCTCCGCCGGCGAGGATGCGCGCATCGTCGTGGACGGTGCGCTCTTCGTGGGGCGCACCAACACGATCGCCGGCGCCGTCGGCGGCGGTACGCTCACGATCTCCGGCGAGGAGCCGGGCAGCACCTTCGACGTCACGGTGTCGGCCACGCCCGAGACCTCCGTGGACGGCGTGCAGTCGTTCGCCACCGCCTACAACGAGCTGCTCGCCGCCGTCGCCAAGGAGACGAAGGCCGGTGGCCGGCTCGCCAACGCGAGCAGCGCGCGCGCGATCCTCGGGGCGCTCAAGGGCTCGCTGCTCAACGACATGCAGGGACTCGGCGACGGCGCGCGCTACAACCGTGCCGGCAGCGTGGGACTCGAGCTCCAGCGCGATGGCACGCTCAAACTGGACGCGGACAAGTTCCGCGCGGCACTCGCGTCCGACGCGCGTGGCGTGGAGGCGCTCTTCGGCACCGGTGGTTCCTCGAGCAACGGCAACGTGCAGTTCGTCGGATCCGACGGCGTCTCGCCGGCCGGGGTGTACGCGCTCGCGGTCACCCAGGCCGCCACGCGCAGCGCGGCGACGGGCAGCGTGATGTCACCGTACGTGATCGGCGGCACTCCGGCGACCATGACCGTGACGGGCGAGGGCTCCGGACGCAGCGCGACGATCACCTTCGCGTCCGGCGACACGCCGGCGATCCTCGCGGCGCGACTGCAGGCCGCGCTCGGGGAACAGTCCGTGGGCGTCTCGGCGTCGGTCGTCGGCGGCGCGCTCCGCCTCACGAGCGACGCGTACGGGAGCCCGGGTGGGTTCACGGTCTCCTACGGCGACCCCGGCGGCGAGGATCCGGCGGCGCAGCTCGGCATCGCGGCCGCGGTGTTCGACAACGGCATCGATGCGGCCGGCACGCTCAACGGCGTGGCCCTCACGGGCTCCGGCCAACTGCTGACCGCGGTGAACGGGATCGTGCTCCGCTACACCGGTCTCGACGCGAGCGCCACGTCGACCGTGCGCTTCGCGCGCGGACTCGCGGGCTCGCTCTCGCGCAGCGCCGACCTCGTGCTCAACGCGGGCACGGGGACGATCGCACTGCAGCAGACTTCGGCGCAGACGGGCATCGCGTCGCTCGAACGGCGCGAGGTCGACGTGCAGGCGCGACTCGACCGCCGGCGGGAGTCGTTGGTCGCGCAGTTCGTGCGCATGGAGTCGTTGCTCAGCCGGTTGCAGTCACAGGGCCAGTACCTCACGTCGCAGATCGGCGCGATCAATGCGTCGAATGGCAACTAATCGCGGGACCTGCCGATACTCGAAGGGAATCGGCAGACCACCACTCCCGCCCATGACCTACGCCACCCGCCCTCGCTCCTCCGCCCGCCGCGGCGACCGCTACAAGGAGATGGAAGTCCTCTCGGCCACGCCGGGCGCGCTCGTGGTGATGGTCTACGACCATCTCATCACGAGCCTCCTGCGGGCGCGCGCGGCGATCGTCGCCGGCGATGCGGAAGCGCGCATGGAGGAGGTCGGCCGCGCGCGTGACGCGGTCGGGGAGCTCCTCGCGACGCTGGACGTCGAGCGCGGCGGGGCGGTCGCGGGGCAACTCGGCGGACTCTACACCTTCTTCCTCCGCGAGTTGACGTTCGTCGGCACCGAGCCTGCCGTGGGCCGGATCGACCGGGTGGTCGCGATGGTGCGGGACCTGCGCGAAGCCTTCGTGGGAATCCAGACCGGAGTCGATCGATGAGCACCGTCCAGACGCGCGGCGAGATCATGGCGGAGTACGCCCTCGGCATCACGCACCGTCTCGCCACCGCCGATGACGCGCTGCGCCTCGCGGTCGTCGCGGGCGACACCGAGGCCCTGCTGGTCGGCATGGCCGAGCGGGAGGCCTCGCTGACCGCCACCGAGGACCTCGTCGGCGAGCTCGACCTCGCGGGTCTCTCCGCGGCCGAGCACGCCTCGATCATCCGCCAGATGGTCCAGGCGCTCGAGCGGAGCCAGGTGGCCCAGGCCGCGCTCGAGGCCGAGCTCTTCGTCGCCCGGCGCGAGGCCGCCCGGGCCCTGGCCCTCCCGGTCCGCCGGTTCAGGCCGGCCGAGGTCACCGGCTACGCGGTCCAGGCGCCGAAGCGGCTGCTCCGGTCGACCGGCTGATATTGCCGGTCAAGTCGGCCGACCTGTGGCCGATAATGCTGTACAAAGGAGGTTCACCGTGACGATCCAGCCCAGTGGTCCCAGCCGCCCCCGCCTCGAAGGGGCTACTCCGACCCGACCCATACTCGCCATCTCGCACGTCGCCGACGAGACGCAGTTGCGTCAGACCGACGCGGCGGCCGCGGGGCAGCGCGATGTGCTCGACCTGTCACCGGCCGCGCGCGCCCTGGTGGCGCGCAGCGACGAGGACGGTTCCCTCTCGGCGGAGCGCCTGCTGCAGATCCGGCAGCGCATCCTCGATGGCAGCTACGATTCGCCGGCCATCGTCGACGCCGTGGCCTCTGCCCTCCGGGCGAGTGGCGACCTCCGCTGACCGGCCTCGCTCCGCGCTCTTCACCCTCGCGGGAGATCCATTCCTCATGGTCGCCACGCGTTCGGCGCGCGAGGACATCCTCGCCGCCGTCGAGGCGGGCGTGAACGACTACGTGCTCAAGCCATTCACCCCCACCGTGCTCACGGAGAAGGTCGATGCCATCCTCTCCGCCCGCGCGGCGGCCTGACCCGGAGGCGTGCCGTCCGATGGCGACCCGGATGCAGAGGCACCACGATGTGCTCCACGCGACGGACACGGCCCTGCGGCTCGTGAACCAGGCGCTGGGCGATCTCGGCGCCGCCGACCCCCTCGTGAGTCCGGTCACCCCGATCCCGGCCGTCGGCATGCGCGAGGGCCTCGACCGTGCGCTCGCGGCGGTCGCGGAGCTCGAGCAGGAGGCCGCGGATTCGCGGGATGCGGTGCGCCACGCCCGGTACGCGGCGCTGCGCGAGACGCTGCGTGACGTCGTGGCGCAGGCGCGCTGACTACCAGGGAGAATGGGAATGCATCCCGTCAGGCGCAACCTGCTGCTCACCGCCGCCCTCGTAGCGGCGGGAGCGCTGTCATGCCGTCGTTCGGCCCCCGACACCGGCCCGGATGTGCGCGGCAATGCGCCCTCGATCTCGGAGCGCGAGGCACGCGCCCGCGCCGGAGCGGTGCGGCTCGAGCCGTACCAGTCGGTGGATCACGCGTTCCGGGATGCCAAGAGTCACCTCGCCAACTCGGTGCGCCTGACGGTGCAGGACAGCGCCGACTGGCGCACCGTCTGGGCGCGGATCGCCGGGCCCAACGCCAGCGCCGATCCGCCGCCGGTCGATTTCACGCGCGAGATGTTGCTCGTGGCGGGGATGGGGGAACAGCCCTGCATGGGGTCGCTGATCAACATCGACACGATCTTCCGTGACGACGACCGCCGGATCTATGCCGTGGTCCGCGAACGGCATCGTGGTGCCGGGTGCGGGTGCCTGAACGAGGTGGTCTCGCCGGTGGACGTCGTGCGCGTCCCGCGCACCATCCGGCCGGTCACGTTCCTCGAGCGGCGCGAGTCGAACGTCTGCGAAGTGCGCTGACGCGTCGGTGGTCGCGACGAACCGTCACCGCTCGCCGTCGGTCCCCGCGCCGCGCGCCACCTCGTCGATGGCCTCGAGCAGCCGCTGGGGCCGGAACGGCTTGTGCAGCACGAGGGTGTTCGCGCCGGCCTCGGCTTCCTCGCTCGGCGTGATCTGTCGCCCCGAGATGAGCACGGTGCCGCCGGCAGCACCGCGTGCACGCAGCGCGCCCGCCAGTGCCGAGCCGCGGACGCCGGGCAGGCCGACATCGCAGACCAGCAGGTCCGCTCGTTCGGTCGCGGCCATCGCTTCGGCCTCCGCCGGGCTCGCCGCGAGCCGCACCTGATGCCCGCCCTCCTGCAGCAGCCGGCGCAGGATCTTCCCCAACTGCGGGTCGTCCTCGACGACGAGGATCCGGCGCGAGGCCCGCACCCCGTTGCTGAGGCTGCGGCGCGGAGCACTCATCCGTTCCGACTCGGTCACGTGCCGCGGGAAGTAGCAGCGGAACTCGGTGCCCGCGTTCGGCGCACTGAGCACGTCGATAGCGCCGCCGGATTGCAACACCGTTCCCAGGACGGCCGGCAGCCCCAGCCCGGATCCGCTGCCCTGCGGCTTGGTCGTGAAGAACGGCTCGAAGATCCGGCGCCGCGTCGCTTCGTCCATGCCCACGCCTGCGTCGCGCACCTCCACGACCACGTGCTCGCCCGCGCCGAGCGGGCCGATCGACGCCGCATGCTCGGCCGAGAGCACGTCGTTGCGCACGGTCACCTGCACCTTCCCACCCTGGGGCATGGCATCGCGGGCATTCATGATGAGGGCGGTGAGGGCGCGCTCGATCTGGGAGCGGTCCGCCTCGATCATCCAGGCCGCATCCGGGACCGTCACCTCGAGCCGATGGTCCGCGCCGATCACGCGATCCATCCATCGCTTGAGTCGCACGGCGACCTCGCCCAGGTCCAGCGGGCGCGGATCGAGCAGCTGCCGCCGACCGAACGCGAGCAGCTGCCGCGTGAGTTCGGCGCCCCGCTCGGCCGCGGTGCGGATCTCGTCGAGCGCCTGCGTGACCGGGTTGGCCGTCCCGAGTTCGTCGGCGGCGATGTCGACCCAGGCGAGGATCCCCGTCAGCATGTTGTTGAAGTCGTGCGCCACGCCTCCCGCCAGCAGGCCCACGGCTTCCACCTTCTCGGCCTCCGCCATCCGCAGCTGCAGTGCCCTCGCCTCGGTCATGTCGGTGACGGTGCAGAGCAGGGCGGGGTTGCCGCCGAAGTCGACGACGCTGGTCGCGAGATCGACATCGACCGGTCCGCCCGTCGGGGACTGTCGGCGCAGCTGGATCCGCGTCGCCTGATGCGTTCCCGTCGCCAGCTCGGTGCGCAGGCCGCGCAAGGCGGGCACCGACCGCCGTTCGACGAGGGAGAAGACGCGCGGACGTTCGGCGAGCCGCTCGGCGTCGAGTCCGATCATCTGGGCGAAGCGTGGGTTGGCGTACACGACGCGTCCGCGTTGGACCACCACGATGCCGGTCCGCGCCTGCTCGACCAGCTGGCCGAACCGGTACTCGACCTCGCGAAGCGCCGCCTCGGTGCGTTCGCGGGAGGTGACGTCGCGCGCGTTGACCACGAAGAACGCATTGCCGAGCACGGCGGGATTGAACCCCGAGGTGGTCGACTCGAGCGTGCGCCAGCCGCCGTCCCGGTGCCGGGCGCGGATCACCACGGTCCGCACGGCGGTCGGATCGCGCTGGAGGTCGGCGAGCAGCGCCGCGAGCGTGCCGATGTCCTCGCCGTGCACGTACTCGCTGAGCAGCTTCCCCTCGAGCTCGCGCGCGGACCAGCCGAGGTGCACCGAGATCGACTCGCTCATGGAGAGCATCGTGCCGGCGCGGTCGAGCAGGGTCCAGATGTCGAGCGAGTGGGCGGTGAGGGCGCGCAGGCCATCCTGATACTCCCGCAGCGACCGCGACGCCTCGCGCTCCGCGGTGAGGTCGGTGGCGTGGATCCGCACGCGCTGGGCCTCGTCGGGCTCGACGACCAGCCGCACGGCGCGGTCGGCGCGCCCGTGTTGCAGGAAGCCCACCTCGAGGGAGCAACCCGGCCAATCGCCCGAGGCCACCGCGGCGATGGCATGGGCGAGGGCGGGACGGTCCTCGACCCGGACCGCCAACGGCAGCGGGTTGGTGAAGACCTCGTCGCGGCGGACCCGGAGTGCCGCCGTGAAGCCCGCGCTCACCGCCCGGACCTTGCCGTTCGCGTCCACGATCGCCGTCGGCCGGGAGGCGGACCCTTCCGGCTCGGTCGGCAGCGGGCGGTTCAAGGCGTCCGCGAGGGGAGTGGCAGAGTTCGACACGGGACGGAATATGCCACCGGTCTCGGACGGCGGTAGCTCCAGTTCCCCATCTCGCCGCCGATACTCGTTGGAGACAGTACGGATTCCACCGTCCGGGAGGCGGTATCACCATCAGTCCCGATCTCCATTCGCCCGCCCCTGGGCGCGATGTGTCGCGATCCGCGGAGCGGAGCCGGCCATCGGCGGCCCGCACCCCCAGCGGGGAGGCGGAGGGCGAGACACGCCACCTCACGGTGCTGATCCTGGAGGATCATCCGTTCCAGCGGCGCATGCTGGGTCGGCTGCTCCAGGGGCTCGGGCACGTGACCGTGGTCGAGGCGGGCACCGGCGACGAGGCCCTCGCCGCCGCGCGCGGTGGCGCGCCCGACCTCGTGATCGCCGACCTCGAGACGCCCGGCATGGACGGCGTGACCTTCCTGCGCATGCTGTCGCAGGAGGCGATCACTCCGCGCGTCGTGATCACGAGCGCGCACGATCCCTCGGTGCTCCGGTCGGTGGACGAGATGGCGAAGATGTACGGCCTGACCGTGCTCGGCGCGATGCCCAAGCCGGTCTCGCTCGAGTCGTTGCGCGGGTTCCTCCGGCAGGTGCGCACGGAGGCGTCCGGGAAGGGACGGCCCGCCGCCCGCGGCAAGGCTCCGGCCGACAGCTACACGCCGGACCAGATCGGCGAGGCGATCGCCAATGGGGAGATCATCCCCTGGTTCCAGCCCAAGATCGAGGTGCACTCGGGGCGGCTCGCCGGTGTCGAGGCGCTCGCCCGCTGGATGCACCCCACGCGCGGGCTGATCGGCCCCGGCGCCTTCATCCCGGTGATCGAGACGCTGCCGCTCATGGACACGCTGAGCCAGAGCATGCTCACGCAGGCCATCACCTGGGTGCGCAAGTGGGAGAAGGTCGGGCTCTCCACCGCGGTCTCGGTCAACCTGCCGGGCGGCGCACTTGCGGATCCCGGACTCGCCGACCGCCTGGTCAAGCTGGTGCGTGGCATCGGCGTCGAGCCCCAGTCGCTCATCATCGAGGTAACCGAGACCACGGTCAGTCGGGAGCGCGCCCTCGCGATCGAGACGCTCGCGCGACTGCGCATGGCGGGCTTCGGCCTCTCGCTCGACGACTACGGCACCGGCTACGCCTCCATGGAGATGCTCAAGACCATGCCGGTCACCGAGGTCAAGATCGACCGCCGCTTCGTGCACGGGGCGTCGCGCGATCCCAAGGCGACCGCCGTGCTCGGGTCGCTGCTCGAACTCGCTTCCGGTCTCTCGCTCGCCGCCGTGGCCGAAGGGGTCGAGACGCACGAGGATCTCGTGCTGCTCGACGCCCTCGAGTGCCCGTATGCGCAGGGGTTCGTGATCGCGAAGCCGATGAATGGCGATGATCTGCTGACCTGGGCTCAGCAGAACGGTCCGGCGGAGGGCTGATGCCGCCGGCCCTCTCCGAGACGGCCGCGGCAGCCGTGGTCGGCCGAGACCGCCTCATGCGCCTGCTCGCTTGGAGCGCCGGGTTGAGCCTGTTGGCGCTCGCGCTCGCGCTGGGGTGGCGCGCCCAGGTGGCGTTGCTCACTTCCATGGAGGAGACGGCGCTCACGTCGCGTGCCCATGGGGCGTCGGAACTCGTGGCCCGGCAGAAGGCGCTGGCGGCGCGGATCGCGGCGGTCGCACAGGCGCAGGACGGCGGACTCTCCCCCGAACGCAGCGGCGTGCGTGTCGAACGCCAGTCGCGCCCCGATGCGGCGGAGATCATCGCATCGGACCTGACCACGCGGCTCGCCGTGGGCGGCGTGCTCGCGCTCGAAGGCGCCGCGGCGTCGTCCGGTCAGGCCGACGCTATCGCGCGCCTCCTCGGGTCGCTGCCGGCGCAGCGGGTCGCACTCGAGACGACGCCCGAGGTCGAGGGGATCTACGTGGCCATTCCGCAGGCGCAGGTCGTCTCCCGCGTCCCGTACGTGGGTGCCGAGCAGCTGCGCGTGCGGCAACGCGAGGCGAATCTGGCCAGTTGGTTCGAGCGCGAGGTCTTCGGCGCTCGGCCCGATGCGTCGGGTCGTTCGCCGCAGGAGCCCTGGCTGGCGCACGACCCGGCCACCGGCGCGAACGTGCTGCGGGTGGACCAGTCCACCTGGCTCGGCGCGTCGGCCGCGACCGCCACGGTGAGTGTCACCGTCCCGGTGCGGGCGTACCTGCTCCGAATCGCCGCCGCGGATGGCCCGGTGACGGTCGTCGCCAGCCTCGTCGGCAAGGATGGCACCGTCACCGGCACCGCATCACGGTCCGCCACCGGCGAGGTCACCACGCTCGCGGCGCTTCCGGCCGAGGTCGCGCAGGCGATCCCCACGCTCGGCGGACGCTTCGCGCGCGTGGCCGGATGGTTCGCGCTCAGCCTGCCGGTGGAGGGCACGGACTTCGTCGCCGTGGTGGCCGTCCCGGTGGATCGGGTCTTCGCGGTGACGTTGCGCCGGGTGGCGTGGGAGCTGTCGCTCGTGTTCGCGGCCGCGGGCGCGCTCGGATTCCTGCTCCTGATCGTCCGGCGCCGGGTGCTCGAACCCGCCGACCGTGCGGTGCGCGATCTCTCGGCCGCGGAGGCGCTGGTCCGTGACATCACCGACGGCGTCCCCGGGCTCGCGGTGTTCAAGGTCGTGCGGAGCGACAGCGGGACCATGGCGGTCGAGTTCGTCAGTCGCGGTGCGGTCGCCGTGCTCGGCGTGCCGGCGGTGGCCATCGCCGCCGACTGGCAGCACGTCTTCGAGACCGTGCTGCCCGACGAACGGGCCGCGGTGCGCGCGGACTGCGAGCGCGCGTTCGTCGAGTGTGCTCCGTGGCAGCTCGAGTTCCGCGTCCGCCGCCGCGACGAGGATCGCTGGGTGCGCGTCGAGGCGCGCGCCAGTCGCGTGGGCACGGCCGTGGAACTCATCGGCTCCTGGCGAGACGTGACCGAGAGCCGGGTGCACACGGAACTCCTGGCCGACGCGCATCGCCGCCTGATCGACCTCGCCGATGGCGTGCCCGGCGCGGTGATCCAGTGGCGCGTGACGGCCGACGGCCGGCAGGAGGTCGCGTTCGTGGGCAACCGGCTGCCCGAGATCGCCGGCATCGGCGCCTCCGACCTCTACGGTGGGCTCCACGCGTTCGAACAGGTCCAGCTGGCCGAGGATGTGGATGCGGTGCGTCGCGCCCGGCAGCAGGCGATCGCGAGTGACACCGGGTATGCGGTGGAGTACCGCGTGATGCATCCGGGGCGGGGCATGCGCTGGCTCCGCGAGGAAGCGGTGTCGCATCGCCTCGCCGGCTGCCTCGCCGCCTTCACCGTGCACATCAGCGACGTCACCCAGCAGCGCAAGGAAGCCGGGGAACTCCGGCGGGCGAAGGAGGAGGCCGAGACGGCGACGCGGGCCAAGTCGGTCTTCCTGGCGACCATGTCGCACGAGATCCGCACGCCCATGACGGGCATCAGCGGCATGATCGAGGTGCTCGCGCGCACCGTCCTCGACGCCGACCAGCGTGCCCAGCTCGCGACCGTCTCCGACTCGGCCCGCACGCTGCGTCGCATCCTCGACGACGTGCTCGACTTCTCGCGCATCGAGGCCGGGAAGATGACGGTCGAACGGCGCCCGATGTCGATCGACGACGTGATCGAGTCCACCGCCGGTCTCTATGTGGCGGCGGCGGAGGAGAAGGGCGTCCGCCTGCGCGCGACCGTCGACCCCAAGATCGGGGAGCTCGTGATGGGCGATGCCGTGCGCCTGCGCCAGATCCTCGGCAACCTCCTCTCCAATGCCGTGAAGTTCACGGCCCGCGGCACCGTCCGGCTCTCGGTCCACCAGGAGTCGGTGTCCGAGACGCAGCGGGTGCTGCGGTTCGAGGTGACCGACACGGGCGCCGGCATCCCGTACGACGTGCAACCGCGTCTCTTCGCACCGTTCGAGCGCGGGGAGCACGAGATCACCACGCAGATCGGGGGAACCGGTCTGGGTCTCGCGCTCGTGCGCCGCATCGTCGACCTCATGGATGGCACGGTGGAGTTGCGCAGCCTCCCCGGTGTGGGCACCTCGGCGCAGGTGCGGATCGCGTTCGAGCGGTTGAACGAGGAGACCTCGGAGGCGCGCATCCCGCTGCATGGCCTCCGCGTGGCGGTCATGCACGACACCGAGATCGATGCGCGGTTCCTCGCCACGTTGCTCGAGGGCCGCGGCGCCTCGGTGCTCATGGTCCCGCCGGAGAACGTCACCGTGGTGCCCGAGGGCACGAGCGCCGACGTGGTCGTGACGGGACCCGATGTGCCGCGCGAGGTGCAGCACGCCCTGCGCGCGCGGCTCGCCGCCGGCGTCACGGGTCGCACGCAGGTCGTGCGCCTCTTCGACGGCGCCGGCCTGCGCCCCGAGGTCCGCGGGGACGGCGGGGTGACCCTCGCCCCCTATGCGCGGCGCAGCACCTTCCTGCGTGCGGTCGCGATCGCGTCCGGCCGGGACGAGCCCGACCTGCCCAACGCCACCGCCGAGCACCGCACCACCGCCGCCCCCGAAGCGGTGACCGTCGACGAGGCGGTCTCGGAGCGCCGCCTCATCCTCGTCTGCGAGGACCATCCGATCGCCCAGCGCGTGATCGAGAAACAGCTGCGCGTACTCGGCTACACGGCCGAACTGCACAACAACGGGCACAGCGGACTCACGGCCTGGCGCACCGGCCGCTACGGCCTCGTGCTCACCGACCTGCAGATGCCGGAGATGGACGGGCTCACGCTCGCGCGCCGCATCCGCGCCGAGGAGAGCCGCGACTCGTCACTCGGTCGTACACCGATCATCGCGTTGAGCGGCAATGCCTTCGACGAGCAACGTGTCGTCTGCGTCGAGTCGGGGATGGACGACTTCCTCGCGAAGCCGGCCTTGCTCAAGGAACTGGACGCGACGCTCCGGTTCTGGCTGCCGCCCTCGTCGCGCCCCACGGCCGACGCCGGCAAGCCCGTGGCATCGAGCGCGCTGCCGGTGACGCTGCCGGCACCCCTCAGCCACAAGGCGTTGCAGGAGAGTCTCGGGGACGATCCGGAGATGCTACGGCAGGCGCTCGGCGAGTTCCTCGACGCCGACGCCGAGGACATCGCAGCGCTGCTCGCCGCGGTCGAGCGCGACGACCGGACGAAGGTCGTGGGTTCGGCGCACCGGATCGAGGGGGCCGCCCGGATGCTCGGCGCCATGCCGTACGCGCGCGCCGCCGAGCGCGTGAAGCGGCTGTTCGGTCTCGAGCAGGACGCGGGCGAGCGCGCCGAGGCGGTGCAGTTGCTGCAGCAGGAGGGGGAGCGCCTGCGGACCTGGCTGCACACGACGCGCGACTGGTTCGAGCGCGTGGCGGTCGGCGCGGCGATCTGAGGCGGCAGGGGACGCGGCAGTGGACGCGGCAGTGGACGCGGCTGGGGATGCGGCTGGGGACGCGGCTGGGGACGCGGCGAGGCCGGGCCGCGGTGTGAGGCGCTACGCCGGCGCGGGCCGGTCGAGTGCGGTGCGCACGCGGCGCGCCAGGACCGCGGTCGAGTACGGCTTCGCCAGGAAGTCCACGCCGGGATCCAGCACGCCCTGGTTCGCGAGCACGTCGTCGGTGTAGCCCGACGCGAAGAGCACGCGGAGGTCGGGGCGCCGCGCGATCAGGCGGTCGGCGAGTTCGCGTCCCTTCATCTCGGGCATCATCACGTCGGTGAGCAGCAGGTCCACGCGCCGCGCCGGCGCCTCGGCGAGCGCCTCGAGCGCTTCACGCCCGGTGCGGAACGCGAGCACGTCATAGCCCAGTCCGCCGAGGACGCGTGCCGCGAGCACGCGGATCGCGTCCTCGTCCTCGACGACGGCGATGGTCTCGCTGCCGTGCGGCAGCGTCCCCAGTGGCGGCGAGATGCGCGGCGACGCGTCGGGATTCACGCGCGGCAGGTAGATCTTGAACGTGGTGCCGTGTCCGGGCTCCGAGTAGACCTCGATCCGCCCATGGCTCTGCGTGACGGCACCGAAGACCATCGGCAGGCCCAAGCCGGTGCCGCGGCCCAGCTCCTTCGTGGTGAAGAAGGGCTCGAACAGGTGCGAACGCACCTCGGGTGTCATGCCGACGCCGGTGTCCGACACGGCGAGCATGACGTACTCGCCGGGCTCGACGTCGGGGTCCGCGTCGTCGACTAGCTCATCGAGCCGCACGTTCGACGTCTCGAGCGTCAGCGTTCCGCCGTCGGGCATCGCGTCGCGCGCGTTGACGGCCAGGTTCACGAGGATCTGCTCGGCCTGCGCCGGGTCGAACCGCACGAGGCCGAGGTCGGGCACGGTCGTCTGGCGCAGCTCGATGTCCTCGCCGAGCAGCCGGAGGAGCATCGCGTGCATGCGTGTCACGGATTCGTTCAGGTCGAGCACGCGCGGGTCGATGATCTGCTTGCGGGAGAACGCGAGGAGCTGTTGGGTGAGGCTCGACGCCGAGTCGACGGCGCGATCCACTTCGGAGAGGTCCCGCGCGAGAGGGGCGTCGGCCGGCAGATCCAGTCGGGCGAGGTCGAGGTACCCCTTCATGACGGTGAGCAGGTTGTTGAAGTCGTGTGCCACGCCGCCGGCCAGGCGCCCCACCGTCTGCATCTTCTGCGACTGGAGGAGCTGCCCCTGCAGCTTCTTCGACTCGGTCACGTCGAGCATCGAGGCCATGATGTGCTGTACGCGGCCGTCCGCGTCGCGCACCACGTTCGCCGCGAGCACCACGTCGACGGGCGTCCCGTCCTGCCTCCGCACCGAGAACTCGCTCTGCAGTGCGCCGCGTTCCATCAACGCCGCCATCGTCGCGGCCCGCGCCCCGGGATCGCCGAGCGCCATCATGGACCGTCCGACCACGTCACCGGCGTCGGCGAAGCCCCAGAGTCGCACGAAGGCGGGGTTCGCGTACACGACCTTCCCCTCGGCATCCGCGATGAGGATCGCGCTGAGCGAGGTCGCGATGGTCTCGTCCTTGAGACGCAGGTCCGCCTCGGCCCGCTTGCGCTCCGTGACGTCGATGAACGACGCGAGCATGCCGATCCGTGTGCCGTCGGCGCCCGCGAAGGCATTCGCATTGTACTGGAAGGTGCGTGTCGCGCCGTCGGTACGCACCGCGAGCATCTCCCCGGTGTCGGATCCGCGCGCTTCGATGTTGCGGAGCATCTCCTCGGCGCGTTCGGCCGACGCGAAGAAGTCGGCGGCGTGGCGCCCGAGCACCTCGCTCGCGTCCCGGTACCCCCAGAGGTCGAGGCAGCTCCGGTTCACGTAGGTGACGCGCAACTGCAGGTCGATGATCGCGATCCCGTTCATGGAGGACGCGATGGCCGCGTTGAGGCGGAGCAACTCGGCCTGCGCCGCGCGGCGGGCGGAGATGTCGGTGATGCTGCCGCGGAGGAGCCGCTGCGCGCTGGAAGGCAGTCGCACGAGGCGCAGCTCACACGGGAAGTCCCGGCCGTCGCTGGAGCGGTGCGTCCATTCGAAGACCGGGGCCTCACCGGCGAGTGCCGCGTCGATGTACTCGATCGACTTCACCGCCGACGGTATGCCGTCGGATTGCACTGGGGGGCTCAGGTCGACGGGCGAGAGGAGGAGCAACGCCGCGCGGTCGAGCCCGAACAGCTCGAGCGCGTTCATGTTGGCGTCCGTGAATCGCCCGGTGTCGGCGTCGAGCACCACGATCGCCTCGGGCGCGTGCTCGATCTGCACACGGAGCCGCGCCTCGCTCTCCGCGAGCGCCGCCTGCGCCAGCTCCCGCTCGGTGCTGTCGCTGATGAAACCGTGCCAGAGCGTGCTGCCGTCGGGCAGCCGCTCGGGACGGGCGATCCCGCTCCGCCACCGCAGCCCCTGACGCGGCAACACGACCCGGTAGTCCCACTTCCACGTCTCGAGCGTCCGCTCGGATTCCCGGATGCTCCGCACCGCTTCGGCGAGATCGTCCGGGTGGATCCGCGTGAAGACCACGGAGGCGTCCTCGCGCACCTCGTCCGGAGTCACTTCGTAGATCGCTTCGATCGCCTCGCTCGCGAACGGGAAGCAGGAGCGACCGTCAGGGAACATCCGGTACTGGTAGATCACTCCCGGCACCTGCTTGGCGAGCTTCGCCAGGAGGTCCGAACTCGCCCGCAGCGTCGCCTCGGCCTGCACGCGTAGGGTGATGTCCGCGACCGTGGCGAAGCAGCGGTCGACGCTGCCGTCAGGCAGTCGCTCCGCGAGCACGTCGATCGTCGCATGTACCACCGCGCCATCCTTCCGGATGAAGCGCTTGTCCATCTTGTACCCGTTCGCCTCGCCGCGGAGCACCCGCTCGAACGCGGCGACGTCGGCCGGGAGGTCCTCAGGATGCGTGAGCTCGGCCCACGTCTTGGTGACGAGCTCGTCCCGGGGGTAACCGAGCAGCTCGCAGAGGGTCTGGTTCACGTGCAACCAGCGCTTGGACGACACGGACGTCACGGCCATGCCGATGAATGGCAGGTCGTAGAACCGTCCGAATTCGGCGGTCAGCCTGATGTCGTCCATTGACTGTGAAGATGCCGGTGTGCGCGCGCGGCCGCCACCCGCGCGCGCGCCCGGTCAGCTCGCCAGGCGTTCCAATCCGGCGGGACGCCGTTCGATCGCGCTCTGGATCGTCTCCGGCGTGATCGGCTTGATCACCACATCGTCCATCCCCGCCGCGATGTAACGGTCGTGCTCCTCGGGCGATGCCGAGGTGCCGAGAGCGACGATGTGCACCCGTGCGTGGGCCGGGTCGAGCTGGCGGATCAGCTTGGTCGCGGCGAGTCCATCCATGTTGGGCATCTGGATGTCCATGAAGATGAGGTCGTACTCGTGCCGCGCCGCCTGCCGCACCGCCTCCGTCCCGTCACCCACCACCTCCACGCGGCATCCGAGACGCTGCAGGAGGTTCGTCGCCACGATCTGGTTCACGCGGTTGTCCTCCGCGAGCAGCACACGCAACCGGCCATCGGCGATGCGCGGCGGCGGCTCGGGCTTGCGGAACGAGGGTTCCTCGATGATCTGGATGTGACCGTCCACGCGCTCGGCGGCGGGAGGATGTGGCGCCGAGACGGATTCCGGGCGCGGCGCCGTTGTCGGCGCCGCCCCCGCGTGCGCGTCGGCGACCGCGAGCGAGTCGGCGCGGATGATCGGCCCGCGGCCGCGCTCTTCGCGCGGCTTCTTCACGACGGCGGCGAGCGTACGCGAGAGCGACTGTGCCCCGAACGGCTTCGCGATCACGGCATCGCAGCCGGCCGCGCCGAGCCGGTCCGCCTCCGCCGAGCCGGTGCCGCTGGCGGCGATGAGCAGGCCCACGCCGCTGATCGCCGGATCGGCGCGCATCCGACGCGCGAAGGCATCGCCGAGCTCACCGACGGTCTGACGGTCGACCATGGCGATCTCCACCGGATCCCCGTCCGAAGCCGCGCGGCGCAGATGCCCCATGGCCTCCTCGGCGGTCGTGGTCGTCTCCACGCGCATGCCGAAGCTGCGCAGCAACTCGCGCGTGACCTGCGACCCGCCGGGCGCGTTGTCGACGATGAGCGCGCGCTGGCCGGCGAGCACCGAGACCGCCTCGGCCTCGGGCGACTCCACGCCGACGGCCGCCTTGAGCCTGACGAGGAAGCTGAAGGTCGTGCCCTCGCCCTGGAGGCTCTTCACCTCGAGCTTCCCGTGCATGAGCTCGGCGAGGTTCTTCGCCATGCTGATCCCGAGCCCGCCGCCGGCGAGCTTGCTCACGGTCGTATGGTCCTTCGCGAACAGCCGGCGCTGCGTCTCGGCGTCCATGCCCGGGCCGTTGTCGATCACCTGCACCTTGAGCGCCACGTCCTGGTCCTCGCGGGTCCCTTCCAATCGCACGTCCACCCGTCCGCCCGGCGCGAACCGGATCCCGTTGCCCACGAGGTTGATCAGCACCTGGCGGAATCGCCCGGCGTCGCCCACGACCCACGCGGGCGTGCGGTCCTTGATGTGCGCGGCGAGCGTCGTCTCGTTCTCCCGCGACTGCGCGTCGCAGAGGGCCGCGACCTCGGTCACGGCGGCCCGGACGTCGAACGGCGCCTCGATCAGCTGCAGCGCGCCCGACTCGATCTTCGACAGGTCGAGCACGTCGGTCACGAAGGTCATCATCATCTGCGAGGACCGCATGAGCGACTCCACGTACCCCTGCTGCACGGGGGAGAGCGCGCTGTCCTTGAGCAGGTGGGCCATCCCCATCACCCGGCTCATCGGCGTGCGGATCTCCTGGCTCATCACCGAGAGGAACTCCGTCTGCGACTTGCGGGCCTTGTCGGCCTCGCCGCGCGCCTCGCGCAGCGACTGCTCCGCACCGTGCAGGGCGGCGCGATCGAGGAGCACCACGATGTGGATCGCGCGGCCGTCCGACTCGCCGGTACCCACGCGCACGTCCACCGGGACCTCGTCACCGTCGGCGCGCCTCGCCTTCGCGTCCTTCGCCGCGCCCTCCAGCCACTGCGGGAGACGGTCGGGGCGGAACGGACCGGCGGTCCTGAGCCACCGCTCCAACGACGTCCCCACGATCGCATCGGCCTGCGCGTCGAACAGGTGCACCGCGCGACGGTTGGCGCGCGTGATCTGGCCGCGCGCGTCCGCCACCAGGACCGCGTTCGGCGCCGACTCGACGACCACCGTGAGCTCCTCGCGCCAGGCGCGGCTCTCCGCGCGCAGGCGGCCGATCCCTCGCTGCTGCACGACTACGAGCAGCGCGGCGATCGCGAGGAGGCCCGCGAGCAGGTAGCCCAGCGGGATCGGAAGGATCGCCGCCGTCGTGCGTGCCTCCATCTCGAAGACCACGCGCGCCGCGAGCGGCGGCGCCGCCGTCCACGCCGCGACGACCGCCCGCCCCGTGGGCCCGACATAGGGTCGCACCGAGACCCCCTCGGCCGAGCGGGCCGCCGGCGTGTCGGCAGCGTCGACGGGCTGGGCGGTCGTGGTCGTGGGGTCCGTCGAGCCCTCACGCCCGAGATTCGAGATCACCATGCCGCGTTCGTCGATCAGGTAGGCGTCGGCGCGTGAATCGGGGCGCACCGCGACACGCACACGGCGCAGCGGGGCATCGGTGTCGAAGAAGAACGCGAGGACCCCGGCGGCCCGTCCCTCGGCGTCGAGGACCGGCGTGGCGGCGACGAGCAGCCAGCTGCCCGCCTCCGATCCGTCGCGCGTGGCCGCCGGCCAGATCGGTCCCGCGACCGATGCCGTGCCGGCACGTGCGCGCTGGATCGACGCGAGTCGCTGACCGAGCATCGGATCGGAGAGCAGTTGTGGCGCGGTCGATGACAGCATCGCCCCCTGTGCGGAGAAGAGCGCGATGGCGCGGATCCCGTCGCTGTTGACCGCGTTCTTCGCGAGGGCCGCGAGTGGCGCGGGGATCACGCCGGCGGCGGACACCACCGACGGATCCGCCGCCCAGCGCCGGGCGCGATCGAGTTCGTCGGCCTCCCATTGCACGACCGCGCCCTTCGCGCGCGAGATGCCGAAACCGAGTCGCGAGACGACCTCGGCCTGCTCCTGTCGCGAGTACACGACCAGCCCCGTGGCGCTGGCGGCGAGCACGAGCACGATCGCCGCCGGGATCAACCAGGCGGGGAGGCGGGCAGGACGGAGGCCGTCGGCCGATGTGGGGGCACGCATGAGAGTCGTCATGCCTCGGAGTATCGGCGCGACGCCCTGAGGGCTGAATCACCCGTCGAGGGCCGCCTTCGTCACGCGCAACAGCGTGCTCAGGTCGAAGGGTTTCTGCAGGAATCCGACGATCCCGCTGCCCTGGACCCGTCCGTTGAGTGATGCCTCGCTGTGCCCCGAGGTCAACACGACGCGGGCCGTCGGCACCGCCGTGCGCATCTCCCGGCAGGTCTCGCATCCGTCCATCCCCGGCATCGACATGTCGAGCAGGACCAGCCGGATGCGGTCACGCGCCTGGATGAGCAGCTTGACGCCGGTGGGTCCGTCCGCGGCTTCGAGGACATCGAAGCCCTGTCGCGTGAGGAGGCGGCGGGTCACGTCGCGCACGGCCGCGTCGTCGTCCACCACGAGGATCGTGCCGGCGCCTGCGAGGCGCGCGCTGGAACGGCGCTCGACCGGCACCGTGACCGGTTGCGTGGGATCGATCGGCAGGAGGAGCCGGAAGGTCGTGCCCACGCCCGGTTCACTCGTCACCTCGAGCCCCGCCTTGTGCGCGCGGATCGTGCCGATCGTGGCGGCGAGACCGAGGCCGCGCCCCTTCGCCTTCGTGGTGAAGAACGGGTCGAAGATCCTCCCCAGCGTGGCGGCGCTCATGCCGCAGCCGGTGTCGCGCACCTCGAGCAGCACCTGACGGCCGGGTACGACGCCGCCGTCCACCATGAGGGCGCTCTTGCGCGCCTCGTCGACCATCTCGGAGCCCGTGCGGATCGTGATCTCACCCCCCTCCTCGCCGATCGCGTCGGCGGCGTTCGTCAGGAGGTTCATCACGAGCTGGCGGAGCCGCGTCGCGTCCCCGGTCACGAGCGGCAGCGCGGCGGCGAGCGCGAGCGTCACATGCACGCGCGGCGGGATCGTGGACTTGAGTAGTGTGTGCGTCTCCTCCACCGCCGCCGTGAGGTCCACGGGCATCGTCGCGGACGCCCCGCGCCCCGAGAAGGCGAGCAGTTGCGCCGTCAGTTCCGTCGCACGCTCGGCGGCGAGTCGCAGGTCCTCGAGCGCGGCGCCCGCCTCGCTGGCGGGATCGACATCCATCTGCACCAGTGCCGCGTTGCCCACGATCCCCACGAGCAGGTTGTTGAAGTCGTGGGCGATCCCCCCTGCCAGCACGCCGAGGCTCTCGAGCTTGTGCGTCCGCTGCAGCTTCGCTTCGAGGGCACGCGACTGCTCCTCCTCCGCACGCACGCGGGTGATGTCCTCGAGCACACCGGCGATCCCCGTGATCGCGCCGGCCCCGTCGCGGATCGGCGAGGCCCAGACGCGGACCCAGACCTCGGTCGTCCCCGAGCGCACCAGCCGGTAGTCGGTCGAGGTGCCCTCGCCGATCGTGAGCTTCTCGGCGATGTGCCTGGTCGCGCGGGCCCGGTCCTCGGGGTGGATGCAGCCGACGAACCCCGCTCCGAGGATCTCGTCGGCGGGCGCGCCGAGGATCTCGCAGAGCCGCGGGTTCACGAACGTCGCCTCGCCGGCGGTGTCGATCAGGAAGATGCCGGTCGGTGCCGCCATGGTGGCGAGGCGGTAGAGGTCCGGCGCCACGACCGTCGGCGTCACTTGCCGTCCCGCCAGGGATAACGGGCGCGCAACCAGAGTTGCTCCTTGATGATCTGGCCGAACGGGAGCTTGCTCACGTCGAGGCGCAGCACGAGGGTCTGGGAGTCGTACCGCACCACCACGCCTTCCACCTCCGACGTCTCGCCGCGGACGAACCGGACGGCGCCGGTCATGCGGTCGCCGGCATGGATACTCGCATCGGCCGGCAGCCCGGCGGGGAAGAGCACGCGGATGCCGGACTCGGAGCAGTCCGCGACCGCGCCGCATAGCGCTCCCGCGGTGAACACCGGGCGGTCATGGGCCGGGTAGTCCACGCGGTAGTGCGCGCGGCGGTTCGTGGCATCGGTTGGTGACTCGCGATAGGGCTCGTTCATCCGGCGATGGGATGGGGCGGGGACTCCTCCTCGATGAGTATCGGGTGGGTGGTCGCCGACTTGAGGCCCGGGTGGCCCCCCGCGGCGCCGTGTACATTCAGCGGATGTGGGACGCCCTCCAAGATCCGGTCATCGCGGCCGCGCTGGTGCGCGAGGCCCCCGACATCATCGCGACCTTCGATAGCGACGGGAGCTTCCTGCAGGGGAATCCCGCTGCCGTGCGCCAGTCGGGCTACTCGCTCGCGGAACTGCGCGTCCTCCCGCTCGCCGCGCTCTTCGACCCGCCGGACCTCGCGCGGCTCAGCGCGGCCCGGGATCGTACCCTCGCGGGGGAGCAGGTCTCGTTCACGGTGCGGTACCGCCGCCGCGACGGCGAGCAACGATGGATCGCGGTGCGTGCCGCGCCGATCGTGCGCGATGGGGCCGGCGGCGCGGTGCTCGTCTTCGCCCGCGACGTCACCGACGACGTCATCCGCACGCGAGCCCTCCGGGAGAGCGACGAGCGCTTCCGGAGCCTCGTCTCCGCCTTCGATCGCGCCTTCTTCGTGGTGGATCTGGACCTTCGGGTCGCCGGTGTCTTCGGTCGCTGGGTCCGCACCGGTGGCTTCGACGCGCGCGCCTGGCTGGGCCGCACGGCGGCGGAGCTCTCCCCCAGGACGGGCGGCGAACCCCACACCTCGGCCTTGCAGCGGACGCTCACCGGCGAGGACGTCACCTATGAGTGGCACTACGAACCCGGCGGTGATGGCGAGGCACGCCGGCTCCGGGTGAACCTCTCCCCCATGCG
This sequence comes from Gemmatimonadota bacterium, assembly GCA_021413975.1. Lineage (GTDB taxonomy): Bacteria > Gemmatimonadota > Gemmatimonadetes > Gemmatimonadales > Gemmatimonadaceae > Pseudogemmatithrix. The sequence continues at coordinate 65,471 of JAIOPJ010000039.1, forward strand.
CGATGCGGATGGCAACGTCACCGGGATCGCCGGCGTCGCCGCCGACGTGACGGGCCGCGTCCGCGCCGAGGCCGAGGCCGCCGCGCTCCGGGCCCGCATCGTCGAGTCGGAGCGCGCCGAGGCACTCGGCAAGCTGGTGAGCGGCGTGGCCCACGAGCTCAACAACCCGCTCGCGGCGGTCCTCAACTTCACGGAGGACCTGCTCGACACCGAGCCGGACCCGGATCGGCGCGCGGCCCTCGAGGTCGTCCGCGCGCAGGCGCTGCGCTCACGGACCATCGTGCGCGACCTGCTCACGTTCGCGCGACGCGGGGGCCATCGTCCCCTCTCGCCGCAGGAGCCCGGGCCGATCATCGAGAGCATCGTGAAGGCCATGCGGCCGGGACTCGGCCGGGGCGTCTCGCTGCACTGCGAGATCAGCGACGGCGATACGTCGATCGAACTCGACCGCGCGGGCTTCGAGCAGGTCGTCACCAACCTCGTCACCAATGCGGCGCATTCGGCGCCGCGTGACGGGCATGTGCGCCTGATCGCGCGCCGCGACGGCGCGGCGTTCCTGATCGAGGTCTGCGACGACGGCCCGGGGATCCCCAGCGAGATCCTGCCGCGCATCTTCGAGCCCTTCTTCACGACCAAGGCCACCGGTCAGGGCGTCGGCCTCGGTCTCTCCGTCTCGCTCGGGATCGTCCAGGAGCACCATGGATCGCTCGAGGCGTCCAACGGAGCCGACGGCCTGGGCGCCTGTTTCACCGTGCGGCTCCCCGTGAGCGCCCGGGTGCCGATCGCTCCGACGCCGCCGATCGGCATTCCCCTCGTGCGCGGCCACCAGCGGACGCCGTCGCCCGATGCCCCCGGTCTGCTCATCGTCGACGACGAGGAGCCGATCCGCCGCGCGCTCCGGCGCTTCTTCGAGCGGCGCGGCTGGCGCGTGGACGAGGCGACGGACGGACTCGAGGGGCTCGAGAAGCTCGTCGCCCCGGGCGCCGAGAAGCGCTACGCCGCGATCCTCTGTGACCTGCGGATGCCGGGCCTCGACGGTCCGGAACTCTACGAGAAGGTGCGCGAACTCGTGCCGGCGCTCCTCGGGCGGATCGTGATCTCCACCGGCGACACCTCCGGAGACAAGGCGGCGGACTTCCTCGACTCGGTGAACGCGCCGGTGCTCCAGAAGCCCTACGAACTCTCCGAGGTCGCTACCTTGCTCGATCAGTTGCGCGCCGGCAACCTGACCGGCGGCTGATGCGTTCGTGCCGGAGTCGGGGTATGACCTCCGGCGCCCTTCACCGTATGGAGTGTACGACGTGACACCGTGGGTGCTGCGCCTCGTGATCGCGAACGTCGCCGTGTTCGGGCTGCAGATCCTCATGCCCGAGCTCGCCAACCAGCTGGTCTTCGTGCCGCAACTCGCCCTCCGCGAGCCGTGGACCGCCGTCACGTACATGTTCCTGCACGGCAGCCCGACGCATCTGCTCTTCAACATGCTCGCGCTGTTCTGGTTCGGGGGCCGGGTGGAGGAGCGGCTCGGGGGCGCGCACTTCGTCCAGCTCTACTTCATCGCCGGCGTCACGGGCGCGCTCTTCCAGCTGGTGCTCGCGCCCGGCGGCGCCATGGTCGGCGCCTCGGCCGGCGTCTTCGGCGTCATGATGGCCTATGCGGTCTTCTGGCCCCGGCAGGTCTTCCTGATCTGGGGGATCGTCCCCATGCAGGTCTGGATGATGGTCGCCATCTATACGGTGATGTCGGTCTTCTCCGGCCTCGGCGGCTCGCGCGGCGGTGTGGCCGACTTCGCGCATCTGGGCGGCTACGCCGGCGCGATCATCTTCCTCTGGGCGCTCGACCGCTGGTCGCCCGCCAACCGGTGGCGCAAGCGCGTGAACTCCGTGAAGCCCGAGACCGAGCGCGCCCTCAAGCAGAACTTCGACAAGGTCAACCTCGAGGGCGTGCATGCGATCTCGCGCGAGGAGGTCAACCGCATCCTCGACAAGATCAATACCTCGGGGATCGGCAGCCTCACCCTGCAGGAGAAGCTCTTCCTCTCGAACTTCGTGCCGCCGGACGACCGGAGGAGCTGGACGCAGTAGCCGCCGTTCACCCGCGCGCGGCGGAGCGTAACTTGTGCGCAGCGGGCGACACGGGTGACCATCGAACTTCCAAGGAGCAGGCAGATGTCGGTCTATGGCGGCAAGCAGCTGGCAGCGAGTTTCCGCACGGTGCGCGCGAACACGGTGCGCGTGGTCGAGGAGATCCCCGAGGAGAAGTTCGACTTCGTCGCGGCACCGGGCCTGCGCACGGTGCGCGCTCTCGTCGCGCATGTGCTCTGGGGTCCCCAGATGTACGAGGCGTTCCATGGTGGCGCCCAGGCCATCACGACACTCAAGGGATTCGACTTCGGGGCGATCATGGCCCGAGCCGGTAGGTTCGAGGCGCAACCCCGCAGCAAGGCGGAAGTCGTGGCCCTGCTGAAGGCCGACGGCGAGAGGTTCGCCGCGTGGATGGAGACGCTCTCCGACGCCTTCCTGGCGCAGACGTACACCGACCCGACCGGCGCGAACCCCAAGTCGCGGCTAGAGAGCCTGCTCTCACCCAAGGAACATGAGATGCACCACCGCGCGCAGCTCATGCTGATCCTGCGATTGCTGGGCGGCGTGCCGCACCTCACGCGCGACCGTCAGGCGCGGGCGGCGGCGCAGGCCGCGGCAACGGCGCCGACCGCGTAGCCGGGGCCGGACGACGTGCCGTCACGCATCGCCGTGCGGTCCAAGCTGCCCAAGGTCGGCACCACGATCTTCAGCGTGATGTCGCAGCTGGCGGCCGAGGCCGGGGCCGTGAACCTCGGGCAGGGGTTCCCCGACTTCGCGGTGCCGGAGTTCCTCGTCGATTCGGTCACGCTGGCCATGCAGGAGGGGCGCAATCAGTACGCCCCCATGCAGGGCCTGCCGGCGTTGCGCGAGGCGATCGCCGACAAGACGGCCATGTCGTACGGCGCGAGGCCCGACCCCGAGACGGAGATCACGGTCACGAGCGGCGCGTCGGAGGCGGTCTTCTGCGCCATCCTCTCGGTCATCCGCGCCGGGGACGAGGTGATCGTCCTCGACCCGTGCTACGACCTCTATGAGCCGGCGATCGAGCTCGCGGGCGGCGCCTGCGTGCATGTGCCGTTGCGCGCCCTCGACTTCTCCATCGACTGGCGGCGTCTGGGCGAGGCGGTGACGCCGCGCACGCGGATGATCATCGTCAACTCGCCGCACAACCCGACCGGGGCCGTCTGGTCCGCCGCCGACGTCGCGCAACTCGCGGCCCTCACTCGGGGGACCGAGCTGCTCGTGCTCGCCGACGAGGTCTATGAGCACATCGTCTACGACGGACGGCGTCACGAGAGCGTCCTGCGCAACGCCGAACTCGCCGCGCGCTCCTTCGTCGTCTCGAGCTTCGGCAAGACGTATCACTGCACCGGTTGGCGCACGGGGTACTGCGTGGCACCCGCCCGCCTCACCGATGAACTGCGGAAGGTGCATCAGTACAACACCTTCGGCAGCTTCGCGCCGGCGCAGTGGGCCTTCACCGGCATGCTGCGGGCGCATCCGGAGCATCACCTCGGACTGTCCGACTTCTACCAGCCCAAGCGCGATCACTTCGCCGCCCGGTTGGCCCGCACGCGCTTGACGCCACTGCCCGTGCGGGGCGGATACTTCCAGATCGTGGACTACTCGGCCGTCTCCGACCTGCCCGACGTGGACTTCGCGCGCTGGCTCTGCATCGAGCACAAGGTCGCGGCGATCCCGCTCTCCCCGTTCTATGGACAGGCGCAGGAGGGGCAGCGACTCGTGCGGCTCTGCTTCGCGAAGCACCAGGAGACGCTCGACGCGGGGATCGCGCGCCTGGAGCGCATCTGACCGCGACCGCGCTCGGCGTGACCCTCGTGCAGGCCGATACGGTCTGGCACGACGCCGGTGCCAATCGGGATCAACTGGCGCTATTGATGCGTGCCGAGCGGTCCGCGACCGACCTGTTCGTTCTCCCGGAGACCTTCTCGACCGGCTTCTCCAACGAGGCCGTCGCCACGGCCGAGGGCATGGACGGGGAGACGGTGCGCTGGCTGCTGGCCACGGCGCGTGCGCTCGGCGCCGCGATCACGGGCAGCATGCAGGTCCGCTTGGGCGACCGCGTCCTCAACCGCCTCCTCTGGGCCGATCCCGACGGGACGCTGCTCCATTATGACAAGCGTCACCTCTTCCGCATGGCGCGCGAGCAGGATCACTACGCGGCCGGTCGCGAGCGGCTCGTCGTGGAGTTCCGCGGCTGGCGCATCTGCCCGCTCGTCTGCTACGACCTGCGGTTCCCGGTCTTCTCGCGCAATCGCGTGCGCGCCGGGGGCGTTCTCGACTTCGACCTGCTGCTCTACGTCGCCAACTGGCCCGCGCCGCGTCACGAGGCCTGGCGCACGCTGCTGCGTGCGCGCGCGATCGAGAACCTCTGCTTCGTCGCGGGGGTCAACCGCTGCGGCACGGACGGCAACGGTCACCCGTACCGCGGCGGCAGCGTACTGGTCGACGCACTCGGCCGCACGCTCGTCGAAGGCGACGACTCGCCGGGCACCTTGCACCATCCGCTCTCACTGAGTGCGCTTCGCGATCACCGCCAGCGCTTTCCCGCGCATCTCGACGCCGACGGGTTCACGCTCGAGGAGTGACGTCAGGGGCGCGCACCCACCACCTCCCAGGTGCGCGGATCCTCGAGTCCCAGCAGCCAGACCGAATAGCCGCGCAGCCCGTGCTGCCGCACGAGTGCGAGCTTCGCCTCGAAGGCGCGCGCGTCCTCGATCCAGGCGTGCTCGAACACGCCGTGTCGTTCCCACATGGCGTACCAGGCCTTCTGGCGGTCATCCCAGAGCGGCGTCGCCCCTGCGCCATGCATGATGCTCATGAGTCGCGGGTACGCGATGTCGTTCCCCACCGGTCGCGCGTCCTTGCGGGCCGCGTTGTAGCCGGGGTACCAGTAGTCGGAGTAGGCGGGGATGCCGAGCGAGATCTTCCCCGGCGCGACGCCCTGCGCGAGCACGTACTCGAGTGATGCCAGCATCCACGGGAATCCGGCCACCGGCCCAGGCGTGGAACCACCGGCGTGCTGCGCGTACGTCATGTACGAGATGAAGTCGAGCGTGTCGGCGAGCGCCTTGTAGTCGTAGGCGCCGCGCCAGTAGTCGAACATCCACTGGTGGTACGGGAGCACGCCGCGGTCGTCACCCGTGCGCGGCACCACCGCGGCGGAGAGCTGGCAGCCCGCGCGATGCACCGAGTCGGTGGCCTCGCGCACGAAGGCCGTGAACGCGTCCCGGTCGCTCACGTGGATGTTCTCGAGGTCCAGCTGGATCCCGTCGAGCCGCTCGCGCCGGCAGAGTGCGGCGAGGCTCCCTGCGGAGGCCGTGCGTGCCGTGCGGTCCGTGACGATGTGATGCAGGATGCCCAGGTCGAAGCCCGGGTTCATCACCAAGGGGTGCAGCCTGACGCCATTCGCCTTCGCGGCCGCGACGATACGTGCGTCGGTGCCGCCGCGGATGGTGCCCGCGCTGTCGATCGAATAGACCTGCGGCGCCACGATCGAGATCCGGCGCGCGTTGGCGACGAAGCTCGCGATGCCCGCCGAGTCGTTGCGGACGTACCAGATCGACTCCGGTGCCTGCGCGGCCAGGAGGGCAGGGAGGACGGCGAGCAGAGCAGGGAGGCAGGTCGGTCGCATGCGGAATTCTACTCGAATGACGGTCGGCGGCGATGCGTGCGTCGCGGTCTCGTCGACAGACGACGGTTCCGCGCCTTTGCCCGAACGGCTCTCACCACAGGGGCACAGGGGACACAGGGAACCGCGAGCGCAGTCACTCGAGACGGGCGAAGCGGAGAATGCTCGCCGTGTCTCCTCTCGGCTCGCGCGGTTCCCTCAGTCCCCGCAGTTCCCGGTGCCCTCGGTGCCTCGGTGGTGAACGCAGTGGCGATTCAAGGGGACGATCACGGCCCCGCGTCATCCACGGAAGGGCTCTCACCACCGAGGCACTGAGGACACCGGGGACGGCAACGGCGCGAAGGTGACGGAGCCCGGTGGGGAAGGTCCCCGAGCCCCTCCTCAGCTCGTTCGCATCCATCACTCCCAGCAGTTCCCTGTGCCCCCTGTGCCCCCTGTGCCCCCTGTGCCCCCTGTGCCCCTGTGGTGGATGCAGTTTCCGGTCCCGCGCACGAGATTCAGGGAGCCCGTCCCTCTCCTCCACTTGGGCCTCCTGCATGCACGCACCCGTCCGCTCCGTTGGTCGCGCCGCGACTCTCATGCTCGCGACTGTGGCGGCCGCCTGCGCCGACGGTCCCACCGCGCCGCGTTCCTCCGGACCGCTCGACGTGCCGGCCATCACGCGCGAGTTCCGCGGGATGTGGGTCGCCACCGTGGCGAATATCGATTGGCCCGCCTCGGCGGGACTCTCGATCGTGGCGCAACAGGCGGGGTTCGCGCAGCTCATGGACGCCGCCGAGCGCACCGGGCTCAATGCGGTCGTCCTCCAGGTGCGCGCCGCCGGCGACGCCATGTACCCGTCGTCGCTCGAGCCGTGGTCGCGATCACTCACCGGCACGCAGGGCGCGGATCCGGGGTACGATCCGTTGGCGTACGCCCTGCAGGCGGCGCACGCGCGCGGGCTCGAACTGCACGCCTGGTTCAACCCCTTCCGCGCCGGCAATCTGAGCGACACGCTCACGCTCGCGGCCACGCACTTCGCGCGCCAGCGACCTGATCTCACGCGCCGCTACTGCACGCAACTCTGGTTCGACCCCGGGGAGCAGGCGGTGCAGGACCATGCGATCGCGGTCATCCTCGATGTCGTCAGCCGGTACGGCGTGGATGCCGTGCAGATCGACGACTACTTCTATCCGTATCCCGATTCGAGGTGTCCGGGTCTCGACTTCCCGGACAGCTCGGCGTACGCGCGCTTCGTGAACGGCGGGGGGTCGCTCGGACGCGCCGAGTGGCGACGGGACAACGTGAACCGGTTCGTGGAGCGGCTCTACACCCAGGTTCGAGCCGCGTCGGCGACGGTGCGCGTGGGGATCAGTCCGTTCGGCATCTGGCGTCCGGGCAATCCGGCCGGGATCGTCGGTCTCGACGCGTACGCGTCGATCTACGCGGATTCGCGCCTGTGGCTGCAGCGGGGATGGCTCGACTACTTCGCGCCGCAGCTCTACTGGTCCATCGCCTCGAGCGGGCAGAGCTTCCCGTCGCTGCTGGGCTGGTGGATGCAACAGAACACGCAACGGCGGCACCTCTGGCCGGGGTTGGCGTCGTACCGCGTGGCGGACGGGACCGGGTCGGCCTTCTCGACGACTGAGATAGCCGCGCAGGTGGGACTCGCGCGGCAGCAATCGACCCAGGCGGGTGGCGCGAGCGGGGTGATCCTGTACAACGCCAGCAGCGTGCGCGCCGACCGGGGCGGGTTCGCGACCGCTCTGGCCGGCAGCGTCTACGCACAACGGGCGTTGCCACCGGCGACCACCTGGCTCGATGCGTCGCCTCCCGTGGCCCCGACCGTCACCGCAGTCGTCTCGGGCGGCGTGGTCCAGGTCGCCATCGCCGGCGGCGCCGATGCGTACTGGTGGCTGGTCCGCTGGCGTGCCGACGGCCTCTGGTCGCAACGTCTGCTCCCGGCCGGTGAGCGTTCCGCGACCATCGCCACGCCGAACGTGGACGGCGTGGTGGTGACCGCGGTGGATCGGGTCGGGAACGCGTCCGCGGAGGCCATCTGGCGGCCCTGAAGCGCCTCGGACTCGGGTGGCATTTGACGCGGCGGCCGACTAGCTTTCCCGCTCTGTCGCTGGGCGGTACGAACGCTTGGCTGACGGGACGTGGCGCAGCCCGGTAGCGCACTTCCTTGGGGTGGAAGGGGTCGCAGGTTCGAATCCTGTCGTCCCGATTCAAGTAGCGGCGGGGTCACCCTTCACGGGGTGGCCCCGTTCGCTGTTCGGGGGGGGGCCACGATCGGATCCCGCCGCCCCGATTCACGCGCCACGCTCCTTGAGCCATCTTTTCGGCAGGCGGCTTCGCGCATCGGCGAGGCCGGCGCCGGCACCCCGGAGGTCCATTGCGTCTGGCAGCGGTAGAAAAGGCCCTGACGGCCTTCGTCCACACGACCGATGGCATCACGCTCGCCCTCAAGGGCCCGTGGGGCCGCGGCAAGACCTTCTATTGGGACCGCTTCATGCGTGCCCAGGCCGCCGCATCTCCCACGCAGGGCTACGCCTACGTCTCCCTCTTCGGGCTGACCTCCGTCGCCGAGATGAAGCGCGCCGTCGCCGTCAATGCACGCGCCCTCGGCACCCTCGCCGACGAGCACGCGCGCACCTACCTCGAGGAAGCGCTCGCCAGCAAGTGGTGGTCGCGCCCGACACCGGCCATCAGCCCCTTCAAGACGCTCCAAGGGGGCAGCGCGGCCGGAAGCCCGATCGTGGAGGATCTCCTCCAACGCGAGGTCTCCGACCTCATCGTCTGCATCGACGACCTCGAGCGTCGCGGCAACGGTCTCCGACTTGCCGACGTCCTCGGGTACTGCAGCCATCTCAAGGAGCGGCGCGGCTGTCGCGTGGTGGTGATCCTCAACGAGGAGGCCTTCACGGCGGAGGAGGCCGAGGCCTACCGGGGACTGAGCGAGAAGGTCTTCGACCATCAGGTCCTCTTCGATCCCAGTCCGCGCGAGTGCACGGCGATCGCGATCCCCGAGACGGATGAGCGCTACGCGCCCCTGCGCGAGAGTTGCGAACGGTTGCGCATCACCAACATCCGCATCCTCCAGCGCGCCAAACGCCTCGTCGCGGACTTCGCACCCTTCATGAAGCGGCACGACGCGGCGCTCGCGCGCCGCTTCGCGCACTCGGCGGCGCTCTACACCCTCTGCTTCTACAGCCGCGAGGCCGCGCAGCCTCCCTACGCCTTCGTGAAGGGCTACCGCGACGCCGGTGTCGCCCGGCTCGGCGGGACGCACGAGGCGACGCCCGAGGAGGAGCGCTGGGAAGCGTTCCTCACCACGTACGGGTTCCGCGGCGGCGATCCGCTGGACCGCGAGATCGTGAAGTACATCGAATCCGGTGTGGTCGATGGGACCGCGCTCCGCTTCCTGCTCGACGAGACCGAGCGCGAACTCGAGTCGGAGAAGCGGTTCCGGCGCTTCGAGACCGCGTGGGAGAAGCTCTTCGAGAGTTTCGACGAGCAGGACGCGGACCGCCTGGCCGACGTCGAGGTCACGCTCCAGGCCGCGGGAGAGCTCGTGGACATCTCGTTCGTGAACGCATTCGCCACGCTCTGTCGCGGGGTCGGCCAGACCGAGGTCGCGACGCGGGTCATCGACGGGTGGATCGCGGCGGTGCAGGCCAAGCGGACGATCGCGCTCGACCTCACGGTGCGGAAGGATCGCGACGAGATCCGTGACCCCGAACTGCTCGCGGCGCTCACGGCCGCCCGTGAGTCGGTGCGGGATCCGCGCGGACTCGAGGAGGTCCTCACGGCGCTCGAGTCGGCGGATGGATGGGGCGAGCCCGATGTCGAGGTGCTGCTCTCGGCGTCGGCCGAGCAGTACGAACGGCTCTTCCGCGCGACGCGCGGCGAACGGCTCGGTCGCTGGGTCGGGCTCTGCATGCGCTTCGCCTCAGTCGAGGGCCCGGAGGCGGAGGTGGGGCGGCGCGCGCAGGCCGCCCTGCGGAGCATCGCCAGCGACGGCCCGCTGAACGCCTGGCGCGTCCGGCGCTATCTGCGCAGCTGACGCACCCGCTACCCGACCATCCGCGCCACGATCACCGTCACGTTGTCGGTCCCGCCGCCCGCCAGCGCGTCCGCGATCAATGCCTTCGTCATCGCCTCCGCCGACCCCCCGGCGCCGAGCACTTCCGCGATCCGCGCATCGTTCACGTGCTTCGTGAGCCCGTCCGAACAGAGCAGCAACACGTCCCCCCGCACGAAGTCCACCAGCCCCACCGACGGCGTCATCTCCTCGCCTCCGAGTGCGCTGTAGAGCCGGTTGCTCAGGCTGGAGCGCGCGGCCTGCTCCTCGGTGAGCGCCCCCGCATCCACCATCGCCTCGGCCATCGTCTGGTCACGGGTCAGCGTGCGCAGCCGGCCGTCGTGGAGGTACATCGCGCGGCTGTCACCGACGTGCACCAGGTAGCCCCTCGGCCAGACGAAGGTCATCATCGTGAGCGTCGTCGCGGGCGGCGTCCGATCCGTCGCGAGCGCGCGCACCCGGTCATGCGCCGTGTGCACCGCCTTCTCGAGTTCGGCGAGGAAGTCGTGCTCGGCGTCGGTGCTGAAGTTCGTGAAGCAGCCGGCCGCCTTCGCCACGTACTCGAGCGAGGCCGAGACGGCCGTGCCGCTCGCGATCTCACCACCGGCGTTGCCGCCCACGCCGTCCGCCACCACGAGGAGCTGCGCTTCCGCTCCCCGGAGCGCGGTGAACACGCTGCGGTCCTCGACGTTCGTCTGGCGCAGGTCGATCGCCTTGCGGATCCCGGCGATGATGAAGTGGTCCTCGTTGTTGTCGCGCACGCGGCCCACGTCGCTCGCGCCGAAGACGTCGATCCCCCCCGGCAATGCCGTGTTCATGCACCCTCCGGCGATGCGATGAGCGCCGTCGCCATCGCGAGGAACATCGCCTCCACGCCCTCGCCGCTCTTGGCGCTCGTCCGGAAGAGCGTGCCTCGCGCGGCGAGGGCGGCTTCGTCGGCCGAGGAGAGCGCCCAGTCGGCCACGAGGTCGCACTTGTTCAGGGCGATCACCGCCGGCACCGCACCCGCCGCCGCCGTCGCCACGCGCTGGAGGTCGGCGACCTGCTCGCATGTCTCCTTCCGCGTGCCGTCGGCGACGTAGATCACGCCATGCGCGCCGCGGACGTAGCTCGCACCGATGTCCTCGTCCTTGTCGCGCCCCGCGAGATCCCAGAGCACGATCGTGACCTCGCCGCCCTTCAGCTCCACGACCTTGCGGTCGATCTTCACACCCACCGTGGAGTGGTACTTCTCGCTGAAGCGCGTGTGCACGAACTGCTGGACCAGGCTCGTCTTCCCGGTGCCGAACACACCCACCATGCAGACTTTCTTCTGGATCACGCGCGAGTCACCGAACGGAAGGATGGAGGAGGAGGCGCACGGCGAACGATACGCTTCGGTTCTCGCGTGCGCGAGCCGCCGGATCGGCCGTCTCCAGCGGCTGCGTCGCACCCAGCGCCCGCGTCACGATCGTGGCACCGCCCGCACGCGGAGCGAGCAGCGCGCGGACGGCGTCGGCGCGCTGCTGGCTGAGCGCGGCGTTCGCCGCATCGGTGCCGCTCCCGTCGCTGCGGCCGGTGAGGCCGAGCTCCACGTCGCCGCCGAGGTCGCGCACACGCGCCTGGAGTTCTGACAGTCGCCGCGCCAACGCCGACGGACTCGCGCTCCCCGCGGCCCCGGGGACCGCGGAGCCGACGTCGAAGAGCACGCGCGCCTCGCTGATCTCGCGGACCAACGGATCGAGCTCGGCAGGCACGTCGAGTCCCACCGCCGAGAGGTCGGTCGCGCCGACCCCGTTGGGGAGCGACGCGCGCGCTCGCACGGCCGAGACCCAATCGAGTGCCGCGTGCCCCGAAGCCACGAGCGTGTCGCCGCGCAGCGCATACCGCACTCCCGCCGCCTCGCCGAGTGCGCGTCGTGCCCGGGCGATCACCACATCGGGCGCGAGGGAGAGATAGGGATCCCACCGCTGCGTGATGTGCAGGGTGTCTCCGCCGGCCGCGGCGATCGTCGCGCCCGGCGAGGCGGCATCGGGATCACGCAGCCCGCGGATGGATCCCGACCGCCACCCGCGATCGGACGAGACCACCGTGAGTCCGGCCGTCGCGTCGAGCGCCGCGATCACGCGCCGCCAGCGCCACGCCGAGAGCGCGCTCAGCGCGATCACCGCCGCGAGCACGAGTCCGGCGCCGATCGCGAGCGGACGCCAGTTCACGCTCGCGCCGGGGCGCGCATCGGTGTCGAGTACCGTCACCAGGCAGTCCTGCAGCAACGGCTGCACCGGCTCGAACGGCCGGCTGTCCCCGTCGAACTCGGTCAGGGCATTGCTGAACTGCGCGTGCACGCTCTCGATCGTCTCCTGCGTCTTCCGGCGGAACGACTCGGCGGGCTGTCCGCGCACCACGGCCGCGAGCAGGGCATGCGGCCCGGGTTCGACCATCACCGTGAGCTCGCCCACGCTGAAGGTCCGCAGGCCGCCCGCGGCGGCGTCCTGCGCGAACGAGTCGCCCACGAAGTCGCGGATCGCCGTGAGCATCCCCGAGACGAGGTCGGCGTCGGGGACCGCGAGGTCGGGAGGCGAGGCCTTCGCGAGCAGCAGGCCGGTCTCGGCGTGGACGAGGAAGACCTGTTCCACGCGGTACACGAGCGCATGACGCAGCACCACCTGAGCATACGGCACTCCGGAGCGCCACGATTCCATCCGCCACTGGAGGCCGCGCACCGAGAACGAATGCTCCATCGCGCGGTTGATCGAGCCCACCAACTCGGCCATCGTCTCGGCGATCGCCTTGCGGATCGCCGGACCGAGCACCGGGAAGATCGCGTCGGCGAACTCGCCGGGACGGCGCCGGACCGACTCGCTGATCGCGCTCTCGACGGTCGGGGCGAGGGCCACGCCGAGCTGCCTGTCCTGGCGCGCGCGCAACGCGATCGCCTCGGGGAGGCGCTCGGCGAGCGCCTCGGGCGTGAGTTCCATCGCCTCGAGGCGTGTCTCGATCCCGTCGACGCGCGTGCGTGTGTCGCCAAGGAGCAGCGCGCGGAGCCGCCTGAGTTCGTCGCTGGACGCGGGCGCTCCCGCGGCGCCCGTCGCTCCGGGTTCGTCGCGTGGGGTCGGCGACGGGTCGTCGCGCGGCACCGGCGGGGTGCCGGACACGGTCAGCTCTTGCCGCCCTTGGCGCCCTTGGCCGGGCCGTCCCCGAGACGCGTCGCCACGTCCGTGAAGAGCGCGGCGAGGCCCGCCCGGTCGGTCTTCGCATGCTGCAGGTCGTCGACGGACTTGCTGAGCTCCGCGCGGAGCCGGTCGTGCACCTTGCCGAGTTCCGCGCTCGCGGCCTTGGCGTGGGCGATGAGCTGGTCGCGCAGTTCGGCATCGGAGAGGGAGGTCGACTCCTCGAGTTTGGCGTGCCGCTTGTCCATCGCCTTCTGCGCCTCCTTCACGTCGGTGACGAGCGACTTGAGCGCCGCCACGCGCGCATCGCTCTCCGCCGCCACGCGCTCGTGCAGCGCCTGCGTCTCGCGTCGCGCGAACGCGTCGAGGTCCGCCACCCGCTTCGCGAACTCGGCGCGCATCGCCTCCTGTTCACGGCTGAGCCGTTCCTCGATGCCCTTGAGCCGCGTCTCGACGGTGCGCATCTGCCCACCGAAGAGGATGTCGCGGACCTGTTCGAGGCTCTCCGGCGTGGCTTCCTCAGCCGGTTTCTTCTTGCCGGCGGTGCGGTCGGGCTTGCTCATGTCGGGCTCGTGGCGCGGGTTGGACGACGGCGGGGAGGGGATAATACGGTTGGAGGCGCCAGTCCGCATCCCGCCGGCCGGCACGACCCTCTACCGCCTCCCGCGGACCTACGAGGGCGCCGACTCGGCGCGTCCGGGTCCGCTCCCGACCGGCTCACGTGCCCACAGGGCGCAGACCGCGAGCGCGAATCCCCACGCCAGGCCGAGTCGCACCAGGCCCGGTGCCAACGGCCTGGCCAGCGTCACCGCGCCGAGCCGCTCCCCGGCGAGGAACGCGATCGGCCCGCCCACGAGCCCGAACAGGGCCGCGCGCACCGGGACGGTCATGATGCTCCGCAGGCTCGAGCGGAACGTCGTCGCGAACTGGGCCCACATCATCAACAGCCAGGGCGGCGACATCCATGCGACCACCGCGCCAGACCGGAACCGGTATGTCCCGCTCCACACCTGGAAACCCTCGACCACGAGGCCCAGCGCGAGCGCGAGCAGGATCGCTCGTGTCTCGCGGGCACGGTCGGCCGAGAGGTGGAGGTGAACGGCGGTCAGCACGACTGCGATCAGGAACCCCGCGATCGGCCGGTCCCAGGCGGCGCCGAGGATGCAGGCGAACCAACCGGATTGATAGAGCGCATAGTTGATGCGTTGCGAGCGGGTCACGCGCGAAAGCTACTCGGACCCGCCGCGCCTCGATGTTTCCGTAGCTCGCGGCGCCGGACCGAAGCGTGCATGTTCTCTCCCTCACCGACCTCAAGGAGCGAGTCATGGAGGGTGAACTGATCGCGTTGCGCGTGATCCACGTGCTCGGTGGGACCTTCTGGGCCGGGTCGCTGCTCTTCATGAGCTTCTTCCTGCTGCCCTCGCTCGCCGAAGCGGGGCCGGCGGCCGGTGCGGTCTCGGCGGGACTGGAGAAACGGAAGCTGTTGGACTGGCTCCCGGTCGTCGCCCTGCTCACCGTTCTCTCCGGCCTGCGACTGCTGATGCGCGCGTCCGGAGGGTTCGGGGGCGCGTTCTTCCGGACGACGCAGGGAGAGGCCTACCTGGTGGCGGCGATCGCGGCGATCCTCGCGCTCGTGCTCGGGCTCACGGTCTCCCGGCCGGCCATGAACGCGGCGGGCCGTCTCGTGGCGCAGTTGCCGGACGCCGCTCCCGACGCGCGCGCCGGATTGATGGCGCAGGCGGCCGCCCTCCGACTCAAGAGCGCGAAGGCCGTGCGGGTGATCGCGTTGCTCGTGCTGCTCTCGGCGCTGGTGATGTCCGTCGCCCGGTACCTCTAGCGGGGCGCGAGGGGCAACACCCCAGAGTCAGAACCGGAACGCCACCTTCACGCTCCCGCTCCCGCCGCGCTCGCGCGCGGTCGCGAGGGCCTTCCGGTGCTCCCCGAGCGTGAACTCATGCGTGACCAGCCCGGCTAGCTCCACCCGCCGCTCGCCGATCAGGGTGGCCGCCTCGTTGAACGCGTTCGTGCTCGCCCCACCATGGCCGGCGTGTGCGCCGTAGGCGAGGGTGCCCGCGATCGTGAGCTCCTTGAGCCAGAGCGGCGTCCAATCGAGTCCGCGCAGCGTGCTCGCGTTGCCGAGCAGCACGATCGCGCCGCCCTGTGCGGTGAAGCGCAACGCATCCTCCACGCCCCGGGTGCCGCCGATGCACACGTAGGTCGCGTCGAAGCCGCCGACGCCGATCGGTCGCCCGAGGATCGGCTGCAGCAATCGCGCCCCGCCGGCATCGGCGAGCTCCGGCAGATAGTCGCCGCGCGCCATCACGACGCGCGTCGCGCCGAGCCGCTTGGCGTGCGCCGCCTGGAAGGCGTGCCGCGCCAGCACCGTCACCGAGGCGCCCGGCGCGATGGCGCGAAGTGCCGCCACCTGCAGCAGTCCCATGGTGCCGGCGCCGATCACGAGGACCCGCTGTCCCGCTGCGGGGCGCACCCGGTGCACCGCGTGCACGCAGCAGGCGAACGGTTCGGTGAGCACCGCCTCGGCGTCGGGGACGGCGTCGTGCACGCGCACGAGCTGCGAGGCATGCGCGACGAACCACTCGCCCCAGCTGCCGCCGAGCCCGCGGGTGGTCCCGATGAACATGCCGGGCGCGAGGTGCCCGTCGGTGAAGTGCGCGCACCGCGAGTGATGCCCGGCGGCGCACGCGGCACAGGGCGGCGTGACCCCGCGCGGCTCGCAGCAGAGCAGGGGATTCACCACCACGCGCTCGCCCACGGCGAATCCGCGCACACCCGCCCCCATCTCGGCGATCTCACCCACGTTCTCGTGCCCGAGCACGAACGGGAACGACGAGAAGGGCGACGCCGACGGACTCGCACCGAGCGTGACGATGTTGGTGTCGCTCCCGCAGATCCCGCCCATGCGCGTGCGGACGCGCACCCACTCGGGGCCGGGCAGTTCGGGTGTCGCGATCTCGCGGCAGCGCGTGCAGGCGTGAGGCCCCACGTACAGCTCGCTCGAGAGCGAGCCCGCCGCGAGCGTGAGCAGGTAGCGGGGGATCGGCGCCTCGAACGTGATCGCCCTCATGGCACCGTCGTCACGGCACGGCCGCGTCGGCGGGCACCACGAGACGCAGCCCGTTCGGCACGCACGACACCTCGATCGTCGCCGAGGCCGCGCGCCGGTACTCGCCGTCGGTCTCGTACGCCGGTGCGGTGGGGAAGCGCAGCGTGAAGGTGCGCGACGGTTCGATGTGCACCTCGGGCATGGCCGCGTGCGTTCCGCGGATCACGGCACCGAAGAGCTGCAGCCGCCGGAACGGCGAGGCGTCCCCGATCGCCACGGCATCGAGCATACCGTCGGTGATGGACGCGTTCGGCGCGATCCGGAAGGTGCCGCCGAAGTGCCGGGCGTTCGCGATCACGAGCATGAGGTGGGCCGCGCTCGCCCGGGCCCGCGCGGCGGAGTCGATCGCGATCTCGGTGCCGACGTACGAGCCGAGCTGGCGCAGTGCGGCATAGGCATAGAGCGCGTCGCCCTTGAGCCACTTGATCCCGGCGACGCTCTCGAGCACCGAGACGTCGAATCCGAACCCGACGATGTTGAGGAACCAGCGGTCCTCGATCCGCCCCACATCCACCCGGCGATCGATGCCCGCGGCGACCAGCCGTGCCGTGGCGGCCGCGTCGTGCGCCGGCGCACCGGTGGTCTTGGCGAAGTCGTTCCCCGTGCCGGCGGCGATGAGCGCGAGCCGGCAGTCGGCCCCTGACCGCATGATCGCGTTCGCGACGTTGCTCCAGGTGCCGTCGCCCCCCACGGCGACCAGGGTGTCGCACCCCTCGGCGATCGCCCGCGCGGCGACGGTCGCCTCCCCTTCGCGTTCCGTGCTCTGGCGGACGTCGGTGATGCCGACGGCCGCGAAGGCCTCGCGCACGCCGGGGAGCGCGCGCCCCCCGCGTCCGCGCCCCGCCGCCGGATTGACGATGACGCAGACGCGCGGCGACCCCGACATCAGGGAACGACGATGTGCTGCAGCGGGTGGAACGTCTGCAGTCCGTCCTTCAGCCACATCTCGCGGAAGGGCGTCGTGTTGATCTCGGCGCGGTCGAGCGCCGCATTGAACGGATGGTCGTGCATCATGAGCGAACCGCGTTCGTCCTCGCTCTCGCTGAACGGCCCCTCCATCACGATCGTCGACTGGTACGAGCCCGCCGTGTCATGCATGTGGCACTGGTAGTTGTGCGAGACCTTCTCCCACGAGTGGTCCGTGAGATGCATGTCCACGATCGGCCTGCCGCCATGCTTGGCCGCGATCCGGACGTCGTGCGGACCGCGGTCGAACGTCAGCTCGATGTCGTGCATGAAGTGCGGGAGGTGCCAGCGCTCGATCGCGTGCTCGCGCGACGCCTTGGTGGTGGTGCCGAGCAGGAAGGGGTAGAACGCGGCGCGCGGCAACCGGCCACCGGGCGCGAGCCGCGGCGCGACGTGCACGGAGTAGATCAGCTCGCCGTAGGCGCCGACCATGGAGTCGTGGAAGTCGAACGCCATCACCGAGAGCACGCTCTGGCCGTGATGCGGCTCCACCGGCTGCAGGTGCGGCGGCAGGATCCGGATGGCGTTCGCCGTGGGGATCTCGAAGAAGCCGCCGATCGCGGTGCGGAAGTGGTACTGCACGAACCCTTCGGGCAACACGCTCACAGGATCTGCTCCTTCGTCAGGACGTCGATGAGGATGTCCGCCGCCGTGTCCAGGAGCTCTGGCGTGTGGACGGAGGACACGGAGATGCGGAACCGCGACTTGTGCTTGGCCACGGCGGGGTAGATGATCGGTTGCAGGTACAGGCCGGCGTTGAGCAGCGACTCGCCGATCGCGAACACCCGCGGATCCTTCCGGATCATCACCGGGATGATCTGCGACGTCGACTCGGCGACGTCCACGCCGGCGTCGGCGAAGCGCTTGCGCAGATGCGCCACGTTCTTCCACAGCCGGTCGCGCAGCTGCGGTTCGCGCTCGGAGATCTCGAGCGCCTTGAGCACGCCGGCGGTCACGACCGGCGAGAGCGCGCACGAGAAGACGCGCGAACGGGCGAACCCCATGAGGTAGTTGATGAGGCTCTTCGACCCCGCCACGTACCCGCCCATGCCGCCCAGCGCCTTGGAGAAGGTGCCGACGTGGATGTCGATCTCGTCATCGAGCCCGAAGTGCTCGGCGACGCCGCGGCCGGTGGGACCGTAGACGAACCCCGAGTGCGCCTCGTCGATCATGATGCGCGCGCCGTGCTTCTTGGCCACCGCCACCATCTCGGGCAGGTGCGCGACGTCGCCGTCCATGGAGTAGACACCCTCGACGATCACGAGCTTCTTGCCCTTCACGTCGCGCAACTTGCGGTCGAGCTCGTCGGGCCGGTTGTGCCGGAAGAACCGCGTGTTGGCCTTGGAGAGGATCGCACCGTCCACGATGCTGGCGTGGACGTTCTGGTCCATGATGATCGTGTCGCCGGGGCGCACGAGCCCGGAGATGAGCCCGACGTTGGTGCTGTACCCGGTGGGGAAGACCATCGCCGCCTCCTTCCCCATGTGACGGGCGAGGGCCTTCTCGAGCTGCACGTGCACGTCCATGGTCCCGCTCAGCGTCGGCGAGCCGGCGGAGCCGAGGCCGTACTGGTCCACCGCCGCCTTGGCGGCGGCGATCACCTCGGGGTGGTACGACAGCCCGAGGTAGTTGTACGACGCGAGGTTGAGCAGCGCGCGCTTCTCGTGGTGCAGCCCTTCCTCGAGGTCGATCCGCGGCTTGGGAGCCGTCGACATCGCCTGGTAGAACAGGTAGTAGCCCTTCTCGCGCGCGTGTCCGTACCACCAATCGTCGTAGGCGCCGAAGATGGTGAAGAGGTCGTCACTCGACGAGTAGAAGAAGTTGCTGTAGTCGTACTCCGACATCGCCGCGTTCGACTTGGAGGCGTCGGCGGGCGGAGGGGTCGACTCGGGAGGTAGCGTCTGGTGGGCCATGGGAGGTCACGCTGGGGTGAAGATCCGGTCTCGGTCTGGCAGAAAGATGCGCACTGTACGGCGTTTTGGGGATACGTCAAACGCCGTAGACGTCCCGCAGGAACTGCTCCATCCGGCCCCGCACCAGCGCCGCGAGGGCGTCGCGGTCCTCGTAGGTCAGGCCGGCCACGGGGACCGGCTCGAGGAAGTGGATGTCCACATGCCCCCGCCGCACCCGCCAGTCGCCCTTGGGGTGCACCTCCAGCGTGCCGTGGATGATCGTCGGGACGATCGGCACACCGGCACTGATGGCGAGCACGAACGGTCCCTTCTTGAACGGCCTGAGCGCGTAGGACGGGCTGCGGCCTCCCTCGGGGAACATCACCACCGATGTGCCGTCGCCGATCTGGGCCGCGGCCTTCCGGAGCGAGTTGATGCTCGAGCGGGACTGCTGCCGCTCGATGTAGATCGTGCCGATGGCGCCCGCCGCCCTCCCGAAGAACGGGATCCTGGAGAGTTCGGCCTTGGCCACGAAACTGATACGGCGCAACCGGGCCGCGAGTGCCAGCACGTCGAATCGCGAGACGTGGTTGCCGACGAAGATCCGGCTCCCGCCCGTCAGGTGCCCGGTGCCGTGCACCTCCACCGTCACGCCCGACGCCCACAGCAACCCGCGGCTCCAGTTCCGGAACGCGAAGTCGTAGACGGCCCTGCTGCGGGCCCCGGTCCGGACGCCGAAGAGCGCCGCCAGGAGCGCGATGCCGCCGAAGACGAGCGTGAGGAACGGGAGCGACGCCCACGCGAGGATCGATCTCATGCGTGCACGCGTCAGTCGATCGGGATGTGTTTCTCGCGACCGAGGACCGTCTCGGCCCGTCTGGACCTGAAGATCGGGAAGAGCAGTTGGTGGTACCACCGCTCCGGACCCTGCCGGCGGTCGTCGTTGAGACCGTACGCCGGCGGGTACTGCCGCGTGATCCGCGCGGTGCCGAAGAGCACGTCCCAGAGGAACAGCATGTTGCCGTAGTTCCCCATGTAGTGCCCGATGCCGTCGTCCTGCGTGAGCGCGTGATGGGCGAAGTGCGTCGCCGGCGTGGAGATCGTGCGCTCGAGCACCCACGCGAGCGGCCGGAGCGCGCGGTACCGGTAGAGCCACCGATCCCACCGGACCGCCGAATGCGCGCCGATGATCACCGCGAGCTTCACCACGCTGTAGCCGACGAACACCCAGCCGAACCCGAGATACAGCAGGATGCCGCTCAGCCAGAGCCCCGGCATGAGCGCGTAGTAGAACGCATTGTTGCGGTAGACCACGCGCACGCTCATGTAGGCGGCCGAGTGGTGGGCGCGGTGCAGCGGCCACATCACCGAGGTGTGCGAGAGGCGATGCCACCAGTACTGCGTGAGGTCGTCGGCCAGGAGCAGCACCAGGACCATGAGCCACCACGGCCAGGCCGCCCACGCGTCCTTCATGCCGGGCATCGCCAGCGCCGACAGCCATTTCGCCGCCGCGAAGACCGCGCCCGAGATGACGGGGAAGGTCACGCCGACGGCCACGTCGAGACGGTTGTCCTCGGAACTCGCCTCGGGGGCGAAGAAGGTCCCCATCACGAGTTCGGCCACGGCGAAGAGGCCGAAGATCACCGTGACGGCGAGGAGTTGAGTGGTCTGCAGGTCGAGGTGCATGGGCGGCGTCGCCGGGAGCGGGATCGCGTTCGGCGCGGCTAGGTCGGCCGGCGCAACCGCGCCGACGTGCGTCGGCTCGGCGCCACCAACCGGTCGTGGACCACCTGCGCCTCGGACCTGAGCGTCGCCGGGTCCATCGTCTCGAGCGGCAACTTGAGCAGCGCGTTTATCCGGGCGACGAGCGCGTCGTAGGTGCCCGCGAAGGCCGCGCGTGCCGTCGCCGACGCGATGTGCTCGGCCGGGTCGGGCAGTCCCCAATGCACCTGCGCCGTCGCGCCGGGGAAGAACGGGCAGGCGTCGCGGGCGTTGTCGCAGACCGTGATCACGAGATCGAACTCTTGCCCCGAGAACGCATCGAGGTGCTTGGGCTGGCTCCTGCTCCAGTCGATCCCATGCGTCATGAGCGTCATGAGGGCGTACTCGTTGACCTTCGTGGCCGGGCGCGACCCGGCGCTCTCCGCCAGCACCGTGCCCATCGGACGCTTCGCTCCCCGCGTGGCGATGATCGCCTCGGCCATCTGGCTGCGCGCCGAGTTGCCGGTGCAGAGCACCAGGATGCGAAAGGGGGTGGATCGCTCGGTCATCGGGTACGTGAGGCAGGGAGGGGGAACCGGCGCGCGCCGCTCGTGGTGACGCGCGCCGCGGCCCGCTACTTCACCACGACCTTCTTGAACCGGTCACGGATCTTCATCAGTTCCACCGCGGAATCGGCGTTCTTCTTGATGAGGTCCTCGAGCAGTGTCATGACCGTCGCGTCGTCCTCGACCAACGTCGGCTCCGGGCTGAGGTGCACGCCGAAGCTCATGTGGCGGCCGGGCTCGATCACCTGCTCGTTCTTGACCACCACGTCCGACTCGGAATCGGCGACGCGCACGACGCAGAACTTCTTCCCGGCCTTCTCCATGTAGCCGAAGCGCAGGTACGCGCTCTCGGGCCACTTGGGCAGGTCGTGCACGTAGCCGTCGGTGCCGGTGAAGGTCGTCGCACCGGGCTTCAGCGCGGGGAGATTCCGTTCGAGGCCACCGTGGTACATGAAGACGTGACGCATCGGGGTCTTGGGAGCGAGAGGTGACGCGAGGCCCGTCGGAGACGAGCCCTGCAGGTGGGGGGTGGAGCGTTGGCGTTCGAATCTACCGGGAAGACGAGTCGGAGGCCAATCTCCGGACGATCCTCCCCGTCCGAGGTGCGCCCAGGATGCATCGAGGCCGGTCAGCGGCCGAGCGCCCCCGAGGACTGCAGCAGCACCCAGAGCCCCATCAAGGCGGCCAGCGCGACGGAATGCCAGAAGACCCGCCGCAGGATCGTCCCTTCCTCTCCGTGGGCGCCCGTGGCCGCGCTCGCCACCACGATGCTCTGTGCGTCGATCATCTTGCCCATCACCCCGCCGGAGCTGTTCGCCGCCGCCATGAGCACGGGGTCCACACCCACCTGGTTGGCCGACACCACCTGCAGGCCCCCGAAGAGCACGTTCGACGAGGTGTCGCTCCCGGTGAGCGCCACGCCCAACCAGCCGAGCAGCGTCCCGAAGAAGGGGTAGAGCACCCCGGTGTGCGCGAAGGCGAGCCCGAGGATGGTGTCGGTGCCCGAGTAGCGTGTGACGAAGCCGATCGCCATCATCGCCGAGATGGTCATCAGCGAGGGCACGAGCCGTCGGGCATTCATGGCGTAGGTACGGGCCATCGTGCCGGCGCCGCACCCCATGACCAGGCCTCCCAGCAGCGCCGCGAGTGCGATCCCGCTGCCGGTCGCGCTCAGCCAGTTGAACGCGAACACCGCCGCCTCGGCCTTGGGGACCGGGACCACCGGCGCGATGCGCATGACCATCTCGTGCAGCCCCGGCACGGGGAATGCCGGCGCCGAGAGCGCGTTGAGCCACCCCTTCACCTGCGGTGTGCCCCAGGCGAAGACCACGAGCGTGAGGATCGCCCACGGCATCCAGGCACGGACGATCGCACCACGGTCGGCGACCTCGGTGGTGATCGACGGCCGCCAGACTCGCAGGAAGATCGCGAGCGCGCTCATGGAGCAGAGCGAGGCGATCACGTCGACGAGCCAGGGCCCGTGGTACACGGAGACGAGATACTGCGGCACGGCGAACGAGACTCCCGCCACGAGCAAGGCCGGCCAGACCTCCACCGTGCGCTTCACGCCGGCATACGCGAGCACGAGCCAGAACGGGATGATCACGGAGAAGGGTGGCAGCTGATGCCCGACCATCGCCGAGAGATCGCGCAGGTCGAGACCGGTCACCCCCTGCAAGGCGATGAGTGGCGTGCCGAGCGCGCCGAACGCCACCGGCGCGGTGTTCGCGATGAGCGAGAAGACCGACGCTTCGATGGCCGGGAAGCCGAGCCCGATGAGCAACGCCGCGGTCACGGCGACCGGAGTGCCGAAACCGGCCGCCCCCTCGAAGAAGGCGCCGAAGCAGAAGGCGATCAGCACGAGTTGCAGTCGCCGGTCGGTCGTCACGTGCGCGATGCTCCCCTGCAACACCGCGAACAACCCGCGGTCCACCGTGAGCTGGTAGAGGAAGAGCACGTTGAGCAGGATCCAGCCGATCGGGAAGAGTCCGTAGGCGGCGCCGTACGCGGCGGCGCGCAACGCCAGCGCCGCCGGCATGCCGATCGCCGCGACGGCCACGAGCAGCGCGACCAGGAGCCCCGCCAGCGCCGCCCATTGCGCCCGCACGCGATGCGTCGCGAGCAGCCCGAGCAACACCGCGATCGGCAGCAGCGCCACGAGCGTCGAGAGCGCGGCGGAGCCGAGCGGATCGTAGTCCTGCGTCCAGGGCGTCATGAGCGGCTCGTGATCAGGTCGGTCGCCGGGCGTCGCTCACGGCGCCAGCAGGTCGCGCGTCGCCTCGGCCGGCGTGCGGCACCCGGCGAGGGCGAGCGCGAGGTCGCACTCTTCCTTCAGCAACTGCAGCACGCGCTGCGCCCCCGCCGCCCCGTCCACGGCGAGTCCCCAGAGCACGGGGCGCCCGAGGAGCACCGCCTGCGCGCCGAGCGCGAGCGCCTTCACCACGTCGGTGCCGCGGCGGATGCCGCCGTCCACGAGGAGCGCGCCGCCGCCGGCCATCGCATCGGCCACGTCGCCGAGCGCGCGGGCGGTGGGGATCGCCGTGTCGAGCTGACGCCCGCCATGGTTGGAGACGATCACGCCGGAGGCGCCGTGCTGGAGCGCGCGCACGGCGTCGTCACCGCGCACGATGCCCTTCACGAGGATCGGCATGCGCGTGAGCGAGCCGAGCCAGTCGAGGTCGGCCCAGGAGATCGACGCATCCCAATGCCGCTCGGTGAAGGCCGCGAGCGACGATGCCGTCTCGACCCGCTCGGCGAGCACGTCGCGTGGCGCCGCCCCGACATTGGGTATGGGCGTCTCCGCCGGCACATGGAAGCCGTTGAGCAGGTCGCGCTCGCGCCGGCCGAGCATGGGCGCATCCACCGTGAGCACGAGGGCGGTGCAGCCCGCCTGCTCGGCGCGGCGCACGAGCGCCTCCGTCAGGCCGCGATCACGGTAGATGTAGAGCTGGAACCAGAGCGGCCCGCCCGTCGCCGCGCGCACCGACTCGATCGACCGGGTCGCGAGCGTGGAGAGGATGAACCCCGTGCCGGTGGCGTCGGCCGCGCGCGCGGTGGCGAGTTCGCCGTCGGCATGCGCGAGCTGCTGGAAGGCCATCGGCGCGACGAGCACGGGCCAGTCGAGCGCGTGGCCGAGGAGTTCGATCCGGTGCGACCGCCGGGACACGTCGCGGAGCACGCGGTAGCGGATCGCGATCCCGTCCCAGGCGGCGCGCGAGGTGCGCAGGAGGAGTTCGTCGCCGGCGCCCCCGGCGTAGTAGTCGAACACCATGCGCGGGAGACGCTCGGCCGCCGCGGACTCGTACTGGTGGAGATTCACGAGCGGCATGACCGCGGCGCGGTCCTGCGTCACGCGAGCGCCGACGCGTACCACCCCGCGACCTGTTCCCGCAGCGCCGCATCCCCGTCGCGATGCCGGTACTCGTTGGTCACGCTCGAGTACGCATAGTCCGCGGCCCACTCGTCACCGTGGCGCATGACCTGCGCGACCGCCTCGAGGGCGCGGTCGATGTCCGCCATCGTCGTGCTCGGATGGAAGGAGAGCCGCACCCACCCCGGCTTCTCCGAGAGGTCGCCACGATCGATCCGGTCGGTGATCGCCTTGGAACGCGACGGGTCCACGTGCAGCAGGAAGTGTCCGTACGTGCCGGCGCACGAACACCCGCCGCGCGCCTGCACGCCGAACCGGTCGTTGAGCAGTCGCACCACGAGGTTGTAGTGCAGCCCCTCCGTCCAGAACGAGAGCATCGCCAGCCGGTGCCGCACGCCGGGGGCCAGGAGGTGCACCCCCGGGATCGCCTGCAAACGGTCCATCGCGTAGGGCACGATCGCCTCCTCGCGCCGCCGCATCGCGTCGACTCCCATCGCTTCCTTGAGGTCCACCGCGAGCGCGGCCTTGATCGTCTGCAGGAACCCCGGCGTGCCCGCGTCCTCCCGCGCCTCGATGTCGTCGTGGAAGGCGTACTGCCCCCACGGGTTGGTCCACGCCACCGTGCCGCCGCCGGCTTCGTCGGGCACCGAGTTGTGGTAGAGCGCGCGGTTGAAGATCAGCACCCCCGACGAGCCCGGCCCCCCGAGGAACTTGTGCGGGGAGAAGAGCACCGCGTCGAGCGCGGCCTCCGGGTCGCCCGCCGGATGCATGTCGATCGCCACGTAGGGCGCGGAGGCGGCGAAGTCGATCAGCGAGATCCCGCCCGCCCGACGCATCAGTCTCGCCATCTCGTGATAGGGCGTGAAGATCCCGGTCACGTTCGAGCAGGCGCTGAACGCCCCGATCTTCATCGGCCGGTCGCGGTACTCGTGCAGCTGTGCCGAGAGCGCGTCGAGGTTCACCACGCCGTTCTCGTCGGGCGGCACCACCACCACGTCGGCGATCGACTCGTACCAGGAGGTGTGGTTGGAGTGGTGCTCGAGATGCGTGACGAAGACGACCGGACGCTCGGCCTCCGGGAGGTCGATGAAGTGTCGCAAGCCTTCGGGCGCCTTGAGACCGAGGATGCGCTGCAGCTTGTTCACCACGCCGGTCATCCCCGAGCCGCTCGTCAGCACGAGGTCGTCCGGACCCGCGTTCACATGCCGCTTGAGGCGCGCATGGGCCTCGTGGTAGGCGATGGTCATCGCCGAACCGGTCACCGAGGACTCGCTGTGCGTGTTGCCGACGTAGGGGCCGAAACGCGTGAGGAGCGCCGCCTCGATCGGAGCGTAGAGACGCCCACTCGCGGTCCAGTCGGCATAGACCAGCTTCTGCTCGCCGTAGGGCGTGCGGAAGGTCAGGCCGTCACCGATGGTGTTGGCGCGGAAGGGTGCGAAATGGCGTTCGAGGTCGGACACGGGGACTCCGGTCGATGTGCGTCAGGGGAACGTAAGCGATTCCGGCCCCTACCGACTAGTTTTCGCGCGGACCTTCACGCCCTCGTTGGAGAGACATCGTGGCCACGATCCTGCAGCGCCTTCCCGTCGGAGCCAATGTCGGCATCGCCTTCTCGGGCGGGCTCGACACCAGCGCCGCGCTCCACTGGATGCGCGCCAAGGGCGCCGTGCCCTACGCCTACACGGCCAACCTCGGCCAGCCCGACGAGACGGACTACGACGAGATCCAGCGCAAGGCCATGGCCTACGGCGCCGAGAAGGCGCGGCTGATCGATTGCCGGCACCAACTGGTCGCCGAGGGCGTCGCCGCGATCCAGTCGGGCGCGTTCCACATCAGCACCGGCGGGCAGACCTACTTCAACACCACGCCGCTCGGCCGGGCGGTCACCGGCACCATGCTCGTCGCCGCCATGCGCGAGGACGACGTCAACATCTGGGGCGACGGCAGCACCTTCAAGGGCAACGACATCGAGCGGTTCTACCGCTACGGGCTGCTCACCAATCCGGGCCTCAAGGTCTACAAGCCCTGGCTCGACCAGCAGTTCATCGACGAGCTCGGCGGCCGCAAGGAGATGAGCGAGTACCTGATCGCCAACGGCTTCGAGTACAAGATGAGCGTCGAGAAGGCCTACTCGACCGACTCCAACCTCCTCGGCGCGACGCACGAGGCCAAGGACCTCGAGTTCCTCGACAAGGGGATGCACATCGTGCACCCGATCATGGGCGTCGCGTTCTGGAAGGACGAGGTGAAGGTCGCGCGCGAGACCGTCCGGGTGCGCTTCGAGGAGGGCGTGCCGGTGGCGCTCAACGGCCGGACCTTCGGGAGCACGCTCGACCTCTTCCTCGAGGCCAACGTGATCGGCGGCCGGCACGGCCTCGGCATGACCGACCAGATCGAGAACCGCATCATCGAGGCGAAGAGTCGCGGCATCTATGAGGCCCCCGGCATGGCGCTGTTGTTCATCGCCTACGAGCGCCTCGTGACCGGGATCCACAACGAGGACACCATCGAGCAGTACCGCCTCAACGGACGCAAGCTCGGACGGCTGCTGTACCAGGGGCGCTGGCTCGACTCACAGGCGCTCATGCTGCGCGAGTCGGCGCAGCGGTGGGTGGCGCGCGCGATCACCGGCGAGGTCACGCTCGAGCTGCGTCGCGGGAACGACTATTCGATCATGGACACGACCAGCCGCAACCTGACCTACAAGCCGGAGCGGCTCACGATGGAGCGCGGCGAGGCCTTCTTCACGCCGCTCGACCGCATCGGCCAGCTCACGATGCGCAACCTCGACATCATGGACACGCGCGACAAGCTCATCGAGTACACCCGCACCGGGTTGCTGCGGCAGGCCAGCGAGACCAGCGTGCCGCAGCTCCCGGCTCCCACGGACGACTGACGCGTCCTGGGAGGACGCGTCCTGGGAGGACGCGTCCTAGAAGCGGAGTCCGACGCCGAGCCCGGCCCAGTTGGACTTCGGGTCGGAGTTCACGATGGTGTACGAGAGCATCACGTCGAAGTTGAGCAGGCCGAGCGACGCGCTGGGCACGATGCCGACCTTCTTGAAGTTGGTGAAGTAGCCGGCCTCGACGCCGAGGTCGAGCATCGGCAGCGAGAGGTGCGGGCCGGCGGTGAGGCCGATCACGTCCTGATCCTCGATGCCCACCGGCGTCCCGAGCACGTCGATCGTCTTGCCCGGGAGTCGGGTCCACGTGGCCGTTCCCATGAGCTTGATCCCGCCGAGCGGGATGCCGAGGCGGCCATAGGCGCCGAAGCCGCCCTTGTACACGTCGGCGAGGTCGCCCTGGGGCAAGACGGCCTGGGCACCGATCCGGACGTCGAGCAGGGGCATCTGCGCTGCGGCAGGGGCCGCGAGGATGGCGGTGAGGCCGAGGACCATGGCGCTGCGACGAAGCATGTGGATCTCCTGAGGGAAGGGACGAGCACCCCGCGCCGGGTGGGCGAGGGCCTACGAGAACGACTCCTTGCGCCACGGCGACGTCACCGTATATTCCCGTATCGTCATATACTGCGTGCAGGCCGCCCGCGAGGGGTTCCGCGGCCGGCTCCGCATCCCAATCCTCCTTCCGTCCACTCCATGCCACGGTTCCGCGATCTTCCCGTCGACGCGGTCGTCGACGTCCGTTCCAAGCTCGAGTTCTGGCTCGGCCACCTGCCCGGCGCGGTCTGCGTGCCGGTCGACCAGCTGCCGGACGGCCTCGCCGATCATGCCGGAATCACGAAGGCGAGTCGGATCCTCGTCTACTGCGCCTCGGGCGCCCGATCGGCCTCCGCGGCGGCCGCGCTCCGCAGGGCCGGCTACGCCCGCGTGACCGACGGCGGCGGCATCGGCGAGGCCAGGCGCGACTTCGTCCCCGCCTGATCCCGCGCGGCCGTTGTAACGGCGAGCTCGACCGGTTCTATTTCCATCCATGGTCTGCGCCGTCTGCAACAAAGAGAGCAACAACCGCCGGGTCTGCCCCTTCTGCTTCACGCCCTATCCGGCGGACGCGCCGCAGTCCCGGCAGTCGACCGCGACGGGCCGGCAGTCCACGGGCACCACCCGCCAGTCGACCGCGGCCGGCAAGGCGAGCTGGCCCGGCGACCGCCAGACGGCCGCGGCCACCGGCGAGGGCGGCGGCGCGATCGGCGGCGCCGTGGAGCGGGCCCGCGCATTCGTCATGCGCCAGACGCCCCTGGTGCGCTGGAGTGCCGCCGGGATCGTGGTCGTGCTCATCCTCTGGACGACCACCGGCGGCAGCGACGAGAAGAAGTACGCCGCGGGTTCGGTCCCGTCCAACATCATCGCGACGCCGATGCAGCGCGAGGAGGCGATCGCACTGCTCAAGCGCACGCGCGAGACCGCGCTCGTGGACATGCAGTCGGACGAGGTCTTCGTGAGCTACCCCGCGGCCACGTTCCCCTTGCTCGCCGAGGGGCAGATCGCCCTCGCCCAGCAGTTCGCGCGCGCCGATGAGATCGTCGAGGGGCGCAAGCGGAGGATCTTCTTCTACAATCCGAGCGGCCGGATCTTCGCGCAGTCGGACGGCGTCACCGGCGTCACGGTGAAGTGACCGGCCCGTCCGGTCACTGGTACTGGATGTAGAGCACCTTCGGCTTCAGCGCCGCGATCTCGGCGATCGTCGTGCGCGGGTTGTCGTTCTTCGCCTTGTAGAACTGCTTCCACCCCACGAACTGCACCGGTTCCGCCTTCACGTATTGCCGGAACGTGTTGCGCTTGAGGTGCGGGGCGCCGAAGCCATCCATGTGCATCACCACCTGCACCTCCGGCCGCAGCCGGATGTTGCGATAGTTGGTCACGCCGCGCTGCGTGAAGCGATGCACGACGAGCACCTTGGGCGGGAGCTTGTGGTTCACCACCAGTCCCTGCAGGAACTCCGCGGCGTAGTTGATGTCCCTCGCGTCGAGGGTGCCCACCTTCTTGCCGGGGAAACCGTCGGCCCCCATCGCGAACTCGGGATCGATCCCCAGGTGGAAGTTCGGCCGGGCGAGGAAGCCCGCGAGCCGCGGGAGTTCGGCCTGCAGGGTGCTGCGCCCCAGCTGGACGTCGAGGAAGACCAGCGCATTGCGCGTCGCCGCCCAACCCGCCACGCGCTCGATCAGGGTGTCGGCCATGCGCAGGCGGTACTTCCCGTCGCGTCCGGCCGAGCCCTGCGCGACCACGGCGATCAGGTGCAGGGCCGGTATCACGGGCGTCGACGGATCGGCCTTCTCCCACGCCGCCACCTCGGCGTCGAGCATCTTGAGCATCTGGTCCGACGGGTATTCGCCGAGCACGCCCATGCGCTTGGAGAGCGGGTTGCCGTAGTACGCGACGATCCGCCTCTCCGGCAGGATCGAGCCGGGCAGCGGCTCGGGTCCCTTCACCGGCCAATAGGAGTCGAGGATCGAGTCGCGCCGCGCGATCCGCTGCTGCTCCGCCGTCAGTGGGCGGGCCGGCGCACCGGAGCGCGCCGAGCTGTCGGGCGCGGTGCGGCGCGCTCCGGTGTCCGCGGCGGCACGGCGCGCCTGACTGTCCGCGGCGGCACGACGGGAGGGATCACCCTGCTGCAGCGAGACGGGCGTGAGGACGACGGACGCGGCGAGAACGAGCGCGAGACGCACGGAGGGTTGATCGTGGGAGTGGGGGATGCACGAGAGGCGGGCCGCAGGCCCGCCTCTCGTGCCCGGAATCTAGTTCAGTGCGGGACGACCGTGATGCGGCGGTCGGCACGGATCACGTACTGTCCGGCCACGTCCACCTCGAGTTGCACGAGGTAGTCGCCGGGCTTGAGCGTGGAGATGTCCACCTGCACCGCGCGGGGCGAGGTGCGCGCGCCACGCGCCGACATGTCCTCCACGGTCAGGCTCACCGGCGAACTCCCGCGGGTGAGCCGCAGTGCCCGTGCCGCGCGACCGACGCGACCCGGCTCCTCCTCGACCTCGGGGGCGACGACCAGCGAGATCGTCATGCGCTCGCCCGCCGGGTTGGTGTTGTACGCTTCCCAGTAGATGCCCAGCGGCTGGTCGGCGTGCACCTTCTGCGTGGCCAGCGCGTGCGGCAGGGCCTCCTCGACGGTGGTCGGGAAGGTGCCGTACGGCGTGTAGAAGAGCAGGTCCGAGAGCGACACGCGCGCGCCGATCGCGAACGGCGGCCGGATCCCGTAGCGGGCGCGGACGAGCGTGGACGCGGAGTCGGCGGCGATCTCGGCGCTCATGAGGAGCGGTCCCCATGGTGCGCGGACGGTCATGGTCCCCTTCGGCTGGATGCCGCGCACGATCGTCGTGTACCCGGCGGGACGCGTGCCGGGGGTGAGCACGAATGCGCCGTCGAGCCGGGAGAACGCGATCCCGGGGACCTTGCTCACGTCATAGGC
This sequence comes from Gemmatimonadota bacterium, assembly GCA_021413975.1. Taxonomy (GTDB): domain Bacteria; phylum Gemmatimonadota; class Gemmatimonadetes; order Gemmatimonadales; family Gemmatimonadaceae; genus Pseudogemmatithrix. The sequence continues at coordinate 96,412 of JAIOPJ010000039.1, forward strand.
GAGCACGACGAGCGCGGTATCCCCTCGGCGGAAGAGCGCCTGCTGGTGCTCGAGCATCAACAGACGCGACGCGTACTTGGGATGGTAGCGCGCGACCACCGGCGGCAGTTGCACCGCCCAGTCGGTGGAGTCCGAACTCGCCGGGCTCGTGAGCACCTCGCTCGGCGGGATGAAACGATGCGCCGGCGTCGCTTCCTGGCCGATCACGTTGATCGACATCGACGGGTCGTAGCGTTGCGGCCGGCCGTCAGGACCCGGCGGCATCTGCGACGGCATGGGGCCGCGCATCGATCCGTCGCGCGCCCACCGCCGGGTCCAGCCGAATCGCACCATCATCTCGCGCTCCGACTCGTCGAAGCCGCGCGAATACGCCGTCGCGGCGTCGCGCAGGAACTCCACGTAGGTGAGGCGCGAGAAGTGCTCGGTGCGCGAGTCGTTGCCGGCGAGCCCGTAGCGCGTGCGCGAGAACCACCAGGCGCGCGCCTCGAACGCCTCGCGCTCCGGCGTGCCGCAGGCGTTCCGGATGTACTGGCGACGGGTGTCGTCGTCGAGGTAGGGTGTGAGGTCGCGCCAGGTGCAGCGCTCGCGCGGAGTCATGGCGGCGAGGACCTTCTCGTAGCGCGCCTCGGACTCCAGGTAGCGCCCGGCCTCGTGCAGGGAGATGCCGGCGAGCGCGTCGCACCACCACCCGAAGGCCCGGCACTGCTCGGCCACCTTCAACGCGTCGAGCGGCCGGCCCGATTCGATGAGGTAGCGCACCCGCTGCCCGCTGATCCAGTTGTCGCCCGGCTCCGCGGTGCCGAGTGTGTCGAGGACCCGGAGCAGCTGCTCGCGGGCCTCGGAGATCTTCGGCGGGTCGGGGAGCATCGGCGTGCTCTCATCGTACCAGTAGCACCAGTTCATCCCGACCGGCTCGGGGCAGGTGCGCCCGGAGAAGACCTTGCCGCGGTACTCGGGGAGATTCATCCGCCGGAATCGCTCGAACTCCGCTTGCACGCGCTGCCCGCGCATGCGGGGGTCCTCGGGGGGAAGACTCTCCACCAGGACGACGGTCCCCGGGGCGACGCGGACGGTGTCCTGGGCGGCGAGCGCGGGGGCGAGCGCGGGGGCGAGCAGGAGGATCGGGAGGAGCGCCGCGGCGTCGGCACCCCGTCGGAGGCGGGCGATGAGGGTCACGGGAGGATGATACACATGAAGGCCTCCGAAGTGTCTCCCCCTGACCGGATCCGGCCGGAGATGACCGGGATGGCCGCCGGAGATTAGTTTTCCGCCCGATGTCAGACATCATCTTCGAGCCGTTGCACGCGGGCGTCGAGCCTCCCGTGCGTGCCACCTCCGCGAGCGCGGGTCACGACCTCGCCCTCTGCCTCACGGGCGGACGCGTGCGGGTGTTCGTGGCCGGCGTCGCGCATGAACGCGAGGTGGCCGCCGATCCGGCGGGTGACCCGGCGGGCGCGACGATCACGCTCGCTGCCGGGGAGAAGGCGCTCTTCCCGCTCGGATTCAAGGCGCGGCTCCCGGTGGGCTATGAGGCGCAGGTGCGTCCGCGGTCGGGCACGAGCCTCAAGACCGACCTGGTGATCGTGAACAGTCCGGGGACCATCGACGCCGATTACCCCGACGAGTGGTGCGTGCCGGTGAAGAACGGCGGCACCGCTCCGCTCACGGTGCGTCATGGCGAGCGGATCGCGCAGATGGTGATCGCCCGTTACGAGACGCTGTCCTTCACGCGCGGCACCGTCGCGCGCACCACCGACCGAGCCGGCGGATTCGGCTCCACCGGCCGCTGACGGCCCGGTGCCCTCGTTGTCCTTCACCCTCAGGAGACTCGCGATGCATTCGCGTGGTTCGCTCCTCATCGCCCTCGTGATGACCGCCGTTCCGGCCCTCGGCGCCCAGGCGCCCGGCCGTGTGCAGGTCGAGTCCTTCACCCTGCCCAACGGACTGCGCGTGCACCTCGTGGAGGATCACTCGGCGCAGGTGGTCGCCGTGAACGTCTGGTACGACGTCGGGTCGCGCAACGAGCGCGCCGGCCGCACCGGCTTCGCGCACCTGTTCGAGCACATGATGTTCCAGGGCTCGGCCAACGTGAAGAAGGCCGAGCACGGACAGTTCATCGAGCGCGCCGGGGGTCAGCTCAACGGCTCCACGCAGCCCGATCGCACCAACTACTACAACGAGGTGCCGAGCAACCGGCTGAATCTCGCCCTCTGGCTCGAGGCCGACCGCATGCGGTCGCTCGCGGTGAATGCCGAGAACCTCAAGAACCAGCAGGAGGCGGTGAAGGAGGAGCGGCGCCTGCGTTTCGACAACGCGCCGTACACCGCGGCCTTCGTCGATTCGCTCCCCACGCTCTTCGACCGCGCCAGCTGCTTCGCGTATGCGCACTCGATCATCGGCTCCATGGATGACCTGAATGCCGCGACGGTGACCGACGTGAAGGCCTTCTTCGACCTGTACTACGCGCCGAACAACGCCGTCCTCGTGATCGTCGGCGACTTCCAGCCCGCCCAGGCGCGCCGGATGGTGACCGAGTACTTCGGCGGGATCGCCCGCGGTGCCACGCCACCCGCGGTGACCTGCGCGCCGCAGGGTGCGACCGGTCGCGAGGTCGTGCGCCGCATCCCCGACCGCAACGCCAACCTCCCGGCGATCCTCACCGCGTACCGTGCGGTGCCCCCCTCGCATGCCGACTATCCGGCGCTCGAACTCCTCTCGACGATCATCGGCGGGGGCGAGAGTTCGCGCCTGAACCGCACCCTCGTGCGCGATGCCAAGGTCGCGGTCGCGGCGCAGTCGCTCTTCAATCCGTTCGGCCCCATGCGCGGCGCCGGGATCTTCGGCGCGCTCGTGATCGCCAACCAGGGTGTGGACGTCGACACCCTGCGGGCGCGGTTCGCGCGCGAGATGACCACGGTGGCGCAGGGGATCACGCCCGACGAACTCACCAAGGCCAAGAACTCGTGGCGTTCGTCCACGATCTTCGGCCGACAGACGGCCATCGCGACGTCCGAGGCGGTGCACTACGCGGCGATGTACCTCGGCTCGCCGGATGCCATCAACTCCGACGCCGCGCGCTACGAGGCCGTGACGCTCGCCGACCTCCGCCGCGTCGCCGCGACCTACCTGCGTCCCGACAACTCGCTCACGCTCGTGATCGTCCCGGAGGCCAAGTGATGTCCCCGCTCGCCGGCTCCACGCTGCGCCGCCAGACCGCGGCCGCGCACTTCGCTCGTGTCTCGGCCTGGCCGCTCGTCGCCGCCGGCGCCTGCCTGATCGTCACCGCGCCGCTCGCGGCGCAGTTCCCCACGCGCCCGCCCGCGCCGATGCCGCTGCAACCGGCGCAGTTCCCGCCGTTCGCGGAGACGGTGCTGGCGAACGGCATGCGCGTGCTCGTGGTCTCCAACGCCAAGCAGCCCGTGCTCTCGCTCACGCTCGCCGTGCCCGGGGGATCGTTCTACGACGCTGCCGGACGGGCCGGCACGGCGGAGATGATGGCCGGACTGCTCACCAAGGGCGCCGGGGCCCGCACCGCCGAGCAGATCTCGGCGACCATCGAAGGCGTGGGGGGCTCCCTGGGCGCCTCGGCCGGACCGGACTTCCTCACGGTGAGCGCCGCGGTGTTGAGCAACGACCGCCGACTCGCCTTCGAGCTCCTGGCCGACGCGGCGTTGCGCCCGACCTTCCCGGCGACGGAGATCGAGCTCCTGCGCAAGCAGACGCTCACCTCGCTCGCGCTCGCGAAGTCGCAACCCGCGTCGATCGCCGGTGAGGCGTTCGCCAAGGGACTCTACGGCGACCACCCCTACGGCCGCACGGCCGACGAAGCGAGCGTCGCGGCGATCACGCGCGACGACCTCGCCGCCTTCCACGGCCAGCGCATGCGGCCGAACCAGGCACTGCTCGTCATCGCCGGCGCGATCGACACCCTCGAGGCGCGTCAGCTCGCGGAGGAGACCTTCGGCGCCTGGGGCGGTGTCGCGGCCGGTGCCCCGGTCACGCGCGCCGCACCCCAGCGCGCGCGCACCGAGATCATCCTCGTGCACCGCGCGGGGTCGGTGCAGTCGAACATCATCGTCGGCAACACGACGTGGATGGCGACCGACACGCGGGGCTACGCGCTCACGCTCGCGAACCAGATCGTCGGAGGCGCGAGTGACTCCCGCCTCTTCCAGATCCTGCGTGAACAGAAGGGCTGGACCTACGGCGCCTATTCGAGCGTGGCCCGTCGCAAGGGACTCGGCTCGTTCAGCGCCACCGCCGAGGTGCGCACCGAGGTGACCGATTCCTCACTCGTGGAGATGCTCGCGCAGCTGCGCCGCGCCGGCAGCACGCCCTTCCCGGCGGACGAGTTCGAGCGGCAGAAGCAGACGTTGGTGGGTCGCTTCCCCCTGCAGGTCGAGACGGCCGATGCGGTGGCCGCTCAGGTCGCCAACGCGCGGCTCCTCGGGCTCGCGACGGACTACGTGCAGACGTACCGGCAGCGGCTGGCCGCCGTCACGGCGGAACAGGCGCAGGCGGCGGCCCGGATGGGGATGCGCGTCGATGGCGCGCTCGTCGTGGTGGTGGGTGACGCGACGAAGATCCTCGACCGGCTGCGCGCGATCGCTCCGGTGACCATGGTCGACGTGGATGGGAAGCCGATGACCGTCGAGGACCTCGCGCCGAAGGTCGTCGCGCTCGCGCTCGACCGCGCGCGCATCACCGCGGGGTCCGACTCGTTCGCCGTGCTGGTGCAGGGGCAGAACTTCGGATACCAGGTCTCCTCGCTCGAGCGTGACGGAGATGGCTGGGTGTACAAGGAGCGTTCGCAGCTCGCGACCGTGATCCAGCAGTCGACCGAGGTGCGCTTCGGCGCCGATCTGGCGATGCGCAGCGCCGCGCAGACCGGGAAGTTCCAGGGCGCCGACCTCCGGCTCAACGTGCGCTATGCGGACGGCAAGGCCACGGGAGAGGGAGTGACGCCCGGCGCCGGGGGCATGCAGCCGGTGAACTTCACCGGCGTCGACGTCCCACCGGGCACCATCGACGACAACGCGATCCAGGGTCTTCTGCCGTTCTTCCAGTGGGCCCCGGGCGTGACCGTCAACGTCTCGATCCTCTCGTCTGGCAAGGGCGTCGTGCGCGTGAACACGTACCAGGTGACCGGCGAGGAGACGATCACGATCCCGCTCGGCACCGTGGAGACCTACCGCGTGTCGTTCACCGGTGGCGACGCGCCCGGCACGTACTGGATCGAGAAGGCGGCGGCGCACCGGGTGATGAAGTTCGGGCCGGTGGGGCAGCCGGTGGAGTTCGCGAGGGTGCGTTGAACGGGCGATGAAGGCCGAAGGATGAAGGCTGAATGGTCGTGGCAGCAGGCGGGATGAATGAGAAACGGCGGGAAGCGAGAACCCTCTCGCCTCCCGCCGTCGCTCTTTCATCCTGCATCCTCCCACCTACATCTTACTTCGGCTCCAACGCCTGCTTGATCTGCCACCGCATGTCCGCCAGGTGCGCGCGGGTCATGGCATCGGTCGCCTTCGGTTGCGCGGCGGCGAGCTGGCCGTCGAGCGTCCGGAGTTCGGCACGGAGCATCGCCTTCATGTCCGTGCTCGGACGCGGGGCCGCGGTGTAGAGCTGCCCCGTCTGTGCACTGCTCGAGATGCGCGGCGTCGTGGACGGCGGCGCATTGAGCCGCGCCGTCACGAGTTCGATGTAGCTGCGCTGCAGGCCGCGACGGTACGCGTCCACGCGCACCGACCCGGCGCCGAGCTCGCTCCAGATCCCCGAGCGGATGTCGCCGAGATACTCGCCGAGCGAGTACGCGCCGGTCGCGCCGGGGAAGGATTCGTACTCCACCATGCGCGCCATCCGGTCTTCGGTCATGAGCGATCCGAGCACTCCGCGCTGGGCGTTGTTGATGCGCGCCACCGCACCGTCGGGCTCGAGGCGGCGGAGGATCGCCGGATCGAGGAGCCAGGTCGGCGTGGTGAAGAGGTTGTCCTGCAGGAACTTCACGGCCTGCTTCTGCCGCTCGCGCGGGACCGGCGTGAAGCGCGGGCCCGGCTGCGAACCGTACTTCTCCTGACCCGTCGACGACCCCGGGATCGCGGACACGTGCCGCAGCTCGTTCAGCATCTGGCCGATGATGCGGTTGTAGCCTTCCTTGGTGTACGACACGTCCTCGGTCGGCTGCGTGGTGGCCGGCACCAGCATCGGGATGAGGCGCTTGAGGTTGCGCAGGCCCAGTTCGGTGCTCTTCACCGCATCCTGGTCGCCCACCGCCTCGGAGTACGAGGTGAACGGGATCGCGCCGAAGTCGTCCGGGATACCGTAGCGGTACCACGGGGTCGCGTCCTGCTCGCGCGCGATCGCATCGAGCGCGGGGCGTTCGGCGTCCGACGAGCGGGCGCCCGGGACCGGGGCATAGCCCCAGCGGATCGCGTACTTGTCATAGACGCCGACCTTCGGGATCAGCTGATCGAGGGGGATGTTGTCCTCGGGCTGTGCGACGTAGTTGAAGCGCGCGTAGTCCATGATCGACGGCGAGTGGCCCATGCGCGCGACCCAGGTGCGCGAGCGCACCGAGTCGGCCGGATAGGTGCTCGAGGCGAACTGGTTGTGCGGCAGGCCGAGCGTGTGTCCGACCTCGTGCGCCACGACGAACTGCACGAGCCGGCCCTGCAGCGAATCGGGGAAGGGCAGCTTGGCCGCGCGCGGGTCGAGCGGGCCGACCTGCGTCCAATACCACCAGGTCTGCAGGTTCATGATGTTGTGGTACATGTTCACGTCGGCGTTGAGGATCTCGCCGCTGCGCGGGTCCGTGTCGCTCGGCCCGTTCGCGTTCTCGATCGTCGACGGGAGCCACCGGACGCTCGAATAGCGGGCATCCTCCGGCGACCAATCCGGGTCCTCCTGCTTGCTCGGCGCTTCCTTGGCGATGATCGCATTCCGGAAGCCGGCGGCCTCGAACGCGACCTGCCATTCCTCGATGCCCTTCTTGACCCATGGCACGAGCCAGGTCGGCGTGGCCGGATCGATGTAGTAGACGATCGGCTTCACCGGCTCCGAGATGGCGGCGTTCGGGTCCTTCTTCTCGAGGCGGTAGCGGGCGATGAAGTTCCGCTGCTGCGCCCGCTGCTCGGGACGGCTGTAGTCGGTGGTGCTCGTGTAGAAGTAGCCGACCCGCGAATCGCGCAGGCGCGGCATCATCGGCGTCTCGGGCAGCTTCACCATCGACCAGTGCACGACGACCGACTTGGTCGTGGTCGGCGTGCCGGGCGCAGGCTGCTGCGGCGGCAGGCCGGGGAAGAACGACTGCGGCTGCGGCTGCGCGTTGATCGTGAGCGCCGCCTCGACCTCGACGTTCTGCGGGTAGGCCGCGACACGCTCCAGGAAGCTGCGGGCGGCGTCGAGCTGGCCGCGGATCGCCTGGATCGCGCTGATCTCGTTCGGCGGCGACGTGTAGAGGCGCGTCACGTCGATCACCGCGGCGGAGTCGGGGCCGAACGCGGCCACCGGGAAGACCGCGAGGATCGCGTCGAAGTTGGCGTTGCGCACGGCCTCGGCGATCGGCGCCGACGGGTCCGCCACCACCCCGAACGAGACGTTGCGCAGGAGCACCCGGTTGCCGCGACGCTCCCACTTCACGACGCGATTGTCGATCGGCTCGCCGCCATAGCCGTCGCCGTCATTGTTCTTGGCGATCTGCGTGATGAGGAGCATGTCCTTGCCCAGCTCGCCCGCGGGGATCTCGTAGTAGAGCGAGGTCCCCATCATGTGCGTCTTGAAGAGGCCGGACTTGGTGGTGACGGTGCCGCGGATGACCTGGGCGTAGGGACGCGGCGCCGGATCGGCCGCCCCGCCGCCGGGGCCGCCGGCACCGGGGGCCTGCGCGCCGGCCGGACCCTGACCGGCGGGAGGCGAACCGGTCGGAGCTCCAGGGGTCGGCGTGGGAGCCGGCGTCGACACGGTCGGCGCGGGCGTAGGGGTGGGAGTCGTGGATGGGGTCGTGGGCTGGCACGCGAGGGCCAGTACCGCGACGCCGGCCGCGAGCGCGAACGGACGGATGGGCTTCATCTGTGAGGTGGGTTGGGGATCGATGCTGCTGCGTCGGTGGGGGCGACCGGGAAAAGATGGTCGTCGCGCCGCCGCACCGCCACGGCCCTAGGCCCGGCGACCCGCACCCGTTCGGATCGCGTCGGAGCCGAACCGCTCTCGGACCCGATCGACAGCGCGGGAGACCGCACGGTCCTGCGGTCGCTCCACCGGAACGGTGGTGACCGTGCCCACGACGTTGCCGCCGCGCGCCGGCGGCCCAGCCGCTGACCCCGCCGCGGCGCCGCCCGAGGTCGCGAACAGCCCGAGCTGCTCGGCGTCGCGCGCCGGCATGAAGTTCCCGAGCGCGACGCCCACGAGCCGGGCCGGCGTCATCCGCGCGGCGCGCAACTTGGCGAGCAGCGCCACCGCGATCTCCGCCACGGCGCGATCGCTCTCCACCGGCTCCCGCAGGGTGCGGCTCGCGTGCCGCGACGTGAAGTCGCTGTCCTTGAGCTTCACCGTGACCGTGCGCGCTCCGAGCTTGTCGCCGCGCAGGTCGGCGGCGACCGTGGCCGAGAGGGTGCGCAACACGGCGGCGATCGCCGCCGATTCCTTGACGTCGCGATCGAACGTCGTCTCGCGGCTGATCTGCTTCGCCGGGGCGCGGGCCTCGACCGGTGTCGTGTGGATCCCGCGTACGCGCGCCCACAGCCACTCGGCGGGCCGTCGCCCGATCCAGCGCGCGAGCGTGGCGCGCTCGTGCGGCAGGACGTCGACGACGCGCTCCATGCCGAGGGCCGAGAGCTTCGCTTGCAGCTTGGGACCCACGCCCGGCAGCTCGGCGAGGTCGAACTCCTTCATGAACTCGCCCTCGCCGCCCTCCTCGACCACGCGCACTCCGGTCGCGCCCGTGCCCGGTCGCGGCTTCGCGCGCTCGGCCGCGAGTTTGGCGATCAGCTTCGAGCTGCCCCCGCCGATCGAGATCCACATCCCGGTCTCGAGATGCACCGACTCCCGGATCCGCCGCGCCGTGGTCTCGAGCGACTCGCCGCCGTACAAGGTCTCCGTGCCCGAGAGGTCGAGGTACCATTCGTCGATGCTCGCCCCCTCGACGAGCGGGGTGTAACGCGCGAGCACGGCGGCGATCGCCTTGGAGGTCGCGCCGCATGCCTGTCGCGGCACGGGAACGCACAGGGCGTCGGGGCAGAGGCGCAGCGCCTGGGAGATCGGCATCGCGGACCGCACGCCGAAGGCGCGGGTCTCGTACGAGGCCGAACAGACCACGCCGCGCGATCCCGGACGGCCCCCCACGATCAACAGGGGCGACTTGCCGGCGCCGTCGGGATCGGCCATGCGCGCCACGGCCACGAAGAAGGCGTCGGCGTCGGCGTGGAGGATGCGGCGGGCGGTCATGGTCAAAGAGTACCGCACGATCCGGACCGTGGCGAGCGGCGGGGTGTTCCGCGGGCCCGATCGCGACGGCCCGCGCACGACTCCGCGTCTGGTCCTGCGGGGTGCGCAACTATTAATTCGGCCCCATGACCGCCGCCCCCGCGTTCCCGCTCTGGACCCCCGACCCGGCCCGTGCGAGCGCCACCGCGATGTCGCGCTTCTTCGCGCAGGTCGCCTCCGCAGACGCGACGGCCCCCGGCGTGACCGCGACCTACGCCGAGTGGCACGACTGGTCCGTGCGCGAGCCCGGGCGATTCTGGAACGCGGTCTGGGAGTTCGGCGGCGTGATCCCCCGCGAGTCGTTCCCCCCGGACCGCGTGCTCGAGGATGGTGACGTCATGGGTCCACCCCGACGCGGTGACCGGTCAGGGGCTCGCGGACCGCGATGGTTCCCGGACGCGCGACTCAACTTCGCCGAGAACCTGCTGCGTGTCCGCAGCGACTCGGCGGCCATCATCGCGCGCGACGAGGCCGGACGCCGTCGCGAGATCTCCTTCGCCGAGCTCGCCGACCAGGTGCGCCGTGCCGCCGGAGCACTGAGACGCGCCGGTGTCGTGCCGGGTGACCGCGTCGTCGGGTTCCTGCCCAACATCCCCGAGGCGGTGGTCGGTGCGCTCGCCGCAGCGAGCGTCGGCGCGGTCTGGTCCTCCTGCTCGCCCGACTTCGGTGCAGGGGGCGTGCTCGACCGGTTCGGCCAGATCGCGCCCAAGGTGCTGATCGCGGCCGACGGCTACCGCTACGCCGGCAAGCGCATCGATTGCCTCGAGCGCACACGCGAGATCGCGGCGGCGATCCCGAGCATCGAGCAGTCGGTCATCGTCCCGTTCCTCGGTGATGACGAGGCGCGGGCCGCGACGGTGCGCACGTTGCCGCAGGCGGTGATGTGGGACGACTTCCTCGCGCGGGGCGATGCGAGCCCCGAGCGGTTCGAACGGCTCCCGTTCGACCATCCGTTGTACGTCATGTACAGCTCGGGCACGACCGGTCTGCCCAAGTGCATGGTGCATGGGGCGGGCGGCACGCTGGTGCAGCACCTCAAGGAGCATCTGCTCCACACCGACATCGGGCCGGGGCAGCGGGTCTTCTATTTCACCACCTGCGGCTGGATGATGTGGAACTGGCTCGTGAGCGCGCTCGCGTGCGGCGCGACGATCGTGCTCTACGACGGGGCGCCGCTCCCCGAATCGAACCCCGCGATCCTCTGGGACCTCGCCGCCGCGGAGCGGGTGTCGGTCTTCGGGACGAGCGCCAAGTTCCTCGCGATGTCGGAGAAGACGCACCTCGCGCCGACGCGCTCGCACGATCTCTCGGCGTTGCGCGTGATCCTCTCCACGGGGAGCCCGCTCGCCGAGCACAGCTACGACTACGTCTACGGTGACGTGCGGCCCGGGGTGCATCTCGCGAGCATCTCGGGCGGGACCGACCTCATCTCCTGCTTCGCGCTCGGGAACCCGGTGCTCCCGGTCTGGCGCGGGGAGCTGCAGTGCCGCGGGCTCGGCATGGCGGTGGACGTGTGGGACGACGCGGGCCGGCCGCTCCGCGGCGTGCCGGGCGAGCTGGTCTGCACCCGCCCGTTCCCGTCCATGCCGGTGGCGTTCTGGAATGACGACGACGGGGCCAAGTACCGTGCGGCCTACTTCGACTTCTTCCCCGGCGTCTGGCGCCACGGGGATTGGGCCGAGATCACGGCGCACGACGGGCTCGTGATCCACGGCCGCAGTGACGCGACGCTCAATCCGGGCGGCGTCCGCATCGGCACCGCGGAGATCTACCGGCAGGTGGAGCAGCTGCCCGAGATCATCGAGAGCGTCGTGGTGGGGCAGGACGTGGGCAGTGGCGCCGAGAAGGATGTGCGGATCGTGCTCTTCGTGCGCCTGCGTGCGGGGGCCGTGCTCGACGACGCGCTGCGCGCGCGCATCAAGCAGGTGATCCGCGCCGCCACGAGTCCGCACCACGTGCCGCGCGTGATCGAGACGGTCAGCGACATCCCGCGCACGATCAGCGGGAAGATCTCCGAGATCGCCGTCCGCGACGTGATCCATGGACGGGTGGTGAAGAACACCGACGCGCTGGCGAATCCGGCGGCGTTGGACCTCTACCGCGATCTCCCTTCACTGCGGATGTGAGTAGGGAGATCGGAGAGGGGAGGGCACGCGCCCCGCTGGACGGCCGTGCCGCCCGCAGGGGTATATTTCACGATCGACAGCGGCACCAACCCGACGGAGCGAAGATGCGGATCGAGGACTGGGCGTCGAACGACACGTGGGGCCGCTGGTGGACCAGCGCCCGCACGGGTGCACGGGGAGCTTGACCTGAGGGCAGATGCGAGATGGGAGATGTGAGAGGTGAGTGACGCTCTCCGCACCCTGTCTCCGCTCGCCGGCTCTTACCTCTCCCATCTCCCCTTCCCATCTGCAGTTCAGAGGATTCCCGCCAATGGCCACGACGACCGCCCCCGCCAAGGAAACGGCGCACGACACCTTCCCGATCAACGGGACCGACTACATCGAGTTCTGGGTCGGCAACGCGAAGCAGTCCGCGCTCTTCTATCGTGCGGCATTCGGCTTCCAGCTCACCGGATACCGCGGACCCGAGACGGGCGTCCGCGACCGGGCCAGCTACCTGCTCGAGCAGGGGAAGATCCGCCTCGTGCTCACCACGCCCATGGGGCCCGAGGGCGAGATGGCCGCGCACATCGCCAAGCATGGCGACGGCGTCCGCGACATGGCCTTCTGGGTCGACGACGCGCGCGATGCCTACGCCAAGGCGATCGAGCGCGGCGCCGTGTCGGTGCAGGAACCCACCGTGATGAAGGACGACCAGGGCGAGGTCATCATCGCCGGCATCCGCACCTACGGTGACACGATCCACTCGATCGTCGAGCGCAAGAACTACCGCGGCCCCTTCATGCCCGGCTTCCGCAAGACCGAATCGCCCTTCATGCCCGCGCCCGTGGGACTCAAGTACGTCGACCACTGCGTCGGCAACGTCGAACTCGGCAAGATGAACCACTGGGTCGACTTCTACTCCAAGGTCCTCGGCTTCTACAACCTGCTCTCGTTCGACGACAAGACCATCAGCACCGAGTACTCGGCGCTCATGTCGAAGGTGATGACCAACGGGAACGGCCGCATCAAGTTCCCGATCAACGAGCCGGCCGCCGGCAAGAAGAAGTCGCAGATCGAGGAGTACCTGGACTTCTATCGCGGGCCCGGCGTGCAGCACATCGCCGTGGCGACCGACGACATCATCACGACCGTGCGCCAGCTCAAGTCGCGCGGCGTCGAGTTCCTGACCATCCCGAAGGTGTACTACGACACCGTGCTCGACCGCGTGGGGAAGATCGACGAGGACATCGCGCCGCTCGCCGAACTCGGGATCCTCGTGGACCGCGACGACGAGGGCTACCTGCTGCAGATCTTCACCAAGCCGGTGTTCGACCGGCCGACCCTCTTCTTCGAGATCATCCAGCGCAAGGGCGCCAAGAGCTTCGGCGCCGGCAACTTCAAGGCGCTCTTCGAGAGCATCGAGCGCGAGCAGGCCCTGCGAGGCAACCTGTAATGCCGTTCTATCACACGCTCGGCCAGATCCCCCGCAAGCGGCACATCGCGTTCCGCAAGCCGGACGGGGGGCTCTACAACGAACAGCTCGTCGGGATCGAGGGATTCACCGGACCGTCGGCGCTGCTGTACCACCTGTATCCGCCCACCACCGTGAAGTCGGTGCGCCGGCTGGCCGAGACGCCGTACGTCGAGGACACCGATCGCGCGCTCCGGCACCGGCACTTCCGCACGGCGCCGATCGCGCGCGGCGGCAGCCCCACGCTCGACCGCGTCCCGATGCTCTTCAACAACGACATCGCGATGCTCTACGTCGCGCCCGACGAGCAGGACGAGCACTTCTATCGCAATGCGCAGGGCGACGAAGTGGTCTACGTCGCCGAAGGGGAGGGGACGCTCGAGACGCAGTACGGCGACCTGCCCATCAAGCCGGGGGACTACCTGGTGATCCACCGCCACATCCTGCACCGGTACCGGTTCACCAAGCCGGCCAAGCTCCTCGTGATGGAGTCGCGCGGCCACATCCGGCCGCCGTCGCGGTATCTCAACAACGTGGGGCAGATGGTCGAGGGCGCGCCGTACAGCGAGCGCGACATCCGCGTCCCTCGCGTGTTGCGCACGCACGACGAGAAGGGCGACTTCCCGCTGGTGATCAAGCAGTACAACGGACTCAACGAGGTCGTGCTCGACCACCACCCGCTCGACGTGATCGGCTGGGACGGGCAGTTCTACCCGTGGGCGTTCAACATCCACGACTTCGAGCCCATCGTCGGCCGGGTGCACCAGCCCCCGCCGGTGCACCAGACGTTCCAGGGCGACGGCTTCGTGATCTGCTCGTTCTGTCCGCGGCCCTACGACTTCCATCCCGAGGCGATCCCCGCGCCGTACAACCACAGCAACGTCGACTCCGACGAGGTGCTCTTCTACGCCTCGAGCGAGTTCATGAGCCGCAAGGGGATCGAGTACGGGAGCATCACGCATCATCCCGACGGCATCCCGCACGGCCCGCATCCGGGCCGGTACGAGGGGAGCATCGGCATGACGCACACCAACGAGCTCGCGGTCATGATGGACTCGTTCCGTCCGCTCAAGGTGGCGAAGGCGATCCTGCCGTACGAGGACGCGAAGTACATGTTCTCGTGGATCGAGCCGGGGCAGGGATTCTCGCCTCCGACCTCTTGATGCGCATCACGCTCGCGGATCTCCAGCCGTCCCAACGTCACGCCTGGCTCACGCCGCTCATCGTGCCGCGGCCGATCGCGCTCGTGAGCACGGTGAGCGCGGGCGGCGTGGGCAACCTCGCCCCGTTCTCGTTCTTCGCCATGGGCGGGCAGAATCCGCAGTCGATCGCGTTCTGCCCCGTCGCCGACCGCGACGGCAACCCCAAGGACACGCTGCGCAACGTGCTCGAGACCGGCGAGTTCGTGATCAACGTCGTCTCGCGGTCGATGATCGAGCGCGTGAATCAGGCGTCGGCGCCGTATCCGTTCGAGGTCGACGAGTTCGACGCCGCCGGGTTCACGCGGGTGCCGTCCACGGTCGTGACGCCGCCGCGGGTGGGCGAGAGCTTGGCGCAGTTGGAGTGCGAGGTGTTCCAGATCGTGCCACATGGCAGCGGACCACAGCACAGCACCTGGGTGATCGGCGAGGTCCTCGTGCTGCACGTGGACGATTCGCTGATCGCCGAGGACGGGCTCCCCGACACGACGCGTCTGCACCCGGCGGCGCGGCTCGGGCGGCAGGAGTGGGCCTACGTCACGGCGCAGAACATGCTCATCCTGCCGCGTCCCACGACGGTGCCGGGTGGCAAGCCGGCGCCGCGACGGACGATGGGGCTCTGAGCGGATGGTGCCGCGTCCACGCGCGCTCGCCGCACTGCTCGGGCCGCTGCTCGTGCTGAACCTCTCGGCGCGTCCGGCCTCCGCGCAGACCCCGGGCGTCACCGCGACGAGACCGATGGAGGACCTCATCCGGCGGCGCCGCGAGTCCTCGAACGTGGCCATCGCGCTGCACGACACGGCCGGTTTCGCCGCCATACTCGCCGAGGGTCTGTTCGTCGTCTCATCGACGTCGGCGCACGACGCCAGCAAGCGCGAGCATGTGCGCTCCATGGCCGAGTGGTTCGCCGCCCGGCCCGACGTGACATATCGGCGCACGCCCGCGTCGGTGCGCGTCTTCGATGCCTGGGGGATGGCGAGTGAATCGGGGAGCTGGGTCGGCTCGTGGACCGAGGCCGACGGGAAGGTCGTGATCGGTGGCAGCTATTTCGCCAAGTGGCGGTACCGGGGCGGCGACTGGTTCGTCGAGAGCGAGACCTACGTCCCCGAGCACTGCACCGGCTCGGTCTACTGCTCGAGAGTGCCATGACGGGCGTCCGACCTGGTCTGGCCCGAACGCACTGAGGGCCAGAGCACATCGCTCTGGCCCTCGTTGCGCCGGCCCCGGAGGATCTTGGCGGCTAAGCCGGGGGAGCGCGAAGGCTCCCGGTTTCCGGGTCGGTGTCGGTTCGGGTGCGGCGTGGAGCCACCCGACCGTGCGCCCCGCTCAGCGGCGGGATGTGGGCAGCGGGTCCACGCATGCTAGCCTTGGCGCTGAGCTCCCTCCTGGAAGGGAGAGTCGGGACCAGGTGCCCGACCCGCTTGAGGCATCGCGGAGGCGTCGCCCTCGCTCTGCAAGACGACTATTCAACTTCCGCGACGCGCGCGCAATAGGCAGAAAGATGACAGCGCCGTCATCGGACGGACGCAGGGACACGGCCGCGACAGCGCGACCTGCCGACACGAGTCCGAGCGCGTAAGTTTCGAATGATGTGGGAGGAGAAGACCGCCGGCGTTTCATGTCGCCATGTCCCACCTCTCCCATCTCCCCTCTCACATCTGCCCTTCAGCATGTTCACCAAGCGCTTCGAAAGCCTCCCCGTCTACCTCCTCGCCACCATCCCGCAGAAGAAGCGGGACCTGATCGCGAAGGGCGTCGATGTGATCGACCTCGGCGCCGGCGACGCCGACCTGGCTCCGCCGCCCGCGGCGGTCGCCGCCTTGCAGGCCGCCGCCGCGGATCCGAACATGAGCCGCTATGGCTTCGGACTCGGTCTCCCGGCCTATCGCGAGGCCGTGAGCGCGTGGATGCAGAAGCGATTCGGGCACACCTTCGATCCGCTCAAGGAGGTCGTGCCCCTCATCGGCAGCAAGGAGGGCATCGCGCACCTGGCGTTCGCCTACCTGCAGAAGGGGGACGTCGCGATCATCCCCGATCCCGGCTATCTCGCCTACCTGGGTGGTACGCTGCTGAGCGAAGCCGAACCGTATCTCTACCCGATCACGCCGCGCACGAACTTCCTCGTCGAGCTCGACGAGATCCCTGCCGAGGTGCTCAAGCGAGCGAAGATCCTCTACCTGAACTATCCGAACAACCCGACCGCCGCCGTCGCGCCGATGGAGTACCTCGAGCGGGTGGTGCGCCGCTGCAAGGAACTCGGGATCATCCTCGTCTACGACAACGCCTACTCGGAGATGACCTTCGACGGCTACGTCGCGCCGAGCATCTTCGACGTCCCGGGCGCGCGCGACGTGGCGATCGAGTTCCATTCGCTCTCCAAGACGTACAACATGACCGGTTGGCGCTGCGGCTGGGCCTGCGGCAATGCCGCGATCGTCGGCGCGCTCGGTAAGGTGAAGAGCTTCCTCGACACGGGGCAGTTCATGGCGGTGCAGAAGGCCGGCATCGCGGCGCTCGATTCATGGGCGTCCTGGGTGCCGGGCAACGTCGAGGTCTTCCGCGAGCGGCGAGACGCCGCGGTGGCGGCCTTCCGCGCGAACGGGTTCGCCGGCGTGGAGTCGCCGAAGGCGTCGATGTACCTCTGGGTGCCGCTGCCTGCGGGGATCAAGTCGCTCGAGTTCCACGAGCGGCTCATGGCGGAGGAGGGCGTGATCGCGCTCGCGGGCTCGTCGCTCGGTGCGGGCGGGGAAGGGTTCTTCCGTGTCTCGTTCGTCACGAGTCCGGCGCGCATCACCGAGGCGGCGGTGCGGGCCGGTCGTGTGCTCAGGAGGATGGAGGCCCGGTGAACGCGCGTCCGGCGCTGCTGGCAGCCGCACTGTCGCTCGTCGCGTCGACCGCGTGCCGGACCTCGAGTGGCGTGGCCGATCCGCGGTCTCTCCGGCCGCCGCGCGAGATGCAGTTTCCGGGAGGCGTGAGGATGACCCCTGCCTTGGTCCTCCTCGGCCTCGAGGAGGATCGGCGCTTCCGGTGGGTACCCCCCGACTCGCTCCTGCGCGGACTCACATCGGACGACGTCGCGAGTGTCGGCTCGCCGACGGTCCTCGGTCTCCGGGAGTCGGTCGAGACCGTGGTCACCGCCAACGGTTGGCGTCTCGTGCCCGATTCCGCCGACTACGAGATCGCGATCTTCACCGTGGCGCGCACCGAGTTGCGGCGGGAGACGCGCACCGAGCAGGCGGTCACGGCGACGACGGGTCTTCCGCGCTGCGACGAGTCGAAGGGGCAGCGCGCGGGCAGCACGTGCAGCAACAACCCGGTGAGTTCACGGTCCTACGAGGTCGGCGTGCCGCTCACCGTGCGCAACGTCTTCCATGTCGTGCGCCGACGCGCCGATGGGGCCGTGCGTGTCTGGGTGAACCCCGACGGGAACCTCCCCGCGGTCGAGGCCACCGTCGCGCGCGATCTCCTGCGTCTCTTCCTCAGTCGCGATCCAGAATGAGCACGACGAGACGCGACGTCGTGCCGCCGCCTGTCGCGATCGCGACGAACTGGCGCCCGTCGCTCGTGCGGTAGGTCATCGGGTTCGCGTACGCCTGCTGCCCCAGGTCGAACTCCCAGAGCGTCACGCCGGTGCGCGTGTCGATGGCATGCAGCACACGGCCGCCGCCCGAGGCGAACACGAGCCCGCCGCCCGTGACGAGTCCGCCCGGAGACCCCGATACGCCGAGCCGCGCCGGGAGCACCGCGCCGCGAAGCGCGGGGTGGTGACGGACCTCGGGCGTATCACCGAGCGGGACCTGCCACATGGTCTCGCCCGTGTTCATGTCCACGGCGGTGAGCGTGCCGTAGGGCGGCTTGTTCACGGGCAATCGCGTGGAAGACCGATCCGCGCCCTCGGCGTTGTCCCGCTGCGACACGCCGAGCGAGGAACGCGGCAGGTCGACCATGTAGGGCGTGTCCACCGTGTCGCTCGTCCGCTCGCGCCTCACGAGCCGGAAGAGCGCGGGCGCGTTCGAGCCCTTCACGAAGAGCCAGCCCGTGCTCGGGTCCGCGGCGGCGCCCCCCCAGCCGGCGCCACCGATCACGCCGGGCATCGCCACCGTTCCCTGGAGCGAAGGTGGAGAGTAGATCGGCCCGAGTCGGTATGGCGCGAGCTCGTCGAGCGCGGCCTGACGCAACGCCGGCGTGAAGTCCATCACGTCGTCGACCGTGAGCCCCTGCCTGGTGAACGGGGCAGGGCGAGTGGGGAACGGTTGGGTCGGCGATGCGACCTCGCCCGGCACGTCGCTCGCGGGGACCGCGCGTTCCTCGATCGGCCAGAGCGGCGTTCCGGTCGCGCGCTCGAACGCGAAGAGCATCCCTTGCTTCGTGGGCACGACGACGATGTCGGTCCGTCGCCCTGCGTGCATCACCGTCATGAGGTTCGGCGGTGCGGGGAGGTCGTAGTCCCAGAGTCCGTGGTGCGCGACCTGGAAGTGCCAGACCCGCCGGCCGGTCCGGGCATCGAGCGCTACCAGCGACTCGCCGAACAGGTTCGCACCCTTCCGCTCGCCACCGTACCAATCGTCACTCGGCGTGCCGACGGGAAGGAAGACCAGCCCCCGCGCGCTGTCGACCGTGAAGGGTGCCCACACGTTCGTGTGTCCCTTGTAGCGCCACGACCCGTTCTCCCACGTCTCGTTCCCCACCTCACCGGGTTCCGGCACGGTCTTGAAGCGCCAGACGCGACGCCCCGTCCGTACGTCGAATGCCTGCACGTCGCCCGGCGGATCGCCGCGATAGACGAGCCGGTCACCGACGCCGTTGCCGACGATCACCAGGTCGCCCCAGATCACCGGAGGCGAGGTGTTGGTGTAATGCTCGCGCCGCACCTCGCGCGAGAGACCGGCCGTGAGGTCGATCTCGCCCCGCGCGCCGAATGACGGGATCGGCCTCCCGGTGGTGGCATCGAGCGCGATCAGTCGCCAACGCGAGTTGATGAACACGCGCCGGCTGCGGCCGTCGGTCCAGGTGGCCACGCCGCGATGCACGAAGCCGGTGCCGTTGCTCGGCTGGCCGTACCCTTTCCACGGCTGCGGGTCATACGACCAGAGTTCACGCCCGTTGCGCGCGTCGAGTGCCACCACGCGGTTGTACGGCGTGGGGAAGAACAGCGTGTCGCTGATCGCGAGCGGCGTGGCCTGGAAGAGACCCGGGCGCGCCGCCTTCTGTCCCTCACTCGCAGCGACGGGGCGTTCGTTCGCGTCCCAGCGGAACGCGACGCGCAGTCCCTGCACGTTCGTGCGGTCGATGTCGCTGAGCGCCGAGTACTTGAGTCCACCCGCGTCGTTGCCGTACGCGGCCCAGCCGACGGCGCCGCCGCGCGCGCGATCGAGCCGCGCCGGGGCCACCACGGCCGCACCACCCTTCATCACGAAGGCGATGCGCTGCAGCGCCGTGATGTCGGTGAGCGGATCGCCGTCCACCGCGATGAGGTCCGCCACGCGCCCCTCGGCCACCGTGCCGATGCTGTCGCCGAGTCCGAGCGCCTCGGCGGCGAGCGACGTCGCCGAGCGGATCGCGTCGGCATTCGGCTGGCCCGCCTCGCGCACCCGGAAGACGATCTCGCGCGCGTTCTGACCGTGCGCCCCGGCGACGGCGTCGGTCCCCATCACCACCTTGAGTCCCGGGGTGTTCATCGCGGCCCGGAAGACGATGAGGTTCTTCGGGGTGACCTCCTCCATGAACCGGAAGCCCTCGTCGGTGAAGTTCCCGGTGCCGAGGAAGCGCGCGCGGTTCTCGAGGTAGTTCTGGATCACGAGCCCGATGTTCGGCTCGAAGTACGTGCCGCGCTCCGCCATGAGGGTCAGCTCGCTCGCGGTCACCTGCGTGCCGTGCGTGACGCCGGTGCAGCCGGCGTTCGCCGCGGCCCGCACGGCCGACGCGGCGTGGGCATGCACCCAGCTCCGGAGGCCGAGGCGGCGCGCCTCGTCGCAGGCGGCGGCGATCTGCGCATCGCTCAGTGTCTGGCCGCCACCCTCGCGGATGCTCTTGGACGCGAAGATCTTGATCACGTCGGCGCCGCGCGCGGCCGTGGCACGCGCCCACTCGCGGATCTGTTCCGGCGTCCGCGACGTGTCCGTGAACTGGGCCACGGCGGTGAGGATGCGCGGTCCCTCGGCGCGCCCGTCGGCGATCGCGGCGCGCAGGTCGAGGTCGATGGCGGCACCGAGGCTCTGCACCGTGGTGAATCCCGCGCGCAGCGTGAGTTGCGCGTTCTCCATGGCAGCGCGCAGGCGCTGCTGCGGCGTCTCGCCCCGGGTGTTCGCGCGTCCGTCGGAGCCGAAGTGCCCGTCGATGTGCACATGGGTGTCGATCAATCCCGGCATGACCGTGCGGCCCGAGAGATCCCACGACACGGCGGTGCCCGCACGCCAGGGCGCGATGCGCGTGATCCGCGTGCCGTCGATCGTGAGCACCACGTCGCGCTGCACGCTCCCGCGCCCGTCGAGGAGCACGCCGGCGCGGATCGTGGTCGGGGCGCGGACCGCCCGGGGCACCGGGTCCTGCGGCTCCGCACTCATCGAGCCGGCTGCGATCAGGACGGGAAGGGAGAACAGTACGACGCGGCTCAGCATCAACGCCTCGGGGAACGGGTGCGGAGCAATCTGCGCGGTGCGGCCCGCGGCGGCCAGAACGCGTCCCCGTCGCATTCGCCGGGCCGGCGCTCGCGCGCGACTCGAGTGCGAGTTACCATCCCCGCGTGACGACAGACCGCCGGGACTTCATCAAGCGCGCCGCCCTCGCGGCCGCCTCCGCGTCGAGCATCGGCGCGACCGATGCGATCGTGCAGGCCGCCGCCCCCGCGCCGGCTTCGCCTCCGGCGCAAGCGGCCGCGAGCGCGACGGGGCAGGACCCCGCACGACCGGCGCCGCGAGCACTCGATCCGGCGCTCCTTGGCGCGCTCGGTGACGCGGTCCTGCCGGAGATGCTCGGCGCACCGGGGCGGCAGCGCGCCATCGCCGCCTTCTCCACCTGGCTCGCGCGCTACGTGCCGGTGGCCGAGGAGATGCACGGCTACGGCGACGCCGAGATCACCTACACGCCGAGCGACCCGGCACCCGGGTGGAACGCCCAGCTCCGAGGGCTGGACCTGCTCGCGCGCCGCAAGCACCGTCGCGGCTTCACGCGCCTTGGCGTACCGCAGCGTCGTGAGATCGTGCGCACGCAACTCGCACGCGTGAGCGGCGCGCGCCTGCCGTCCAATCCGCTCGCCGCCTCGCATGTCGCCGTGGCACTCCTCTCCCACTGGGCCGCCTCGAGCGAGGCGACGGACCTCGCCTACGAGGCGCGCATAATGAAGGAGAACTGCCGGGTGCTCTCCGAGACCTCGCGCGCGCCGCTGCCGCTCGCCACCACGGGGGAGGCATGACCGCACCGCGCATCCTCGAGGCGGACATCTGCATCGTGGGGTCGGGCATCACCGCCGCTCTCATGGCCGAGAAGCTCGCGGCCGAACGCGACGCCACGATCCTCGTGGTCGAGGCCGGCGGCCATTCGACTCCATTGCGTGAGCGGGCGTTACGCCGGAACCGCTGGCTCGAGTATGGCGAGACGCCCTGGCCGAACGACCATCTCGACGACCAGAACGCACTCGGCACCGCGTACGGGTTCTCCCCGTCCATGAACGTCGGCGGTCTCGCGCTGCACTGGGGCGGCGTCACGCCGCGCTACTCGCCGGAGGACTTCCGGCTCCGCACGCTCTACGGCGTCGGGGATGACTGGCCGATCACGTACGACGACCTCGATCCCTTCTATCAGGAGGCCGAGGAACGGATCGGCATCGCGGGAGAGCAGGGGCCGCCGGAGATGGACCCCCGTGGGAAACCGTTCCCGATGCCCGCGCTCCCGCTCAGCCAGAACCTGCAGCGGCTCCGCGAGTGGACGGGGAAGGCCGGCATCTCCATGTGGAGCCAGCCGAGCGCGAAGAACTCGGTGCCATATCACGGTCGTGGCGCGTGCCAGCGCTGCGACACCTGCTACCCCATCTGCCCGAGCGGCGCGAAGTATTCCCCCGACTTCTCGTTCGACGCCCTCGTGCGCGCGGGGCGCATCCGGCTCGTGACCGACACGCTCGTGCGCCGCCTGCACACCGACGCGCGGACCGGGCGCATCACGCACGCGACCGCCAACGCGACGAAGCAGCCGGCGCAGGAGGTCACCATCCGCGCCAGGAGCTTCGTGCTCGCTGCCGGCTTCACGTGGACGCCGCACCTGCTCCTGCTCTCGGCCGGCGGCGCGTATCCCGGTGGAATCGCGAACCGCTCCGGGCTCGTCGGCAAGTACCTCTGCGGGCATCGCAACGTGGGAGCGCAGATCCGCCTGCCGATGAAGCTTTTCCCGGGCGTCAATGCGCAGCACTCGCTCGTCACGAAGCAGTTCATGCGCCCCGGGGCGCTCAGCAAGTACATCCGGCACGACCTGCGCGTGTGGGAGTCGTCATTCGGCCAGGAGCCGCGCCTGCGCGACGACTCGGGTGAGCTGCTGTTCGGGGACGCGCTCGTGACCGACTGGCGCTCGCGCACCGTGAAGGGCACGGCGAGGGTGCGCGCCTACTACGATGTGCTCCCTGCGCGCGAGAGCGAGCTCACGCTCGATGCGAGCGCGAAGAACGGCTGGGGCGATCCGATGCCGCGTCTCCGGTTCCGCGACGCCCCCGAGTCGGTCGCGCTGCGTGCCTGGACGGAGCAGACGATCCGCGAGCTCTTCCAGCGCATGGCGCGCGCCGGCGACGGCGAGATCATCTCCAGTGCGTCGGCGGCAGGCGACATCGGCCAGGAGCACCCCGGCGGCGGCTGTCGGATGGGGAACGACCCGGCGACGAGCGTCGTCGATCGCCACGGCCGGTCGCATGATCACGAGAACCTGTTCATCGCCGGGGCACCGACGAACGTGACGGCGAGTTGCTGCAATGGCACGCTCACCTTCGCCGCCCTCGGTCTGATGACCGCGGCGACGGTCGGCGAAGCGTTCACAGCGCGTTCACCGCGCAGCCCGTAACAAGAGAAGGCAGCGGCGCGAAGCACGCCTGCCAGGAATTCGTCCACCCAACCGGAGTCCCAGTCCCGATGCATCGTCGCGTCCTCTCGCTCGTCCTGATCCTCGCCCCCGTCGCGCTCTCGGCTCAGCGGGCCATGCAACCCAACGACTGGCACCGTGTCACCACGCTCTCCCAGCCGGCGATGTCGCCGGACGGGAGGGTCGTCGCCTTCACGGTCACGACCGTGAACGAGCGGGAGAACAAGCGCCACCAGGAGGTCTGGGTCGTTCCGACCGCCGGGGGCGATCCCGTGCGCTATACGGCGCCCGCGACGGAGAGCTCCAGCCCGTCCTTCTCGCCCGACGGCAAGTATCTGCTCTTCTCGTCGCAGCGGCCGGGCGGCACCGGTCCCGTCTGGTCGATCCGCATGGATGTGCCGTCGGGCGAGGCCACGCAGCTCACCGATCATCCCGCGGGTTCGTGGCCGCGCGACGGTCGGTTCGCGGTCTTTTCCTCGGCCGTCACTCCCGACACGTCCGCGGCGGGTCCTCGCGCGGCGGGCGCGCGGGACGCCGATCCCTACGGCCGCATGCAGCCCATGGCGCGCCCGCCGTTCGGGGCGATCACCAAGCCGGTCGACCCGGCGCGCTTCGATGGACGGCAGATCACCGAGACGCGCTACAAGGTGAATGGACAGGGGTTCCTGCCCGGGCCGCGCGAGGCGCGCGTCGTCCGCCCGCTGCAGCTCTTCACGCAGACGCCCGGTGCCAAGCGCGTGCAGCTGACGAGCACCGCCTACTCGCATCGCTCGCCCGTGGTCTCGCCGGACGGCAAGTGGATCGCGTTCATCGCCGACGTGGAGCTCCGCCCCGATTCGATCGTCCAGGCGATCGCCGATTCGCTCTCGCGCCTCCCGTACGACGCCGCGCGTGACGAGGTCGATCGCAACGAATCCGACATCTATGTGATCCCGGTCGCCGGCGGCACGCCACGCAAGGTCGCGACGCTCGACGGCGCCGAGTCGGATCTCGCCTGGTCGCCGGACGGTCGGCGCCTCGCGATCATCCATCGCCCCGGTCGCGTGAAGCAGGCGCACTTCGGCGTGGTCGACGTCGTCAGCGGGCAGGTCACTCCGATGGCGTCGGACTGGCGCTACGAGCCCGCGACCCTCGATTGGCTGCCCAGCGGCGACATCGCCGTCTCGGCGGACATCGGTGGCGCGAGCGGACTCTTCCTCGTGAATCCGCGCGACGGCAGGCTCCGCGAGATCCTCGGCGGCCGCCGCAAGATGAGCGGCTTCACGTTCGATCAGGCCGGCCGGCAGGTCGCGTACGTCTCATCCAGCGTGGCCAAGCCCACCGAACTGTTCATCGCCGGCGCCGACGGCAAGGGCGAACGCAAGCTCACGAGCTTCAACGATCGTCTCAACACCGAGATCGCCTGGTCCGACGCCGAGCGCTTCACCTTCCGGTCGGTCGGCGATCTGGAGATCGAAGGCTGGCTCATGAAGCCGTTCGGATACGAGGCGGGGAAGAAGTACCCGCTCGTGCTCTACATCCACGGCGGTCCGCACAGCCAGTACGGCGAGCAGTGGTTCGACGAGACGCAGAACCTCGCGGCGGCCGGCCTCATGGTGCTCTACACCAATCCGCGCGGCTCCAGCGGCTACGGCGCCGACTTCACGTACTCGACGCGCGGACGCTGGTTCGCCGAGGACTACCAGGATCTCATGAAGGCGACCGACATCGCCGCGGCGCGCCCCGACGTCGACTCCACGCGCATGGGCGTGACCGGCGGTTCGTACGGCGGCGTGATGACGGCATGGATCACGACCAAGACGAACCGCTTCAAGGCGGCGCAGGCCGACCGCATGATCAGCAACTGGTGGTCGTGGTACGGCACGTCGGACGCGCAGGGGCTCACCGAGTTCGAGTTCTACGGTCGCCCGTGGGACAATCCGGCGATGTACGACTCGCTCTCGCCGATCCGCAACGTGCGCGCCGTGCGCACGCCGACGTTCATCTTGCAGAGCGAGGAGGACCATCGCACGCCGATGACCGACGCCGAGCAGTGGTTCGCCGCACTCAAGCGGCAGGGCACGCCGGTCGAGTTCGTGCGCTACCCGCGGTCGACGCATGACCTGAGTCGGACCGGGGAGCCGTGGTTGCTCGTCGACCGGCTGGGGCGGTTGCGTGACTGGTTCGGCTACTGGCTGAAGTGAGATCCAGGGAGTAGGTGGCAGAGGATGGGTGATGGTGGAGAGCGACAGCGGGGCGACACCCAAGGGTGCCGCCCCGCTGTTCATTCCCATCTCGCATCACCCATCTCACTTCTGCACCGCACCCCCCTTCAACACCAGCCGCACCCGGTACAGCGCGGTGATGTCCCGCGTCGGATCCCCCTCGACCGCGACCAGATCGGCCAACAGTCCCTCGCGAACACTCCCGAGCCGCCCGTCGAGCCCGAACAACCTCGCGTTGCCGCTCGTCGCCGCACGCAGCGCCGTCGGTGCCGGCATCCCGGCCGCGACCATGAGTTCGATCTCCCACGCGTTGCGACCGTGCGCGTACACACCGGCATCGCCCCCGACGCACATCGGCACGCCCGCGGCGATCGCGGCCGCGAATCCGGCGCGCTTCTGCACCATCCGCGCCGTGGGGGCGGCGCCTTCCCGCCAGCCCGCGTAGCGCGCCGTGGCTTCGACTGCGGCGAGCGTCGCGCATAGGCCCACGCCCCGCTCCGCCATCATCCGCCAGGTCTCGGCGCTGCCGCCGTCACCATGCTCGATCATCGCCACGCCCGCGCGCACGGCGCGCTGCATCCCCTCGTCGGTCGCCGCATGCGCCACCACCTTCCGCCCGCTCGAGGCCGCGACCTCGACGAGCGTATGCAGTTCCTGCTCGGTGAAGGTGGGCAGCGCCTCGCCATGCGGCCCCCAGCGATAGTCGGCGTAGACCTTCACCCAGTCGGCGCCATGTCCGATCTGGTCGCGCGCCGCGCGCATGAGGCCCTCCACACCGTCCGCCTCGGCCGCGCCCTGCGGCACCTCCCATTCGCTCGCGTAACCCTTCGGGCCGTAGCTCCCCGTCGCGACGATCGCGCGCGACGAGATCAACAATCGCGGTCCGGGGATGATGCCCTGTTCGATCGCCTGCTTGAGGCCCTGGTCGGCGTAGCCAGCGCCCTCCGTGCCCAGGTCGCGCGCCGTCGTGAATCCCGCCATGAGCGTCGCGCGCGCATGCGTGACCGCGCGCGCCGTGCGGAGGCTCAACGACTCCTTGAGCACCTGGTCGTTCCAGGAGGTCTCGTCGTACGGATGCAGGAAGAGGTGCGTGTGTCCCTCGATCATCCCGGGGATCAGCGTCGTGCCGCGCAACTCGACGACGCGCGCGTCGGCGGGCGCGCGCACCTGCGTGCGCGGACCGACCGCGACGATGCGCTCGCCTCGCACGAGCACGACCCATCCGGTGCGCGCCGAGTCCTCGGTGGCGGTGAAGACACGGTCGGGCACGAGCAACAGGGTCGCCGGGGCGGCGGCGCCCGTCGGCGCACCGGTCGGGGCCGCCTGCGCCGTGAGGACGTCCGACGTCGCGGTCGCCCCGAGCGCGAGCAACAGTACCAGCCCGCTCGTGGCGGCATCCGCAAGTCGCCGCGTGTCGATCGGTCGAGTCATCGTTTCGCCTCCGGTACATCGGTCACACCGCCGGACACGATGAACGCGAGCACATCGGAACTCGACGCCTCGAGACGCGTCACGCGGGTCGCCGGGACCACGACGAGCTGGCCGGCGAAGTTGTAGGACTGCGGGAAGTACACGGCCACGTCGCCCGGCAGTCCCAGGGCGCCAAGGGAAGCCTGCGTGGTGAATCCGAAGGTGCGCACCGCGCCGTCCGCCGACAACTGCACCAGCACCGGCGTGTCGAAGCGGCGCTTCTCGCCCACGAAGGCGCTGAGCAGGTCCTTCGTCGACGAGTACAGGAGGCGCACGAACGGCAGCCGTTCGAGCAGGCTCTCGAGCCAACGCTCGGCCTGGGTCCAGAGGAACGACGTACCCACGAATCCCACGAAGGTGATGCCGGCGACCGTGATCGCGAATCCGGCGCCCGGGATCGAGAGGCCGAGCCAGCCGTCCACGCGCGTGAGCACGAGCCAGCAGACGGCGATCGTGACCACCAGCGGCACCGTGAGGATGAGGCCGCGCAGGAAGTAGGTGAGGAGGCGCTTCATCGCTCGGGCCCGCAACGTAGGGGGAAGGGCAGGCGTAACTCGGGGTGCCGCAGCAGAAGATAACCCCGAGCCCACCGACCCGATGTCCCGCGCTCTCCGCCGCCGCTCCCCCGCCCTGAGCACGTCGATCGACGCGCTCGCCCGCGTCTCCGCGATCGTCGCGATCGCGGCCCTCCTGCTCGCCTCCGCCGTCACGCCGCGCGCGTTGGCCGCGCAGGCAGGGAAGCTGCCGCTCACGCAGGACACCTATGACCTCTGGCGCACGATCCTGCAGCCCGCGCTCTCCGCCGACGGCCGTTGGGCCGTGTACACGCTCACGCCGACCGTGGGAGACGGCGAACTCGTGGCGCGTGCGACGACCGGAAGCACCGAGTATCGCGTCGCGCGCGGATGGACCGGACGGCCACTCATGAGCGTCACCGGGACACCGTTCACCGCGCTGGCCGCGCAAGTGACCGCGGACTCGCGCCATGTGCTCGCCCTCAGGTATCCCGCGAAGTCGGCGATGGACTCCGCCCGCGCGCGCCGCGGGCGTCCGGCCGACCAGCCGAAGTCCGGACTCATCATCCTCTCGCTCGCCGACGGCAAGGTCACGGAGATCCCGACCGTGCGCGGATTCCAGGTCGCGCGCGACGGTGGACGCTTCGTCGCGTATCAGGTGGACGCGGACACGACCTCTCCAGCTGGCCGCGGAGCCAATGGCGCGGCCTCCGCCGGTGCCGCGGGAGCGGCCGGCGCGACGGCCCGGGCCGACTCCGCGCGGCCAGCCGCACGGCGCAAGGATTCGGGCTCACCCCTCGTCCTCCGTGAGTTGGCCACCGGCACCGAAGTGCGCATCGACCGTGTGACGAGCTACGTGATCGATCAGAAGGAGCGCTGGCTCGTCTACAGCACCACCGGTGCCGATTCGCTCAACACCGACGGCGTCTTCGTCCGCGATCTCGTCAGCGGCCTGGTCTCGCCGCTGCATGTCGCGACCGGGAACTACCGCAGCCTTGCGATCGACGAGGCGGGGACGCAGGTCGCCTTCGTCACCGACGCCGACGAGTGGAAGAGCGAGAAGCCGCGGATGACGCTCTACCACGCGTCGCTCGTGGGCACCCGTCAGCGTCCAGGTGTCCAGGCGGCCGCGGTAGCGGTCGCGGCCTCGGCGGTCGGCGAGGGGATGCGGATCGCGGACCGCGGCGCGATCGACTTCGTGCGCACCGGTGCCGTGCTCCGATTCGGCGTCGCACATGAGCAACCCGACTCCATCCCCGCCGATTCGCTCGCCGACAAAGCGGTCGTCGATCTCTGGCATTGGCGGGACACCCGCCCGCAGCCGATGCAGCGTCTCCAGGTCGCGCAGGACCGAAATCGCAGTTTCAGCGCCGTCTTCCATGTGGCGACGCGGCAGATGCGGCGTCTCGCGAACGACTCGATCCCCACCGTGCAGTTGTCCGAGGACGGGAAGGTGGCCGTCGCCACCACCGGCGTCCCCTACGAGATCGACGCGATCGCCGGCGACGACGGAAACGACATCCACGTGTTCAACACCGTGACGGGCGAAGCACGCCGCGTCGCGACCAAGGTGCCGGGCAACGGCCAGCTCTCCGCCGCGGCGCGCTTCGTGGTCTGGTGGGAGAAGGGCGCGTGGCGCGCGCATGACATCGCCGCCAACCGCACGCGCGACCTCACTGGCGCGATCGCGGGCGCGCGCTTCGATCAGGAGACCCACGACACGCCCGGGGAGCCGTCGCCATGGGGCGTCGCCGGCTGGACGAAGGATGACGCGCGCGTGCTCATCTATGACCGCTATGACGTCTGGGAGATCGATCCCCTCGGCACCGCGGCCCCTCGCAACCTCACCGACGGCGTCGGCCGCCGCGACTCACTCACGTTCCGCCTCCTCGACCTCGACCCCGAGGAGCGCTTCTACGATCCGGCGCAGCCGCTCCTGCTCCGCACGTTCGACAACGTCACCAAGTTCGCGGGGCTCTACCGAGACCGCGTCGGTGTCGCGGCAGTGCCGGAGCGCATCATGATGGCGCCCAAATCGTGGCCGGTGTTTGTCAAGGCCCGGCGGGCGGAGCAGTACCTCCTCGCCCGCGCCGACTACCGCGAATTCCCCGATCTCTGGACGGGCGCATCGTTCGACCGACTCGAGCGCATCACCGACGCGATGCCCGAGCAGTCGCGATACCTCTGGGGCAACGTCGAGCTCGTGAAGTGGCTCAACAGCGACGGCGTGCCGCTGGAGGGGCTGCTCTACAAGCCCGAAGGGTTCGACGAGACCAAGAAGTACCCGATGCTCACGTACTTCTATGAGCAGCTCTCGGACGGTCTGTACAACTACAACCGCCCCGCCGGCCGCAACACGATCAACCCGATCGTCTACACCTCGCTCGGCTATCTCGTGTTCATGCCGAACATCCACTACACGCCGGGCTACCCCGGACCGAGCGCCGTCGCTTCGATCGTCCCTGGCGTGCAATCCCTGGTCGCCCGAGGGATCGCCGATCCCCGCCGACTCGGCATCAGCGGCCAGTCGTGGGGCGGCTACCAGACGGCGTACATCATCACGGCGACCAACCTCTTCTCCGCCGCCGTGCCGAACGCGACGGTCGTCAACATGACCTCGGCGTACGGCGGCATCCGCTGGGAGTCGGGCGTCGAGCGCGCGATCGTGAACTATGAGCGGGGACAGAGCCGCATCGGCGGGTCGCTCTGGGAGTTCCCTGAACGCTACTTCGAGAACTCACCGCTCTTCCGCCTCGACCGCGTGACCACGCCGGTGCTCTTCATGGCCAACGACGCCGATGGCGCGGTGCCCTGGTATCAGGGGATCGAGTTCTTCGTGGCGATGCGCCGCCTGGGCAAGGAGGCCTACATGGTGAACTACAACGGCGACGCGCACAATCCGCGGAAGTACGCCAATCAGAAGGACATCGACCGGCGGATGCAGGAGTTCTTCGCCGCCCGCCTGCTCGGCGCCCCCGAGCCCGAGTGGATGCGCCGCGGGATCCCATTCATCGAGAAGGGGCGGGATCAGGTCGGACGGCCGTAGCGATCGAGGCAGAGCCGCGGCTGCCCCCCGCGGGCGGTGCTGGAGGGAACAGGTACGGCTCGACCAGAGGGGCCCACAGGGGCGCAGAGGGGCACAGGGGGCACAGGGGAATTCAGGGCTCGACGTGACGCCGCAGTACCCTGTGCCCCCTGTGCCCCTGTGGTGCGAGCCGTTGCTGTGGAGCCCTGACTACCTCGCCCCGAACTCCTTCGGCGGCAGCGTCCGCAGGTACTTCCACACCGCGACGATCTCCACGTCGGTCATCAGCTTGGTCGCACGCACGGGCATGAACGGATCGAGTTTCGTCCCGTCCGGTCGCACGCCTTCGTGCAAGGCGCGGTTGAACCCTTCGAACGTGTAATGTCCGATGCCCGTCGGCGTGAGGTTCGCCGGCTTCGGCCACTCGGGCGGGCCGCCGGGGATCGCGCCGCCGCCGTAGGTCGTGCCATGGCACCCCGCGCACCCCACGCTGCCGAGGTACCTGCCGTATTCAGCGGTCGAATCCACCGGCACACTGGCCACGACGCCGTCGGAATGCGTCACCGCATCGCCCGGGAAGAGCGGTAGGATGCCCGCTGCGTACAGCCCGCGTGCCAGCGGGCCGACCCTCAAGGGAGGTGCCTCGCGGTCGACCGGCGCCACGCTGTGAAGGAACGCGACGACCATGCCGAGGTCTTCGTCGGAGAGGAACTGATACTCCTTCGACGGCATGATCAGGATCCGGTGGCCGTCGCGCCCGAGTCCGTGGCGCACCGCGGCCTCGAAGGCCGCGTCCGTCAACTGGCCTCCGATCCCGCCGCGTCCCTTGGTGAGATTCGGTGCGTAGATGAAGCCGATCGCCGGATCATCCACCACGACGCCGCCACCGAAGTCCTCGCCGTGGCAGTCGCCGCACTTGGTCAACGCCCGGGTGATGTGCTCCCCGCGCGCAACGGCGGCGCTATCGGTCGGCGCGACGAAGGGGTGCGTGGGGAGGGGCGCTCGCCGGGCGATCTCCGCGCCCGACCAGGCGTAGAGTCCGGCCACCCCTCCGACCAGCAACAGGATGATCGCGCCGAGCACGATGCCGGCGTACTTCAACAGGCGGGACATGATGGTCGACTCTCCGGTCGAGGTGGGCGTCTGGCTTCGAGATCGGGATGCCGGCCGAGCGTCACTGATGGCACTGCGCGACCGAACGCGACACAGCGGCAATACGGCCGGTCGCGCTCCCGAGTTACAGCGCCCGGCTCGATACCGCCAGCCCCCCTCCGGCCCTACTATTCACCACATGTCTGCCTCCCCGAATCCCGACGCGGCCGCCGCGGTCCCGTCCACTGCTCCCGCGGCCCACGCGCCGCCGAAGGACGCGTCGCACAAGGAGGTGGCCGCGCCGCTCCCGTGGACCGTCGATCGCGCCCGCGCGCTCTACAACATCGAGGGCTGGGGTGACGGCTTCTTCGACGTCAACGCCGCGGGCCGCGTCGTGGTCCGTCCCGACAAGGACCGGCCCGACCAGGTGCTCGATCTCTTCGAGCTCGCGCACGACCTCGAGGCGCAGGGCGTCGGTCTCCCCGTGCTGCTGCGCTTCTCCGACATCCTCAAGGCGCGCATCGAGATGCTGCACGCGCGCTTCGCGAGCGCGATCGCCGAGTTCCAGTACGAGGGGAAGTACACGACGGTCTACCCGATCAAGGTCAATCAGCAGCGGCATGTCGTCGAGGAGATCGTCGAGTTCGGCCAGGCCACCGGCGTCGGCCTCGAGTGCGGCAGCAAGCCCGAACTGCAGGCCGTGCTCGCGCTCACCGAGCGCACCGACCACCTGATCATCTGCAACGGCTACAAGGACGAGGAGTTCATGCGCCTCGCCCTCATGGGGCAGAAGCTCGGCCACACCGTGCTCATCGTGATCGAGCAGGTGAGCGAGCTCGACGTGCTGCTGCCGGTGATGCGGGAGATGGGCGTCATGCCGACCATCGGCGTGCGCATCAAGCTCTCGAGCGAGGGCTCGGGGCGTTGGGCGCAGTCGGGCGGCGAGAAGTCCAAGTTCGGGCTCACGTCGGCGCAGCTGATGCAGGTGATCGACCGTCTCAAGGCCGAAGGGCTGCAGGACATCATCAAGCTCATCCACTTCCATCTCGGCTCGCAGATCACCGACATCCGCTTCATCAAGCGCGGACTGCAGGAGGTGAGCCGCTTCTACGTCGAGTTGCGGCGCATCGGGCTCGACATCCGCTACGTCGACGTGGGCGGCGGCCTGGGCGTGGACTACGACGGCACGCAGTCGACCGCGCAGGCCTCCATGAACTACTCGGCGCAGGAATACGCCAACGACATCGTGTACACCCTCGCCGAGACCTGTCGCGAGGAGTCGATCCCGATGCCCGACATCATCTCCGAGTCGGGCCGCGCCCTCACCGCGCATCACGCGCTGCTGCTCCTCTCGGTGATCGACGTCGAGTCGGCGGCGGAGCCGCCGGCCCCCGTCCTCACCGAGGAGGACCACGCCCTCCTGCACGAGATGGCGGATGACCTCAAGACCGTGAACCGCAAGAACGTGGCGATGCGCCGCGTGCGCGAGATCTTCCACGACGCGATCTTCGACAAGGAGCGCGCCCAGCAGCTCTTCAACTCGGGCGTCCTCTCGCTGCGCGAACGCGCGATGGCCGAGACGTACTACCTCTGCACGCTCAACGCCGTCTCGCGGCTCATCGGCGCCAAGCGCGACCACTTCGACGACATCATCAAGGACGTCGACGCCGCGCTGGTCGACCGGTACTTCGCGAACTTCTCGCTCTTCCAGTCGCTGCCGGACAACTGGGCGATCGACCAGCTCTTCCCGATCATGCCGATCCACCGGCTCGACGAGGAGCCCAACCGGCGCGGGACGATCCAGGACGTCACCTGCGATTCGGACGGCAAGATCGACCGATTCATCGGCGGCCGCGACGGACAGCCGTCACTGCCGCTCCACGTCTTCAGGGACGGCGAAGCGTACATCCTCGGGATCTTCCTCACCGGCGCGTACCAGGAGATCCTCGGCGACCTGCACAACCTGTTCGGCGACACCAACGCGGTGCACCTGCGGCTGCAGGGCGACCACTACGAGGTCACGCATCTGGTGCACGGCGACACGGTGACCGAGGTGCTGAACTACGTGCAGTTCCGCGCCAGTGACCTCCTCGCGACCTTCCGTCGCAAGGTGCAGGGCGCCAAGGACCTCTCGCGCGAGGAGGCCAACATGTTCATCGCCGAGTACGTGGCCGGGCTCGAGGGGTACACCTACCTCGAGGGCGAGGCCGCTCGCTGACCCCTCGCGGCCGAAGACGGCTTCACCACCGGGACACCGGGGGCACCGAGGACTGCGGGGATCGCGGGAACCGATCGAACTCAGACGGAAGATGGGGGCCCGGCGAATCGCTTCGCCGAGCCCCCATGCTGTTCCAGCGGGCGCCCTTCCCGGTGTCCTCTGTGCCTCGGTGGTGCGAGTCGTACAAGTCAGCGCGCCGGGCCGCGCCGAGGCTCAGCGCTTGGCGTACAGCTTCGCCACATCACCCCAGTGCACCACGTTCCACCACGCGTCGATGTAGTCGGGCCGCCGGTTCTGGTACTTCAGGTAGTACGCATGCTCCCAGACGTCGAGGCCGAGGATCGCATGCCGCCCTTCCATGAGCGGATTGTCCTGGTTCGGCGTGCTCTCGATCGTCAGCGTGCCGTCCTTCGCGGCGACGAGCCAGGCCCACCCCGACCCGAACCGGCCCACCGCGGCCGCCTTGAAGGCGTCGCGGAACTTGGCGAAGTCGCCGAACGCCTTGTCGATCGCCGGCGCCACCTCGCCCGAGGGCACACCGCCCGACTTCGGCACCATCAGGTTCCAGAAGAGCGAGTGGTTCCAGTGCCCGCCGCCGTTGTTGCGCACCGCACCGCGCACCGACTCCGGCACCTTGGCGATGTCACGGCAGAGCTGGTCGAGTGACCACGAGGCGAGCTCGGGGGCCTTCTCGATGGCCGCATTGAGGTTGTTCACGTACGCCTGATGATGCTTGCCATGATGGATCGTCATCGTCTGCGCATCGATGTGCGGCTCGAGCGCATCGTGGGCGTAGGGCAGAGTAGGGAGCGTGTGCGCCATGTGGGACTCCGTTGCGGGGGTTCACTACGGAATATAGACGAGCGATCCAGCGCGCCGCCCGGCTCGGCGACTCCGATCTTCCATCCTCCAGCAACCATCCGTGCGCCTTCAGCCCCGAGCCTCAGGCTTCAAGCCTCCGATCCCGTATCCTGCGCCGTCTTCCGCGCCCTCCACCATCCGATGATGCCCGGCGTGACGCTCACGACGATGATCCCGATCACGAGTTGCTCGACGTGATCCTCCAACCCCGGAACCATCTTCACCACGTAGTAGCCGGTGAGGAGCATCGACCAGATCCAGGCCAGGCCGCCGATGATGTCGAAGAACAGGAACGTCGAATACCGCATCTTGGCGGCCCCCGCGACGACCGGCGCGAAGGTCCGCGCGAACGGCATGAAGCGCGCGAGGATCACGGTCTTCCCGCCATGCTTCTCATAGAAGGCCTGCGCGGCGCGCAGGTGGCTCTGCTTGAACCAGCGCGAGTCGGGGCGCCGGAAGAGCGCCTCGCCCGAGCGGCGCCCGATGAGGTAGGCCAGCTGGTCGCCGCCGATCGCCGCCATGCTGCACAGGATCCCGAGCGTCCAGACGTCCATGGGCACCAGCCCGTTGCGCTGGGCGGCGAAGAGGCCGGCCGTCACGAGCAGCGAGTCGCCCGGCAGGAACGGGAAGAGCAGTCCCGTCTCGATGAAGATGATCGCCGTGATGCCCGCGTAACCGGCCGTCGCCACTAGCGAGTTGAGGTCGCGGATCCGGTGGAAGAAGTCGAGGATGGAGTCCATGGGCGCGAAATCTAGCGGGTGGACTAAGTTCCTCCCATGTCCGCGCTCGGGAACATCGTCGTCGTCTTCCATCGTCCGCAGGATCCCGTGAACATCGCCGGGACCGTGCGCGTGATGAAGAACATGGGGCTCGCCGACCTGCGCCTCGTCCAGCCGGTCGCCTACGACCCATGGCGCATCGAGGGCGTCGCCCACGGGACCCGCGACGTCGTGGACCGGATCCAGCACTTCGACTCGCTCTCGGAGGCCTTGGCCGACTGCATCTACGTCGCCGCCTTCGCGGGCAAGCGGCGGGCGCATCGCTGGCCGCTCACCACGCCGCGCGAGCTCGCGCCGGTCGCGCTCGCCAAGGCGCACGAGGGGCGCGTGGCGCTGCTCTTCGGCCAGGAGGATCACGGGCTGCCGAATGACGCGATCGACCAGGCGCAGGTGCTCTGCACCATCCCCACCACGGAACACAGCTCGCTCAATCTCGCGCAGGCGGTGCTCGTGGTCGCCTACGAACTGCACCTCGGGGCCGGGGATGCCTCGCGCACGCTCGCCCGGCACAAGCATCATGCCGCCCTCCCGAAGCACGACGAGTGGGAGCGCGCGCTCGCCGACATCGACCGCTGCCTCGCGGCGATCTCGTTCTATCGCACGCGCAACCCGGAACACATCATGCGCTCGGTGCGGTCGCTGCTGAACCGCGCCGGCCCCGACTCGCGGGAGCTCACGCTCGTGCGCGCCATGGCGATCGAGGTGCTGCGGACGATCGACCGGGTGAAGCGCGGTTTGGAGTAGCCTTGCTAACGCCGCGCCGCACGGTCACTTGCGGCTGATGTGGGCGCAGGTCATTTTTCCGTGTCCCTCACGCCTTGTGAAATCGTTCACAAGCCGTCGGGCCGTTCGGAATCTCCCTTCATCCGAGTCTTGCGCATGACCGGTCGCAGGAAGTGGGTCGTCATCCCGGGGTTCGTCGCGATCGCATTCATCGCGACCATGATGTCCGCATACGCGGGCTCCCAGTCCACCGCGCCGCAGGCCGCGCCAGCCGGCACCGCAGAGACCGCGACGCAGGCGGCCAATCGTGAGGCCTTCGGCAAGGCGAAGCCCGGTCCCTGGGCCTACAGCGGCGCCTCCGGATACACGAACTATCTGGGCGGGGGCATCGGTCGCTCCCCGGTGCAGCCGGTGAAGTTCCCGCACCCGGTGCACGTGAACTCGCTCAAGATGAACTGCGCGTTCTGCCACAACGCGGCGAACCAGTCGCCCGATCCGGGTCTTCCCGCCGTCGGCACCTGCATGGGCTGCCACACGATCGTCGGAGCCGGTCGCCCCGAGATCGCCAAGCTCACCGAGTACTGGACCAAGAAGCAGCCCGTGCCGTGGGTGCGCGTGCACAAGGTGCCCGAGTACGTGCACTTCCCGCACATGCGCCACGTGAACGCCGGCGTCACCTGCCAGACCTGTCACGGACAGGTGAACAACATGTCGCAGGTCTTCCAGGCCCAGAGCCTCAACATGGGCTGGTGCGTGACCTGCCATGTGAACGGTTACTCCCCCGCCGAAGGGGTGCGCGCAGCGGGCTACGAGCCCGACTCCGCCACGCTCGCCTTGCCGCGCAAGAAGGCGACGTACGACTGCGCCACCTGCCACTACTAGGATCGCCCGATGACCATCGATACCAAGGCACCGACGGAAGACCAGTCGTCCGGCGTCAAGCGCCGCGACTTCCTCAAGGTGCTCTCCGTCACCGGCGCGGCCACCGCGGCGATCGGTTGCTCGTCCGACAGCGTCGAGAAGCTCATCCCGTACCTCGTCTCGCCCGACCAGACGACCCCGGGCGTCTCCAACTATTACGCCACCACCTGCCGCGAGTGCGCGGCCGGATGCGGCCTCATCGTGGAGGTCCGCGACGGACGCGCGATCAAGGCCGAGGGCAATCCCGAGCACCCGGTGAACAAGGGCGCGCTCTGCGCCCGCGGGCAGTCCGGCCTGCAGGGTCTGTACAATCCCGACCGCTTCCGCGGCCCGATGAAGCGCGAGGGCGACAAGCTGGTCCCGACGACCTGGGCCGAGGGCATGCAGCTCCTGGCCGCGAAGCTCGGTGAGGTGAAGAGCAAGGGCAACGGCGCGAAGGTCGCCGTCATCAACCAGCACGAGCAGGGCTCGTTCCCGGCCTTCCTCGACTCGGTGCTCGGCGGCTTCGGCATCGCGCCGCACCACAGCTACGACGCCGAGGCCCCGATCGCCGTGGCGCAGGCGAACAAGGCCGCCTACGGCGCCTCGTGGCCGCGCATCGACTTCTCCGCCGCCTCGCTGATCGTCTCGTTCAGCGCCGACTTCCTCGACGGGTGGGGCCTTCCCGTCCCGCAGCAGCTCGCCTTCTCCGAGGCGCGCGGCAAGGTCGAGGGCGCGCCGCGCTTCATCTACGTCGGTGCGCGCCGCTCGCTCACGGGCCTCAACGCCGACCAGTGGATCCCGGCCCGCCCGGGCACCGAACTCGCGATCGTCAACGCGCTCCTCGGCCGTGGCTCGGTCGCCGCGGCCGCCGAGGCGGCGGGCGTCGGCGTGAAGCTCATCGAAGGGCTCGCCGCCGAGCTCCGCGGCGCTGCTTCCAGCGCGATCATCTCCGGCGGCTACGGCGCCGACGCGGGTGAACTCGCCTCCGCGGTCGCCGAGCTGAACAAGCAGCGCGGCAACGTCGGCCGCACCATCCTCCCGGCCGATGGCTACCTCGCGTTCGAAGGCGTCGCCGGACACGCCGAGATGCGTGAGCTCGCCGCCCGGATGAACGCCGGCGACGTGCCGATGCTCATCGTCCGCCACGCCAACCCGGCGTACACCACGGCTCCCGGCGCGAAGTTCGCCGAGGGCATGGCCAAGGTCCCGTTCAAGGTCTCCTTCTCGAGCGTGCCGGACGAGACGACTTCGCTCTGCGACCTCGTCCTCCCCGACCATCACGCGCTCGAGAGCTGGGGC
Source organism: Gemmatimonadota bacterium (assembly GCA_021413975.1). Lineage (GTDB taxonomy): Bacteria > Gemmatimonadota > Gemmatimonadetes > Gemmatimonadales > Gemmatimonadaceae > Pseudogemmatithrix. The sequence goes on from JAIOPJ010000039.1 coordinate 134,810, forward strand.
GACGCCGAGCCGTTCAAGGGCTCGCTCTCGCTGCAGCAGCCGACGATGGACCCGGTCTTCGACTCGCGCTCCACGGGCGACGTGCTCGTCGCGATCGCGAAGGGCGACCAGACCATGGCGTCGCGCTTCGCCGTGAGCGACTACCGCGGCTGGATCGCGGGTCGCGTCGGCGGCAACGCCGCGCTCAAGGACGCGCTCCCCAAGGCGATGATGGCCGGCAGCTCGGCCACGCGCGTCGGTGCGCGCGCGGCGGCGCGCCCGGCGTCGGCGCCCCAGCAGGACGGCGCCTTCCACCTCATCGCGTATCCGTCGCCCACGCTCGGTGACGGCCGCGGGGCGAACAAGCCCTGGCTCCAGGAACTCCCCGACCCGGTCACCAAGATCGTCTGGCAGACCGTGGTCGAGATGCACGCCGAGACCGCGCTGGCGATGGGCATCGTCGACGGCGACCTCGTCACGGTGAAGACGGCCGCGGGCGAGCTCACGGCGCCCGCCTTCGTCTACATCGGTCTCCGCCCGGACACCATCGCCGTCGCGCTCGGCCGCGGCCACGCGGCCTCGGGCCGCTACGCCGTCGCCGGCGAGAACGCGTGGACGCTCTTCGCCGGTGCCGAGGACGCGCGCTCCGGCGCCGCGGCCCTCGGCGGCACCAAGGCGACCGTCGCGAAGGCCAGCGGCAACCAGCGCATCGTCACCACCGAGGGCTCCGGACGCCAGCACGGCCGCGGCATCGCGCAGGCGATCGCCCTCCCGGCGCTCCTCGCCGGCGTGGAGGAGCATCCGCACATCTTCGAAGGGCAGGCGAGCACCGAGTTCCTCCCGGGACTCCGCTCGCCGGTCGCGAACGACGCGCAGGGCGACCTCGGCGACCCGACGAGCAAGGACAAGGGCCAGTACGACCCGGATCACTGGTCGGGTGCGGCGCGCCGTCGCTGGGCCATGACGATCGACCTCGCCAAGTGCACCGGCTGCTCGGCCTGCGTGACGGCCTGCTACGCCGAGAACAACATCCCCACGGTGGGCGCGGCCTGGCAGGGCGCGCAGATCCTCCCCGACCGCACCGGCTTCGGCGCCAACATCACGCGCAGCCGCGAGATGGCCTGGATCCGGCTCGAGCGCTATTGGGAGATCGACCGCGAACCGAAGGACGTCAAGTTCGACCCCGAGCATCCGGACTTCGAGACGAACTTCATCCCGATGATGTGCCAGCACTGCGGCAACGCGCCGTGCGAGCCGGTCTGCCCCGTGTACGCGACCTACCATGCGCCGAACGGGCTGAACGTGCAGGTCTACAACCGCTGCGTCGGCACGCGCTACTGCTCCAACAACTGCCCGTACAAGGTCCGCTACTACAACTGGTTCGGGTACGGCGATCCCTCCCGCACGCAGTACGCGTTCCCCGAGCCGCTGCAGTGGCAGCTCAATCCGGACGTGACCGTGCGCCAGAAGGGCATCATGGAGAAGTGCTCGTTCTGCGTGCAGCGCATCAAGGAGGCCGAGAACCGCGCCTCCCTCGAGCAGCGCGACCTGCACGTCGACGAGTTCACCACGGCGTGCGCGCAGGCCTGTCCGTCGCGCGCGATCGTCTTCGGCGACGCCGCGGACGAGAACTGGTCGGTGGCCAAGTGAGCTAAGGACCGGCGCGCGTACCACGTGTTCGAGGAGCTCAACACCTTCACGGCGGTGGTCTACTTGAAGAAGGTCAACCATCCGGCGCCGACGGCGTCGGCCACGGCTTAAGGAGGCGCGACCCATGGCAACCCTCGCGCATCCCGACGAGCCGCGGCGGCCGAACATCGCGTCGGCCGACATCCAGCTCCCCGCCGTCAAGGACTACGAGCAGGTCGACCGCGAGATCCTCGCGATCCTCCAGCCCACCAAGGCCTGGTTCGGCGGGCTCCTCATCGCCCTCGCCTGTCTCGGACTCGGCGCCTTCTCCTGGGCGTACCAGATCCATCAGGGGCTCGGCGTCGCCGGCTACAACCCGCCGGTGATGTGGGGCGTCTACATCATCACGTTCGTCTTCTGGGTCGGCATCGGACACGCCGGCACGCTGATCTCGGCGATCCTCTACCTGTTCCGCGCCGGCTTCCGCACGACGATCTACCGCGCCGCCGAGGC
>JAIOPJ010000042.1 GCA_021413975.1 Gemmatimonadota bacterium
GTGGGCTGCACCGGCACCGGCTGTGCGGTCGTGGCCGCGAACATCGCAGCGAACAACCCCATCAGGTCGGTCGGCACCGCAGCCGCATCACGCGTGTCGCCACGCGCGCCAGCCGGTACGGCAGAGATCGGGTTCATCAGCGCTTCTCCTGGGCCGGTGGGATCACGAGCAAGCGACGAGACAACTGCGCAGCACGTTCAGTGGGCATGGCCGCCAGCAACGTGGCGGCCTGACGCGGGCCGACGGAGCGCAACACGCCCTCGACCTGCGCATCGCCAAGATGCGACAGGATCGCCGCGGCCTCGGCCGGCTTCATGTTCACGAGGATCTTGGCCACACGCCCGAAATCCGCGGCCTCATCGGCGGGCTCGGCAGCCTTGGCGTGCGGCACGACCTCGGCCTCGTGCGGCACCGAGGCTGCGAGCGCCATGCGATCGGGCTCGCCGTGCTCGGCAGCGGCATGGTCCAGCGCGGGTTCTGCCTCGCCGTGCTCATTGACCGCGGCAGCGTGTGAACCCGCAGCGGCGCCATGCAGCGTGGAGTCCGCCACGGCCGTGCTGTCCGCCACCGCCACGTGCGGTGGCGTGCGCATGACGACCACACCGGTACTCGCGGCCAGCGCCACCAAGAAGCAGGCGACCCCGATGATGATGATCTTGATCACGACTCCTCCCTCTGCGTGTGACGCCGCGCCTCGGTGAGCCCATCGGACTCCCGCTGCTCGGCACGCGCGCTGTCCGCGCTCCAACCTTCCTTGCGCTTCTCGCGCAACTTCTCGAGCACGCGCCGGTCACGGCGGGCCTCGCCGAACGCCTCCTGCTCGCGCGCCACATCCTCCTGCGACTGACGGTGTGCCTCGGCTGCGGCATCCGCCGCGAGCACCGCCGCCTGCAACGTGAGTCCGATGTTGCGCACGGCACCGGCCGGCCGCGCCGAATCGGCGGCCTCACCGGACTGCTCGCCCGCGCGCTCGATGCCCTGCTGAGCGCGATCCAGCGCCTCGCGCTGCGCACGCTCGCCACGCAGCGCGTCACCGAGCGTGCGCGCCTGATCGCGCTCGCGGATCTCGCGCAGACGCAGCAATCGTTCGAGTGCGAACCGGAACGGCTTCATGCGACACCGGCCTTGAGACGCGACCGCACGAGCGTGGCGAACGCCGCCAACCGGTCGCGCGAGCCCTGGATGGGCGTACTGTCGTGGGCGGCCTGACGCAGGAAGTCGAGCGCCTGCGGCCGCAACGCGATGGCCGCGTCCGTCCACGGGTCCGCGCCCGGCTTGTACGCGCCGACCGCGATGAGGTCCTCATTCGCGCGGTAGGCCGCCTCGATACGCAGGAACAGATCGGAGTCCTCGCGCGCGGCAGGCGTGACGACGGCATCGCGCACACGGCTCACGGACTCGAGCACGTCGATGGCCGGGAAGTGCTTGGTGTTCGCGAGCCGGCGCGTGAGCACGATATGGCCATCGAGGATCGAACGCGCGGAGTCCGCGACGGGATCATTGAAGTCATCGCCCTCGACGAGCACGGTGTAGAGCCCCGTGATGCTGCCCTTGTCCGACGTACCGGCACGCTCGAGCAACCGCGGCAGCATGGCGAACACGCTCGGCGGATAGCCCTTCGTGGCCGGCGGCTCGCCCACGGCCAGACCGATCTCGCGCCACGCCATGGCGACACGCGTGACCGAGTCCATCATGAGCAGCACGTTGCGGCCGGTATCTCGGAAGTACTCGGCGATGCTGGTCGCGACCTGCGCACCGGTGGCACGCACGACGGCCGACTGGTCGCCGGTCGCGGCAATGACCACGGAACGCTTGAGGCCCTCGGGGCCCAGGTCACGCTCGATGAACTCGCGCACCTCGCGGCCTCGCTCACCCAGGAGCGCGATCACGTTGATGTCGGCGGTGCAGTGGCGCGCGATCATGCCCATGAGCACGGACTTGCCCACGCCCGAGCCTGCCATGATGCCGATGCGCTGGCCACGGCCGATGGTGATGAGCCCGTCGAGTGCGCGCACGCCCGTGCCGAGCGGCGTGTCGATGCGCGTGCGGCCCAACGGATCGGGCGCGTCGGCACCGAGCGAACGGCGGCGCGTGAGACCGAGCGGACCCAGACCGTCGAGTGGACGGCCAAGGCCGTCGAGCACGCGACCGACGAGGCCCTCGCCCACGTCGGCGTCGAACGCATGGCGCAGCGGAATGACCTCGGCGCCGGGGTGGATCCCCTCGACGCGCGACAGCGGCATGAGCAGCACGCCGCGCTCGTGGAAGCCCACGACCTGCGCGAGCAGCGCTTCCTGGCCCATCGGCACGATGCGGCAGACCTCGCCCACCGCGACGGGCAGCGAACTGACCTCGACGACCTGACCGATGACACGGTTCACGCGGCCACACACCGCGAAGCGCGGGGCGTCCTCGAGCCGTGACAGCGTCTGATCCAGCCAGCGTGCGCTCATCGCGTCCTCACTCCTGTTCCAGGCGCTCGTACAGCGCGCGCAGGGCAACGTCGAGACGGCCATCCACGAGACGCTGCGGGCTCTCGACCACGAACCCGGCGCGCCCCACCTCGACGTCGGCGATCCAGTGCAGCGTGACTCCGGAATCCTTGGGCAACAGCGTGTCGCGCACGGGCGCCATGGCCTCGAGCTCCGCCGGATGCACCCGGATCTCGATCGTGAGGTCGTGCGGCAACAACGCGATGGCGCGCGTGATCCAGGCGGCGACGAGCGCCGGGTCGGCGGTGACCTCGCGCTGCACGAGCTGGCGGGCCACGGCGAGCGCCAACGCCTCGAGATCGCGCTGGCGGTCACTCACGAGCACCGACACCTTGCCCGCAAGATCGCGCGCCACGCCCTGCAGCACCTGCGATGCGGGCTTCAACTGTGCACCGGCCTGCGCCACACCATCGCGCAGTCCGGCGGCATAGCCGGCCTCGAACGATGCATCGACCGGCTCGGCCGCCGGCGCGGGGCCGCCCAGGTC
>JAIOPJ010000048.1:0-95075 GCA_021413975.1 Gemmatimonadota bacterium
ATGAGCTACATCGACACGTCGCGCGTGGAGATCGACTGGGAGTTCCCGCTCGCCGAGATCATCCTCGACTTCTTCGACAAGATGAAGTCGCTCACGCGCGGCTACGCGGCGCTCGACTACGAGATGCTCGGCTACCGCCGCTCCGACCTCGTGCGCCTCGACATGCTCATCAACGGCGACCCGATCGACGCCTTCTCGGTGATCACGCACACCGACAAGTCGTACGACTGGGGGCGCAAGATCGCCGACAAGCTCAAGGAACTGATCCCGCGGCAGCTGTTCGAGGTCGCGATCCAGGCGGCGATCGGCCAGAAGGTCATCGCGCGCACGACGGTCAAGGCGCTGCGGAAGGACGTGCTCGCGAAGTGCTACGGCGGCGACATCAGCCGCAAGCGCAAGCTCCTCGACAAGCAGAAGGAAGGCAAGAAGCGGATGAAGCAGGTGGGGGCGGTGGAGATCCCGCAGGAGGCGTTCCTGGCGGTGCTCCAGGTGGACTGAGCGGAGACGCTCTTTAGGATGAAGGATGAAGGATGAAGGATGAAGGATGGAAGATGAACGGCGATGCGGGGCCATGGGCTCCGCACCGCCGTTTCTTTTCGCTTCATCCTCCTTCCTTCAACCTTCTCCCTTCATCGTCCTACTTCGAGCGTCGCTCGACGGAGATGGTGTACGCACCCGACTGCCCGCGCTCCAGCGCGTGGGCGCGCAGCACGTGGGTGCCGTCGGCGGGGATCACGATGTCGAGCCGCGCGTCGGTGTCGCCTGCACCGTCGTCGTCGCTCATGTCGGACTCGAAGCCGTCCTCTCCCATCCGGCCCCAGTCCAGGAAGGCGTCGAAGGCCTTGGAGCGCACCGTGACCACGACCCGCTCGCCCGGCCGTGCGGTGATCGTGTACTGGTCGAAGTTGCGTCCGTCATCGAGTTCGGCATCGGTGCCCTCCAGCGTCGCCTCCACGGTCTGTCCCAGCGCGAGCGGGCGCGAGACGACGGGACGCACCTGGACCTCGGTGAGCGAGACCGTGAACGGACCGACCTTGTCGGCATCGACCGGGCGCGCGTAGATCCGGTACGCGCCGTTGGCGGTGAACGTCATCTGCGCGTCGGTGCCGCCGCCGTTGTCGTCGTCCGTCCCGACCTCCGTTTCGCCGCCCGGGGTCACCTTCGTGATCCGCACCGCCGCGTCGAACGCGCCGGACCGCACCGCCACGCGCACGCGCTGGCCCGTGCCGGTGAACGAATAGAGCTGGTACGGCACCGCGGTCGCTTCGTCGTCGAGCACTGGACTCTTCTCGTCGAGCATCCCCTCGCGCGCCTGGCCGAGCGTGAGCGCGATGGCGACCGCGGGCGCGGACGGGGGCACTTCGTCCACGCGGAGGACGTACGCGCCGAGCGCGCTCGCCTCGAGCGACTGGGCGACGATCACGTAGCTGCCGGCGGCCGGCGCGCGGAATCGCAGGCGCGCGTCGGTGCCGCCAGCCCCGTCGTCGTCGGACGCGAGTTCCTCGGTGAGTCCGCCGACGGACCGTGCGACCCAGGTGTAGGCGTCGAACGCGGCCGAGCTCATCGTGATCACGTAGCGCGTCCCGGCCTTGGCCTCGAGCCGGTAGGCCTGGAACGGGCCACGCGACGAGAAGCGCGGATCCTGCGCCGTCAATGTGCCGCTGACCGGCTCTCCGACCCGCAGGGGCCGCATGCCGTCCTGCCCGTCCGCCCGCGACGCCGCGACGCACACCGCTGCGACGAACATCGCCCTCATGATCACCCGTCCACGCATCTCGCCTCTCCAGGGGTTGGTGTCCTGCTCCTGCACGCTCCAGCGTCGCTCCTGAGCGAGCTCATGCCCGCACCGAATCGTAGATCTCCTCGAGGGCCGCCGTCTGCCGCGCGAGGTCGAAGTTCGTGACCATGTGCGCACGCGCGGCCGCGCTCATGCGCTCGCGCAGTGCCGCGTCACCGAGCAGCGTGCGCAGGTGGCCGGCCAGCGCCGACTCGTCACCGGGATCGAACAGGAAGCCGGTCACGCCGTCCACCACGCCCTCGCCGGTCCCCCCCGAGGTGGAGACCACGAGCGGCAGCCCGCTCGCCTGGGCCTCCAGGAAGGTGATCGGCAGGCCCTCCGCATTCCCTCGCGCATCGGCGATCGACGGGCCCGCGAGCACGGCCGCCCTGCGCATCAACTGCTGCACCTGCTCGGGGGTCTGCACGCCGAGGAACGTGGCGGGGACCCCGAGTTGGGCCGCCTCGCGCGCGAGCGGCTCGCGCAACGGACCGTCGCCCGCGAGCACGAGCTCGGCGCCGGGCACGCTCTTCCGCACCTCGGCCATGGCGCGCACCAGATGGATCACGCCCTTCTTCTCCACGAGGCGGCCCACGAACAGCACCTCGGTCCGCGAGCGCGGCGCCGTGCCCGGGGTGAACCGCGTGGTGTCCACGCCGATGTAGTGCAGGCGGATCTTCCCGTCGGGGCAGCCGGCGGCGCGCAGCGCGTCGGCGATGAACCGCGACACCGCGATCACCCGGTCCGCCGCCGCGAAGGCGCGACGCCGCCGCGCGGCCTCGGCCTCGGTCTTGGCGCGCACCGTGATGTCCATGCCATGGTACGTCACCACCAGCGGGATCCGCAGCGCCTTCGCGATGCGGCTCGCGGGGAGCGCGCTCGACCCGAAGTGCGCATGCAGCACCGCCGGCTTCGTCTCGGCGATCGCCCGCAGCCAGCGGCTCGGCGCGCGCCCCGCGCTCTTGAGCAGGAACTTCTCGAGCGCCGGGAACCAGCTGTGCTCGTTGAGGAGCAGCTGCGGCCTCCCCACCAGATACGCTGCCCCGCTCGGGTCGCGCGAGTAGCCCACGAGCACCGGCGCATAGCGCGTCATCGCTCCCGATTGCGTCGCGATGAAGGTCTCGCTCCAGGGCAGGATCCGTTTGCGGAAGATCACCGCGGTCGCGCGCGCATCCATCATGCAGCTCCGGTGAAGCGGGGATCGGCCGTCAGGCGGCACCCCCGCCCTGCACGGAAAGATGGCGGTCGAGTCCGGCCGGCGTGCGGGCGAGCCGCTTGGCCGCGACCTCATCGCGGATCGCCCGGTTCCGGGCGATCGCCTCGGGACGCTTGTAGCCGCGACCATGGTCGAGGTGCACCACGAGCGCGCGGTGGCGGATCTGCTTGCCCTTCACGCCCGCGTTCTCGAGCCGCTCGCCGATCTCGCGATCGAGTCCGCCCCACTCGAGGCGCTCATCGAAGCCGTTCACGCGCACCAGGTCGTCGCGCCAGGCGGAGGCGTTGTGGCCGTTGAAGCTGGGGCGCGTGGTGGTCGTCGAGTCGAGGGCGCGGGCCATGAAGGATCCCCAACAGAGGCGGAGCGCCTGCGCGGAGCGCGGCGTCCCATGCGCGCGGAGCCAGGCGTAGTCGGTCGAACGGCCGGCGAGGATATCCTCGCGCGTGATCGCCTGGCTCGTCCCCATCGGCAGCTTGAGGTAGCCGCCGGAGAGGAACCGGCCGCGCTCGGCGAGGGCCGCATGCACCGCCAGCAGGTCGGGCCGCGGGATGCAGTCGCCGTCGGTGAAGAAGAGGTACTCCCCGGCCGACGCCGCGATCGCGGCGTTCAGGATGGTGCACTTCCGGAATCCCTGCTTGGGATGCCAGATGTGGCGGACGGGGTAGCCGAGCCCGGGCGCGATTCGCTCGATCAACTCGCGCGTTGGCGCATCAGATCCGTCATCGGCCACGAGGAGTTCGAAGTCCCTGAAGGTCTGCGCCGAGAATCCCCAGAGGACCTTCTCGAGCCACTCGGGATGGTTGTAGGTCGTGACGACGACGGACAGGCGCATGGCGATTACATTCGTGGGGCGCGCGGCAGCCGCGCGGCATGGGCGTAAGCTAGCGGCCGCCCATGAGGGACGACAGCCGAACCGCAGGGGGCATCGGTGGGAAGCACAGCAGGCCGCGGCGACGCGGCCACGCGGTACATCGTCGGCGTGGACCTCGGCGGCACCAACATCGTCGCCGGCGTGATGACCGCCGACGGTGCGGAGCAGTACGCCATGCATTCCGTCCCCACCCGTGCCGATCAGGGGGCCGACGCGGTGGTGGAGCGCATCGTGCAGCTCTCCGAACGCGTGATCGCCGAGACGCAGGCGGCCACCGGCGCGAGCCGCGCGCAGTTCATGGGGGTGGGCATCGGCTCGCCGGGACCGCTCGACCGCGAGAAGGGCCTTGTGATCGTCACGCCCAATCTCGGCTGGCGCGACTTCCCGCTGCGCGACCGTGTCTCGGACGGCGTGAAGCTCCCGGCGGAGCTCGACAACGATGCCAACTGCGCCACGTTGGGTGAATGGTGGATCGGCGCGGCGCGCGGGGCCCGGCATGTGGTGGGCCTCACGATCGGCACCGGGATCGGCGGCGGGTTGATCCTCAACGGCCGGCTCTATCACGGCGCGAGCGACGTCGCCGGCGAGCTGGGCCACATCACGATCGACTCCACGGGCCGCAAGTGCGGCTGCGGCAACTATGGATGCCTCGAGGCCTACGCCTCCGGGCCGGCGATCGCGCAGCGCGCGCGCGAGGCGCTCGGTGGCGGCGAGCCGTCGAGCATGCCGGCGCTGGTGGACGGCGATCTCGCGCGGATCACCGCGGCGACGGTCTTCGAGGCGGCCAAGGGGGGTGACGAGCTCGCGGGCCACGTGGTGCGCGACACCGCCAAGTTCCTCGGCATCGGGGTGGCCAACTTCCTCAACATCTTCAATCCCGAGGTCGTGGTGATCGCCGGCGGCGTGACGCAGGCGGGCGAGGCCCTCTTCGAGCCGCTGCGCGCCGAGGTGCGGCGCCGCGCCTTCGCCCCGGCCGTCGAGTCATGCCGGATCGTGCCGGGCGAGCTGCACGGGAATGCCGGCGTGGTGGGCGCGGTCGCGATCTTCGCGCAGGCGCGCGGGCTGGCGTGAGCGACCGGTCGGGCCCGGGCGCGACCCCCGACGCGCGCGAACGCGCGGTCGCGGGGACGCGGCGGCAGCGGCTCGGCGTGATCGGCAGCTTCGTCTGGGACGTGATCCACGGTCGCGACGTGCGCGAGCTGCCGGTGGAGGAGTGGGGCGGCATCACCTATGCGCTCAGCGCCGCCGACGCCGCGCTCCCCGACGACTGGGAACTCGTGCCCCTCGCCAAGGTGGGGGCCGACCGGATCGTCGAGGCACGACGCTTCCTCCGGACCCTCCGGCACATCGCCCCCGACGCCGCGCCGATCGAGGTCCCCCAGCGCAACAACACCGTGGAGCTGCGTTACCACTCCGACGAGCGCCGCAGCGAGGTGCTCTCGGGGGGCGTGCCGGCGTGGACCTGGGCCGGGCTGCAGCCGCTGCTGCGCGACCTCGACGCGCTCTACATCAACCTGATCAGCGGCTTCGAGCTAGACCTCGCCACGGCGCAGCTCATCCGGCAGCAGTTCAAGGGGCCGATCTACTGCGACCTGCATTCATTGGTACTGGCGGTGGAGGCGAACGGACTCCGGACCTACCGGCCGCTCCCCGAGGTCGCCGCCTGGTGCGGCTGCTTCGACCTGCTGCAGGTGAACGAGGACGAACTCGCGATGATGGCGCCCGACGGACTCGCGCTGGCGGCGACCGCGATGGGCGCCGGGGTGCGCAACCTCCTCGTGACGTTGGGGCGTCGTGGAGTCGTCTATTTCGCGGAGCCCGGTCTCACGCGACTCGCCGACCTCAGGCAGCCGCCGCGCCCGGGCGCGGGCCCGTTGCGCACGGCGCTCGTGCCGGCGAGCGATGCGCGTGTCAAGGGGCCGGGCGATCCGACGGGCTGCGGCGACGTGTGGGGCGCGACCTATTACTCGCGGTTGCTCGCAGGTGATATTATGTCGGTGGCGCTCGGCCGTGCGATGGATGCGGCGGCGCGCAACGTCGAACATCGGGGCGCGACCGGCCTCGCCAATCATCTCCGGGGAGAACTCCACACGCCGTGACCGCCGTCATCACCCTCCCCGCGTCGCTCGACGAACCGAACTTCGAGTCGGTGATCGAGCAGCTCGCCGCCGTACCCGACGACGCGAAGGTGCTGGTGGACGCCCGTCACTGCCGCTTCGCGACGCCGTACGGGCTCACCGCCCTGCTCTGCCTCGCGCAGTCGCGGCTCGAGAAGCCCGAGTTCGCCCCGCCGGAGGAGGAGTCGACGGCGAGCTACTGGGCCCGCGCGAGCTTCTTCAAGTACGCGGAGGAGCTCTACACCATGCGCGGCACCGTGCCCAAGGCGCGCGCGACCGGCGCCACCGACGTGCTCCTCGATGTCACGCCGGTGGCCAGGAACGAGGACGTGCACGCGATCGTGACGCGGATCCAGGAGAAGGCGACGCAGATCCTGACCAACACGCTCGATCTCGAGCCTCGCGCGACCATGGGCTTCTCGATGACGCTCTCCGAGGCCTGCTCCAACATCATCGAGCACGCGGGCCGCGGCGGCTGGGTCATGGTCCAGCGCTACAACTGGTCCAAGCGGCGCGTCGGGCGCGACGTGGTGCAGATCGCGGTGAACGACGCCGGCGTGGGCTTCCGCCGGTCGCTCGAGACGAGCCGCGCGCGCGCCCTGGCCGACCGCTGGGACGACGCGATCGCGCTCGAGAGCGGCGTGATGAACGCCGTGAGCCGCCTCTCCGACCCGGGGCGCGGCCAGGGCCTCAAGGGGATCCGCGGCTGGGTGCACCGCTTCGACGGCAAGCTCACCGTGCGGTCGGGCAAGGCGCGCATCGCGCCGATCATCCCCGACTGGGACGACGACGTCCCGCGGCAGGACGATCTCCCGAACTTCCCCGGGACGCAGCTGCAGGTGATCATCCCCAAGCGGGTCCTCAGCGCATGACGCACATCGACGTGCAGTCGGCGCTCGCCGAGTCGCTGTCGATGCCGTATCACGACCTGGTGACGCGGCGCACCGGCGCCGCCGTGCGGACCTTCATCGAGCTCCAGCTCTCGGGCCTCGCCGACGGGACGGTGGCCTTCCTCGACTTCTCGCGGATCGGGGTGCTCGACCGGTCGTGCGCCGACGAGTTCGTGGCGAAGCTCATGCTGCCGCTCACGGTCGAGAATCCGAGCCGGGACGGCTACGTCGTGCTGCACGGGCTGAGCGAAGGGCATCTCGACTCGATCGAGCAGGTGCTGCACGCGCACGGGCTCGCGCTCGTGGTCCAGTTCCCCGACGGCATCGCGCACCTCGTGGGCGCGGTGACCGAGGTCGAGCGCCGCCTCTGGCAGATCGTCATGGTGAGCGGTCGCGTCGCCGTCGACGGCCTCGCAGCCGAGACCGGACTCGCGATCGACGAGGCTCTGGCGCTGCTCGACTCGCTCGCCCGCCGCCGCCTCGTGCGCCGCGAGCAGGACTGCTACTGCCCGCTCGGCACGGCGGCCTGATGAGTCGCGCCTTCCTCCCGCTGCAGGTGGTCGGATACATCGGCACCAAGAAGAGCGACGCCGAGCGCGGGCCCCTGCTCCGCATCCGTCCCGACGACGCCCAGTCGCGGTCGATCGGCGACGGCGAGCTCGTCTGGGTCTACGGCCCCCGCCGTCACGAACTGTCGCCGGTGGTGTACGACGAGTCGCTGCCGCGTGGCGGGGTGGTCGTCCGCGACCTCGCCGGCATCGCGGTCACGGAGATCGTGCGCCTCGTGAAGATGGATATCGACAATCGCCCGGTGCTCACCACGAATTTCGCCTAGAGGTCCCCCGTGTCACGTGCGAAGTCCAAGGGTCCGTCGCTCGCCACGCTCGCCATCCACGGCGCCCGCGAGGCCCATCGCCCCGGCGACCCCGTCGTCGAACCGCTCGTCCAGTCGGTGAATCACCTCCAGGCGCTCGGCACCGCCGAGGGTCTCAAGTACACGCGCTACGGCAACACGCCCAACGCCGAGCGCGTGCAGAAGCGGATCTCCCTGCTCGAAGGGGCCGAGGCGTCGCTCGTGCTCTCGAGCGGCATGGGTGCGACGGCGTGCGCGATGCTCGCCCTGCTCCGGCCCGGCGACCATCTCCTGTCGTCGATGTACATCTACGGCGGCACGCACCGGCTCTTCCTCGAGGAGTTCGCGGCGATGGGGATCGAGGTCACGCTCGTCGATCCGTTCGAGCCCCGGTCGTTCCGCAAGCGCATCCGCAAGGAGACGCGCGCGATCTTCGTGGAGTCGCCGGTCAACCCGACCTGCCGCGTGATCGACCTGCGGCCGATCTCGTACCTCACCAAGCAGGAGGGCCTCGCGCTCGTCGTCGACTCGACCTTCGCGAGCCCCATCAACCTGCGCCCGATCGAGCATGGCGCCGACGTCGTCATCCACTCGGCGACCAAGTACCTCAACGGGCACCACGACGTGCTCGCCGGCACCGTCTCGGGCTCGCAGGCGTACATCGACGAGGTCCTCCAGAAGGAGATGCTCTGGGGGCAGACGCCCGATCCGTTCGCGCTCTGGTTGCTCGAGCGCGGCATGAAGACGCTCGACGTGCGCGTCCAGCGCGCCAACGCGACCGCGATGCTCATCGCGGAGTGGGCCGAGTCGCGCAAGGAGATCAAGCGCGCGCACTATCCGGGGCTCACGACGCACGAGGACCACCAGATCGCGAGCGAGATGCTCGACGGCTTCGGCGGGATGCTCGCGCTCGAACTCGCCGGCGGCGGCAAGGCGGCGGAGCGTTTCCTCCGGCGCCTCCGGCTCGTCACCCACGCGCCGAGTCTCGGCGGCGTGGACACGCTCATCTGCGAGCCGCGCTACACCTCCCATGCGAAGATGACCGCCGCCGAGCGCGCGCGGATCGGGATCCCCGACGGGTTCCTCAGGCTGAGTGTCGGCCTCGAGGACCCGCAGGACCTGATCGCCGATCTCGAACAGGCCCTGAAGTGAGCCGATGATCCGTTTCACGCACGTCACGAAGCACTACCCGAGGGGCGGTCCCGCGCTCGACGACGCCTCCTTCCACGTCAATCGCGGCGAGTTCGTCTTCCTCACCGGCCCGTCGGGTGCCGGCAAGAGCACGATCCTCAAGCTGATCTACGTCGACGAGCGCCCCTCGCAGGGCGAGGTCCGGGTGGCCGGCCAGAGCTCGGTCACCATGACCAAGCACCAGATCCCGGCCTTGCGCCGCCGGCTGGGCGTGATCTTCCAGGACTTCCGGCTGCTCGAGGACCGCACCGCCGAGCAGAACGTGGCGTTCGCGCTGGAGGTGATCGGCACGAGCCAGCAGCAGATCGGGCCCAAGGTCGCCCGCGTGCTCACGCAGGTGGGGCTCGCCGCCAAGGCGACCGCGCTGCCGCATGAGCTCTCGGGTGGCGAGCAGCAGCGCGTCGCGATCGCCCGGGCGCTAGTGAACGATCCGCTCGTCCTCCTCGCCGACGAGCCCACCGGCAACCTCGACGACCGCTCCACTCGCGGCATCTTCCAGCTGTTGCGCGACATCAACGCGAGCGGCACCGCGGTGATGATGGCGACCCACGATCTCGCGCTGGTGAAGTCGCTCGACTTCCGCACGCTCGAGCTCAACCGAGGCAAGCTCGTCTTCGACTCGGGGGCGCAGTACCCTGCCCCGGCCGACGAGTTCGATCCGCCGGTGGCAGGGTCCGACGCGGGCGCGCAACCGGACGCACAACCGGGCGCGCAACCGGCCGAACCGCCGGGCGAGGCGGGGGCCGCGGGCGATGTGGGTGAAGCGGGCGAAGCGGGCGGTGCGGTCGCCGAGGGAGGCGCACCATGAAGCTCGCCCTGCGTGAGGCCCTCCGCGCCTTCAGTCGCGCCCCGATGCTCAGTGCGCTGAGCGTCACGACCATCGCCTTCTCGCTCTTCGCGTTCGGCCTCTTCGGCCTCGTCGCGCTCAACCTGCGGTCCGCGCTCGCCCAGGTCGAGGAGCGCGTGGAGGTCCGCGCGTTCATCGCCGAAGGGACCAATCCCGAAGCGACGGCCGCCGCGGTGGGCGACATCGCCGCCTTCCCCGAGGTCGCGAGCGTCCGGCTGGTGTCGGAGGTGCAGGCCCTCGAGCGGGCGCGCCGAGAGCTCGGCGAGTTCGAGGACGTCTTCGAGGCGGGGATCCTGCCGGCCTCGATCGAGGTGCGCCTCAAGGAAGGGTTCCGCGACCCCACCAACGTGCGCTCGGTCTCGCGCCGACTCGAGGTCTACGACTTCGTCGACGACATCCGTTACGGCGAGGAGTGGGTCGAGAAGCTCTACAAGCTGCGCACGATCGCGACGGCGGCGGGGATCTCCCTCGGGCTCGTCTTCGCGCTCGTCGCGATCATCATCATCGGCTCGACGATCCGCATGGCGGTGCTCGCGCGCAGCCGCGAAATCGCGATCATGCGGCTCGTGGGCGCGACCAACGGCTTCATCCGGGCGCCCTTCCTCGTCGAGGGGTTCCTGAAGGGACTATTGGGCGGTCTCCTCGCGCTCGTGCTCACCTGGGTGACCTTCCAGTTCGTCGGACAGTACGTCGTGCAGGCGACCTACTTCGATGCGCGGCTCATCGTCCTCGGTGTGCTCGGCGGCGCCCTGATCGGATTGCTCGGCAGCGCGGTCTCCGTCGGGCGCCACCTCGGCCGGGTCTGAGGTACGCGTGCTGACATCGCGGCGAGTGCGTCTCGCGCTGGTGTTGGCGGTAGCCTCGGCGGTGGCCTCGGCGGTGGCCTCGGCGTTCGCGCCGTCGGCGCTCGCGGCGCAGGTGCGCCCCGTCCTCCCGCCCTCAGCGCAGCAGGCCGCCGAACGCCTGCGCGAGGAGCAGGCGCAGCTCGAACGCCTGCGCGCCGAGCGCACCGAACTCGAGCAGCGCATGCGCCGGCTCCAGTCGAGCGCGCGCGATGTCTCGGCCGAGCGGGCCAACCTCGAGCGGCAGGCCGCCGCGACCTCGCGCCTGGTGCGCTCGCTCGACCAGCAGCTCGGCTCGCTCGTCGAGGAGGTGGAGAACGTCAACGTGAGCCTCGCCCGCACGCAGGACGAGCTCGCGGTGAAGCGCGCCACGCTGCGGTTCCGCGTGCAGGAGATCTACAAGCGCGGTCCTCTCTACTCGGTGGAAGCGCTGCTCTCGGCCGAGTCGTTCGGGTCGCTGGTGGCGCGATACAAGTACCTGCATCTCGTGGCCAAGCGCGACCGCGCGCTCGTGAAACGCGTCGAGACGTTGAACAACCAGATGACGGCCCAGCGGTTCCTGCTCGTGCGCCTCCGCGGCGACATGGAGACGAACCGCATGGTGAAGGCGCAGGAGGAGGCGCGGTTGCGGCGCCTCGAGCTGCAGCGCGGGCGCACGCTGGCGCAGATCCAGGCGCAGGCCAAGCAGGCCGAGGACCGGCTGAAGCAGATGCAGCGCGACGAGGAGCGCCGCGCGGGCATCATCGCGGCCCTCGAGGAATCGCGCCGCCGGCTCGAGTCGCGCCCGAATTCGGTGCCGACGACGCGGACGCTGACCACCGCCGACATCGGGCGACTCGACTGGCCGGTGGACGGGGACATCGTCTATCGGTTCGGCCGGCTGGTGAATCCGAACAGCACCTCGATCCGCTGGAACGGCGTCGGGATCGGCGCGGCGATCGGGACGCCGGTGAAGGCCGTGTCGACCGGTGAGGTCGCGTTGGCGGAGGCATCCGGCACCTACGGGCTGACGGTCATCCTGCAGCACGGCGGTGGCGCGTACTCGATCTACTCCTCGCTCGGCTCGGTGAGCGTGCGCAAGGGTGCGAAGGTGAACAAGGGCGACGTGATCGGGACGGTCGGACAGTCGGACCCGGATCTCCCGCCGCGGTTGCACTTCGAGATGCGGCCGAAGGACGGGGTCGCGGTCGATCCGCTTGAATGGCTACGGAGGCAGCGATGAGCGCGAAGAAGAAGGCGGGCAAGAAGAAGGCTGTCGCGAAGAAGACCGCCGCGAAGCGACCCGCCGCGAAGAAGGCTGCCCCGAAGAAATCGGTCCCGAAGAGGCCCGCCCCGAGGAGGCCCGCCCCGAAGAAGCCCGCCCCGAAGCCTGCGAAGCGCGCCGCCAAGCGCGACATCAGGCCGAAGGCCTCCGACGTGCGCCTCTCGCTCGTCCCCAAGCCGGTCGTGCCGGACCCGGACCCGCTCGGGCCCCTCGGCGCCCACGTCTCCTCGCAAGGCGGTGCCGCGCTCGCGCCCGAGCGCGCCGACGACATCGGAGCCACCGGCCTTCAGCTCTTCACGAAGGTCCCCAATCAGTGGAAGGAGAAGGAGTTCTCGGCCGAGGAGGTCGCGGCGTACCGCACCGCGCTGGCCGCGAGCGGTCAGCGCTGGGCGACCTCGCATGATTCGTACCTGATCAACCTCGCCTCCCCCGACGCCACGCTGCGCGCACGGTCGCTCGAGAGCTTCACCCTGGAGCTCAAGCGCTGCAACGCCCTCGGCCTCGACGCGCTCGTCTCGCATCCCGGCAACTTCATCGACGAGCGTGAGAGCGGCATCGCCCGCAATGCCGACGCGATCACCGAGGCACTCGAAGCGGCGCCCGGGCCGACACGCCTCTGCATGGAGCTCACCGCCGGCCAGGGCACGGTGATCGGGTCCACCTTCGAGGAGATGGCCGACCTGCTCGCGCGGATCCCCAAGCACCTGCAGCACCGGCTCGGCGTCTGCCTCGACACCTGCCACGTGTTCGCGGCGGGCTATGACCTCGTGGGCGACTACGACGGTGTCTGGGCGAGGTTCGACGACCTGATCGGCTTCGCGCGGCTAGGCGTGCTGCACCTCAACGACTCGCTCGGCGCGCTCGGCTCGCACAAGGATCGCCACGCGCTCATCGGCGAGGGGTGCATCGGCGACGGGGCGTTCCGGCGAATCATGCAGGACGAACGCCTGCGGCTCGTGCCCAAGATGCTCGAGACGCCCAAGGGCGACGACATGGTGAGCAACGACCGGCGCATGCTCACGAAGTTGCGGGCGTTCGCCGGCGCCTGATCCGCTGGAGCGGCGGACCGTGATGCGCTGGGACGCAGCGTCCGCGCCCGCCGCACCGGTCCAAATCGCGTCGGGCAGGCGCTAGATTCCCCTCGTGCTCCGCCTGCTGACCAACGCCCGCGTCTTCGCCCCGGAGCCCCTCGGCCTCCGGCACCTGCTCGTCGCGGGCGGCAGGATCATCTGGATCGGCGACGCCCTCCCCGACCTTCCCTCGGCGCTCGGTGCCGAGGTGGTGGACCTCGGCGGGCGGCGCGTGATCCCCGGCGTCATCGACGCGCATGTGCACCTCACCGGCGGTGGTGGCGAGGCCGGACCGGAGACGAAGGTCCCGCCGCTTCCCCTCTCGCGGTTCACGAGCGGCGGCGTCACGAGCGTGGTCGCGCTCCTCGGCACCGACGACGCCACCCGCCATCCGCGCGAACTCGTCACCGCGGTGCATGCGCTGCGCAACGAAGGGCTCTCGGCCTGGTGCTGGACCGCCGGCTATCACGTCCCGCCGGTCACGATCACCGGCACCGTGCGGGGCGACCTCGCGGCGATCGAATGCATCATCGGTGCCAAGACGGCGATCAGCGATCACCGCTCGAGCCAGCCCACGCGCGACGAACTGCTCCGGCTCGCGAGCGAGGTGCATGTGGGCGGACTGATGACCGGCAAGGCGGGCATCGTGCACCTGCACGTGGGCGACGGGGCACGCGGCCTCGCGCCCATCCGCGAGGCGCTCGCGGGTTCCGAGCTGCCGGCGCGTGTGTTCAATCCCACGCACGTCAATCGGAGGAAGGCGCTCTTCGACGAGGCCATCGCCCTCGCACGGCAGGGGTGCCACGTGGACATCACGGCCTTCCCGGTCGGCGAGGGCGAGGACGCATGGTCCGCGGAGCACGCGCTCGCGCGTTACCTCGACTCGGGCGCGCCGCCGGAGCGCGTCACCATCAGTTCCGACGGTGGCGGCTGCCTCCCGGAGTTCGACGCGAACGGGCGCGTGACGCGCATGGGCGTGGGCGACCCCGGGGATCTGGCGCGCACGCTCGCCGCGCTGCTCGCCGCGGGCCAACCGCTCGAACGCGTGCTCCCGGCGTTCACGAGCAACGTTGCCCGTCTCCTGCGACTCGCCGGGAAGGGGCATATTGTGACCGGGGCCGATGCGGACCTCGTGGTACTCGACGCGAACGGAGGGATCCGGGACGTGATGGCGAACGGTGCATGGCATGTGAGGGAGGGCGGCGCGGTGCGGCGCGGCACGTTCGAGGGCGTCGCGCCGCGCGGAGCGAACGCATGAGCCCCGCCAAGGTCCCGGAGGGCTCGACCCGCGGCTGGATCATCCCGATCGGCGGCGGCGAGCAGAAGGAGGACAACCCCGTCATCCTCGACCGCTTCGTGCAGCTCTGCGGCGGGCGTGATGCGCACCTCATGGTGATCCCCACCGCCTCGAAGATGGAGGACACGGGCGACCGCTATCGCAAGCTCTTCAAGGGGCTCGGCGCGGGCGAGGTGTCGGTGCTCGACTTCGACACGCGGCGCGACGCCTACGAGAAGGGCCGCATCGCCGAACTCAGCGGGTGCGACGGCGTCTTCCTGACCGGCGGCAATCAGTTGCGGCTCTCCACCCTCCTCGGCGGCACCGACATCGCGCGCACGCTCCGCGAACGCAATGCGCATGGCGTGCACATCGCCGGCACGAGCGCCGGAGCGAGCTTCCTCTCCGAGCACATGATCGCGTTCGGCGAGGACAACGCGGCGCCGCATGCCGGCTCGGTCACGCTCGCGCCCGGCCTGGGGCTCACCAACCGCGTGGTGATCGACCAACACTTCACGCAGCGCAACCGGCTGGGGCGGCTCATCACGGCGCTGGCCTTCAATCCCTTCCTGATCGGCCTGGGTCTCGACGAGGACACGGCCGCGTTCATCGGCCCCGACCTCACGGTCGAGGTGGAGGGGAGCGGCACGCTCACCGTGGTCGACGCCGAACGGCTCAAGTTCTCCTCGATGGACCAGGCGGGGCCCAACGACCCCGTCTCGATGCTCGGGATCACCATGCACGTCCTGATCCGCGGGGCGACGTTCAACCTCCACACGCGGGACGCCTCGGCGGGCACCCTCGCGGTGGGCAAGAGCTAGGGGCACCTTAGGACATGCGGATACTCGAACGCTCGGTCTACGTCGGCCCCTCGCTCTACGCGCACTTCCCGGTCATCCGCCTCGAGTTCGACCTCGGTGCGCTCGAGGAGTGGCCGACCACGCGGCTCGGCGGTGCGTTCGTCGATGGCCTGCTCGCCGCGCTTCCGGGGCTGCAGGAGCACGGCTGCTCGTACGGCGAGGCCGGCGGCTTCGTCCGCCGCATGACCGAGGACGAGGGCACCTGGCTCGGCCATGTGCTCGAGCATGTCGCGATCGAGCTGCAGAACGTGGCGGGCATCCGGGTCACGTTCGGCAAGACGCGCGGCACCGACAGGCCGGGCGTCTACGACGTGGTCTTCGAGTACGAGCACAAGGACGAGGGGCTCGAGGCCGCGGAGCTCGCGATCCGGCTCATCGACTCGCTCCTCCCGGAGTCGCTGCGCACCCGCAAGGAGTCCGGGGCGTTCGACTTCGCGCGGGAGCGCGACACGTTCATCCGCTTCGCACAGCGCCGCGCGCTCGGACCGAGCACCGCATCGATCGTGCAGGCCGCCGAGGCGCGTGACATCCCCTGGATCCGCCTCAACAGCCAGTCGCTCATCCAGCTGGGCTACGGCCGCTTCCAGCAGCGCATCCAGGCGACCGTCACCGGCCGCACCTCGCACATCGCGGTGGAACTCGCGAGCGACAAGGAGGAGACGAACAAGATCCTCTCCATGATCGGCCTCCCGGTGCCCAAGCAGGAGCTGGTGCAGAGCGCCGACGCGGCCGCGCGCGCGGCTCGGCGGATCGGCTACCCCGTGGTCGTGAAGCCCTACAACGGCAACCACGGACGCGCGGTCGCGATCCACCTCAACACCGAGGAGGCGGTGCGCACCGCCTTCACCGTGGCGCAGGAGGTCTCGCGCTCCGTGCTCGTGGAGAGCTTCATCACCGGCGACGATCATCGGCTGCTCGTCGTGAACGGCGAGCTCGTCGCGGCCACGCGCCGCACCCCGGGCCACGTGGTCGGCGACGGCACGCGCACCATCGCGGAGCTCATCGGGATCGTGAATCAGGACCCGCGCCGCGGCATCGGGCATGAGAAGGTCCTCACCCAGCTCGACCTCGACTCGCAAGCCATGCGGTTGCTCGAGAAGAAGGGCTACACGGCGGAGACCGTGCCGCCGGCGGGCGAGATCGTCTACCTGCGCTCCACGGCCAACCTCTCCACCGGCGGCACGGCGACCGACGTGACCGACGTGATCCACCCCGACAACGCCGAGATGGCGGTCCGCGCCATCAAGGCGATCGGACTCGACGTGGGCGGCGTGGACTTCCTCTGCGACGACATCACGCAGTCCTACCGCAAGGCTGGCGGCGCGATCTGCGAGGTGAACGCGGCCCCGGGCTTCCGCATGCACAGTGCGCCGAGCGAGGGCCGGCCGCGCGACGTGGCCACGCCGGTGATCGACATGCTCTTCCCCGTGGGCACGCCGACCACGGTGCCGATCGCCGCCGTCACCGGGACCAACGGCAAGACGACCACCGCGCGCATGCTCGCGCACATCTGCAAGATGGGCGGCCTCACGCCCGGGCTCACCACGACCGACGGCGTGTACATCGACGGCCAGCGCACCGTCGAGGGGGACATGACCGGCCCGGTCGCGACGCGCACGGTGCTGAGCGATCCGTCGATCGACGTCGCGGTGCTCGAGATCGCGCGCGGGGGACTGCTGCGCGCCGGCATGGGCACGCGCTACGTGAATGTGGGCGCGGTGCTCAACGTCCGCTCCGACCACCTCGGCATGAAGGGCGTCGACACGCTCGAGCACCTGGCCGAGGTCAAGCGCGTGGTGGTCGAGGTCGCACGCGACGCCGCGGTGCTCAACGCCGACGATCCGCTCTGCCTCAAGATGGCGTCGTACACCGACGCCAAGAGCCTCTGCTACGTGACGATGGATCCCGCGAACGCCCTCGTGCGCGAGCACATCCGCGCCGGCGGCCGGGCGGTCTCGCTCGAGACCGGCGTGAACGGGCAGATGATCACGATCTACGACAAGGGCGCGCACATCCCGCTCCTGTGGACGCACCTGATCCCGGCGACCATGGAAGGCCGCGCGCTGCACAACGTGAACAACGCCATGTTCGCGGCGGCGATGGCCTTCTCCCTCGGGATGAAGCTCGAGACGATCCGTCAGGGCCTCCGCACCTTCGACACCACGTTCTTCCAGGCCCCCGGCCGCACGAACGTCTTCAACGAGCATCCGTTCAAGGTCATCCTCGACTACGGCCACAATGCGCACGCCGTCGAGGCCATGACGCAGCTCGCCGGACGGCTCGACGTGACCGGCCGGCGGATCGTCGTGATCGCCGGGCCGGGCGACCGCCGCGACGAGGACATCCGTGACATCGCGCGCACCGTGGCCGGGCATTTCGACCACTACATCTGCCGGCGAGACGACGCGCTGCGCGGCCGCGACGGCGACGAGGTGCCACGCCTCATCGCGAAGACGCTCGCGGCCGAGGGCGTGCCCGAGTCGAGCATCAGCATCATCGCCGAGGAGCAGGCGGCGGTCGAGGCCGCGCTCCGCATGGGACGCAGCGGCGACCTGCTCCTGATCTTCGGCGACGAGATCGTGCGCAGCTGGAAGCAGATCATCCACTTCCAGGCCGACGGCGCGCTGCGTCCGGTGACGGCCGAGTACGCCGTTCCCAGGCCGGCAGCGGTCCTCGCTCCCAGTGCGGCCGCCGAGGCCGCACCGCACGACCTCACCACCCTCGTGCGTGATGAACGCGGCGTCCGGCTCGCGCGCGAGAGCGACGACTGACCGCGCACCAGAGCGCCTCGACCGTCACTCCGCCGTGGGTGGACTCGCGCCGGCTCTTCGGCCCGAGTCTCTGGCTCGACGCGCCGGGCGTCGTGCTCGATGCCGCGCTCGACCCCGATCGCGCCGTCGACGAGCTCGCGGCCTGGCGCATCAGGGCGCAACGCATGACCGCGGCGCTCGGTTGGCGATCCACGTGCACGCTCCGCCGGCGCGGTGACCGGGCGGCACTGGCGCTCACCGCGCCGGTCGACGCCCTCATGACGGCGACCCTCGTGAACGAGTGGGCCTGGGCGGGCGCGGCGACCGATGGCGAGGCGCGTGCCGCGGTCACCATGGACCCCGCCGAGGAGCGCCTCCCTCCCGACGAGGCCGCCGCGCTCGCGCGACTGCGGGAGCTCCTGGCATCCGAGGCGAATCCCCGGTTGATCGCTCTGATGCGCGAGGCCGCGGTCCATGGCGTGCCCGTCCTCCTCGACGAGGAGCAGATCACCGCGGGCTACGGCGTTCGCAGTCGCACCTGGCCCGCACGCGAACTGCCACCCGCGACGTCGATCGACTGGAACGCGCTCGGGACGATCCCGGTCGCACTCGTCACCGGCTGCAACGGCAAGACGACCACCGTGCGGCTCGTCGCCTCGATGCTCGCGCGCTCGGGCCACGTCGTCGGACTCTGCTGCAGCGACGGGGTCTACATCGCCGGAGAGCAGGTGAAGCGTGGCGACTGGAGCGGCCCGGCAGGCGCGCGCCAGGTGCTGAGCGATCCGCGGGTCACGGCTGCCGTGATCGAGACCGCGCGCGGGGGCATGCTGCGGCGCGGTCTGGTGATCCCGAGCGCGACCGCGGCGATCGTGACGAACATCGCCGAGGATCACTTCGGCGGCTACGGGATCGAGTCGCTGGCGGATCTCGCCGAGGTGAAGCTCGTGGTCGCCCGTGCACTCGATGGCGGCGGCACGCTCGTGCTCAACGCCGATGATGTCTCGCTGCGGGTCGCCGCCGAGTCCCGCACCGGTCGCACGGAGTGGTTCAGCGCGTTCGCGCCCGGCGATGCGGTCCCTCCCGTCGAGGAGATGCCGATCACGCTCGGGGGCTCAGCCTGGCACAACGTGGCGAATGCCGTGGGCGCCGCGCACGTCGCACGCGCGCTCGGCGTGCACCGCGACGCCATCGACGCGACGCTCCGCAGCTTCGGCCGCGACAACACCGACAACCCCGGCCGCCTGGAGCGGTTCGACGTCGGCGGCGTCCGTGTCTGGATCGACTACGCGCACAATCCCCACGGTCTCGCCCAGCTCCTCGGCGCGGCGACACGCCATCGCGGCACGGGCCGCCTGGGGTTCCTGCTCGGCCAGGCCGGCGACCGTGACGACGACGCGATCCGCGCGCTGGCACGCTCGGCGTGGGAAGCACGGCCGGACCGGATCGTGCTGAAGGACCTCGACGGGCACCTGCGGGGGCGCGAACGCGGCGACGTCCCGGCGATCCTCCGCGCCGCCCTCGTGGCGGCCGGTGCGCCGGAGACGCTGATCGAGATGTCCCTCGGTGAGACCGATGGCGTGGAGCGCCTGCTCGAGTGGGCCCGGCCCGGCGACCTGCTCGTGCTGCCCGTGCACGCGCTCGACGCGCGTGAACGGGCGATCCAGCTCGTTCAGAACCGGACCTGATACACCAGCGAGATGTTGCGCCCGGGGTTCGGCGCGAAGCTCTTGATCCGGCTCGCTGAATCGAAGTAGCGCACGTCGCCCACGTTGTCTCCGCGCAGCGTCAACCCGTGCAGGACGTTCCCCACGACCCACTGCGTCCCCGCGCTCAGGTTCAGCAGCGTGTAGGCCTCGGTCGCCACGTCCACGCTGCCGCCGGTCACCCGGTCCTGTGCGAACGCGTGCCGCACGTCTCCGGCGAGCGAGAACCGACCGCGCTCCCAGCGCAGCCCGCCGCCGACGCGCGCGGGCGGCATGAACGGCAACGCACCCCCTGCGTCGAACTCGCCGCGCACCAGGTCGCCGCTGACGCTCGCGACCACCGAGGGGCCGAGCCGGGTCTCCAACATGCCCTCGATGCCGGTCAACCGTGCGTCGGCCTGCGCGAAGCGATTGAGCGGCACGAGGTCACCGTCCACCAACGTGTCGCCGACGATGTTCGGCGTGACGTAGTCGGCGATCCGGTTCGAATACGCCGAGAACTGTGCCGTCACCCGCGACGTGCGCGCGCGAACGATCACTTCCGCCCCCGCACTCGTCTCGGCCTGCAGGGACGCGTTGCCGATGTCGTAGGTGCCGGCGGCGGCGTGGAAGGCATTGGAGTAGAGCTCCTCGACCGTCGGCGCACGGAATGCGCGCGCGACCGACCCGCTCACGCTGAGGACCTTCCCCAGCGGCACGCTGATGCCGAGCGACCCGGAGGCCTTGCTGAAGTCGCTCGTGCGTCCGGCGCCGAACTTCGGCTCCCCCGTCCTCGAGGCGATGGAGTAGTCGTCCCACCGCGCCCCGAACTGGAGCTGCGCCTCGCCTTCGTGATCGGCGTCGTCGTCACCGGTGTCGCGGTGTAAGGGCAACTCCTGATAGACGAACGCGCCGAGCCCGCTCGAGTTGGCGGCCGGCGTGAGGGCCTCCTCGCCGGTCGCCGCGTATTGCTTGAACAGCCCCTGCAGGCCGAGCGCGCCTTTGAGGCGCCCGAACGCCGTCGTCGCCTGCGCATTCAGCGTCTGCGTGCGGAGCTGGAAGTTGGTGCCGATCGCGCCGTCGGACTCGATCTCGTCGTGCGTGTAGTGCTGCACCGTCGTCTCGATGCGCAGGTACGGCAGCGCCGCACCCGGGAGCTGGATGCCGCTGCGCGCGCTCGCGGCGGCGCGGCGCCCGTCGATCCGGATTCCCGCCTCGGGGTCTCCCGGCGCCGAGGGGATGCCGTAGTCGAAGTCATATGCCTTCACGGCGAGCCCCGCATTCGCACGCTCGCCCACGTACCCGTAGCCGACGGCGGCGTTGATCGCGCGGGAGTCGGTCCCGTCGAGCGCGGTCGCACCGCCGGTGCGGAGCGCGCCCATCTCCCGCCAGCCGCCACGCACCGTCAACGCGCCGCGCGCGCCGACGCCGGTCGTGATCGCCGCGCTCAATGCGCCACCGGGGGTCACCGACTCGCTCTGCGAGCCGACGTTGCCCTCGAAGTGCGTCGGGACCGACGTCGGGATGTCGTTCGAGACGACATTCACCACGCCGCCGAGCGCATTGTTGCCGTAGAGCAGCGAGGCCGGTCCCCGCACCACTTCGATGCGCTGGGCCGCCAGCGGGTCGACGGAGACCGTGTGATCCCCGGCCGCCGAGGCCAGGTCGCCGGAGCGTTCGCCGTCCTGGAGGACGAGGATCCGGTCCCCGGTCAGGCCGCGGATCACCGGCATCGTGGCCGCGGGACCATTGAAGCGCTGGCTCACGCCCGGTTCCTGTGCGAGCGTCGACGCGACCGATGACCCGAGCGATCGCGAGAGTGCGCGGCCCGAGAGCTCCACCGCCGCCTGCGTGAGGCGATCGGTCTCGGTGCCCGTGGGCGAGGCGCTCACGATGACGGAGTTGAGCCGCAGTGGCGTGGGGACGAGCGCGATCCGCACCCGGACGTCCTGCCCGTCCGCGAGGACCCGCACCACGCGGTGCCCCGGGGCGTAGCCGATGAGCGTGACGCTCAGGTGATACTCGCCTGCGGGGAGGCCGCGCAGGACGAACTCGCCCTGGGCGTTGGTGGTAGTGGCGCGTGACACCTCGGCGACGATCACGTTGGCGTTGGCGAGCGGGGCGCCGGCCGAGTCGACGACCGTGCCGATCACGGCGGGTGAGTTGAGGTCGCTCGGCGCGGCGAGGACGCCGTTCGGAAGAGCGAGCGTGAGAAGCAGCGCCCACAGCGGGGCGCGGCGCAACGACTTGACAGTGTTGTGCATCGGGAAGGTCGCTGGAGTCCGTGTTCGGTGGCGCGACCGCTCCGGACGCTCCGGGCGACCCGCTCACCTCGACTGGGGCGCGCGCCGGATGGCGCGCCGCCCGACCGGGCCCGTACGGGCTCGGTGACTCAGGCCGACGGTGGACCGCGGGGTCTCGGCGAGGCGCGCAGGGCGGCGGCGAGCGCCGAGATCCCGCGTTCGTCGGGCAACGGGGCCGCGACGGCCACCAGGCGGACCGGAGCCAACGCCGGGCCCGCCGGGCCCCCGAACGTCGCCGAGACGACCTGACAGAGCCGGCACGCGGAGGGATCGTGAAGCGGAGGGCAGTTGCGCTCCTGCGCGTCATCCCAATGGGCGACGATCCGCTCGGTGTGATCCGCCTGGGCATCCGCGATCGGAACGGCCGCGACGACGAGCACCTGGACCGCGAGCCACGCCCCCATGAGCGCGCGCGCGAACCGCGAGCGCCCTCGGGTGCTCGCGGTCCGGCTGGTTCCGATCGGGGGCGGTCGGGTCATGGGGCGATGAAGGACTAATCGCCACGGCCGTGAAGGCGCAACCCCGGCGGTCGACGACATTCCTCCATCCCCATGGAGCCACTACATTTAGCCTCATGAAACGCGAGGACGCGCTCGACTATCACTCACGCGGCCGGCCCGGCAAGATCGCCGTCGTTCCGACCAAGCCGCTGACCAACCAGCGCGACCTCGGCTTGGCCTATTCTCCGGGGGTCGCCGAGCCCTGCCTCGAGATCAAGAACAACCCCGACGACGTCTACAAGTACACCGCCAAGGGCAACCTCGTGGCGGTCGTGACCAACGGCACCGCCGTGCTGGGCCTGGGCAACATCGGGGCCCTGGCCGGCAAGCCGGTCATGGAAGGCAAGGGCAACCTCTTCAAGCAGTTCGCCGACATCGACGTCTTCGACATCGAGGTCGGGACCGAGAACGCCGAAGAGGTGATCCGCTTCTGCCAGCTCCTCGAGCCCACCGTGGGCGGCATCAATCTCGAGGACATCAAGGCCCCCGAGTGCTTCCACATCGAGGAGACCCTCCGGAAGACCATGAAGATCCCGGTCTTCCACGACGACCAGCACGGCACCGCGATCATCTCCGGCGCGGCCCTGCTCAACGCGCTCGAGGTGAGCGGCAAGGACATCGCCGCCATCAAGGTCGTCTTCTCGGGCGCCGGCGCGGCCGCGATCTCCACCGCGGAGCACTACGTGCGCCTCGGCGTCAAGCGCGAGCACATCCTCATGTGCGACAGCAAGGGTGTGATCCACACCAAGCGCACCGACTTCATCGATCCGTACAAGGCACGGTTCCAGGTCGAGACCGACCGGCGCGATCTCACGCAGGCGCTCGTCGGCGCCGACGTGTTCGTGGGTCTCTCGGTCGCCGGTGCCGTCACCGGGGCGATGGTGAAGGCGATGGCCAAGGCGCCGATCATCTTCGCGCTCGCCAACCCGGTGCCGGAGATCCTGCCGCACGAGGTGCGCGCCGTGCGCGACGACGCGATCATCGCCACCGGGCGCTCCGACTATCCCAACCAGGTCAACAACGTCCTGGGTTTCCCGTTCATCTTCCGCGGCGCACTCGACGCGCGCGCGACCGAGATCAACGAGGAGATGAAGATGGCGGCGACGCGCGCCCTCGCCGCCCTCGCGAAGGAGGACGTGCCCGACAGCGTGGCCGCGCTCTACGGGCTCACGAACGTGAAGTTCGGCCCCGAGTACCTGATCCCCTTCCCGTTCGACCCGCGCGCGCTGCTGCGCGTGGCGCCGGCGGTGGCCTGGGCCGCGGTGGCGAGCGGCGTGGCGAAGGAGTTCATCGACCTCGACGAGTACCGCGACCGCCTCGAGGCCCGGCTCGGCCGCGCACGCGGCATCATGCGCGGCCTCATCTCGCGCGCGCAGGCCGACCCGCGCCGGGTCGTCTTCCCCGAGGGCGAGGACCCCAGGATCCTGCGCGCCGCGCAGATCCTCGTCGACGAGGAGATCGCCTTCCCGATCCTCCTCGGCCGCACCGACAAGGTGCGCCAGATGGCCGACGAGCTGGGCATCCCGCTCGACGGCATCACGCTCGTGGAGCCCGGCACCGCGCCGCGCCGCGACGCCTACGCCCAGATCCTCTGGCAGAAGCGTCAGCGGAAGGGGATGTCGCTCGTGGAGGCCAACCAGCGCATCACCCGCGCGATCACCTTCGGCTCGGTCATGGTCACCGCCGGCGACGCCGATGCGCTCGTGGGCGGCATCGGCAAGCACTACCCCGAGACGGTGCGCCCCGCGCTCGAAGTGATCGGCGCCGACAGGCAGGTCGGGCTCGCGGCCGGTCTCTACATGCTGGTCTTCGAGAAGCACGTCGTCTTCTTCGGTGACACGACCGTCAACATCGAACCGACGGCCGATCAGCTCGCGAGCATCGCGCAGTCGGCAGCAGGTCTGGCCAAGACCTTCGGCGTCTCGCCGCGGATCGCGATGCTCTCGTTCTCGAACTTCGGCTCGGTCAAGCACCCCGAGGCGCAGAAGGTGGCCGAGGCGGTGCGGATCGTGCGGCAGCGCGACCCGTCGTTGATCGTCGACGGCGAGATGCAGGCCGACACGGCGTTCAGCGAGGAGGTGCTGGCGGGGCGCTACCCCTTCAGCGCGCTCAAGGAAGCGGCCAACGTGCTGATCTTCCCGAACCTGAGCGCCGGCAACATCGCGTACAAGTTGCTCACGCAGTTGGGCGGGGCCACGGCGATCGGCCCCATCCTCGTCGGCATGCAGCATCCCGTGCATGTGCTCGAACAGGGCGCCGACGTGCAGGAGATCGTCAATATGGCGGCCGTGGCCGTGATCGACGCGCAGCAGCGCGGCCCTTCCCACTCCCTACGCTGAAACCCCACCATGACCACATCGTCCGTCCCCGTCCGCGAGAGCGCAACCGGCCTTGGCGCCCAGGGGCTCGCGCCCAAGGGCACCGTCCGCTGGAACCTCGAGGCGCCGGAGCTCGTGCAGGCCGCCATCCGCAAGGGTGAGGGCGAACTCGCGCACATGGGCCCCTTCGTCGCCGTCACCAAGCCCCACACGGGCCGCTCGCCCAACGACAAGTTCGTGGTCAAGGAGGTCTCCACCGAGGCCGACGTGGACTGGGGCAAGGTGAACCAGCCGATCAGCGAGGCGCACTTCGAGGTGCTGCTCGCCGACGTGCGCGGTTACCTCGACGGGCTCGACGAGCTCTTCGTCGAGGACCTGTACTGCGGCGCCGACGCCGACTACCGGCTCTCGTGCCGCTATGTCACGCCCAATGCGTGGCATGCGAGCTTCGTGCGCAACATGTTCATCCGTCCGGCGCTCGCCGAGCTCGCGGCCTTCGCGCCGAACTTCTCGATCCTGCACGCGCCTGAGTTCCAGGCCGACCCGGCCAAGCATGGCACGCGCACGAGCACCTTCATCGTGCTCAACCTCGCCAAGCGCATGATCCTCATCGGCGGCACGCGCTACGCCGGCGAGCTCAAGAAGTCGATGTTCACGGTGATGAACTACCTCCTGCCCAAGCAGGGCGTGCTCTCCATGCACTGCTCCGCGAACATCGGCCCGGCCGGCGACACCGCCCTCTTCTTCGGCCTCTCGGGCACCGGGAAGACCACGCTCTCGGCCGACCCCGAGCGCGGCCTGATCGGCGACGACGAGCATGGCTGGAGCGCCAACGGCACCTTCAACTTCGAGGGCGGCTGCTACGCCAAGGTGATCAACCTCTCCAGGGAGCAGGAGCCCGACATCTTCGCCACCACCGAGATGTTCGGCACGGTGCTGGAGAACGTGGTGCTCGAGCCCGGCACCAAGAAGGTCGAGTTCGCGAACCAGTCGATCACCGAGAACACGCGCGCCTCGTACCCGCTCCACTACATCCGCAACCATGTGCCGAGCGGCCGTGGTGGACACCCGAAGCATGTGGTGTTCCTCACCGCCGATGCCTTCGGCGTGCTCCCGCCCATCGCCAAGCTCACGCGCGAGCAGGCGATGTACTACTTCCTCTCGGGCTACACGGCCAAGCTCGCCGGCACCGAGCGCGGAGTCACCGAGCCGCAGGCGACCTTCTCGGCCTGCTTCGGCGCGGTCTTCCTCGTCTGGCACCCCACGAAGTACGCCGAGATGCTCGGTGAGCTGCTCGACAAGCACGGTGCGCAGGTCTGGCTCGTGAACACCGGCTGGAGCGGCGGCCCCTATGGCGTCGGTTCGCGCATGAAGCTCGCCTACACCCGCGCGATGGTGCGTGCGCTGCTCGCCGGCAAGCTCGACAAGGCCCAGGTCACGCCGGACGCGATCTTCGGCCTGCCGATCCCGTCGGCGGTCGAGGGCGTGCCGGCCGATGTCCTACAGCCGCGCAACACCTGGAAGGATGGCGCCGCCTACGACGCCCAGGCGAAGAAGCTGGCGGCGATGTTCGACGAGAACATCAAGAAGTTCGGCTCGGCGGTGAGCAAGGCGATCCTCGCGGCGGGGCCGAAGGGCTGAATCGCCGGGACTGAGGCTGAAGGATGAAGGGGGCGAGGCCGTGCGGCCTCGCCTTCTTCGTTTCGGCTTTACCTTACCTCTCACCTCTCCCATCTCCCCTCTGCAGTCCATGCCGACCCTCCGCGACCCCCTCTGGAACAACATCCGAGTCGACGGGCCCTACCTCCGGCTCATGGACTCGGCGCCCTTCCAGCGACTGCGCTACGTCCGCCAACTCGGCCTCGCGCACCTCGTCTACCCCGGTGCGACGCACTCGCGCTTCGAGCATGCGCTCGGCGCCTATCATCTCGCCCGTCTCACCGTGCGAGTGCTCGACGACGCCGGGGAACTCGGCGCCGTTCCCGAGCTCGACCGGCAGCTCGTCGTGGCGGCCGCGCTGCTGCACGACATCGGGCACTACCCCTTCTCGCATGCGCTCGAGGAGATCGGCGTCCCGCACCACGAGGAGGTGGCGGCACCGCTGATCGCCGACGGGCCCGTGGGCCGGATCCTCCGCGAGGAGTTCGCATCCGACGCGCCCGAGCGCATCCTCGCCCTCGTGCGCGGACGGAGCGAGTCGGCGCTGCAGGGGCTCATCTCCGGCTCGATCGACCTCGACAAGACCGATTATCTCAAGCGCGATGCGATGATGTGCGGCGTGGCATACGGCGAGATCGACGTCGACCGTCTCCGGCACGCGCTCACGATCGTCGCCGATCCCGTCACCGGGCGGCCCACCGTCGGGTTGCGCGAGAAGGGGCTCTCGGCGCTCGAGTCGCTGCTCTTCGCCAAGTACCAGATGTATCGCAACGTGTACTGGCAGCATGCCGTGCGCTCGGCGACCGCGATGTACAAGCGCCTCGTCGAGGACGCGCTCCGGGCGGGCGTGCTCGCGGTCGACACGCTCGTCACGTACACCGACGCGGGGATCCTCCACGCGATCGAGAGCGCGGGTGACCCGCCGCTCCTCGCCGCGCTGCGCGAACGGCGGCTCTACAAGCGCGCCATGGAAGCGCCCGCCGCCGAGCTCACCGGACTCGAGCTCGAGTGGATCGCCGAGGACCGGGACCGGACCCGGAGTGCCGAAGCGGCGTTGGCGCGCGCCCATGGGCTGGCGAGCGGCGAACTCCTCCTCGACTACCCGCGCAAGGAACGGATGATCGGTCTCGACCTCCCGCTCCTCGCGCGCGACGGGACGGTCCGGCGCATCACCGACTCCGGGTTGGCAGGGGCGATCAACCTCCCCATCCTCGCCGAGCAGCTCTACCATTCGGCGCGGTGGCTGCGGGTGTTCACCGTGGGGCGTGTCGAGATCGCGCCGGCCGAGGTGCTGGCGGTGCTGGCGGCGTCGTAGGCGGCTCAACTGCTTTCACCACCGAGGCACCGAGGGCACCGAGTACCGCACGCGTGCCTTGATCGACCGGCGCGGCCTGGCACACATGGCAGTCCAGACCTTTGGGATGAATGGCGCAGGGGCCCGGCGGAGAGATCTCCGTCGGGCCCCTTCTTCCGAATTCAGTTGCAGTTCCCGGTGCCCTCGGTGCCTCGGTGGTGAAGGCCGAGGCGGTGGCAGTAGCCGTCCGACTCAGCCCTCGGGCGCGACCTTCCGCGCCTTCCCGTGCGCCTCGGCCAGCAGCCGCCCGATCCCGCGATAGAAGTGCGCATCGGACGACTTCCCGTCCTCCGCCATCGCGAGCGCGCACCGCTCGAGCGCGTAGAGGATGTTCCCGAGGTAGAGCTCGGCGATCCCGCCGACCGTCTCCGGCTCCTCAGCCATCCGAAGGGCCGTCGAGTCCGTCCACCTGGACCACGATCGCGGTGATGTTGTCGAGGCCGCCGCGATTGTTCGCCTCGGCGATCAGCGCGTCCACGATCCGTCCCGGGCCCGAGCGCGCGAGCAGGAGCTGCTGCAACCGGCGATCGTCGACCATGCCGGTGAGGCCGTCGGAGGCCACGAGGAAGACGTCGCCGGGCCGGGTGGGCCCCTGATAGATGTCCGCCTCGACCTCGTCGCTCGCGCCGACGCAGCGCGTGATCACGTTGCTGTACGGGTGGTACCGCGCCTGCTCCGGCGTGAGGAGCCCCGCGTCCACCTGTTCCTGCACGTACGAGTGGTCCTTGGTGATCTGCACGAGCGCACCGTCGCGCAGCAGGTAGATCCGCGAGTCGCCGATCTGCCCGATGAGGTAGCCCGCATCGGACATCACGAGCACCGAGAGCGTGGTCCCCATCCCCTGCTTGTCGACCTCGGCGAGCATCCGCTCGTAGATCGCCCGATTCGCGTCCTTGAGCGCATGCGCGACCGTCGTCGGCGCCCCGTCGTCATTCACGGACTGGAGCGGCAGCAGGTTCCGCGCGACGATCTGCACGGCCATCTCGCTCGCGACCTCGCCCGCAGCGTGACCGCCCATGCCGTCGGCGACGACGAACACTCCCCGCTTGGCATCGGCCTCGGCGAAGAAGTTGTCCTCGTTCCCGGATCGGACCATGCCGACATCCGTTCGTGCGCCCACCTTGATCTGCATCTGTTCAGCGCCCCGCGAACAGGAGAAGCGAAAGGAGCCCGACACCCGTGCCAGCGATGGACACGAGGAGCACGATCACTGCGGCACAACCCTTCTTCTTCTCTTCCGCGACCGGTGCCTGAACATTAGCGGATGCGCGACCCGGCGCCTTCGTCCCGGCGCCCGGCTTGGCCGACGGCCGGGCCGCCGCCTGCTTCCGGAGCGCGTCGACATTCACCGCGGCGATCGCTCGCGTTCCGCCACCCTCGGCGAGCGACACCGCCGCGGGACGGAAGGTCATCTTGATGCCGCCGAACCGCAGATCGGGCGCACCTTCCACGCGCACCTCGCCCTGCACGCGGCGCCCGCCCACGTAGGTGCCGTTCGTCGACTCCTGGTCCACCACGAACCAGCCGTCGGCGCGCTTCTGGATCTTCGCATGCGAGTCGGAGATCGACTCGTCCTTGATCGCGATGTCGTTGTGCTCACCGCGCCCGATGTTGGTCAGCGCCGAGTGGAGCTCGAACTTCAGCCCTTTGAGCGGTCCCTCGGCGACGATCTCGAGCGTCGCCAGTGCGGCCCGAGCGGCCGAGGGGGCGGTCGACGGCTCGACGATCGGCGCCGGCGGAGGCGCCGCAGCAGGAGCCGGAGCAGGAGCCGGCGGGCGCTTCGCGGCCGGGGCCCCCATCATCGTATGCGCGAGCGAGGGGGCTGAGACGGGGGCGGGCGGCGCGGGCGGGGGCTCGACCGGCGCGGGTGCCGCGACCGCTGCTGGGGTCGCGGCCGGAGCGGGCACCGGAGCCGCCGCAGGAGCCGCAGCTGGAGGGGCGGGGCGGGGCTCCGGCGGAGGCGGAGGAGCCGCCTCAGCGACCACGACCGGTGCCGGTGCGGGTGCCGGAGCCGGCTTCGCGACGTCCGCGTAGAACCGGAACTCCTCGGCCCCCATCTTGATCACGTCCCCGCGGCCGAGCAGCTGCTCGCCGGCGACGCGCGCACCGTTGACCCAGACGCCGTTCGTGCTGTGATCGGTCATGACGTAGCCGTTGGCCGCCGGCGCGATGCTCGCGTGCCGCCGCGAGATCTCGGTGCTGGCGATCACGACGTCGTTCCCGACCTCGCGGCCGAACGAGAGACCGGTGTCCTGCACCGTGTACTCGCGGCCGTCGACGAGCGAGACGAGGCGGCCACCGGTCGCGGTCGTCGGCTTCTTGGGCGCCGCACCGCTCTTGGCACCGACCATCTTGGCCACTTCGGCCGCGCTCACGAACGAGGTGTTCCCGCCCTTCTGGTCCTCGCCGAGCCGCAACTCGTGGCCACCGATCTCGACCTTGTCCCCGTGCAGCAGGGGGCTCGGCTGCATCCCCAGTTGCACCCCGTTCACCATCACGACCGCGGAGGCGGCACTGAGGCGGATCGACACGCCGCTGGCGCCGAGGGAGACGATCGCCCCGTTCGCCGGGTCGCCGCTCGGCAACCGGATACCGGCCCCGTCGAAGGCGCCGATGGTCGTTTCACCCGCCGCGAGGGGGTATTGGCTGTCGCGAAGCTTCAGGTAGGGCATCGAGAAGGGGAAACTACGGGGAGCGAGGGGGGGTCGGCAAGCGTCAAACGCCCGGCGACGCGGCGGCCTCGTACTCCCCGGCTTGCAAACGGAAGAGCCGCGCATACAGGCCGTTGCGGCCCAGGAGCGCCCGATGAGTCCCCCGCTCCCGCACCTCTCCGTGGTGGAGCACGAGGATCTCGGTCGCCCCGATGATGGTGCTGAGGCGGTGCGCCACGGCGATCGTGGTCCGGCCCTGCATCAGCGTGGCGAGGCCGCGCTGGATCTCCGCCTCGATCTCGCTGTCGACCGCGCTCGTGGCCTCGTCGAGCAACAGGAGGGCCGGATCGGCCGCGATGGCGCGCGCGAACGAGAGCAGTTGGCGCTCCCCGACGCTCACGCTCGAGCCGCGCTCCCCCAGCTGCTGCGCGTAGCCGTCGGGCAATCGCGCGATCACGCGGTCGGCGCCCACGCGCTCGGCCGCCTGTCGCACCTCGCCGTCGCTCAGCGGGTTCCCGAGCCTGATGTTCGTCGCGACATCACCGGCGAAGAGGAAGATGTCCTGCTGCACATAGCCCACCACTCGCCGCAGCTCGTGCACCGACATGGAGCGGATGTCCCGCCCGTCGAGCAGGATCCGTCCCCGCTGCGGCTCGTGGAAGCGCAGGAGCAGGTTGATGACCGTCGTCTTCCCTGCCCCGGTGTGACCCACCAGGGCGAGCGTCTCGCCCGGGCGCACCGTGAACGACACGCCGCGGAGCACCCAGGTGGGCTCGGCATACGCGAACCAGACGTCCTCGAACGTGACCGTCACGCCCTGCGACGACGCGCCCCGCGCGGCGAGCACGGCGGTGGTCTCGGTGCCCTCGGCCGCCGGCGTGTCGAGCAGGGTGAAGATCCGCTCGGAGCTCGCCATGGCCTGCTGCAGCGTGTTGTACTTGTCGGAGAGGTCCTGCAGCGGCTGGTAGAACCGCCGCGCGAGTTGGATGAAGGCCGCGAGCGTCCAGACGGTGAGCGCGCCGTTCTCCACCCTCGGCGCCGCCGCGACGATCAGGCTCGCCAGTGCGATGCTCGTGAGGATCTCGATCGCCGGGAAGTAGAGCGCGTACACCGTCACCGAGCGCAGGTGCGCATCGAGATGCGCCTTGTCGAGTGCGGCGAACCGGGCGGCTTCGTCTCCCTCGCGGCTGAAGAGCTGCACCACGCGCATGCCGGCGATGCGCTCCTGCAGGAAGGCGTTGATCCGCGCGAGCCGCGTGCGGATCTCGCGGTACGATTCGCGCACCTTGAGCCGGAAGACCCGCGAGACCCAGAGGATCCCCGGCACCACGAGGTAGGCGGCCAGGGCCAGCCGCCAGTCGACGATCACCATCAGGATGGTGATCGCGAGCAGCGTGAAGAGGTCGCCGAGTCCGGCGACCACGCCCGAGGCGAAGAGTTCGTTGAGCGACTCCACGTCCGACGTGACGCGCGTCACCAAACGTCCCACGGGATTGCGGTCGAAGAACGGGATGGGAAGCCGTTGCAGATGCGCGAAGAGCTGGCACCGCAGGTCATGCATGACCTTCTGACCGAGGATGCCGGTGAGCAGCGTCTCGACGTAGGTGGCCGAGACCTGCAACAGGAGCGCGCCCACGAGCAGCAGGACCGAGTTGCGCACGAGCGCGGCGTCACCGGCCGGGATCGCCACGTCGATCACCCGGCGCGTCAACAGCGGCGGCGCGAGCTGCAGGACGCCCTCGACCATGAGCACCGCCACGGCGCCGAGGACGAGCCCGCCGTACGGGCGCACGTAGGTGAAGAGGCGTCTGGCCAGCCGCCCGTCGAACGCCTTCCCGAGGGCGTCCTCTTCGTGCTGGATGGCGGCGGGCGCGGTCATTTTCCAATGTCGCCATGGGGGCACGGTCAGGGCCAGCCCGCCGTTAGATTCCGTGGGACCCGACCAACATCTCTTGCCGCCACTCTTCGATCAGGCGCTCGCCGCCCTTCCTGCCGCCCTCGCGGGCGAGTTCGAACTCGAACGCGAGATCGGTCGCGGCGGCATGGGTGTGGTCTACCTCGCGCGCGACCTCATGCTCGACCGTCAGGTCGCGCTCAAGGTGCTCCCCCCGGGCTCGGCGACCAGCGAGGTGCGCGAGCGGTTCCTGCGCGAGGCGCGGACCGCCGGCCAACTCTCGCACCCGCACATCGTGCACATCCATCGCGCCGACCAGCGCGGGGACTTCGCCTTCTTCGTCATGGGCCTGGTGGACGGCGAGAACCTCGGGCAACGCGTGCGCGACCGCGGTCCGCTCCCGGCGGCGGACGCGGTCCGCCACCTGCGCGAGGTCGCGTGGGCCCTCGCCTATGCGCATGCCCGCGGCGTGATCCACCGCGACGTGAAGCCCGAGAACATCATGATCGAGCGCGGCACCAACCGCGCGCTCGTCACCGATTTCGGGATCGCGCGCAGCGAACGGTCGCCGAGCATGACCGGCGAGGGGCACGTGGTCGGAACGGCGCACTACATGAGTCCGGAGCAGGTGCAGGGAACGGCGCTCGACGGCCGGTCGGATCTGTATGCGCTCGGCTGCGTCGGCTACTTCCTTCTCAGCGGCCGGGTGCCGTTCGAGGGTGCGGGCGCCACGGCGGTCCTCGTGGCCCACGTGACGCGGCCCGCGCCACCACTGCTCTCGGTGGCGCCGCAGGTGCCGCAGGCGCTCGCGGCGGTGATCGACCGCTGCTTGTCGAAGGACCCGGCTGAGCGGTTCGCCACCGGCGAGGAGCTGTCGGAAGCGCTTCGACGTGCCATGGAGGGGGCGGTGGCCGCGCGTGAGCCCGTCGTGGTGAGCGGCGGGCACCGGGTGCTCTCCGAGGAACAGGCCGGTCTCGTCTGGCACCGCGCGGCGCAGCTGCAGGCCGAGGCGGCGGCGCGTCTCGAGCGCGAGACCCGCACGCATGCCGCGCGCGCGCTCGGGCCCGGATCGGCCGCCGAGAAGGACCCGAGCCGGAACGCCGGCGAGACCGGGGTGGGGACGTCGACGTACCGACTTCAGGACGTCGAGGCGGCGGCGGTGGAAGCCGGCATCTCGCAGCGCTTCGTCGCGCTCGCGCTCTCGGAACTCCCGCGCGACGGCGCCGCCCCGTTGCCGCTCGACAGCGCGAGCACGCGCGGGAGAATGGCGCAGCGGCTCTTCGGCGACCTCCGGCCGGCCCTCTCGGTCTCGCGCATCATCCGTGCGCCGGCGCGCGACGTGCTCAAGCTGATCGGCCGGACCTTCCAGGGCACACCGTACCTGATGACGCTGCGCGACCAGATCGGTCCGCATCCGCTCGACGGCGGCATCATCGTGTTCAAGCTGCCGGACATGGACTGGTCGGGACAGACGCGATACCCGTTCACGATGTTGCGGTACGGCTTCTACGCACCCGAGCTGCGCGTGACGCTCCGCGTGCTCGACCACGATCAGCGGGCCACGGAGGTGACGGCGGTCGCCGACCTGCGACCCGGACACGGCGTCAACGTCTGGGGGTACGGCCTCCTCTCGGGCGGCGTCACGGCGACCGCCGGTGGAGTCGGTGCCCTCATCGGCGTGAAGGCGATGGCGCTCGCGGGCGTGCTCATCGCCGCGCCGGCGGCCATCACGGGTCTCGCGGTCGGCGGGCTCGCACTGGCGGGCTCGCGAGCGTCCTACCGGTGGTCGTTGCGCAAGGCGACTACGGAGCTCGAGGAGCTCCTCGCCGCGATCGACGTCTCGTTGCGCTCGCGCTCGATCTTCGACGAGGACCCCCCGCTCCCCCCTCCGCCCCAGGCCGGCACCGGCACCGGCGGCAACGACAGAGGACGGTAGGCGCGGCGTGAAGGACCGCATCGTCGTCCGGGGCGCCCGGCAGCACAACCTCAAGGACATCGACGTCGACTTCCCGCGCCGCGCCATCACGGTCGTCACGGGACCGTCGGGTTCGGGCAAGTCGTCGCTTGCCTTCGACACCATCTACGCCGAGGGGCAGCGGCGCTACGTCGAGTCGCTCTCGGCGTACGCGCGCCAGTTCCTCGAGCGGATGCCCAAGCCCGACGTCGACTCCATCGACGGGCTCTCCCCCGCGGTCGCGATCGAGCAGAAGAACCCCACGCGCACGTCGCGGTCCACGGTGGGCACGGCGACCGAGATCTACGACTACATGCGCCTGCTCTGGGCGCGCGTCGGCCGGACCGTCTGCCCGGTCTGCGGACGCGAGCTCAAGCCCGACTCGGCCGATCGCGCGGCCATCGAGGTGATGGCCGAGCCCGCCGGCACCCGGGTGCATGTGGCCTTCC
Organism: Gemmatimonadota bacterium; assembly: GCA_021413975.1. Lineage (GTDB taxonomy): Bacteria > Gemmatimonadota > Gemmatimonadetes > Gemmatimonadales > Gemmatimonadaceae > Pseudogemmatithrix. Next base: position 34,589 of record JAIOPJ010000048.1, read on the forward strand.
CGTTCGCGCGCTCGGCCAAGCTCGTGCACACGCGCATCGTCGAGCACTTGCGGGCGAAGGGCTTCGTGCGGGTCATCGCCGACGGCGCGGTGCTGCACCTCGACGAACTCGACACCGGCAAGCCGAATCTCGCCAAGGCCAAGGAGCTGCTCGTCGTCACCGATCGCCTCGTGGTGAACGAGGGGATGCGCACGCGGCTCGCCGACGCGCTCGAGACCGCATTCAGCGAAGGGGACGGCGATGCGACGGTGGTGCTCGAGGACGGTCCGGGCTCGGGGGACGATCCCGTGCGTGGCGCGAAGCGCGGCACATCGCGCCAGCTCCGCTACACCACGACCTTCCGCTGCCCCAACGACGGCCACGTCGCGCCGGCACCGTCGCCTCAGCTCTTCTCGTTCAACAACCCGCGCGGCGCCTGCGCCACCTGCAACGGCTTCGGCGCGACGCTCGAGTATGACGAAGCGCTGATCGTCCCCTACCCCGAGCGCACGCTGCGCGACGGCGCGATCGACCCCTGGACCGCGCCGCGCTACGACACCAAGCGCAGGGCGCTCGCGGAGTTCGCCAAGAAGGAGGGCATCCCGCTCGACCGGCCCTGGCGCGACCTCACGCGCGCGCATCAGGAGCGGTTGCTGCACGGCAAGGCCAAGGGCTATGTCGGCATGGTCCCCTTCCTCGACGCGCTCGAGCCCAAGAAGTACAAGCAGTACATCCGCGTCTTCCTCCGCAAATACCAGACGGCGCAGACCTGCGCGACCTGCGGTGGCACCAAGCTCCAGCAGGACGCGCTCAACGTGCGCATCGGCGGACGGACCATCGCCGAGATGGCGAACATGCCCGTCGGGCTCCTCAAGCCCTGGGCCGACTCGCTCGTACTCTCGCCCCAGGAGACCGAGATCGCCGCGCACATCCTGCGCGAGGCGCGCGACCGCATCTCGTTCCTCTGCGACGTGGGCCTCACCTACCTGAGCCTCGACCGCGCCACGCGCACGCTCTCGGGGGGCGAGGCCCAGCGCATCGGCCTCTCCAACTCGCTCGGCGCGCGGCTCGTCGACACGCTCTACGTGCTAGACGAACCGAGCATCGGCCTGCACGCGCGCGATCTCTCGCGGCTGCTCACGCTCCTCGAGCGGCTCCGCGACGGGGGCAACACCGTGCTCATGGTGGAGCACGACCTCGACGCCATGCGCGTGAGCGACTGGATGCTCGAGCTCGGCCCCGGCAGCGGCGAGAAGGGGGGCGCGCTCGTGTTCAGCGGGCCCACCTCCACCGCGAACGAGAGTCCGCTCACCGGGCAGTACCTGACCGGCGAGCGCGTGATCCCGCTCCCCGAGAAGCGCCGGCGCGCCGGTCCGCAGTGGCTCGCGATCACCGGCGCACGCGAGCACAACCTGCGGAGCGTCTCCACGCGCATCCCCCTCGGCACGCTCACCTGCTTCACCGGGGTGAGCGGGTCGGGCAAGAGCACGCTCGTGCACGACGTGATCTTCCGCGCGCTCGAGCACAAGCTCACCGGCGAGCACACCGCCAAGCAGCATCTCGGGGAGAAGGTCGGCGCCTTCGACACGCTCACCGGCTGGGACGTGCTCGACGAGGTCGTGCTCGTCGACCAGGAGCCGATCGGCCGGTCACCACGCTCCAATCCGGTCACGTACGTGAAGGCCTTCGACGAGATCCGCCGGATCTTCGCCGAGGTGCCGCTGGCCCGGCAGCGCCGGTACACGGCGGGCACCTTCTCCTTCAATGTGAAGGGCGGCCGCTGCGAGACCTGCGACGGGGCCGGCGCGATCGAGGTCGAGATGGTGTTCATGGCCGACGTCTTCGTGCCCTGCGAGAGCTGCGCCGGCGCGCGCTACAAGGCCGAGGTCCTCGACGTGACCTACTTCGGCAAGCGGATCACCGACGTCCTGGAAATGACGGTGGACGAAGCGATCCGCTTCTTCCCCCGCGAGGAGAAGCTCGGCCAGTCCCTCTGGCAGGTCCAGCAGGTCGGGCTGGGCTACCTGAGGCTCGGACAGCCCGCCACGACCCTGTCCGGCGGCGAGGCCCAGCGCCTCAAGATCGCGCGGGAACTGGCCCTGGCGGCCAAGAAGGGGGGCCGGAAGCTCTATGTGATGGACGAGCCCACCACCGGCCTGCACGCCCGCGACATCGAGGTGCTCTGCGCCGTCCTTGACCGATTGGTCGACGCCGGACATACGGTCGTGCTCATCGAGCACAACCTCGACGTGATCAAGCGGGCGGATTGGGTGGTCGATCTGGGCCCGGAGGGGGGCGACGGGGGAGGCCGGATCGTGGCCGAGGGGACCCCGGAGCAGGTCGCGAAGGTCGCTGGATCGCATACCGGGCGGTTCCTCGCCCCCCTGCTCGAGCGCTAGTCGTGGCGCGCCCGGTTATGCAGTAGTTTGAGGCAGTCGGCAGCGGCAGCATCCTTCAGCGGAGAACCAGATGGCATCGAAGAAGAAGGCCAAGAAGAGCGCGAAGAAGGCGACCAAGCGGACCGTGAGAAAGCCGGCGAAGAAGGCCGCGAAGAAGAAGACCGCCAAGAGGACCGCCAAGAAGGCGACGAGGAAGCCCGCGAAGAAGGCGACGCGCGCGAAGGCCTCGAAGAAGGTCGTGCGCCGCTCGGCGAAGAAGGCGACCAGGAAGGCCGCGCCGAAGAAGGCCGCACCGAAGAAGGCTGCACCGAAGAAGGCCGCACCCAAGAAGGCCGCATCCAAGAAGGCCGCACCGATGATCGCCGCGGCCCCGAAGCCCGTCGCCGCCGTGACACCGGTCGCGCCGCCGATGGCTCCGCCTATGGCCCCGTCGGCCCCCATGATGCCGCCGATGGCTCCGCCCATGAGCTCGATGGCACCGCCGCCGCCCATGGAGTTCTGAGTCGAAGGAAGAAGGCCGGAGGATGAAGGCGGGAAGCTGAACGACGATGCGGGGGCGAGCTCAGTGCTCACCCCCGCATCTTTCATCCTTCATCCTTCAGCATTTCATTCGTGCCGTATCGCATCGATCGGCGACAGCCGCGCCGCCCTGAGCGCGGGGTACAGCCCGAACCCGATCCCGATCGCGACGGACAGCCCCGCCGCCACGAGGATCGTCGCTGGCGTGATCGCGGCCTCTACCGGCGCCTTCGTCTGCGCGCGCATGATCGCCGCGGTCGCGAAGGCGATCGACAGTCCGAGGGCCACGCCGATCGTCGCGCCGAAGCTCGTGATCGCCACGGACTCCGAGAGGAACTGCACCAGGATGTCGCGGTCGCGCGCGCCCGTCGCCTTGCGGATCCCGATCTCCCGCGTGCGCTCGGCCACCGACGCGAGCAGCACGTTCATGATCCCGATCCCGCCCACGAGCAGCGAAACGCCCGTGATCGCTCCCATGAGCAACTTGAAGACCAGCATCCCCTGCGCGATCTGCTTCACGCGCCCCTGATTGGTGCTCACCTCCGCACGGTCCTTCCACTTGGGGCCGTACCCCGACGTCATCCACGCTTCCACCTCACGGCGGACGCGCTCCACCTCCTCGATGCCGGGCGCCACGACGGAGATCGTGGGGGAGCGTGACCCCTGCAGGGAGCGGGAGACGTCGTCCACGGGTACGACCGCCAACAACACCTCCGGGCCCGATCGGCCGCCCGAGACCACGCCGATGACCCGGTGCGGGTGACCACCCAGCGGGACCATGAGCCCGAGCGCCTTGGTCGGCGCGAGGCTGTCGCCCGCGACCACGCCCGCCGCGCGGGTGTTGAGCACGGCCACCGCGGTGTCCGTGTCGGCGAAGATGCGGCCGGCGAGGAGCGTCATCTCCTCCTGCGCGAAGTAGGTCGAGAGCGTCCCGAAGACGGCGAAGCCGCGCGGGCCGGTCAGCGTGTCGAGCATCACCATCGACGCGCCCATGCTCATCAGCTGCAGCTTGGTCTCGCCCTTCACGGCATCGCCGAGTGAGCGGGCATCGTTGCCGGTGAAACGGATGATGTCGGTGCGGCGCACGAACTGACCGTCGAGCCGAGCACTCGTCGAGGGCACGACGGTGACGCCGAGCAGGTCGGTGGTCTTCGCGATCTGCTCGCGGGCGAAGGCTTCGACGCCGTCCCCCATGGAGAGGACCGACACCATCGCCCCGACCCCCATGACCACACCCAGCGTGGAGAGGAGGGTGCGGAGCGGGTTGCCTCGGAGGGCGTCGAAGCCGACCGAGAGCGAACTGCGGGGGGAGATGGGCATCGGAGCGGGCGCGGGTACGGAAGAGGGCGATCGAGGACGCCGGGAGAGGAACTTCGCGTTCCCCAGGCGTGCCTCTGCGCCTTGGCCTGACTCTTTACGCCTCGGCCAGACCGTAGTTTCGCGGTCGGGAGCACCTGGCGCGAGGCGATACGCCGTGGGGCGAAACCCGCCTGCCACAAGGGTTGAATGCCCCCCGCCCTCCGGCTACTTTTCTCCGTCTACGGCCGCGTAGCTCAGCTGGTAGAGCAGGTGACTGTTAATCACCGGGTCACAGGTTCGAGTCCTGTCGCGGTCGCTTTTTCGTCCGGACGCTTTGCGAAGGGCCAGCCATCACCGGCTGGCCCTTTCGCGTTCCCTGGCGGCGGCGAATTGCCGTGCGGGCCTCGCGGCCGCAACTTCACCCCCGTCGGCCACCCTGACCTCACGACCGGAGCGGATCCCCATGCGACCGACCGTTGCCCTCGCCTCGCTCGTCGTCCTGATCGCACCCGCGGGCCTCGCGGCCCAGGGCCCGCTCTCTGCGCTCGATCGCCGCGTGGACTCGGTCTTCACGGCCTTCAGCCGCACCTCCACACCCGGGTGTGCCGTGGGCGTCGACCGCAACGGTCAGGCACTCGTGCGGCGCGCCTACGGCATGGCGAACCTCGAGAGCGGCACGCCCTTCACCGTCGGCACCATCTCCGAGAGCGGCTCCACCGCCAAGCAGTTCGTCGCGGCCGGCCTCGTCATGCTCGCGCTCGACGGCGTCCTCTCGCTCGGCGACGACGTCTCCAAGTGGGTCCCCGAAGTGAAGGGCTTCGGCAAGCGCATCACCGTCCGCCAACTGCTCAGCCACACGAGCGGGATCCCGGATCGTTACGCGTTGCACGACGTGCAAGGCCGTGCCGCGGGAGAGGTCGACCACCCCAACGCCGAGGTGCTCGACATCGTCTCGCATCTGCGCGACCTGAACTTCGATCCCGGCGAGGACTATCTCTACAGCAACACGGGCTACGTGGTCGCGGTGGCCGTGCTCGAGCGCGCGAGCGGCAAGTCGCTCCAGGCCTTCACCGACGAGCGGATCTTCCGCCCGCTCGGCATGACGAGCACGCGCTGGCGCGAGGACCACCGAGTCGTGGTCCCGGGCCGGGCGGCGGCTTACGGTGGCACGGCGGCAACCGGCTTCCGCAACGACCATCCGTTCACTCGCGTCTTCGGCAGCGGCGGGCTCCTGCTGACCGTCGACGACTTCCTCAGATGGTCGAACGCGTTCCAGACCGGCGAGGGACGCTGGGGGGCGATCCGCGATTCCCTGAGCGCGGTCGTTCGCCTCAACGACGGCACTGCCATCACCTACGGCCTGGGGGTCACCACCGACGCGTGGCGCGGCGTGCGGCGCGTATCGCACACGGGCTCCACCGGCGGCTACCGAGCGGCACTCTATCGCTTCCCCCAGCAGGCGGTCTCGGTCGCGCTGCTCTGCAACATCGGTGCGGCCAACCCGGGTGGCCTCGCGACGAGCGTCGCCGCGATCGTCCTCGGCGAGGCGCTCGAACCGGTGCGCGCCGAGGCGGTCCCGGCGATCGCCCTCGCGCCACAGGCGCTCGCGGCGATCGTCGGTCGCTACCACTCGCCGCGAACCGAGGAGGCGATGATCCTCGAGGTGCGCAACGACCAGCTCGTGGACAGTCTCAGCGGCATGGTGCTGGTGCCGTGGGAGGCGGATCGGTTCCACGTGCGCGGCGCGCAGGCCGAGGTGCTCGTCACGCGCGATGGGGCGCGACCGGGACTGCGCACCACTGCGCCGGCCGCCCGGGCGAACGACTTCGTGCGCGTCGAGTCACCCGATCGCTCGGCGGCCGCGCTCGCCGCCTACGCAGGCACCTACCGCAGCCCCGAACTCGACGCGGCGTTCACGTTCGTCGTGCGCGACGGAGCGCTCACGCTCGACCGGGGCTGGCGCGGCAGTGCGCGACTCGGCGCGCTCTACCGCGACGGCTTCACCATGCCGGGCGGAGAGATCCTGCGCTTCACGCGAGACGCGCGCGGACGCGTCACCGGGTTCGTGCTGTGGGCAGGGCGGGTGCGGCACCTCCGGTTCGACCGCGCGCCGACGAGTTGAGCCAGACCCGACCGCCCGAACTCAGCGCGGTTGCCTGCACCCGTACGCGTTGCTGTTGAACCCGGGCACCGCCTCCGTCGACACCAATCTCACCTCGAGGGTGTCGGTCGCGCCGGCGCGCACCGCCACGCGACACTGCAGCGTGCGATAGCCCTCGGCGGCGATGACCAGCCGTTGACGCCCGGCAGGCAGCAGGGTGAGGACCGCGTAGCCGTCGGCGCGCGAGCGACCGAGTTCCTGCTTCGTCTCCTGCGTCGAAAGGAGGGCGTTGGTGATCGGCACCCGGGTCACGGCGGCGGTCGCGGCCGACTGACGGTTCCCGACGACGAACGACGCGCCGCGCTCCCAGTGGACGAACGCCACGATCCACCCGCTGTCCGCGGACGCGACGGGCGCGTCCTGCGCCGACGCACGAACGGCACCCGCGGCCAAGGCCGCGAGCGCCGTCGTCGTGTGGATCACGCGTCTCAGGTGCTGCCGGAGGACCGCTCGCATCGCCCTGCTCCATTGGTGGGGACGACGCGAAGCTAGGCCATGCGCCTGAAGCGCGCGAGAGGTCAGCGTGGCGGCGTCACCACCGTCAGCGTGATCCGTGATGGCGTCTGTCGCCCATTGTGTACCGCGTTGAGCGCGGCGACACCGACCGACTCGTCGTAATTGCGCCCACCCGTGTTCAGGTTGCGGTCGAAGCGCGGGAAGTTGCTGCTCGTGACCTCGACCCGGATCCGGTGACCCGGCGCGAACCAGTTGCTCGTGTTGAGCGGCCCGAGCTTGACCTCGTAGACCTTCCCGTTCTCCATGAACACTTCCTTGTCGTAGCCTTCGCGGTAGCGCACGCGCTGGATCGTCTCGTCCAGGTTGTAGGCGCGGCCGTCGGGATAGACGTCGAGCAGCTTCACCGTGAAGTCGGTGTCGCGCGCGTTCGACGAAACGAAGAGCGTCACCTCCACCGGCCCGCTCACTTCGACGCCGTCGGCCAGCGGATCCGTCGAGTAGACCAGGATGTCCGGACGCTCTTCCATCTTCTGCTGGTCCATCGCGCCCGCCTGCACCGCATTGCCGGTGCAGCAGACGTTGCCGCCGTACGAGGGCACCGGCTTCATGGGATCGTAGGTGAAGGTGTCGCGCGCTCCCGCGCGCGCGCCCGGCACCTGCGACACGAGCCGCCCGTCACCCAGCCGCGAGTTCGCGCGCCCGCTGCTCGTGAGGAAGTAAGTGACCGGCTTCGCACCCCGCGGCGGCCAGACGTCGGACGTCTGCCACCGGTTGCTCCCCATCGTGAAGTACCGCACATGCGGCAGCGTGTCGAGCACGCCGTTGTCCGCACCCTTGAGGAACCGGTCGAAGTACGCCCACGTCATCGCGTCGTAGTCGAGGCGTGCGTCCCCCATCGAGCGCTCGCCCACCACCGTGTTCTCGGTCGCGCGCTTGTACGAGCAGTGCGCCACCGGGGCGATCACCGCGTACTGCGCGTCGCGCACCGCCTGCGTGGTCCCCTTGGTCCGTGCGTGGTTGAAGAGCGCGAGGTTCGGCCCCACCGAGACGTCGTACCAGCTCATGAACCAGTAGCCCGGCACGCTGATCGGCATGTCGTCGTGGTAGAGGCCGCCGCCCTTGTACCAGGCCGGGTCGTTCGGCGTGCGCTGGATCATCCGGCCGCCGGTGCCCGCAGGCACCGCGTCGGCGAACGGCCCGCGCGGACCATCGACCGCGCGGAGCAGGTCCTGCACGGGGAGATGCCGCAGCGCCTGCGCCCAGTCCACCGGCGGCTTCTGTGACGCGAGGTCCCAGTACTTCGAGACGCGCTCGATGTCCTCGCGCGTGAGGTCCCGCGGCAGCATCGGCCGCTGCCCATCCTGAACCCCGTACAGCCAGGCGATGAACAGCATCTGCACCGCCCCGCCCCGGTACCAGTTCCCCTGCTCGTACCAGCCACCCACGCGTCCGACCCCCGCACCGTAGCCCTGCGGGATCATGGCGCCGAGCGCCGGGTGCCCGCGCGATGCCGCGGCCATCTGCCACTCGGCGGTCGACGAGCACCCGATCAGTCCGACCTTGCCGTTGGACCAGGACTGCGCCGCGAGCCAACTGAAGGTGTCATCGGCATCGGTGAGTGGAGGACCGAGGATGTCCCACTCCCCCTCGGAGAAGAAGCGCCCCCGTTCGTTCTGCACCACGTACGCATAGCCGCGCCGCACGGCGTCCATCGCCGTGCTCACGTCGCGCGCCATGCCGTTGCGCACGTCCCACCAGTTGAAGTTGTAGGGCGTGCGACTCAGTACCACCGGCGCCTTGATCGACGCGTCGCGCGGCCGGTAGATGTCCGCCTGCAGCCGCACCCCGTCGCGCATGCCGATCATCACCTTGCGCTCGACGATCGCGATGCGGTCGAGCTCGCGGAGTTGCTGCTCGCGCGCCGCGCGCTGTTCGGCGGTCGGCGGCGCCTGCGGTTGCGCCGGGAGCGGCGCGGCGGAGGCCAAGAGGGTCGCGGCGAGCGCACGGGCCGCGAACGGGGACCACGGGAGGCGACGGAACTCGTTTCGCATCGGTCGACCGGGCTGGTGGGCGCGTGGACCGGCGGACGCACCGGCGCGTGCTGACCGGGGCCGGCCCTCGCGCCGTGGCAGTGCCGTCCCACCTGCAATACCGGGCGCGCCCGGACCGGCTGCAAGTCAGTCATTCCCGCTCGCCGTGTGAGGGAACCTCCGGGGCCCCCGTGCATGGAGATTCTCCACCCTCTCCGATGAATCTGGACTGACCTCATCGCATTTCTGACCTTGCAGCTGTGAACACCCTCTAGTGCGGCGCCCACCCCGAGAACTTGCGGCGCTCGCGCGGAGTGGCCTGGTAACTCGCGTCGCCGCCCGGCCGGCGCCCCTGTGACGGCCGACTCCAAGGCCCAACTGGCGAACCGAAGATCATTGGGAACTGAACTGAGGTCGTGGCAGTGGCAGCGCAATCGCTGAGGCAAAGGTCGACAGCACACCGCTCTACTATTTCATTTTACGGAGCACTCCACTGCTCGCTCGCCCTCCGCTTCAGAGAAACTTCCAATGCCGACTAGCTGCCCACGCTGTTACTCCGCGGTGCCAGACGCCGCGAGACGATGCCCGCAATGCGACTACCCACATGCGTTCGAACCAGTGAAGGACGGTATCGTGCGCGCCATCAACATTCCTCTAGCCAAGGGAATCTTGGTTCACCGCGAGATTGCGGCCGATCCGCCGGAGATGCAGCGCTTGGCCTTGTTCTTCGAGAAGGTGTTGACGTTCTCGCAGACCGGAACCCTTTCGCCGGGAGTCGACGGAGCGGAGATCGAACGCAGCCTCGCCTACCTCGCAGAACACGGCGTCGTTAACCGGATCGTGCTTGGGATGCCGGCACCAATCGACTTCGGCATGGTTGACGAGCACGGCCGTCACTCACGATTGAGCGACTCCTGGCGTGCCGCCTCAGAGTGGTACATCGACGGCCCCGCGATGCACCCATACATGCTGCCGGCCGGTGTACCACACTCGGAGCGCATGCGGCGTTTCGCTAACAACGGTTCCTACCGCGACGCTCCGATCGCCGTACACCTCCCGACGCTGCGAGATGCCGCAGCCACCGACTCGCCCGTCAGCGTCGTCGAGGTGACGCTGCGCAACATTCCCTTGCCGGCGGAGAACACGCCGTGGGACGAGATCATCGCCTTCCGCAACGACCCAGAGACGCAGCGCCAGTTTCGAGCGCTTCGGCAGTGGATGCGTGGCCGACTCGCGTGCGGGACGCCAGCGGACGAACTGCAAGCTGAGATCGACGCCATGCTCTCGGACTTCCGGACGTTTATGCGGGGCGCGCAGATGTCGGGCCGACTGGCGAAGTTGAAGGCGATCGTCTACACAGGTCTCGATATTGGACTAATGCTTAAAGGATACCCTCCGGTGCTGACCACAGGCGACCTCCTGTTCGAACGGCTCGAGCGCGGCGTGCCGACGGTCGAAAACGACAAGCTCGCTCCGGGCAGAGAGATCGCGTATCTGGACTCTGTTCGGACCCGATTTGCCGACTGAGTCGATGGCCCGCACCCCTGGGACCTTCCCCGACGACGCCCGCCTCCGCCGAATGGACTACTGCCAGGCACCGGCGACCGTGTACTTTTTCGTCTCCACCGACGATTGGTACCGACGATCGGTGGCATGTGAACACTGCGTGTTGGATCGCGGACGCCTCGTTCGCCCACGCAGTCCAGACCACCGGAAGGCGTCCTGCCGCGTGTTCTTCGCCGCGACTCGCGTGTGCAACCTCGACACCCGTCTGAAGGACGAGTTCTGGCGTCTCTCGCCTGCCCAGTGCGATCGCCAGCTACGGGCGGCCGAGTTCCTCGGACAGCTGCCTACCTTCATTGCTGCATATCGGATCGCCACTTGACCTCGGAACCCATCTCGCAATGACGACACTGACGGATCCCGAACCACGCATTCAATCGGAGCCGCTCGATCGGAGAGCCAACGCAGCCTGCTGGTCCACGGACTCGCTTACCGCTGTCAAGCGTCAGAGCATTTGATGGCAGCTCGCCGCCCGCATCCGCAAGCGTGCACCAGTAACTCCGAGCGCACCGCGCCGATCGCACCGACCGCGGTGTAGATTCCCCAAGTTGACCACCTACATCGCCCTCCTCCGCGCCGTGAACGTCGGCGGCACCGGCAAGCTCCCCATGGCCGACCTCCGCGCGCTCTGCACGAAGGCCGGCTTCACCGGCGTCCGCACCTACATCGCCAGCGGCAACGTCGTCTTCTCGAGCGGGCTCTCGGCGTCCAAGGCGCGAGTGACGCTCGAGGCCGCGCTCGCCAAGCGCCTCGACAAGGGCACGCAGGTGATCATCCGCACCGCGGACGAACTCGAGGCGATCATCGCCGCGAACCCGTTTCCGGAAGCGGAGCCGAACCGGCTCATCGTCGTCTTCCTCTCGCGCGAGGAGTCGGCGACCGTGCTCGACGGCTGGAAGATCCCGGGCCGCGAGCGGCTCGCGCTCGTGGGCCGCGAGCTCTTCATCCACTATCCCGACGGCATGGGGCAGTCGAAGCTGAAGGTGCCGTTCGCCGACCAGGGCACGGGTCGGAACATGAACTCGGTGCGGGCCCTGCTCGAGATGGCGCGCGCTCGGGTCTAGGCGGTCGCGTCGCTCGGGCGGCAGCGCGGACCGTTCTCGCGAGGACGGACGTTGCGTGGCCGATGGAGGTGCGGTAACGTCGCTGGAGCGCGACCGTCCTCCCCCCAGCCCGAAGGTGCCATGACCTCGCCCACTCGCCTCCCGCGGTCTGCAGTGATGCGCCGGCGGCCACACGCCACCGTCGCCGTCGCGATCGGACTCCTCGCCGCCCTTCACGCTGCCCCGAGTGCGCTCGATGCGCAGGGCCGCCCAGGGCCCGACCGCCTCACGATCGCCGACTACATGGCGTGGGAGGAGGTGAGCAACCCACAGCTCTCCCCCGACGGCAGGCAGATCCTCTACACGAAGGGCTGGATCGACCAGATGAACGACCGTCGCAAGACGGCGCTCTGGATCATGGATGCCGATGGCTCGCGTCAGCGCTTCCTCGTCGAGGGCAGCGACGCCAAGTGGTCCCCCGACGGCACTCGGATCGTCTACGTGGCCGACGGCGAACCCGGCGGCACGCAGCTCTTCGTCCGCTGGATGGACGCCGAGGGCGCCACCTCGCAGGTCACCCGCGTCGTCGAGGCGCCGACCGGCGTGGAGTGGTCGCCCGACGGCCGGTCGCTCAGCTTCCAGATGCGGGTCCCCAAGCCCGAACCGTGGTCACTCGAGATGCCGGCCGCGCCACGCGGCGCGAAATGGACCGAGCCGCCGCGCGTGGTGCAGTCGGTGAAGTACCGCGCCGACCGGCAGGGCTTCCTCCCCGACGGCAACACGCAGCTCTTCGTCGTCTCCGCCGAGGGTGGTGCACCACGCCAGATCACGAGCGGCGACTGGGACAACGCCGGCGGCCGCTGGATGCCCGACGGCTCGGCACTCGTCTTCGCCGCCAATCGCGTCCCCGACGCCGCGTACGCCTGGCGGCAGTCCGACATCTATCGTGTGCAGGTCGCGACCGGCACGATCACGCGGCTCACCACGCGCAACGGCCCTGATGGCAATCCCGTGCCGTCCCCCGACGGCAGGTACATCGCCTACACCGGCTACGACTCCACCGACGCGACCTGGCAGGACGCCGCGCTCTACGTGATGAACGCCGACGGCTCGGAGCCGCGCGCGCTCACGGTGTCCCTCGACCGCTCGCCCTCCGAGCTCATGTGGGACGCGCAATCCAAGGGCGTCTACTTCCTCGCCGAGAATGCCGGCTCGCGCCAGCTCTACTACGCACCGCGTTCGGGTCCGCACCGGCAGATCACGCAGGGCGCGCACGTGCTGCAGGTGACCGACATGACCGCGGCCGGCGTCTTCGTCGGCACGCGCACCACCGCCTCCGCGCCGGCGAACATCGTGCGCTTCGACGCGGCCACGCCGCAGACGATCACGACGCTCACGCGGGTCAACGCCGACCTGCTGACCGGCAAGAAGCTCGCGACCACCGAGGAGTTCTGGTACACCTCGGTCGACGGCCTGCGCATCCAGGGCTGGATCGTGAAGCCCCCCGATTTCGACCCGTCGAAGAAGTACCCGATGATGCTCGAGATCCACGGCGGACCGCACTCGATGTACAACGTCGGCTTCAGCTTCGCGCGGCAGGACCACGCGGCCAACGGCTACGTGATGCTCTACACCAACCCGCGCGGCTCCACCGGCTACGGCTCGGCGTTCGGCAACGCGATCAAGAACGCGTATCCCGGCAAGGATTACGACGACCTCATGGCGGGCGTGGACTCGGTGATCGGGCGTGGATTCGTCGACACCAAGCGGCTGTATGTGTTCGGCTGCTCGGGCGGCGGCGTACTCACGAGCTGGATCGTCGGCCACACCAACCGGTTCGCGGCCGCGAGCGCCAACTGCCCGGTCACCAACTGGATGAGCTTCGTCGGCACCACCGACGGTGCGGGCTGGTACCAGAACTTCGAGAAGCTCCCGTGGGAGGATCCCTCGGAGCACCTCCGCCGCTCGCCGCTCATGTACGTGGGCAACGTGCGCACACCGACGATGCTCATGACCGGGGTGAACGACCTCCGCACCCCGATGGGCCAGACCGAGGAGTACTACGAAGCGCTCAAGGTCCTCAAGGTCCCGACGGTGATGGTCCGGTTCAACAACGAGTGGCACGGCACGAGTTCCACGCCGTCGAACTTCCTGCGCACGCAGGCCTTCCTGCGCAGCTGGTTCGAGCGGTATCCGGCCAAGCCGACGATGTGACCGCGCTGCCTGACGGGCCCGTGCCTGACGTGCGCGGGTCCGTTCGGGCAGGCATATTTCCCTCATGTCCGCCCCTGCCAATCCGCTCGTCGGCGTCATCATGGGCTCGAAGTCCGACTACGAGCACCTCGCCCCCGCCCTCGAGATCCTGACGCACCTCGGTGTGCCGTTCGAGGCGAAGGTCGTCTCCGCGCACCGCACGCCCGACTACATGTTCGAGTACGCCGCCGAAGCCGAGTCACGCGGGCTCCTCGTGATCATCGCGGCCGCCGGCGGCGCGGCGCACCTGCCCGGCATGGTGGCCTCCAAGACGCTCGTCCCGGTGCTCGGCGTGCCGATCCCCGCGACCTCGCTCAACGGCCTCGACGCGCTCCTCTCGATCGTGCAGATGCCCGCCGGCGTCCCCGTCGGCACGCTCGCGATCGGCAAGCCGGGCGCGACCAACGCCGCGATCCTCGCCGCCGAGATCGTCGGATCGCACCGCCCGGAGGTGCGCGAGAAGCTCCGCGCCTGGCGCGCCAGCCGCGCCGCCGACGTCCGCTCGCAGACCCTCCCATGACGCACGCGCCCGTTCCTCCGGGCGCCACCATCGGGTTCCTCGGCGGTGGTCAGCTCGGCCGCATGACGGCCATGGCCGCGCGCACCTTGGGCTACGACGTCCGTGTGCTCGACCCGGAACGCGACTGTCCCGCGCGTCACGTGGCCGACGAGACGATCACCGCCCCCTGGGCCGACGCCGAGGCGGCCGCGCGCCTCGCGGCCGGCTGCGCCGCCGTGACGCTCGAGATCGAGCAGATCCCGCGCGCCTCGCTCGAGGCGGTGGCCGGCCTCGCGCCGCTCAGCCCCGGCGTGGAGGCGGTGTACGTGATCCAGGAACGTGCGCGCCAGAAGGAATGGCTCGCCTCGAACGGCTTCCCGCTCGGTCCGTTCCGCACGGTGCGCCACTCCACCACCACGGCCGACGCGGTCGCCGCGCTCGGACCCGCGATCGTGAAGAGCGCCATGGGCGGCTATGACGGACGCGGCCAGGTGCGCGTGAGGACGCCTGACGAAGGCCGTGCCGCCTTCGAATCGCTGCGCGCGCCCGTCTGCGTCGTCGAAGCGTTCCTCGACATCGCCACCGAGATCAGCGTGCTCGTCGCGCGCCGGGCCGACGGGGTCGCCGTCGCCTACCCGACGTCGCGCAACGTGCACACGCACGGCGTGCTCACCTGGGCCGTGACACCCTCCGGCGCCGACGAGGACCTCGAAGCCAAGGCCCGCGCACTCGCGCTCGGCATCGCCGGGAAGCTCGGGATCATCGGCCTGCTGGCCGTGGAGATGTTCGTGCTCCACGACGGATCGTTGCTGGTGAACGAACTCGCGCCGCGGCCGCACAACACCTTCCATCACTCCGAGCGTGCGCACCCCACGAGCCAGTTCGAGCAGCTCGTGCGTGCCATCTGCCACCTCCCGCTCGGCAGCGTCGACGTCATCCGCCCGGCGGCGATCCACAACCTGCTCGGCGACATCTGGGAGGGCGGCGCACCCGATTTCGCCAAGGCTCTGGCGATCCCCGGCGTCCGTGTGCATCTGTATGGGAAGAAGGAATCGCGTCCTGGGCGGAAGATGGGCCACCTCTCCGCCGACGGCGCGACGCCCGAGGAAGCGCTCGACCGCGTCCTGACCGCCTACCGCGCGCTCACGTCCTGAGGACCCTGCGATGCCCACGCCCACGCCTCGCTTCCGCGATCTCAGCGCCGCCGAATGCACCGCGATCCTCGCGCGCCACCACGTCGGCCGCCTCGCCTTCTCGCGTAAGGACCGCGTGGACATCGAGCCGATCCACTACGTCTTCGACGAGGGCTGGCTCTACGGCCGCACCCAGCCGGGCACCAAACTCGAGGTGATCACGCACAACCGGTGGATAGCGTTCGAGGTCGACGAGATCGACGCGCTCTTCGACTGGCGCAGCGTGGTGGTGAAGGGCGGCTTCTACCTGCTGCGGTCGGACGGCGGACCGCACGAGACCGAGGCCTACGACAAGGGCGTCGCGATCCTCCGCCGGCTCGTTCCCGAGACGATGACCGCGACCGACCCGCTGCCGGAACGGGCGATCGTGTTCAGGATCAACATCGACGAGCTGTTCGGCCGCGAGGCGAGCACCAGGTAGCGGGCGTCGCGCGTCTCACCGCGGCACGATCCCGTACTTGCGGAGCACCTCGCGCACGCGGTCGAGCGGGATCGCTTCCGCGGTGCGGCCACTGCCGCGCACGGTCGTGGCCATGAAGAGCGAGTTGTAGATCGCCTCCTCCACCGCCTCGACGGTCGCCTGGAAGACCGCGCTCATCTCCTCATTGGCCAACTCGGTGATGGTGAGACGCGGCGCGTCCCACGCGCGGCGCACGCTCGAAGCGGTCGAGAACGCGAGCGCGTAGTCGCCGCTGCCGTTCGACGCCGAACTGCCGGTGCGCCCGAGGCCCATCATGGCGCGCGAGGCCACGCGGCCGAGGTTGCGGTCCCCCACCGGCGCGTCGGTCGCGATGATGATGATCACCGATCCGTCGCCGGTGTCGTCGGCAGGGCTCCGCGCGGCGCGCGCTCCGGCGGCGGCGGATCCCGGCGCCGTGCTCACGTCGCGCTGGAACGCGTACTGTCCCAGCTCGCGACCCACCGGTGCCCCCATGACCTGCAACACGCCGCCGAAGTTCGTCTGCACGAGCACCCCGACCGTCCAGCCGCCGAGCGAGGCCGGCAGCACGCGCGACGACGTCCCGATCCCTCCTTTCCAACCGAACGCGATGGTGCCCGTGCCCGCACCGACGCTCCCTTCCGCCACCGGCCCGCCCGCCGCGATCTCGAGCGCCTGCCGGACGGCCGCCGCGGTCACCGGCCGCGACCGGATGTCGTTGAGTCCGCCGTCGTTCGTCTCGCCCACCACCGGGTTGATCGATCGGACGTTCTTCATGCCCGGTCGCTCGAGCATCCACTCGGCCATCGCATCGGCGGCCTTCCAGACGCAGAGCGTGCAGGTGAGGAGGATCGGCGTCTCCAGTTCCCCGAGTTCGGCGAGCTGAGTGCTCCCGGCGAACTTCCCGAATCCGTTCCCCACGTGGAGGGCCGCCGGCACCCGCGAGAGGTAGGCGTTCCCGTCGTGCGGGAGGATCGCGGTGACGCCGGTACGCACGCGATCGCCCTCGGAGAGCGTGACCTGCCCGACGCGGACGCCACCGACGTCGGTGATGGCATTCAGGGGGCCCGGCGCGAAGATGCCGGGCGCGACGCCGAGGTCCCGCGCGCGGACGCGTCCCTGCGCGGCCACGTCCGGCGCGAGTAGCATCGCGCCCAGTCCCAGCGCGGCCAAGGTGGAGCGGCGGTGGTTCATCATGCGGACTATCTTACGTCCGTGCCTCTCATCCCGCTCTACGGACACGATTCCCTGCGCAAGCGCCTCGCCGCGCAGGCCGCCGATGGTACGCTGCCCGCGAGCCTCCTGCTGCAGGGGGCTGCGGGCATCGGGAAGCAGCGCCTGGCGCTCTGGCTCGGGCAGGTGTTGCTCTGCGAGGCCGAAGGCGAGCGCCCTTGCGGGCTCTGCCAGGACTGCAGGTACTCGCTGCAGCTGCAGCATCCCGACCTGCGCTGGTTCTTCCCCCGCCCCCGCGTCGCCGTCGGTTCGGACCCGGCGCTCGAAGAGGTGCAGGCCGACTACGAGGAGACCATCAAGGGGAGGGTGGAGGCGAACGGCCTCTACCCGCGGCCCGACGGCTCGGCCGGCATCTTCCTCCACGTCGCGAAGCTGCTCACACAGATGGCGAGCCGCTCGCCGGCCATGGCGCGGCGCAAGGTCTTCGTATTCGGTGATGCGGAACGTCTCGTGCCCCAAGCCGCGAACCCCGAGGCCGCGAACGCCCTGCTCAAGCTCCTCGAGGAGCCGCCGGGCGACACGACCTTCATCCTGACCTCGAGCGAACCCGGCCTGCTTCTGCCGACGATCCGCTCCCGCGTCGTCGCCGTCCGCATGTCCCCGCTCTCCGAGGCGGCGATGCGGAAGTTCGTGAGCGATCCGTTCGCGCAGGCGGCGCTGCCGAATCAACTGCCCGACGATCTGCTCCGCGTCGCGAACGGCGCACCGGGATCGCTGATCGGTGCGGCGGATCGCACGGCCTCGGTGAAGCGCGCCGAACAGCTCCTCGCCGCCGCCGACGCCGGACGTGAGCAGCGGCTGCGCGCCGCCTTCGCCGCCAGCGCGGGCAAGGCACGCGGCGCCTTCAGCGACGTGCTCGACGCACTCACGGTGCTGCTCCACGAGCGCGCGCGCTCGGCGACCGCGCGTGGCGATGAACGCACCGCGCGCCGCGCCGTGAAGGCGGTACCGGCCGTGGAAGAGGCCAAACGCGCCGCCGAGGGCAACGTGAACCCGCAACTCGTCACGGCCCGACTGCTGGACCAGCTCTCGGAGGCCGGACGATGAGTGCCCGGAAGGCGAAGCTCTCCCACCTCGACCGCCGCGGTGCGGCCTCGATGGTCGACGTCAGCGCGAAGACGGATACGGTGCGACGCGCCCTCGCCGAGGGTCGCATCGTGATGAGCAAGGCCGCGTTCGTCGCCGTGCGCGACGCGCAGCTGGCCAAGGGCGACGTGCTCGGCACCGCGCGCATCGCCGGCGTCATGGCCGCCAAGCGCACCGCCGACCTCATCCCCCTCTGTCACCCGCTCGCGCTGAGCGACGTCCAGGTGCGCTTCACGCTCGACGCCAAGGCGCGGGCGGTGCGGTGCGAGGCCGAGGTGCGTACGACCGGCCCGACCGGTGTGGAGATGGAGGCCCTCACCGCGGTGTCGGTCGCGTTGCTCACCGTGTACGACATGGCGAAGAGTGCCGACAAGGCGATGCGGATCGAGGGCGTGCGCCTGCTCGAGAAGGACGGGGGGAAGTCCGGGGCCTGGCGGGCGCGGGGGTGATGCGCGGCGGGTCGGTCGTCGCTTCCTAGAGGGAACGGCGACGGCTGTTCACCACCGAGGCACCGAGGGCACCGAGGACTGCAAGCGCTTTTGCGACTGCGACGTCCACTCGCTCCCTGCTTCGGAGCATCGGGAGGAATGACCCGATGAAACGTCTGGCGGATGCGGACACCTGAAGGTGCAGCGAGGAGACCCGAAGGTCCGCGAAGAGTGCCTCGGTGCCCTCGGTGCCTCGGTGGTGATAGCAGTTGCGGTCTCCTTCCCAGTCCCGCCGGGAACTACCTGACCCGCAACCGCTGCCCCACCCGGATGTTGTCCGACCGCAGCTTGTTCATGCGCTTGAGCGCCGCCACGCTCGTGCCGTTGCGCCGCGCGATCACGCCGAGCGACTCCCCGCGCTTCACCACGTGCACGCTGCTCGCCGAGCTCCCGTAGCGCTCGATCTTGGGATCGGGCACGTCGCGCGCCGCGCGCACCACGTCGAGCCGTGGGACCAGGATCCGCTGCCCGGCATGCAGGTTGCCGTTCTTGAGCCGTGTCGCCTGCGGGTTGTACGTGTTGAGCTGCTTGGCCGTGAGGCCGTGTGCCCGCGCGATCCGGGTCATGTAGTCGCCCTCGCGCGTGACCACACGCTTCACGCCGGTGCGGTCCGCTTCGGGCAGCGCCGTGAAGCGCTCGAGGAAGCCGCCCGTCGAGCCGAGGGGCACGCGCAGCCAGACCGCGGCGCCCGACGGCGGCGTCATCCCGCGCAGGATCTGCGGATTGTACTCGAGCAGCGAGTCGAGCGGGACCTCGAGTCCCTTGGCCACGGCGGCCAATGGCGTCGCCGGCGGCACCGTCACCGAATCCCAGGTGAACGGATCGACCGGCGCGACGTGCAGGTCGTAGCGCATCGGATCCTTCCCGACCAGCGCCGCCGCGATGAGCTTCGGCACGTAGTCGCTGGTCTCGTTGCGCAGTGCCTGCTGTTCGGCGAGCGCGAAGAAGAGGTCGTCGCCCTGCCGCCCTTCGAGCGCCGTGGCGTGCTTGACCAGGCTGCGCGAGACGCGCCCCGAGCCGCCGTTGTACGCCGCTGCCGCGAGATAGACCGAGCCGAAGTCGTCGCGCAGTTCCGTCAGGTAGGCCACGGCCCCCTCGGTCGCCCGCACCGGGTCGCGGCGCTCATCGACCCACCAGTCCACGCGCATCCCGACGCCGCGCGCCGTGGTCGTCATGAACTGCCACATCCCCACCGCCGCCGCGCGCGAGTAGGCGTTGGGATCGTACCAGCTCTCGATCAGCGGGAGATAGATCATGTCCTCCGGCAGGCCGGCGGCACGCAGGCGGGCGTGGATCATCGGCGCGTAGCGCGACTGGCGCGCGAGCGCCGTCTCGAACGTCGGCTTCATCGCGCCGCTGAATCGCCCCACGAAGTACTCCACGCGCGCATGCGACTCGTACGGGGCGACGTCGATGTCCCACGCGGGCGGTGGCGGCGTGGTGACCGCGGGTTCGACGGGATCGGGCAGGACCGGGATCGCAGCGACCGGCTCGGCGGTCGCCGGCGCGGCGCCTTGCAGCGATGCCGGATCCACGGGCTCCACCGTACGGTCCTCTTCGGCCGATTTCGCCCTCACCTCCGTCGCGGCCGCTGCGCCCCGCTCCGTCGTCGCCGACACGGCTGGCGACGGCACGGCCCGCACGGCCGTCCCGGGGTGGATGCACCCGACGGCCATGACCAAACCCATGAGCACTGCACGATCACGGAATACCGCCACGTACTCCTCCAGGACGATGGACTGTCTGGCGCGGCGGCCGCGCCCATGGATCCCGCCCGGGTTAAGTTCCCCCCGTGCGCCTGCTCTCGCCACCCCTCATCACCGTCCTGCTGACGGTGCTCTCTTCGACACGGTCGGAGCCTCAAGGGTTCCCCAACAGGCCCGATACGGACCTCCGTGCCGCCCTCGAACGTCGCATCGCGGCCCAACCCGGCGCCGAGGTCGCCCTCTGGTTCGAGGACCTCGCCTCCGGAAGGACGCTCGGCATCGCCGATACGTTGACCTTCCACGCCGCGAGCACCATGAAGGTGCCCGTGATGTTCGAACTCTTCCGCCGCGCCGACGAGGGCACCCTCGACCTCGACGACCGCATCCCGCTCGTGGGCCGCTTCGCCTCGATCGTCGACGGCTCGTCCTACGCCCTCGATCCCGCCGACGACTCGGACGACGCCCTGTATGACAGGATCGGCGCGCCGATCTCCTACCGTGAACTCAACGAGCGCATGATCGTGCGCTCGAGCAATCTCGCGACCAACGTGCTGATCGAACGGCTCGATCCCACGCGCGTGACGGCGCTCGCCCGCTCCCTGGGGGGCGAGGGCGTCGTCGTGCGCCGGGGGGTCGAGGACGGCGTCGCCTTCCGGGCCGGCCTCAACAACGTGACGACCGCGCGGGGCCTCGGGAAACTGCTCGCGGCCCTCGAACGCGGGGAGGTCGCCTCCCCGTGGGCCACCCAGGCGATGCGTGGCGCACTGTTGCGGCAGGAGTTCAACGAGGAGATCCCCGCGGGACTCCCGCCGGGGACGCCCGTGGCGCACAAGACCGGCTGGATCACCGCCACCACGCATGACGCGGCGATCGTCTACCCGCCGGACCGCCCGCCCTTCGTGCTCGTGATCCTCACGCGCGCCATCCCCGAACGCGCCGACGCGCAACGGCTCATGGCCGATCTCGCGCGGATCGTGTGGGAGTCCTATCCCCCGATCAACCCGCCACGCGCACCGTGAACTTGAAGATGCTCCCCTTCCCCACCTCCGATTCCGCCCAGATCCGGCCGCCATGCGCCTCGACGATGCTGCGCGCGATCGCGAGGCCGAGCCCCGTGCCGCCCTTCGGCGCATTGCCGCGCACCGTCCAGTAGCGCTCGAAGATCACCGGCAGGTTGGCCGTCGGGATGCCGCTGCCGGTGTCCGCGACCGAGACCTCCACCTCGTCACCCTGACGACGAGCACGCACCGTCACGCGCCCCATACGGTCGGTGAACCGCAGCGCGTTCGCGATCAGGTTCGAGAGCACCTGGACCAATCGCCCGGCGTCGCCGCTCACCACCGGGAGTTCGTCGTCGACGGAGAGTGACACCGCGATCGATCGGTCCGCCGCCTCGCGTTCGAACAACGCCACGGCGCGCTCGAGGATCGGCACCAGCGGTTCGGGCCGGCGCTCCACGCGCAGCCGCCCCACCTCGATGCTCGCGACGTCGAGCAGGTCGCGGATCATCCGCTGCGTGAGGTCCTGGCTCTCCATGATGTTCGAGACGAGGGAGCGCCGGTCCGTGTCCTCGGGCCCGATCGACGCGAGCAGGGCGCGCGCGCTCATCCCGATCGCCGAGATGGGGTTCCGCAGGTCGTGCGAGACCACCCCCAGCGCGTGGTCGCGCGCCGATGTCGCCAGTCGCGCCGTCGCGTAGAGCCGCGCGTTGTCGAGCGCGAATGCCGCGCGCAACGCGAGCTCCTCGGCGACCACGCGGTCCGCCTCGCTGAACGGCACCCGCCCCTGCATCCGGAAGATCTTGAGCACGCCGAGCACGTGCTCGCGCGCCACCACCGGCACCAAGAGGACCGAGCGCATCCCGAGTGCCCGCATGCGTGCCAACTCGTCCGCGTCGGCGGTGTGCGCCTCGAGCCACTCATCGTCCACCGCGGTGACGAGGTCGGTGCGACCGCGGCGGAGCACGTCGACGACCCGCGACGGCGAGTCCAGGTCGATCGCGTGCGCCGCGACCGCTCGCAGCGCCGCGTCGAGCGCCGCGTTCCCGGTCACCGAGGGGACGCGACGAAGCTGCTGCGCGCCCGTCACCACGTCGAGCAGCACACCGTCCCCGAGCCAGGGCACGGGCAGTTGCGCGATCGAACGCTCGGTCACGTCCACTTCGAGCGTCTCACCGAGCGTCGCCACGGCGGCCGCCAACCGGCGCTGCCCTTCGTCGAGGCGCTTCCGCTCGGTCACGTCGCGCAGGAGCACCGTGTAGACGCGCGCGCCGCTCGCCGTGGTCAGCTTCGATATCGAGGCCTCGGCGGGGAACTCCGTACCGTCGCGGCGACGGCCGAAGATCTCGCGCCGTTCTCCCATCTGCCTCGACGACTCCGGCGCCTGGCCGAACCCATGCACATGCGCGCCATGCGCCTGCTCGTAGCGCGACGGGATCAGCCGGGCGAGCGGTTCGCCCAGCAGCTCGGCCGCGGCGTATCCGAACGCGAGCTCGGCGCCGCGATTGAAGTGCAGGATCCGCTGCTGCTCGTCCACCGAGATGATCGCGTCGGCCGCGATCTCGAGGATCCCAGAGAACTTCGCTTCCGAGGCGCGCAGCGCCGCCTCCACCTCGGCGCGCCGCACGAGATCGTCCTGCAACGAGGCGTACGCGAACCAGGCGAGTACGATCGCGATCAGCAGCATCACGCCGAGCAGCCCCTGCACCACGTCCAGCTCGGCTGCGTCACCGGCCGCGGCGGCGGCTCGCTGGGCCGCGCTCAGCGCGACCCCACCGGCGACGAGCAAGGCGAGGACGCCCGCGCCCACGGTGAGGCGCAGTTTGGCGGTGGTGGAGAGCATCAGACAAAAATGGTGCCGAGATGCCCGAAGGACACCCCTGCACCACACTTCGTCGTCGGTCCCGTTCCCGTCACCTGGTCGACTGCCACCGGCTCACGCGTGCAGCAGCCCCAGCCGCAGCGCGAACTGGACGTACTCATGCCGGTGCGAGAGCCCCAGCTTGTCCTGGATCCGCTGCTTGTAGGTGTCCACCGTCTTGGGCGAGATGAAGAGCCGCTCGCCGATCTCGGGTGCCGAGAACCCCTGAGCGGTCATCCGAAGCACGTCGCGCTCACGCTCGGTGAGCCGTTCGTACCGCGCCCGGTCCTCGTGCATGGGATCCTTCCGCTGATATCCCTTGGCGAGGATGCGCGCCGCCTCGGGACGCACGAAGAGGTCCCCGCGGGCCACCGTGCGGACCGCGTCGAGCAGGTCGCGGTCAGGGGCGGTCTTGGGCAGGAACCCGGATGCGCCGGCTTCGAGCATCGGGACGAGATAGTCCTCCTCGGGATGCATGGTCATGATGAGCACCCGCGACGGGATCCCCTTCTCCAGGATCATCTTCGTCGCCTGCCCACCGTCCACCTCTCCGATCGAGAGGTCCATGATCACCACATCAGGCGTCAGGCGTTCCGCCAGTGCCACCGCCTCGGGGCCACTGGAAGCCTCGCCGACCACCAGCATGTCCTTCGCCGCGCCGAGCACAGCCCGGAGCCCGGCGCGGACGACGGCATGGTCGTCGGCGAGAATCACGCGAATGAGGTCGTCGCTCATGACGGGAAGGCTACCCGTCCTCGGAAACGCATTCCATAAGGAGCATACCCATTTGCGTTCAGGGATTCCCCTACCGTCCGGGACCGGACCTCAATCGTGGTGAACGTGTGCCCCGAGCATGTTCCCGTCCTTGTCGTGACGCATGACGAAGCCGCGCTCCAGGGACGGCGTGGGCAGGGCCGGAAGGAACCCGACGGAGGGGCCGCCCTGGTTGTGGACCCCCATCATCTCGGTCATCCTCCGCCAGCCGGCCACCGTCATGACGTCGGTCGTGTCGTCGCGGTAGGCCGCGGCGGCCTTCAGGATGAGCGCCCGCTTCTCTCCGCGCGGGACGGCGGGATTCGCGAGGATGTCCGAGATCACGTCATGCATCGAGTGCAGGTTGTCGAAGATAATCGCCAGCTCCGGCCACTTGGCCGTGAACGTCGGCGCGATCGCGGCGGTCATCGGCATCACCACCGGGAATCCCTCGGGCGCGCCCGGCAGCATCTGCCGGAATCGCGCGACCGTGGCCGCCACGCCCGCCTGCCGCTGCTCGACCGTGCGCCCCACCACGAGCGGCTCGTAGAGACCGATCTGGAGCCAGTGGTACGCCCAGATGAGCCCGTTGAACTTGGGGAAGCCCTGCCGGAACGCGAGCGAGTACGGCTGCTCCTGCATGAGCGACATGTTCTTCGGCTTGGTGCTGTACGCGAGATCCGGCCGCGAGAGGTAGTACGTGAGCACCCGTTTCATCTCGCGATCCTTCGCACCGTCGTCGAGACGCTCGTCCGCCAGCACGTCGTAGACCTGACGGTGCAGGATATGCGCCCACTCGAACATCATCTTCGCCTCGGGGGCGAGGCGCGCGTACAGGGGCTCGATGGCGTCCTCGACCAACGGAAGACGCGGCGGCCGGTTCAACAGGCGGGTCGTGAGGAAGGCGTACTCCCGCTCCTCCAGCAGCTGTTTCGCATCCGCCGGTCGCGTCCAGAGCTTCTCGTAGAGGATCGCGTGGCCGTAGTCGAACGCGTTGAACAGCCGGTCGGCCGCCGGATAGTTGGTGCGGAAGACGAAGTTGTGGTCGGCCGGGAGATAGAACTGCTCATAGACGGTCGTCCACTGCGCATGCAGGTCGCGCGTCGGCGTCGCCAACGCGGCGACGAGCGCGAGCGCGGGGACGGCGAGGGTGCGGGCGTTCATCGGGCACCTCGATTGAAGCCGGGCATCCCCGGCGGAGCGAACGAGTAGGCCGCGCCCATGGTCAGGGTCCAACCGGCATCTCCCTCGGAGATGCGCCGGCCGATCCCGGCGTCCATCGCGAGGCGCGGCGAGAGTTGCTGGCGCACGCCGATCGCCGTGCGCCATTCGGTCTGGCCATCGGCGACGAGCGGCGACTGCGCGACCACCTCGGCGCCCACGAGCAGCGAACGCAGCACGAAGGTGCGGTCGACCGCGAGCCCGGCCTGCCAGCGGCTGGCGTCCGCGACGCCCGGATCGGAGAGTGCGAGATCGTCCCCGGGCGAGTACGCGCCGTTGAGGTGCACGCGGCCCCAGCGGTGCGTTCGCGTCATGAGCGCCCGCACCGAGGGGATCGCGCGCGACGGCGCGAGGCCGCCCACGGGGAGATGCACGCCGGCGCCGAGCGCGAGCGCCGGCAGCGCGGTGGTCTCGGTGTTCAGCTGATGCAGCAGCTCGACCTCGAGCCCCGCCGCCGCGACGAGGGCGCGTGGCCGCGTGCCATCATCCTCCACGGCGAGCGGCAGCGCGACCTCGAGTTGCGTGCGCGGCGCGAAGCCCCACGCGAGTTCGGGGGCGATGCCCCAGTGCGAGACGCCGCGCAGGACGCGCTGGAAGGTGAGCGGCGCCGCCTGCAGCTCGAAGGAGCGCCGTTCGATCACGATCGCGTCCTCGGTGCGGAGGGGGCGGCCGCGATCGGTGTTGTAGAAGTCGGTCTGCGCGCGCGCGGCGGGGGCCGCGAGGGCGATCAGGAGGAGCGCGTTCGAGGCGCGGAAGCAGATGTGCATCGATGACTCGGTGGGTGGACGCGCGCTCACGGGAGCGAGACGCGAGCGAGCGGGCGGTGCAACGGGATCACGATGACGGGTGCACGAACGTGGGACTGCAGCGGCGCGACGTTGAGCCGTGAGATGGAGAATGACCCGGGCGGGGCTCGAACCCGCGACCTACAGATTAAAAGTCCGTTGCTCTGCCAGCTGAGCTACCGGGTCAGGCGCATGCCGGAGCGGAATATACTCACGGCCCCCCGATCCCCGCCCCCGGCCCCAGCGGCCACCCCGCCAGCATCCACGCGACCAGCAGCAGCGGCCACACCAGCAGGTTCACGAGCGAGTAGGGCAGCATCATCGCCGTGACGGTGCCGATCCCCGCCTTGGGCTGATACCGCTGCACGAACATCAGCACCAGCGGGAAGTTGCTCGCCAGCGGCGTGATGATGTTCGTGATGCTGTCCCCCACGCGGTACGCCGCCTGCGTGAGTTCGGGCGAGCTGCCGAGCAGCATGAGCATCGGCACGAGCACGGGTCCGAGCATCGCCCACTTGGCCGCCGCCGACCCGAGCACCAGGTCGAGGACCGACGTGATGAGGACCAGGGCCAGCAGCAACGGCACCGGGCCCAGTCGCAGCGCCTTGAGCGCCGTCGCCCCCTGCACCGCGACCACCACCCCCAGGTTGCTCCACGCGAAGAGGTTCACGAACTGCGCGATGAAGAAGATCACGACCAGGTAACCGGCGAGCAGTTCGACGTTCTCCTGCATCCCGCGGTAGAGATCCCGATCGGTCCTGATCGTCCCGGCGATCCGCCCATACACCACACCGGGCACCAGACCACCCACGAACAGGAAGAACACGAGCCCGCGCACGAGCACCGAATCCACCATCGCCGGCTTCTCCGGATCGCGCAACACCCCGTCAACAGGGACCACGCCCCACGCGACCAGCGCGATCATCACCGCGATGCTCGCGAGCGCCCAGGTCAGGGCGCGCCGCTCGGTCGCCGTGAGCGGTTCGGGCGTCGCGGGCTGCACCGCCCCGTCGTAGCGGCCGAGCCGCGGCAGCACCACGCGCTCGGTGACGATCGCACCCGTGATCGTGATGAACGAGACCGACGCCGCCAGGAAGTAGTAGTTGGCCATCGGCGTCACCACATAGGCAGGATCGATGAGGCGCGCCGCCTCCTGCGTGAGCCCCGCGAGCACCACGTCCGTCGGCGAGAGCAGGATGTTGGCGGCGAAGCCCCCCGACACGCCGTAGAACGCCGCCGCGAGCCCGCCGAGCGGATGGCGGCCCATCGAGTGGAAGAGCGCCGCGCCCAGTGGCACCAGCAGCACATAGCCCACATCGCCCACCGTGTGCGAGATCGCGCCGCAGAAGACGATCACCAGCGTCAGCACGCTCGGCGGCGTCGCCCCGACGATCGCGCGCACCACCGCGCCCAGCAGGCCACTGCGCTCGGCGACCGAGAGACCCAGAAGGCTCACGAGCACCGGCCCGAGCGGCGCGAAGCCCATGAAGTTGGAGACCACGCTGAGCGCGAGACGGCGGACGCCCGCGCCCGAGAGCAGGTTCACCACCGGCACCGCGTCGCCGGTGAGCGGATGCGTCACCTGCACGCCGAGCGTGCCGAGGATCCACGAGAGGAGCACGACGATCGCACTCAGCACCACGAAAAGGGTGGCCGGATGCGGCAACGCGTTCCCCACCCGCTCCACGCCGTCGAGCAACCGCTGACCGAGGCCGCGCCGTGGAGTGCCGGAGGTGTGGTCGCTCCCCCCGCGCGGCGACACGCCGGCCGGCTCAGCCACGCGCACGCTCCGCCGACTCGCGTGCCCACTGCCCGAGCACCTGCGCGAACGCCGTCAGGTCCTCCTGCAGCGGCGTGAAGCCCGCATGGGGTTCCGTCGTCGCTTCGTCCATGTAGAGCGCCCGGTTGATCTCGATCTGCACGCTCGACCGTCCTCGGCTGGGGTCGCCGAAGCTACGCACCAGGTCACCGCCCTGATAGGGATCGTTGGCCTGCACCCGGTACCCTCGCAGCGTGAACCACCCGACGATGCGCGCCGTGAGCCCCGCCTCGGCCGTGGTGCCGCGCCGGTCGCTGATCACGAGGTCCGGCCGCACCGCACCCGCGTCGACGTTCATCGCGTTCCCCCGCGACTTCATCGAGTGGCAGTTGACGTGCCAGGCCGCCCCGTGCGCAGCGTGCCGTTCGTCGATCAGGGCCGCGAGTCGCGCACGGTAGGGCGCATACCAGCGGTCGATCCGCGCGCGCACGGCCGCGACCGGGAGAGGCGACGGGTACATGGGCACACCGGGCAGCGCGTCGCGCCGGATGAGCCCCATCCCGCGCCGACTGTAGTCCGTCGGCAAGAGCGCGTCGCTCCACGGGCCGTCGATCAGCGCCGGATCGATGTCGCTCACCGCACGGTTGACGTCGATGTAGGCGCGCGGGAAGGTCGCCGCGATCAGCGTGGCACCCGCACCGGGTGCCCCTGCGAAGAGGCGCTCCACATGCGCATCGCACGTCGTGCGGATCGCGTCAGCCGGGGCGATCGGCGCGAAATCGGCCGGCCACGCGAAGCCGCTGTGGGGCGAGTCGAACACCACGGGCGCCGCGGCGCCCACCGGGGCGCGTTCGACGAACGGCGCCTCAGGCGCCGCGGAACTTCCGGGAGGCACTGATCTCGGATCGATAGAGGAGCACCAGCGCCACGGCGAGCACCACGCCGCCCACCTCGGCCACGCGATCCGAACCCAGCGCGATGTAGCCGCCGAGGAAGACGGTCGAGACGACCAGCGTGAACCCCATCACCTTCAAGCCGGTCGCCATGAACTCACGAAAAGTGATCCGCACGCCTTCACGCTCCGCGAGACCGAGCGTCGTGACATTCGCCGATGCACCGATCGGCGTCCCGTTGCCGCCCAGGCATGCGCCAAGGGAGAGCGCCCACCAGAGCACGCGGGCGTCGCCAGGCATGGTCGTGATCACCGTCGCGATGATCGGGATGCTCACCGCGACGAACGGGATGTTGTCCATGAAGGCCGAGAGCACGCCCGAGACCCAGAGCACGAGCAGCGCGGCCAGGAAGAGCGTCCCCGCGTCGCCGAGCCCGAAGGTCTCGCGCCCGCCGGTGATCGCGCTCTGGAGGGCGCCGGCGAGTGTGCTGATGAGGCCGGTCCCGACCGCGGCCCCGACCAGGATGAAGAGGAAGGCGAAGAAGGTCAGCGTGGGCCACTCGATCTCCTTCTCGAGCACGAGCAGGATCCCGTGGCGCCGCTCCTCATGCGTCGGCTTGATCGCCCGCATGTAGCGGTAGTCCTGCACCAGGAGCGCCGCCGTCGCGCCGATCACGGCCGGCACCGCCGCCGGCATCCCCGTCATGCCATGCGTGATGAAGCCCACGAGCACGAAGAGGCTGATCCAACCCAACCACGTGAGCAGGCCCGGATCGGTGATCTCAGGTCCACGACCGGGTTCGTCGGCCTGCTTGGGGGAATCCGCGGCCGAGCCCATCGCGGCACGCAGTCGGCGCACGCCCCACCAGTGGAGCGCGCACATCATGAGCATCGTGGGGATGGTGAGTTCCTCCAGGAACTCGAGGAACGTCAACCCGGCCCCCGAGCCGATCATGATGTTCGGCGGGTCACCGATCAGCGTCGCGGTGCCGCCGATGTTCGCGGCCATGATCGTCGGGATGATCACGAGGATCGGCGGCGCACCGAGGCGGCGCACGGTCGCGAGCACGATCGGCGTGACGAAGATGACCGTCGTCACGTTGTCGACGAATGCCGAGGCGATCGCGGTGAACCACCAGAGCACGGCGATCGCCCGCGCCGGGTCGCTCCCGAACTTCTCGAGGAGCCGCTCCACGGCCCACGCGAACACGCCGGTCTCCTTGAGCACGCCCACGAGCGCCATCATCGCGGCGAGCAGGAGGAGCACGTTGATGTCGAGCGCCCCCGAGGCGGCCTCGAGCGGGAGGAGCTTGTAAGGCGTCAGGTACGTGACCGTCCACAGGATCGCGACCGCGCTCATCACCACGAGCACCCGGTGCGCTGCCTCGATCGCGAGCACCGCGAAGAGCGAGACGAGGAGGACGCCGACGATCAGTTGCGAGACGGGATCGGTCGTGCTGGCGACGATTTCGGCGTGCATGACAGGAGGCGATTGGGGTCCGCGAGGAAAGGTCGCCGCTTCACCGGCGCCGCGTCAGGGGCTCCGCGCGGACCCTCGCTCGCCCGCTCGGGTAGGGAACCACACGGGTTGCGCGACCAGGCGACGCCCGCGAGGTTGCGCGCTCGTTGCCCGTCCCCCTCCGGAGTCCGACCCGATGTCGTCCCCGATGTCGTCGCCCTTCCCGCTCCGGCTGCTCACGGCGGCATGCCTCCTGTCGTTCGGTTCGCCGGCGATGCTCGCCGGGCAACAACTCCGTCCTGGATTGCTCGTCGGCCGCATCGTCGGGTCGGACGGGGCTGCCGTGGGGAATGCGGTCATCCGGGCCACGCAGGGTCCCCGCACCGTCCTCGCCTACGCCGAGGACGACGGCGACTACCGCGTCGGCGGGCTCGGCAACGGGACCTGGACGATCGCCATCCGCCGTCTCGGCTATCGTCCCCTCGCCGTCGATCTCGAACTTCCCGCCGAGGGGCTCCGCCGCAACTTCACGCTCGAAGCAACCCGCACCGAGCTCGATCCCGTGCTCGTCGCGGCCAAGTGGAGCGGCATCCGCGGCGTCGTGGGGGACGCACGGCGTCTCTCGCCGCTGGCCGGCGCGTCCGTCCGGCTGCTCGGCTCCGATGCCTCCGCTGGCAGCGACTCGCTCGGGAACTTCGCACTCCCGACCGCCGGCGGGCGCGAGCTCCTGCTGCGCGTGGAGCGCGCGGGCTATATCACGCGGCTGGTCAGTGCGACCGTGCCCGCCGACGGCTACGTGGAGATCGACGTGCCGCTCGACACCGCGCCCCAGGCGCCGCGCGACTACTGGGTGTGGCGCGACCTCGACCAGCGGCTCAAGTTCGCGACGCCGCGCGCCGCCCTGATCAGCCGCGATGAGATCGCGGCCTCCGATGCCATCTCGCTCGGTACGGCGCTCGGTGCGGCCGCGTCGGTCGTGCGCCTGGGCGTCGTGATCAACCGTCGCGCCTGCGTCTTCGTGAACGGGGTGGCCAAGCCTGGTTTTCCGGTGGACGCCATCGAAGCCGGGGATGTGGAGTTCGTCGAGGCGTACCCGCCGGGCACGGATCTCACGCGCACGCTCGCGATGCGCTGGCCGCCGGGGGCGGAGTGTGGCGTTCCCGACGGGACGATCCGCGCATCGAGCGCGGGGGCTCGGCAGGTGGTGCAGTACGTCTCGATCTGGCTGCGAGCCCCGTAAGCGACAGTAACACGGCTTCTCAAGGCATTATCGGGCTACTATAGAGCCAGCGATAGCTTATTCACCGTACTACAGGTCGAGGGTCCGGCCGAGCGCGGTGCGGCAGAAACTGACCCGGTGGTGTCCCGTCAGCCCCGAGCTCCGCAGCCCGTCGATGTGAGCCGGGGTTCCGTACCCCGCATTCCGCTCCCACGAGTACGCGGGGTATCGCGCCGCGAGCGTGGTCATGAGACGGTCGCGCACGACCTTCGCCACGATGCTCGCGCAGCCGATGCTGTAACACTTGGCGTCGCCGCCGACGATCGCGCGATGCGGCACGCCGAGCGTCGCGATCGGATTGCCGTCCACGAGGATCTCGTCGAGTGTCCCGCGTGGCCGTTCGAGGGGTGAGTCGACCGAGGCGGCAAGGAGGTGCTGACCCGGGCGCACAGCTAGCTGAGCGTCCAGTCGCGCGATCGCGCGCCCCATGGCCCGGGCCGTCGCCTGGTAGATGTTCCAGCGCGCGATCTCCCGCACCGATGCGGCCCCCAGCGCGAGTGCCACGGCGTCGGAGCGGATGCGGATCGCGAGGCGCTCCCGGTCGGCGGCCGTCAGTTGCTTCGAGTCCGTGACCCCCGCGATCGCGCGCCGGTCGGCCGGCATGACGATGGCACAAACGACGACGGGGCCCGCGAGGGGGCCCCGTCCGACTTCATCGACACCGGCGATGTGCGTGGCACCGGACCGGCGAAGCGACTTCTCGAGTGCGCTCCAGCCGCCGGCCACGGACCGCCTTACGCCTTCGATTCGCCCGTGACGGGGACCACCACGCGCACCTTCTTCTCGGCGATGCGGGCAGCCTTGCCGGTCACGTCGCGCAGGTAGTAGAGCTTGGCGCGGCGCACGCGGCCGCGGCGCACGACCTTGATGTCCGCGAGCATGGGCGAGTGGAGCGGGAAGATGCGCTCGACGCCCACGCCGTTGGAGATCTTGCGGACCGTGAAGGTCGCACCGACCTCGGTGCCCTTGCGCGCGAGGCAGACGCCCTCGAAGGCCTGGAGGCGCTCCTTCTCGCCTTCCTTGACGCGGACGTTCACGCGGAGCGTGTCGCCGGCACGGAACGCGGGGACCTGCTTGAGATATTCCTTCTGGGTCTCAGAGAACGGATGCATATGCGGCTCCGGACCTGATGGCGGTCCGATAAGAGGGTCGTGGTGAGCCTTGTAAGCTACTGTGGCAGTAGGCCTTGCGCAACCGGGCTAGGGCGCCGATCCGTGGGCCCGTTCCTCGCGCTCCCGGGTGAGGCGTTCCCCCTCCTCACGGCGCCATTTCTCGATCAGCGCATGGTTGCCGCTCAGGAGCACCTCCGGGACGGTGTGGCCCCGATACTCGGCCGGCCGCGTGTAGCTCGGCGCCGAGAGTCCGCGGTCGTAGAACGAGTCGGTGCGGGCGCTCTCGATGTCGCTCATGGCCCCCGGAAGGAGTCGCACCACCGCATCGACGATCGCGAGCGCGGCTGGTTCTCCCCCCGAGAGGACGAAGTCGCCGAGCGAGATCTCCTCGGTGGCCAGGTGGTCCGCGACGCGCTGATCGACGTCCTTGTAGTGGCCGCAGAGCAGGGTCAGCTCGGTCCCCGCCGCGAAGCGCTCGGCGTCGGCATGACCGAAGATCCGGCCGCGCGGCGACAGGAGCACGATCGGCGCCTTCGCCCCGACTGACTCCACCGCGTCGAAGAACGGCTGCGGCTTCATCACCATGCCGGGGCCACCGCCGAACGGCGAGTCGTCGACCGTCTTGTGCTTGTCGGTCGCGAAGCTGCGCAGGTCGATGCAGCGGTACGTGACCAGCCCCGCCTCGGCGGCGCGCTTGGGGATGCTCAGACCGAGCGGGCCGGTGAAGAAGTCCGGGAAGATCGAGATCAGGTTGACGGTCAGCACGCCGCTCAGTCCTCGATGAGGCCGTCGGGGAGCCGGACGGCGATGCGACGAGCGGCCCGATCGACCTCCTCGACGAACTCCTCGACGAACGGCACGCTGTGCACGCCGCGCGGGCCGCGGAACTCGAGCAGGAGTCCCTGCGGGAGGTCGTAGAACTCGATCACCGTGCCGAGCGTCTCGCCAGTCGTGGCATCGACGAGCGTCATGCCGACCAGTTCATGGGCGAAGACCTCGCCCTCGTCCGGTTCGGAGAGCTCGTCCACGGGCGCGAGCAGCTGCCGTCCGTTCCAGCGCTCGGCCTCGGTCCGGTCACCGATCTCCGCGAGCGTGAGGAGCCAGCCGTCCTTCACGGGTCGCAGGCCGGTGATGTGCAGCTCGCGCGGCGCACCGGACTTGGGATCGAGCCACAGGCCACCCTCGTGCGTGCCCTGGAAGACACGACGGCCGGGCGCGAGGATCGCGTCCGGCTCGTCGGTCAGTGCTTCGACTGCCAGCTCCCCCCGCACGCCGTGGGGACAGCGTACCCGCGCGACACTCGCGCAGTCGGGAAGCGCCACAGGATTACTCCTTCACCGGCACGGCAGAGGCCGCGAGCTTCGTCGCGAGACGCGTCTCGTGGCGGGCCTTGAGCACGCCCGCCTTGCGGAGGAGCGAGCGCACGGTGTCGGACGGCTGGGCGCCGTTGTCGAGCCAGTAGTTGGCGCGCTCGGCGTTGAGCTGGAGGGCCTGGTCACCCGTCCGCGGCGCGTACTGCCCGAGGATCTCGATGAACTTGCCGTCGCGGGGCGAGCGGCCATCGGCGACGATGATGCGGTAGGTCGGCGAGCCCTTGCGGCCCTGGCGGCGGAGGCGGATACGAACGGCCATCGGTGGATCCTCGTGGAACGGGTTCTGGTCCTGCACCGAGCTCATCGCGGGGGCCGGCGTTTCCGGTCCGCACTCGGCTTGTTACCGATGAATGCCCAAGGATGGAGGGGGCGAGGCCGTACGGCCTCGCCTCTTTCATCCTTCAGCCTTCATCGCCTCGCTGCACTCATCTTCTTCATCATCTTCTGCATCTCGCGGAACTGCTCCAGCAGCCGATTCACTTCGCTCACCGGCCGGCCGCAGCCCTTCGCGACGCGGGCCCGGCGCGAGCCGTTGAGCAGCGACGGATCCTTGCGCTCGGCCTTGGTCATCGAGAGCACGATCGCTTCCAGATGCCGCATGCGCTTCGGGTCCACCTGGCTCGCCTGCTTCATCATCTTGGTGTTCACGCCCGGGAGCATCTTGAGGATGTTCTGCATGCTCCCGAGCTTCTCCATCTGCTTCATCGCGCCCAGGAAGTCCTGCAGGTCCATCCCTTCCTTGCGCACCTTCTTCTCGAGCCGCTTCGCCTCGTCGGCGTCGAACGACTCCTGCGCCTTCTCCACCAGCGTGAGCACGTCGCCCTGCTGGAGGATCCGCCCCGCCATGCGGTCCGGGTGGAACTCCTCGAGCGCGTCGCTCTTCTCTCCCACGCCGATGTACTTGATCGGCTTCTTCGTCGCGCCGTAGATGCTGAGGGCGGCACCGCCGCGCGCATCGCCGTCCATCTTCGTGAGGATCACACCCGTGACGCCGAGGGCGTCGTTGAAGCCCTGCGCGATGCGCACGGCGTCCTGGCCGGTCATGCCGTCGGCCACGAGCAGGATCTCGTCGGGCTGCACCGCGTCCTTCACACGGCGCAACTCGTCCATCATCGACTCATCGATCTGGAGGCGCCCGGCGGTGTCGATGATGACCACCC
This sequence comes from Gemmatimonadota bacterium, assembly GCA_021413975.1. Taxonomy (GTDB): domain Bacteria; phylum Gemmatimonadota; class Gemmatimonadetes; order Gemmatimonadales; family Gemmatimonadaceae; genus Pseudogemmatithrix. Next base: position 69,587 of record JAIOPJ010000048.1, read on the forward strand.
GGTCGCGCTCCTTCCGTGCCTGTTCCACGCCGGCGCGGGCGATCCGGACGACGTCGGTCGTCGTGCGGTCCGCGTACACCGGCACATCGAGGTCCTTGCCGAGCGTCTCGAGCTGGTCGATGGCGGCGGGACGGTAGACGTCCGCCGCCACGAGCCGCACCGCGCGCCCTTCACCCTTCAGCTTCCGCGCGAGCTTGGCGCTCGACGTGGTCTTACCCGACCCCTGCAACCCCACCATCATGATGACGGTGGGCGGCAGGGTCGACATCTTGAGCCCTTCGCGCTTCTCGCCGAGCATCACGGTGAGCTCGTCGTAGACGATCTTCACCAGTTGCTGGGCGGGCGAGACCGTCTTGAGCTGGGCGATGCCGACGGCCCGGCGTTCGACGCGCTCGAGGAACTCGCGAGTGAGCTGGAAACTGACGTCGGCTTCGAGGAGCACCCGGCGCACTTCGCGCAGGCCGTCCTTGATGTCGGCTTCGGTCAGAACGCCACGGCCGCGGAGCTTCGCGAAGGTGGCTTCGAGTTTCTCGGAGAGTTCAGCGAACATAGAGCCTTGGAACATAGGCACTTGGGGCCCCGGGACCAAGGGTCACGGGGCCCCAAGATGGGCCGTCCCAGGCTCTCCTGCCCCCAACGGGAGGCCGGAAGGGAGTCCCTAGTAGTTGATCTGCGCCTGCAAGCGGAGGAAATGCCCCTTCTCGCGCTTACCGATGGCGGCCGCGTCCTCGAACAGGCGGTCGGAGACCGTGTACTGGGCGGTCAGCTCGAAGGCCGGGTACGGCTGCCACTCGATGCCGGCCTCGACCTCGTGCACGGCGTAGTGCCGTGCATCGAGCTCGACCTTCTTGCCGCCGTGGTACTCCTGCCACCGCGCGAAGGGCTGCACCCGCTGTCCCTTGGCGTGGATCGCGTACATCGCCTGCACGAAACCACCCGACAGGGCGCGCGTGTCGATGCGGTCGGGGCCGGACGCGAACTCCGGTCCCTTGCCCCAGTTGTACTCGGCCTCGAGCCCGAACGGTTGGGCGTACCAGACGAACGAGGCGGCCACCCGCTCATCGAGGTACTCGGGGCGCATGGTGGTGCTCGTCGACTTGGTCGGGACGACGAAGCGGCCGTGATAGCCCTGGATCGAGGTCTCGATGAACTGTCCGTTCGCCAGCCGCCACGGATACGTGACGCGGGCGACGGCATGGAGCGCGTTGTTCGCTTCGGGGCGGTTCGCGGTCTGACCGTTGGTGAGTCCGAACCCGAACACACCGTAGTCGCCCGTGCCCTTGTGGCCGCTGTCGGTGAGGATCCGGAAGCGCTTCTGTGCGACCGGAGGCGACCAGTAGTAGTTCACGCCGATGTCGCGTTCGTTCGGCATCGCGCTGTTGAGCGCGTCGCTGCGATCGAGCGGGAGCCGGTTGGACGACGACTGCAGGTTCTCGAACCCGAACGGGACCTTGCTCTGACCGATCCGGATGCGATGCGAGCGATCGTCATTGAGGGAGACGTCGAAGTAGGCGTCCCGGAGCTGCAGGTAATGCAGCGACCCGGCGGCATCGCTGCCGAAGTCGGGCTGGATGTAGATCGCGACCCGAGGATGCACGTTGCCGCTCAGGATCAGGCGCCCACGGCGCAGGAAGAAGCCGCCGTTGTTGCCGATCGACCGGTCGCACTGCGCGCAGACCAGCGCGGAGTTGGACTCGAGAAGGCGGTTGTACCGGATCTGCGCGTAGCCTCGGAGACTGAGCCGCTCGTACCAGAGTCTGCTGACGGCGACGGGCTGCGGTGTGGCCGCGGGCGTCGCCGCGGGAGCCTGCGCCTGCAGCGGCGAGGCGACGAGGACGGCAAGGAAGAATCGGCGCAGCACGTGAAGGAAGGGTCTCATGCTCACGGAGTCCGTTTGGGAAGTCAGGGAGGAATGGAACACGCAGAACGGCCGTAACACCGTTGCGTCAAAATCTATCGGGCCTTGGACACCGACTTCGTATCGGTTCTGTAACGTGCGCGGTGGGTCAGGATGAACGCCGGGCGACCGCCGGAGCCCGAGGCATGGGTGCGCGAGAGCGAGCAAGCGCAATACATTACCGTCCGTGAGCGACCCGACCACTCTCGCCCTTCCCGCCGACCTCCCGCTCCTCGCGCTGCGGTCGACGATCGTCTTCCCCGGCGGACGGATCGCCGTTCAGGTCGCCAGCGGAGAGAACCTTTCTCTGCTCGCCTCGCACCCGGAGGAGGGTGCGCTCGTCGTCTGCCTCCTCGACCCCGAGGACCGCGACGGTGCCCCGCTCCGCGCCGACGGCCGCATCGGGGTGGTCGCCCGACTCACCGACCGCGGGCGCCGCGACGGCGGGATGGCACAGGTGACGCTCGTCGGCCTGTCACGCGTGCGCGCCGTGAGCGCCTCGCGCGATGAGGTGGCGGGCTACTCGTTCGCGCGGGTCGAGGCCGTGGACGAGGTCGTTCGCGACGCCGCCTCGGCCAAGCTGCTCATGCACCGCGTGGTCCTCGCCGCCGACGCGCGCGTGGAGGTCGACACCGCCTTCCCCGCCGAGCTCCCCGCGCTGCTGCGGCGCGAGGTCTCGCGGCCGTCGCGCTTCGCCGACCTCGCGGCGGCGCGTGGCGCGCTGCGCCCGGCCGAGAAGGACGAGGCGGTGCAACGGCTCGACGTGATCGCCCGGCTCGAGTTCCTCGCCGAGCGCTGGGAGCGCGAGGCGGCGAAGGCGCGGGTGCACGAGGAGGTGCGGCAGGAGACCGAACGTCGCGTCGACCGCCATCATCGCGAGTTCTTCCTGCGCCAGCAGCTGCAGGCGATCAAGTCCGAGCTCGGCGAGGCCGATCTCGGCGAGGGGGAGACGGTCGACCTGCTGCGGCGCATCGAGGAGGCGGAACTCCCCGAGCACATCGCCGCCGAGGCGCGGCGCGAGATCGACCGGCTGCGCGCGCTGAGCACGGCCTCGAGCGAACACCAGGTCCTGCGCAACTACGTCGAGTGGATCCTCACGCTCCCGTGGCGCAAGCGATCGGGCGACGGGAAGATCACGCTCGAGAAGGTCGAGTCGGCGCTCGACGGGCGGCACTACGGCCTCAACGAGGCGAAGGAACGGATCCTCGAGTATCTCGCGGTGCGCCAGCTGCGCGGCGACCGCGGCAGCGACCCGCACGGACCGATCCTCTGCTTCGTGGGCCCGCCGGGCACCGGCAAGACCTCGCTCGGCGAGGCGATCGCCGCGAGCATCGGGCGGGCGTTCTACCGCATCTCGGTGGGCGGCGTGCGCGACGAGGCCGAGATCCGCGGGCATCGTCGCACCTATGTGGGCTCCCTGCCCGGGCTCCTGCTGCAGGCGATGCGTCGCGTGCAGGTGAACGACCCGGTGCTGATGATCGACGAGATCGACAAGATGACGTCGGGTGGACCGAGCGGTGACCCCACGGCGGCGATGCTCGAGGTGCTCGACCCGACGCAGAACAACGCGTTCACCGACCACTATCTCAACCTGCCGTTCGATCTCTCGGGCGTCCTGTTCATCTGCACGGCGAACAACCTGTTCGACATCCCGCACGCACTGCGCGACCGCCTCGAGGTGATCCGCATCGCCGGGTACACGGTGGAGGAGAAGGTCGAGATCGCGTGGCGGTACCTGTTGCCGCGCCTCTTCGACGAGCACGGCATCACCGACCTCGACCTGCAGTTCACCGACGAGTCGCTCTCCGTGGTCGCCAACCGATACGCGCGCGAGGCGGGCCTGCGCACCTTCGAGCGCCACATCGCCGCCCTCATGCGCAAGCGGGCCAAGCGGAAGGCCGAAGGCGAGGCGGGGGCGTGGATCGTGGATCAGGCGCGCATCGAGGAGGTGCTCGGTCCGCCGCGCTGGGCGCCCGAGGCCGCGGAGCAGGAGCCGGAGGTCGGCACCGTCACCGGTCTCGCCTGGACGGCCAACGGCGGCGAGCTCATGACCATCGAGGCGCTCCTCATGCCCGGCACCGGCAAGCTCATCGTCACGGGCCAGCTCGGCGACGTGATGCGCGAGTCGGTCGACGCCGCGAGTTCCTACGTGCGGTCGCGCGCGAAGGCGTTGCGCGTGGCCGATCCGGAGATGCGCTCGAGCGACCTGCATGTGCACTTCCCCGCCGGGTCGGTGCCCAAGGACGGCCCGAGTGCCGGCGTGGCGGTCACGTTGGCGATCGCCAGCGTGATGAGCCGCCGCCCGGTGCGGCGCGACGTCGCGGTGACGGGCGAGGTCACGCTGCGCGGGCGCGTGCTCGAGATCGGCGGCGTGAAGGAGAAGGTCCTCGCGGCGTACCGCGCCGGCCTGCGCTCGGTGGTGCTGCCCGCGGCGAACGAGAAGGACCTGCGCGACATCCCGGCAGAGGTGCGCGCCGCCGTGACGTTCCGGTGTGTCTCCACCATGGAGGACGTGATCGAAGCGATGCTCCTCCCGCCGCGCCCCAACGGGTTCGCCGAGGACCTGCCGCTCTTCGACGAGGTCTCGCGCAGCGCGGCCGATGTCGCGCGGCCGGCGACCGGTGGCGCCGACGCACCGGCGGACCGCGCGGCGAAGCCCGCGTCCTGAGGTGCGGACGCGTCCCTGGAAGGTCCGAAGCTCGCCGCGTCATGGCCGTGGCGTCTTCGCCGTCGCGACGATCCCCGCCGGGACGCACATCATCGAGTACACCGGCGAGCTGATCAGCGAGGCCGAAGGCGAGCGCCGCTACCCCACCGCCCCCGACGGCCACGAGGAGCCGGAGCACACCTACCTGCTCACCCTCGACGACGAGCGCGTGATCGATGCGAACGTGGGCGGCAACGAGGCGCGGTTCATCAATCACTCCTGCGAGCCGAACTGCGAGCCCATCGCGTTCGGCGACCATATGTGGATCGTCGCGGTCCGCGCGATCAGGCCCGGCGAGGAGCTCGCGTACGACTACGCGATCGAGCTCGACGAGCCGCACACGCCGGCGCGCAAGCGGCGGTTCCCCTGCGCCTGCGAAGCGCCGAGCTGCCGCGGGTCGATCCTCAAGCCCAAGGGCAAGCCGTTGCACCCGATGGTGCGGAGAGCGATCGCGCGGTACGGTCCGCGCGGCTGACGGCGCGGCCCGCGCGTCCGATCAGCGGTCGCGGACGACCAGCAACGAATCGATCTCCCCGCGCAGGTCGGTGATCGACCTGGTGAACTCCTCAGCGGTCTCCGTGGGCACCAGCGCGGTCGAGACCGGCTTGATGACCCCGGAGAACTGGGCCGCCGCGGTGAAGGCCTCGTCCTTGAGCGCGCCCGAGACGCCAAGGAGGGCGAGCACGATCACGCCGGCCACGGCACCGATCCGCCAGCGTTGGCGCCGTCCCAGCGACGTGGCCGAGCCGAGGTGCCACGCGACGACCGCGGAGAAGAGGACGACGAGGGCGAGTCCCTTGATCGCCGCGAACGCCGTGACCGAGGGGAAGAGGAACGCGCCCCACCCGTCGAGCAGGTCGATCGCCGCGTAGACCGAGACTGCGAGGGCGAAGACGGTGACGTGCGCGAGGAACCGGAACTGTCCGAGCACCGCCCGGGCGGCGATCGCCCAGACGCCGGCCCAGACGATCGCGACCGCCGACCCCACGAGCAGCGAGGAGAAGACGGAGGAGGCCGCGCCGCGTTCGGTGGCACCGAGCCAGGTGTCGAGCGCGGCGATGCCGAGGGCCGCTGCCACGATCCCAAGGCGACCGTTCGTCCGTTCGTACCATCGCGCCGGCGACTCGCCGCCGACCGTGACGCCGTGCAGCGGGATCGCCGCCGGAACGATCGCCTGCTCGTCACGGAACCGGAGCGTGGTGCGCCCGAGCACGACCGTCGTCCCGTGCGCGACCGTGAGGCGGTCGCGATGGCCCTCGGCGCGGGTCTCGATCCGGTTCACGCTGCCGAGGTCCTCGATGCTCACAATCCCCTCGGCGTCCCGCACCAGGCGCGCATGGTGGGCGTCGACATGCGGGTCATCGAGCACGAGCGCGTTGTCGAGCGCGCGCCCGATCGTCAGCGGCTCGTCGGTGAGGCGCACGCGCTCGCGCACCTCGCCGCCGCGTCCGGGCCGGATCACCTCGACTATCAGCGCCATGCGACGCGCTCGAGGTAGCGGGTCGTGAGGCGTTCGATGTTCTCCCAGCTCGCACCCGAGAGCGTGAGCGTGGAGATGAGGCCGGCGTTCGAGCGGCCGAGCACCGCGACCTTGAGCACGCCGTCATAGAGGCCGGGGATCTTCTTCAGTCCGCGAAGGCATAGCACGGCCCGCACCGGCGTCTGCGCGGCCGCGACGTTGCGCGTGGTGCACTTCCACACGGTCACGTGCTTCTCGTCACCGTCGGGCGTGTCATCGAATCCGAAGCGCGTGGAGTAGAGGGCACCGAACTGCGCCGCGTTGAGCCGGGCGCTCGTGATCGCGACATGGACCAACTCGACGACGCCGGAACTCTGGTCCTCGGCGATGTAGACATCGTCGTCGGTGCCGCACCGGTGCCAGATCTCGTGATACATCGGCTCGTCGTCGCGGTCGTCGCTGCGCTCGGCGCCGCCCCAGCAGCGGAAGACGGGCGCCGGGTCGGTGATCACCCGGAACGGCCCGAAGTCGACCATCTTCGGCTCGTCCTCGAAGAGATGGCCGAGGTAGGCCTGCTGGTACACGCGCAACTGATAGGCGACCTCGCTGAGGAGATCCGCCGCCGGCGTGAATCCCGGCGCCTGCACGCGGGCGAGGAGTGCCGTCGCCTGCGTCTCGGGAACGAGGAAGGAGCGCTGCTCCCCCATGGTCGAGACGTTCACGCCCACGACCCTGCCCGCGTTCGTGATCGCCGGTCCACCGCTCATGCCGGGGTTGATCGACCCGGTGAAGTGGATCTTGGGATAGAGCGTGTGCTGGAGGTTGCCGTTGTACGTCCCCTCCACGATGCTGAGCCCGAGGTCCGAGGGGTGCCCGAGCGAGTAGAGGCGCTCGCCCTGCCGCAGTGCCACCGCCCCGAGCGTGAAATGGCTCGAGGCCGGGCGTCCCGTGCGGAGGACCGCGAGATCATGCACCACGTCGACCGCGACGACCTCCACCGCGCGCGTGGTGCCGTCGGCCTCGACGATCTCGACGCGATGGGCATCGCGGTCCTGGACGCGCTCCGACACGACGTGATAGTTGGTGAGCATGAGGCCGTCGGCGCTCACGAAGAAGCCGGTGCCGATGCTCACCTTGGCGTTCGACGACGTCTCGATGATCTGGATCTTGAGGATCCGGTCGCTGTAGCGGGCGAAGACCGTCGAGGTCGCCTCGCGCGGCTCGTCCTGCGCGGTGACCGGGCGCGGGACCGCGGAGATCGCGAGAAGGAGGGACATCAGCGGGCGCGCGCAGCGTGGGAGCATCGCGGAAAGCTATCGGGCCGTCGGGCGGGAACGCCACGGGCCGTCGGTACGGGCTGGCAGTCTCCCCGTCCCGCTCCCATACTTGCCCGTGCACCGTGGCCCGCGGGCGATCCGTGGCGTGGCGGCGCGGTTGGACCTTCCCCGACCCCCCCTGCCATGGCGGACCAAGCCCTTCGTGCCCGCACGGTCTCCGAACTGGTCGATGCCACGTTCTCGCTGTATCGCCGTGACGCCGCGGCGTACATCATGGTGACCGCGATCGCGAGCGTGCCGGGACTCATCACGCAGCTGCTGATCCGGAGCCCGTCGTTCGCCGACAGCGGCATCTCGGTGTTCGGCGCGTTCATCGGCGCCGTCGTCTCGATGATCACCTATGCCCTCATGACCGGCGTCGTGATCCGGGTCGGCTCGGACGTCTACCTCGGCGGCACGCCCGACGTCGCGGGCGCGCTCCGCGCCGTACTGCCGAAGACGGGCACGCTGATCTCGGTCGCGATCGGTCGGACGATCCTCTTCTTCCTCGGATTCCTCGCCTTCATCGTCGGCTTCTTCTACGTCGCCGCCCGTTGGTTCGCCCCGGAGGCCGTGGTCGTGCTCGAGAACGAGCGGTTCGGCGCGGCCTTCTCGCGCTGCTCGGAGCTCTCGACCGGCCGCAAGATGCACATCCTCCGCGCGCTGATGCTCGGGTACGGCATCTACTTCCTGATGCTGATCGGCGTCGCGGCGGGCGCGAGCGTGCTCGGGAGCGAGACGGTGAGCATCTTCGCGCAGACCGTGTTCACGGTCATCGCGTACCCCATCATCGGCCTCCTCACGATGCTGCTCTACTATGACGCGCGGATCCGGGGCGAAGGATTCGACGTCGAGCATCTCGCCCGCTCGCTCGGCGGCGAGCCCCCGCGATCCTGATCCTCGCGGCCGCCTCGGGCCCCGGACCGGCCCTCGCTCAAGGACTGCCAGGCGGACTCCCGGCCCAGGCGGTGCGCGACACCGTCCGCGAAATCGCGAGCGGGACGGAGTTCGACCGCGCGCTGCAGCAGACGATCCTCGACCGCATCATCGATGCGCTGGGTCGTTGGCTGAGGGAACTGTTCGACCTGCTGCCCGTCCTCGGGATCGGCAACAAGGTCATCGTGGCGCTCGCGATCGGTGTGGTGGTGCTCATCGTGGCGCGCATCGTGCTCCGGTCGCGTGCGCAGCGCGAGTTCTGGGCCGGCGACCGGCTCGAGACCCGCGCCGGGCGTCGGCTCGATCCCTGGCTCGAGGCCGAGCGCCTCGCCGGCAGCGGCTCGTACCTCGAGGCCGCGCATGCGCTCTGCGCCGCGTTGATCACCGCGAGTGCGCGGCGGGGCGAGGTCACGCTGCATCCCTCCAAGACCACGGGCGACTACGCGCGCGAACTGCGGCGGCGCGGAGCGCCATCGGAGCGCGACTTCCATCGCTTCCGTTCGCGATACGACCGCGTGGTCTATGACGCACAACGCTGCAGCGCCGACGAGTACGCCTCGCTGCTCGCCGACGCGCGACCGCTCCTCTCGCGGGAGCGTGCCGCGTGACGACCGCGCAGCCCTGGTGGGTGCGTCCGGCGGTCGTCCTGCCGATCGTGGCCGGCCTCGCCTTCGCCGCCGCGCTGTTCTCCCCCGTGGCGAGCGGCCCGCGCAGCGGCGATCCGCGCCTCTCGACGCTCTCGTCGGCGCCCTTGGGCGCCAGGCTCTTCCACGACCTCGCCCAGCGGCTCGGCTGGAGGACCGAGCGTCGTCTCATCGCCACGTTCGACGCCGATCCGGGCAGCATCCAGGCCGTCCTCGCGCCGCTGATCCCGCTGCGCAGCACCGAGGCACACTTGCTGCTCGATCACGTCCGTGCGGGTGGCGCGGCGCTCGTCGTGGCCAGCAACGGCACCGCCGCACTGCTCGACTCGTTGCACCTCGTGATCGGACCGGGGGGGACCGCGCTCGGCGTCGAGCCCGACTCCGCGACCTGTACGGACAAGGACCGCGACCGGAGGATCTCCCTCTGGTTCGGAGCGCCACCCCAGATGCTCACGCTCGACTGGGTGGCGCCGCCACCCGGCGAGCTGCGGTCGTTCCTCACCGTCGAGCGCCTCGACAAGGACGGCAAGAGGCTGAACGAGCCGAGCATGATCGGTTTCGAGTACGGAGCCGGGCGCATGGTGATCGCCGCCGATCCCGACGTCCTCCGCAATGATGCGATGCGTGACTGCCTTCCCGGATTCGACGTCTCGGCCATGCGGGCCCTCGAGTTCCTCCGCGACGGCGGTGCGCGGCCACGCGACCTCCTCGTCTTCGACGAGTTCCATCAGGCGAACGGTGCGCACCCCGGTTCGATCCGGGCCGCCATCCACTTCCTCGGCAACTCACCCTCCGGCCGCCTGCTCGCGCAGCTGGCGCTGGCGGGGGTGGTGCTGCTGATCGCGCTCGCACCGCGCACCGTCCCGCCACGCGACGAGACGCGTGTGGAGCGACGGTCGCCCCTCGAGCAGGTCGACGCCCTCTCGCGCGCCTACGCCCAGGTGAAGGCCACGCGTACCGCCGCCCAGCGGCTCGTACGCGGACTGCGCCGGCGCGTGGAGCGCGCTCCCACACGCGAACTGCGCGCGCTCGACGACGACGCCTGGCTCGCGCAGCTCGCGGTGAAGTCTCCCCAACTCCGCGACGACGTCGCCCTCGCCCGCCGTTCCCTCGCCGAGACCCTGTCACCGAAGGTCTTCGCGACCCTCGGTCCCGCACTGCATCAGATCGAAGTCACCCTCACGCGAACCTGACATGACCTTCTCCATCGAACAGGGCGCCGAGCGCCTCGGCCTCCTCCGCACCGCGATCGCCGCGCGCATCATCGGCCAGCCGGAGGCGATCGACGACGCCCTCGTCACCTTCCTCGCGCGCGGGCACCTGCTCATCGAGGGCGTGCCGGGCACGGCCAAGACGCTGCTCGTGCGCGTGCTCGCAGGCGCACTCGGGTTACGCTTCACGCGGATCCAGTTCACGCCCGACCTCATGCCCAGCGACCTCACGGGCATCTCGGTGATGCGTGACCAGGCCAAGGGCTTCGAGTTCCAGCCGGGACCCGTCTTCACCGACCTCCTCCTCGGCGACGAGATCAACCGCGCCCCCGCCAAGACGCAGGCGGCACTGCTCGAGGCGATGGCGGAGCGACAGGTCACGACCGACGGCGTCACCCGCGCCCTCGACCCGCTCTTCACCGTGTACGCCACGCAGAACCCCGTGGAGCACGAGGGCACGTACCCGCTCCCCGAGGCGCAACTCGACCGTTTCCTCCTGAAGAGCATCGTGCGCTACCCCGACAAGGACGCGGAACTCGCGATGCTCGCGGCGCACGAGGCCGGATTCGATCCCGAGCGCCTGGGCGGCACGAGCCTGGTGGAGCCGGTGCTCACGAGAGACGAGGCGATCGGCCTGCGTGCGCTCACCGACGGCGTGCGCGTCGCGCCGGAGGTCCGCGAGTACATCGCGAACATCACCCGGGCCACGCGCGAGGAGTCGGCGCTCGCCCTCGGCGCCTCGCCGCGTGCGACGATAGCACTCATGCGCGCCGCACGCGCGGCGGCGGTGCTCGCAGGGCGCGGTTTCGTGCTGCCGGATGACGTGAAGGACCGCGCGCACGCCGCGCTGAGGCATCGCGTGGTCGTCGCGCCGGAGCTCGAGGTGGAGGGCCGCGACGCCGATGACGTGCTCGGCAGCATCATCGACCGGATCGAAGCGCCGAAGTGAGGACCCTGCTCACCTTCGTCCCGGAACGCCGGCTCGCCGGCGCGCTCACGGTGGCGGCGATCCTCTGGCTGCTGCCGGGGGGCGCGGCGCTCGGCGCGGCCGCGCTGGGACTCCTCGTGCTCGCGGTCTTCGTCGAGATCGCGCGGCTCCCTGCACGCGGCTCGTTCTCGCTCGAACGGACCGCGCCGGCGGCGATCGGCCTCGGCGACGACGGCACGATGACCTACCGGTTGGTGAACGCCACCGGCACGCCGGTGCACGTCGTGGTCCAGGACCGGCTGCCCGACTCCGTCGCCGGCGGGCTCGGCGTCTCGGCCCATGACGTGCCGGCGCGGTCGACGCTCAACGTGCCGGTGCCGCTCCGCGGTGTGCGTCGCGCCGAGGAGCCGCTCGGGCCGATCGGCGCGCGCCTCACCACGCGTTGGGGACTGATCGGGTCGCGCGTCCGCGTCGCGCCGGCCGACACGGTCCGCGTGGTGCCGAGCGTCGCCGGGGTGAGGCGGTTCCGCCTCCTGTCGCTCCAGCACCGGCTCGACACCGCCGGCGTGCGCAACCTGCGCCGCCGGGGCGAGGGACAGGGCTTCGCCGGCCTGCGCGAGTACGCACTCGGCGACGACCCGCGCCACATCGACTGGAAGGCGACGGCCAAGCGCGCCAAGCTGATCACGCGCGAGTTCACCATCGAGCGCTCGCAGACGGTGCTCACGCTGATCGACGCCGGCCGCGGCATGACACAGCTCGCGGGAGAGTTCTCGCGCTTCGAGCAGGCGCTCTCGTCGGCGCTCATCCTGACCGACGTCGCGGCCGCCGCGGGCGATCGCGTGGGCTCGCTGGTGTTCGATGACCAGATCCGCGCCTTCGTGCCCGCCCAGCGCAGCCGCGGGTCACTGCAGGCCGTGCGCGACGCGTTCGTGCCGGTGACCGCGTCCCCGCGCGAGCCCGACTACGCGGCCGCGTTCCGCTTCCTCGCCACCCACCAGCGCAAGCGCGCGCTGGTCGTCTTCTACACCGACGTGCTGGGGGTGCGCGCCTCACGCGCATTGCTGGCGCACGTGGCGCGCAGCTCGTCACGCCATCTCGTGCTCGTGGTCGCGCTGCGCAACGACCCGCTCTTCGCCCTGGCCGTGCCCGACGCCGTCACGAGCTCGGCACGACTCTACGAACACGCCTCCGCGGCCGAGCTGCTCGAGTCGCGCGAGGAGGCGCTGGAGCGGATGCGGCGCGCGGGGGCGATCGTGCTCGACGTCTCGCCCCGCGTGATGACCGCGAGCGTGGTCAATCGATATCTGGAACTGAAGGGGCGGGGCGCGCTCTGACCGCGGCGCCCTGCCGCAGGTAGGCGTAGAGCAGCAGTGCCGTCACCGCCGAGACCGCGAGCTTGATCTCCAGCGGCCACCAGGGGATGGGCGAGATGAAGCCCTCGATGATCCCCGCGCCCACCAGCAGGAAGGTCGCCCCGGCCACGAGCGTGATCGCCCGCTTGCCGTTCTCCACGAGCGCGCGTCGCCGCGTGCGGTCGCCCGGGATGATGAACGCCGAGCCGAGCAGCAGCCCCGCCCCGCCGGCGATGCAGATCGCCGTGAGTTCGAGGACGCCGTGCGGGGCGATGAACGCGATGATCAGGGAGCCGATCCCCTTGGAGACATAGAGCCCGAGCACCGCGCCGATGCTCAGGCCGTTGGAGAAGAGCACGAAGCAGGTGAGCAGCCCGGCGGTGATCCCCGAGGCGAACGCCATGAACGCGACCTGGATGTTGTTCGCGATGATCCCCGACGCCATCGTCGGCCGGTAGAGACTCGGCACGTCGATGTACCCCCCGCCGTCGCGCGCGGCGCGCACGCCCGCCTCGGCGCGGTCGAACATCTGCGGCGGGAGGAAGGCGACGGCCGCGTCGGGATCGCGCACGACCGCCACGCCGGTCACTGCCATGGGCACGAAGAGCAGGGTCGCCGCGAGCGCGATGACGTTCGACGAACGGCGGATCTCCTGCGGCACCGTGAAGAAGAGGTAGCGCACGGCCGCGTCGGGGCGGATCGCGCGCCGCCGGTACAGCAGGTTGTGCGCCGACGAGACGAGGCGGTTCAGGTAGAAGACCTCGCGGCTCTCGCCGCCCGCCGTCGCGGTGCGCAGCCGCGCGAGGTCGGCGGTGAGTTCGCGGTACTCCTGCACGAACTCGCGCACGCCCTGTTCGCCGAGTGACTTGAGGCCGCCCTTCTGTGCCGTCGCGAGGCGCCCGGCGAAGGCCGCCCAGCGCGGGGCGTTGGAGGCGACGATCGCGTGCCGCTCGCGGGCGGCGCCGGTGTCGCGGCGGACCGACGCGCCCTGGTCCCGCGCGGCACGCTCGGCGGCGTGCAGGCGCAGGAGCCGGGCGAGCATGGTCCCTTCGTTGTCCGCCCGCAGGTGAGGCGCGAACCGTTCGGAGAGTTGCTCCACGAACGTCGCCCGCCGTACCGCGTCGAGTTCGCCGCGCCGCTCCACGAAACGCTCGAGCAGCGTGAATTCGGGTTCACTCAGCTCCGCCTGCACCTTCGCGGTGGTCCGCGATGCGGCCGACGCCGTCGGCGCGGCCGCCGCAGCCGCGATCGGCGGGACGAGTTCCTCGCGCACCACGATCGTGCCCGAGGCGATGTCGCCGAGTCGCTTGCCCTGCTTGTTGAGGATCATGCTGACGATCCCCACGACGTAGGTGAAGCCGGGCTGCATGTCGATGATGCGCATGAGATTCCGCACCGCCGATGCCCCGAAGTCCACCGAGAGCCCGCCGTCACGCACCACCCGGAGCCTCATGATGCGCTTGCCGATCGTGCGGCCGTCGGCGAGCGCCTCGAAGAGCACGTAGTAGCCCCAGAGCACCACGAACTGCGCCATGATCAGGATCGCGATCGCCCACCCGGTGATCTCGTCGGCACGGGCCCGGTCGACCAGGTCGCGCGGCATCGCCGACGCACCGAGCACGATGACGCCGACGATCAGCAGCAGGCAGATGAGGTAGTCGATGATCGCCGCATTCATCCGCGACCCCACGCCGGCCAGGTCGTACGAGACGACGACCAGTTCGGGAGTCTCGACGTCGACGCGGTCGCCGACCATCAGGGCTCCTGCAACGTGATGCGTTCGGGCGCGATCACGCGCCCGGTGGACGCGCCCGGCGCGTCCTCGAAGAGCACGACCGGTCGCCCGGCGAGCGTCGTCATGGCAAGCGTCACGCGACGGCCGCGTGGCGTGACCCATCGGCGATCGTCGCCGGTGCCTCCGCTCGCCGCCTTCAGGCCATACCGCTTCTCGACGGCGCGCTCCATCACGTCTCGGAACTCCACGGCATCGACCGGCGTGTCCCACACCGTGACCCAGCCGAGCGCGGATCCCGACGGCGTGTTGACCACCTGATAGCGATCGCCGTCCCAGCCCGCAGCGCCGGCGACCGCCAGCCCCTGATCCTTGGCCAGCTGGAAGAGCAGCAACCGCGTCTCGAACTCCCCGAGGTTGTCCTCGTGCACCGGCGTGCCGGCGCGCGAGGGCGCGAGCGTCACGCGCGTCGGGACGTCCGGCAGCGAGTCGAGGTACTTCTCCGGATGGAGCACCTGCTCGGTGGACGAGGCGAAGGGCGCGAAGGGCGTCCGACCGGGACGCGCCCGCTTGAACTGCCGCACGAACTCCGCGCCGCTCAGGTACGGGAAGAGCAGCGTCTCCTGGATCAGCATCGGGGCCGTCGCGAACTTCGGCATCGAGGACTGCCCGGAGCGGATCAGGTCACGCACCCGGTCCCAGCCCCCGGGGATCCTGAGCCCCATGTCGCTCCCTCCGGTCATCATCGCGAACTGCTCGTACGTCGCCTGGCCCTCGATCACCGACTGCATGGCGACCATCCGGTCATTGTCGCCCTTGAGCGTCTGCACCGAGTCGAGCCGCGTGTGCTGGTCCTGCAGCGCATGCATGAGCTCGTGGGTGATCGTCACCTCTCGCATCTCGGGGGCCGCATCCTTCACCACGTAGAGCACCTTCGTGGCCGGGTCGTAGTAGCCGGCCACCTGTTCCGCGAGCAATTCGATGAAGAAGGCCCGGAGGTCGAGCGTGTCGGGGAGCAGGCCGAGGATCCGGTAGGCCTCCTGGGCACCCGCGAGCTCGAGCGGCGGCAACTGCTCGTTGAACTGCGCTTCGATGAACGAGCGGACCTCGTCCTTGGTGCGCTCCTCGAGCACGGGGAGCTTGGTGAACGTGAGCCCGGACGATTCCTCCAGTTCCGGGATCGCCTTCCGCACCTGTCGCGCGTACGGCCCGTCGTACCCGGGCGCTTCCTTGGCGCAGGCATTGAGCACGACGAGCAGCGCGGCAGCGGCGCACCAGCGGGACTTGATCATGTGGTCGGTCGGCGGGGAAGGTGCGGGTCAGGCGATCATGGTGGTGATGTACCATCCGATGAGCGCATCGCCCCAGAGGAGCGTGAGCAGGCCGGCGGGCGCGAGGAAGACGCCGAAGGGCACGAGTGGCAGTTCGAACTCCGTTCCCGCGCGCCGGGCCCGCCACCAGCCGATGGGCGCGACGAGCGCGAGGAAGGCCACCGACGCGATCGCCGCCGCGACGAAGACCACGAGCAGCGCGCGCGCCGGCCCGACCATCGCGCCGATGAACGCCATGAGTGTCTCGTCCCCCTGCCCCATCGCTTCCTTCTTGAGCGCGACCTCACCCAGCCAGCCGACGATCGCGATGAGCCCCGCCCCCGTGCACGCGCCGACGAGCGCGTCCCACGGGCCCGCGAACGGGCCCGTGTCACCGAGGAGGATCGCCGGCACGGGCAGGATCATGGCCAGGAGGAACCCCGTCACCGTGAAGCCGTCGGGGATCACGTAGTGCTGCAGGTCGGTGACCGCGATGCCGAGCAGGATCGTCGCGGCGATCGCGACCCGCAGCATGGTGAGCGTCGGCCCGAACGCCACGAACGACGCGAGCCAGAGCGCGCCGACCGTCGCCTCCACCAGCGGATACTGGGCGCTGATCGGCAATCCGCAGCCGCGGCACTTGGCGCGCAGGATCACCCAGCTCAGGAGCGGGATGTTGTCGTACCAGGCGATCTGCCGCTCGCAGCGCGGGCAGCGCGAGCGCGGCGACACGACCGAGAGCTCGGCCGGCCAGCGCGAGATGCAGACGTTCAGGAAGGAGCCGAAGCTGGCCCCGACGAGGAAGACGAGGAAGTTCACGCGCGGGGTCTCAGGGCGTAGAGGGCGATGCCGGCGGCCACCGAGACGTTCAGCGACTCGACGCCGGGCATCATGGGAAGGGCGACCAGCGCGGCGCAGGCGTCACGCACCGAGGGTTTGAGCCCGGCGCCCTCGTTGCCCATCGCGATCGCGAGCCGGGCCGGCGGCACCATGCCGTCGATCGGCCGACCGGCGGCCGCCGCTCCCCAGAGCGGCACCTCGTGCCGCGAGAGGAACGCCAGCAGTGCCTCCTCGGTACAATCGATCGTGCGATGCTTGAACTGGATCCCGACCCCGCTGCGGACGACCTTGGCGTTCCAGGGGTCGGCCGTGCCCGGCAGGACGAGCGTCGCGGCGACACCGAGCGCGGCCGCCGTCCGCAGCAGCGTCCCGACGTTGCCGGGGTCCTGCACGCCGTCGAGCACCAGGAGCCGCGCGACCGCGGGCAGCACGAGCGCGTCGAGCGCCTCGACCGGCTTCTCGGCGATCGCGAGCACGCCCTGTGGGCTCTCGGTGTCGCTGGCGGAGAGGAACTCGCGTTCGCTCACGCGCACCACGTCGATGCCCCGGCCGTGCAGCTGCGCCACGAGCGCGGCGCCGCGCGGCGTGCGATCGATCAGGTCGCACGTGAGCGCCCCGGTGACGTGCAGTCCGGACGCGAGCAACTCCTCCACGAGGCGGATCCCCTCCGCCACGAAGAGTCCGCTCCGGTCGCGCGCCTTGCGGCGTGTCAGGTCTCTAGCTAGGGTCAGTATTCTCATGCGAATTCTTCCCGCTCTCGCCCTCGCGGCTCTCGTCGGTGGCTGCGCCGTGTCCACCCAGCAGGAAGTGGCCATGGGCGCCGGCTATGCCCAGCAGATCGCCAAGGAACTCCCCCTGATCCAGGACGCCGAGCTCAACCGGTACATCAACGTACTCGGCGATTCGATCGCCCGCATCGCCGACAGCCGCAATCTCGACTGGCAGTTCTCCATCGTCGACAGCAAGGACGTCAACGCGTTCGCGGTCCCGGGCGGCTTCATCTATATCAACCGCGGACTGATCGAGCGCGCCACGAACATGTCGCAGGTCGCGGGAGTGATCGGTCACGAGATCGGGCATGTGACCATGCGACACTCCATCCAGCAGATGCAGAAGGCCCAGGGCGCGAACATCGGCGTCACGGCGGTCTGCGTGCTCACCAACATCTGCAACAATCAAGCGACCTCCGCCGCGATCAACATCGGTGCGAACGCGGCCTTCGCCACCTTCTCCCGCCAGGACGAGGACGAGGCCGACAAGGAAGGCGTGAAGTACATGATCGCCTCCGGGCTCGATCCCGCCGGGATCCCCGAGATGTTCCAGATCCTGCTCGAGGAGCGGAAGACCAAGCCCGACGCGCTGGAGACCTGGTTCCGGTCGCATCCGCTCGAGGAGTCGCGCATCGCCGCGGCGCGCTCCCGGATCGCGGCGTATCCGCCCGCACAGCTGGTCGGTCTCATGAAGGATTCGCCGAACTTCCAGGCGTTCAAGAAGCGCCTCGCGGCACTGCCGCCCTCGCCGCCGAGTCGCTGAGCCGCTTCGCCGCTCAAAGGCGCGAGACGAATCGTTCGACCAGCCCGCAGAACGCCTCTGACGCACGCGCACCGACCTCCACCACCTCGGCGTGGTCGAGCGCCGTGTGCGAGATGCCGGCGGCTGGGTTGGTGATCAGCGAGACGCCGGCCACCTCCATCCCCAGCGCGCGCGCGACGATCACCTCCGGCACCGTGCTCATCCCGACCGCGTCGGCACCGAGCCGGTCGAGCATCCGCACCTCGGCGAGGGTCTCGTATGTCGGGCCGAGCAGGCCGACGTACACGCCACGCTGGAGTGCGAGGCCCTGCGCCTTGGCCGCGTCATCCAGCAGCGCCTGCAGGCGCGGAGCATACGGAGCGCTCATGTCGGGGAATCGGACCTCCCCCTGCTCGGCCGCGCCCTCGAGCGAACTGCGGAACATCAGGTTGATGTGGTCCGCGATCACCATGAGGTCGCCCGGCTTGAAGGTCCGCCGGATCCCGCCCGCGGCATTCGAGACGAAGAGCGTCCGCGCGCCGAGCGCATGCACGACGCGCACCGGGAAGGCTGCGACGCGCGCGCTGTGCCCCTCGTACATGTGGAAGCGACCCGCCAGCAAGAGCACCTCGCGACCGCCGAGCGTCCCGCTGATCATCTCGCCGCGGTGGCCCTCGACCTTCGGTGCGTGGAACCCGGGGATCTCGCCGTAGGGCACGCGCTTCGCATCGCGCACACGGTCGGCGAGCGCACCGAGCCCCGACCCGAGCACGATCGCCGCCACCGGGGCGCGCACCCCGAGGCGTTCTCGCACCGCATCGGCCGCGCGCTGCGCATCGGCGGAGCCGTGTGAGGGACCGCCCGCGCCGGTCCCCATGACCGCGCCGCTCACGCGACCGCCCTGCGCAACGCGGTGAACTCCGCGTCCATGCGCGCCACGAGCGCGTCACGCTCGGCGGGAGGGAGGAAGGCGTTCGTGAAACCCTGCCGCGCGAGACGCATGAGTTCCTCGAAGGTGAAGTCGAGATGCTTGGCCGCCAGGCCGTACTCGGTCACGAGGTCGGTGCCGCTCATGAGCCGATTGTCGGTGTTGATCGACACCTGCAACCCGGCGTCGAAGTACTTCCGGAGCGGATGCGTGTCGTACCCGGCGATCGCGCGGGTCTGCACGTTGCTCGTGAGGCAGCACTCGATCGCCACGCCGGCCGCCTTCGCCTCCGCCATCAGGGCCGGATCCTCGATGAGACGCGTGCCGTGCCCGATGCGATGCGCATGGCACGCATGCATCGCGGCGGCGATCGACGAGGCCCCGTCCCCCTCACCCGCGTGGCAGGTGCACGGCAAATCGTGCTCCGCGCAATGTGCGAATGCGCGCGCGTGGAGCCCCGCCGGATTGCCGCGCTCTCCTCCCGCGAGATCGAAACCCACGACACCCTCGTGCATGTACTCCACGGCGACCCACGCCGCCTCGAGCGACACCGTCGGCGGCATGTTGCGGATGGCGCAGACGATCACGCGCGAGGTGATGCCGAAGTCGCGCTCCGCCCGCGCGAGACCGCGCAACGGCGCCTCGATCGCGCGTTCGAGATTCAACCCCTCGCGCACGTTGAGGATCGGCGCGTAGCGCGTCTCGAGGTAGCGCACCCCTTCCTTGGCGCAGTCCTCGGCCAGCTCGTAGGCGATCCGCTCCATCGCCTCCGCCTGCTGCATGACCGAGAGCGTGATCGCGAACCGTTCGAGGTACTCCTCCAGGTCGCGCGCGTCGTCGACCTTCATGAACGCGCGCAGCGCGTCGGCGTCGTCGCGCGGCATGGTCTTGTGCTGGTCGCGCGCGAGCTCGAGCAGGGTCGCGGGCCGCACCGAGCCGTCCAGATGGCAGTGTAGCTCCGCCTTGGGGATCCGGCGGATCAGGTCGCTGGTGACCGCGGTCATTCGGCGTCGTGCGCGTCCGCGGTGCCGTCGGTGCCGGTGCGTTGCCGCGCCGACACGAGCCGCATGACGTAGCCGCCGGAGAGCGGCGTGTCGGCGGCGACCGGGATGCCGCGACTGTCGGCCACGACTCGCGTGCCGCCGCGCACTTCGGCGGCGGCCGCCGAGTCGGCAGCGGCGACTGCGTCGATGACCGTGCTCCCCGCCGGAACGGAGACGCCGGTGCCATTCACGAAGACGCGCAGGGGTTCGGTCATTTGATCGCCGTGATGCGCGGCGCCTTGAGCGCGTCGGTCGGCGCCAACCGGCCGCCGGGCTGGGCCCGCAGGTGGTCCAGCAGGGCATCGAGATCCACGCGGTTGAGTTCCTCGATGATCGCTCCGTCGCCCAGCGCCGCGCCGTCCCCGCCCGCGGCCATGAAGTCGGACATGATCACGCGGTAGCGCCGACGATCATCGATGCGGGAGCCGTCGCCGAGGGTCACGCGCCGCAGCCGGGCACCCGGCGCCGCCGCCGAGTCGTACTCGATGCGCACGCCGCTCACGTGGTAGCGGATCGAGTTCCCGGCGACGAGGGCCTCGAGGTACCTGAGCAGCGCGTCCCCCAAGACCGACACCGCGACGAGGCGATTGCCGAACGGTGCCACCTCGTAGACATCGCCCCACGTGACGGTGCCCTCGCGGAGCTCGGTCCGGATGCCACCGTTGTTCATCACCCCGATGTCACCCCGGCCCGCGATCCGCTGGGCGTCGGCGATGAGGTTGCCGAGCGCGTACTGGCCGCTGCCGCGCGGGAGTCGCTCCGTGAGTTCCACGACTCGCGCGCTGATCTGGTCGCTGACGGCGGATTCGGCCTGCTGCACGAGCCGGACCACCATGGGATCGGGGGTGATGCTGTCGCTCGTCACGGAACGGACCTCGGGACGCGAGGGCCTCGCGCCGCGCTCCCCGAGCGCGATGTCGATCACGCCGAGCGCCCGCGCACTCGACCGCGCCTGCACGATCGGGATGCCGTTCACCACGGTGCCCACCTGCGAATGCGTGTGACCGCTCACGATCGCGTCGACCTCGCCCGGCGCGAGGGCGTTCGCGATCGCGAAGACCGCGCCGTCGCACTTGTCCGCGTCGTCGCGGTCGCAGAAGCCTCCGATATGCGCGACCACGATCACCGCCTCGGCACCACGCGCGCGCAGCGCCGTCGCATGAGCGCGGATCACCGGCACCGGCGGCGTGAATCGCAGGTCGGCGACGTGCTTCGGCATGGTCGTGCGCGGAGTGGCCTCGTCGGCGATCCCGATCACGCCCACCTTCACGCCGTCGACGAGCAGCAGCGTGTCGTCGGGGATCCACGGGACGTCGCTTCCGTCCGCGTAGGTCACGTTCGCGCCGAGCATCGGCGCGCCGAGTCCACGCATGCGCGCGCGGAGCGTGTCCTGCCCCCAGTCGAAATCGTGATTGCCGAGCGCGCCCGCCTGCACCCCGAAGGCACGGAGGATCCCGATCGCCGTGCGACCGTACGCGAGGTTCGACGCCGGTGTGCCCTGGAAGAGATCGCCGCCGTGCAACACGACCGGGACGCACCCCGGCAGGCATTCCGTACGCGCCCGCCCGATCATGGCCGCGAGCTCGGCGGCCCCACCGCGGTTCCCCGCCGAGCCGTCGGGACGCTTGGAGAAGGCGCCGTGGAGGTCGTTGAACGCGATCACGCGCAACGACCGCCGCGGCGGGATCAGCCGCCAGTTCTCCACGAACACATCCTGGGGCGCGAGACGGTCCACGCGCCGGACCTCGGCGATCAGCAGTTCGCGGATCTCCGTCGGAGACGTGAACACCGTCGGGGCGCCCTGGAGCATCGCGTATCCCCCGGCACCCCCGGCACGGTAGTTGTTCACCGCGACCGTGAAGCTGTCGCGGTCGGCGATCGGACGACCGCGGAACGTGAGTCCGGTGATCCGCGCGCCCATGGGACGGGAGAGGTCGATCGCGTACTCGGCGCCGGCGATGATGTCGTAGTTGTAGCCCGGGATGCGCGGGTCGGTCCGCGTGCGCAGGCCACCGCGACCGTCCGGCTCCACGATGAAGAAGCGTGCGCTGTGCTCGAGGAACGCCCGCACCTGCGCGCCCGAGAGACGCACCGCCCGGAGCGAGTTCTCGTACGGATAGAGTTGCGCGATCTGCGCGACCGTGATCGGCCCCGGGAGGAGCGTCGCGTCGACCGTGAAGGCGGAGGCGACGCTCAGGTCCGCGCCGGTGGCCTTGAGCTGCACCGCCTGGATGAGGTCGATCAGCGCCATGTCGCGCACGCGGGCCGAATCGGTGCGCCACGCGACCTCGGTGTGGCCGATCACCTCGTTCGAGTACCTCAACGCCGCGGCGTGGGCGCGCGCGACGGTGCGCACGATGGCGGGCATCTCGGCGTGTCCGGCGGCCCGCACCACCACGCCATGCTTCGACGCGACCGTCCACTTCCCCTCGACCCGCGCCAGCGAGAGCGTGGCGATGCCCACGCTCGTCGCCCAGTTCCGCGGCTGCATGAGGAGCACACCGTTGATCGTGGTGTCGGCGACCTCGCGATGCGAATGCCCGAACACGATGAGGTCGATCCCCGGCACCTCGCGCGCCACGCGCGCCATCGCGTTCTCGCTGCCGAGGCCGGTCGCGACCGTGTCGTACGACGCGTCACCGTCCAGGCCCGAGTGCGCGACGACGAGCACCACGTCCGCCCCGGCACGCCGCGCGGCGGCGACCTGCGCGGGCAGCGCGGCGACGAGGTCGTTCACGCGCATCCGGCCGCGGAGATGATCGCGATCCCAGACCATGGATCCCGGCGTGGTGGCGCCGATGATCGCGATCCGCGCCCCCGCGCGCGTCACCATCGTCATCGCGGCGTACTGCCGTCCGCCATCGAGCCGTTCGGTGTTCGCGGCCAGGAACGGGAAGCGCGCCTGCTTGGCCGCGCGGTCGAGCACGCCGAGGCCGTAGTTGAACTCGTGATTGCCGATCGCGAGGGCGTCGTAGCGCATCAGGTTCATGGCCGCGACCACCGGATGCGGGGCGAGCGAATCCATGCGCCCGGCGACGAAGGTCATCGCGTTGCCCTGCAGCAGGTCGCCGGCGTCCACGAGCACCACCCGCCCCCGGTTGGCCCGGCGCACCGAGTCGATGATCGTGGCGGCGCGGGAGAGCCCTCGGGCCGGATCCTCGGCGTTCCCGTAGTAGTCCCACCCCCGGAGCCGCCCGTGCACGTCGGTGGTCGCGGCGATCTTCAGTTCGATGCGGGCCTGCGCGCCGAGTCCCGCGGGCAGGAGTCCGAGCAGGGCGACGGAAGCGGCGGCGAGGCGGCGTGGGGTCGTTCGCATCTATGAAGATAGCGCCACTCCGCGGCAGGGGAGGAGGGCGGTCGGTTGACGCCCTCCCGAGCGGCCCCCCAACTTCCCTCCTCGCGCCGATACAGGACCGTGACGGCCTTGGCACTGCCCGGTCCCCTTGCCGCGACGCATCTTCCCGCCGTGGCCCGTACCCCGCTCCACCTCAACGTGAAACCGCTCATCATCGGCATCGCCGGAGGCACCGGCTCCGGCAAGTCCACCGTCGCGCGCAAGGTGGCCGACTCCCTGAAGGGCTCGCAGGCGGCGTTCATCGACATGGACGCGTACTACCGCGACCATCGCCACCTCACGCTCGAGGAACGGCGCCGGGTCAACTGGGACCATCCGGACGCCTTCGACACCGGACTGCTCGCCGAGCATCTCGAGGCGCTCGGGCGTGGCGAGGCGATCGAGAAGCCCGTGTACGACTTCGTCACGCACTCGCGCGCGCCCCAGAGCGTGCGGATCGAGCCGGCCGACGTGATCGTGATCGACGGGATCCTCCTCCTGGTCGACGAGCGCGTGCGTCGCGTGTGCGACGTCAAGGTCTTCGTCGACACCGACGCCGACATCCGGCTCATCCGCCGCATCCGGCGGGACATGGCGGTGCGCGGACGCCCGCTCGAGGAGATCCTCGATCAATACCTCAATACCGTGCAACCCATGCACCTGCAGTTCGTCGAGCCGAGCAAACGCTACGCCGACCTTGTCATCCCGCGCGGCGGGGAGAACACGGTCGCGATCGAACTGCTCCTCGCCTCGATCGCACGGCGCCTCGAAGGGGGGCCCGCGTGACCGCGCAGCCGGCCGGCGGCGAACGGATCCTGGTCGTCGATGACGAACCGGACATCGTCGCACTCGTCGTCTACCATCTCGCGAAGTCCGGCTACAAGGTCTCGTCCGCGTCCTCCGGCCCCGACGCCCTCGCGAGCGCCAAGCGCGACCGGCCGTCCCTGATCGTGCTCGACCTCATGCTGCCGGGCATGTCGGGCTTCGAGGTGCTCGGGAAGCTGCGGCAGGACGAATCGACGGCCGGCATCGCGGTCCTGATGCTCACGGCCCGCAAGGAGGAGCCCGACCGCATCCGCGGGCTCGAGCTCGGGGCCGACGACTATCTCACCAAGCCGTTCAGCCCGCAGGAGCTGGTGCTGCGCGTGGCCGCGATCCTGCGCCGCGTCGCCGGGGGTGGCGACTCGAAGGACATCCTCACCATCGGGCCCATCCGCGTCGATCGGTCGGCGCACCGCGTGACGGTCAACGACCTCGAGGTGGAGCTCACGCCCACCGAGTACAAGCTGCTCATGACGCTCGCCGAGCGGCGCGGGCGCGTGCAGGGCCGCGCGCAGCTGCTCGAGACCGTCTGGGATGCCGCCCCCGACATCCAGACGCGGACGGTCGACATGCACGTCCAGCGGCTGCGCACCAAGTTGCATCCCGCCGGCGACCTGATCGAGACCGTCCGCGGCTTCGGCTATCGGTTGAAGGTCCCGGGCGCGCGCGACGCCTGAGGCCCGCATGCGACTCACGCAACGCCTCCTGCTGGGCGCATTCCTCGTCGTCGGCTTCCTCGCGGTCTTCATCGTCACCATGGTGGATCGCCAGCTGGGCGCGCGCCTGAGCGACGACGCGACCGCCTACCTCACGCGCGAGGCGCGTCTCGTCGGCGGGCTCTGGCAGCGGGACTCGCTCTTCCCGGATTCCTTGGCCGACCGCAGCGGACGCGCGCTCGGGCGGCGCGTGACCCTCGTGCGTCCCGACGGCCTGGTGATCGGCGACTCGGAGTTCGACGGCGAGGGACTCGCGGGTCTGCAGAATCACTCGATGCGACCGGAGGTGGCCGCCGCGCTCTCGGGCGTCGTCGGCACCTCGCGCCGCCCCTCGCCCTCCACCGGCGATGAGGAGCTCTATGTCGCGGTCCGGGTGCCGGGACGCGGCGTCGCGCGCGTCTCGCTCCCCACGGAGAGCCTCGACGCCGTGATCCGTGCCGCCCGGATCGACGTGCTCACCGCGGGCCTCCTCGCGTTGCTCGGCGCCCTCGTCATCGCCTTCCTGTTCTCGCGCTCCGTCTCGCGCCCCGTCGAGGAGCTGCGCGACGTCGCCCGCGCGCTCGCGGCCGGGGACCTCGCGCGCCGCCCCATGCTCACGGCGCCGGGCGAGGTGGGTGAGCTGGCCGTCGCACTGCGCGAACTCGCCGAGCAACTCGCGGCGCGCCTGCGCGCCCGCGAGGCCGACGAAACGCTCCTGCTGCAGCTCACCGAATCGCTGAACGAGGGTGTGATCGCCGTCGACACCTCGCAGCGCGTCGTGCGGATCAACGAGACCGCGCGCGCCCTGCTCGGCGCGCGC
>JAIOPJ010000048.1:95082-125132 GCA_021413975.1 Gemmatimonadota bacterium
GCGCGCGCGCCGCTTCCCTTCCCGGTCGACCAGCTCCCGCGCGAGGTCGCGCTGCGCGACGCGCTCGTGTCGGCCTTCGCCGGCGAGACCACCGAGGGCGCCGAGGTCGTGGTCGGCGGGCGCACGCTGAACGTCACGGCGCGACCGCTGCATGAGGGGGGCGCCGTTCTGGCGCTCTTCGACCTCACGCGCGTGCGCCGGCTCGAGGGCGTTCGCCGCGACTTCGTCGCGAACGTGTCCCACGAACTGCGCACCCCGCTCACGATCGTCGGCGGCTTCGCCGAGACGCTCGCCAGCGAGGACGTGCCGTTCGAGGCGCGGCGCGACTTCGCCGAGCGGATCCTCGACAACACCCGCCGCATGCAACGGATCGTCGACGACCTGCTCGACCTCTCGCGCATCGAGTCCGGCGGTTGGGTGCCGCAGCCGGGACCGATCGCGCTCGCCGACGTGGCGGGCGACGTCCTCGCCGGCGCTCGGGCCGACGCGGCGGCCAAGGGACTCGCGCTGCGCACCGAGATCGCCGCGGACGCGCCGAGCGTCCATGCCGACGCGACGGCGTTGCGACAGGTGCTGGGGAACCTCGTCGACAACGCGGTCCGCCACACGGCCGCCGGGGAGGTCGTGCTCTTCTCCCGTCGACACGAACGCGGTGTGCTTGTCGGCGTGCGCGACACCGGGATCGGCATCGCCCCCGAACACCTGACGCGCATCTTCGAGCGCTTCTACCGTGTGGATCCGGGGCGTTCGCGCGAGCAGGGCGGAACGGGACTGGGACTCGCGATCGTGCGACACCTCGTCGAGGCGCACGGCGGTCGCGTGCGCGCGGCGGGCGAACCGGGGCGCGGGACCGAGATCACGGCGCTCTTCCCCGACGAGCGCGCGCGGCGATAACGCCGGCCGCGGGACGGTCCCGTGGGGTCCACGGGACATCCACGCCGTTACACGACCGTTGCCGGTCCGTGCATCGCCCGGTACCGGGCCGTCGGAGGTTTGAGGTGCGGCTCGGGACCAGTCCCGATGCTCGCGACCTCATCAAACCCCACGAGACGCCCATGCGCCTTGTTCCGAAGTCCCTCGCCACGCTCCTCCTTCTCAGCCTCGCCACGCCGAGCGTGGCGCGCGCGCAGGCACCCGCCACCGGACGCATCGTCGGACGCGTCCTCGACGCGGCCTCGGGTGCCGGACTCATTGACGCGGGCATCCAGGTGGTCGGCACGACCCTCGGGACCATGTCGATCGTGGACGGACGCTTCACGATCCCGAACGTGCCGGCCGGCACCGTGACGATCATGGTGCGCCGCATCGGCTACGCGCCGAAGACCATCACCGGCCTCTACCTCGACGCAGGCAGGACGCTCCAGCAGGATGTGTCGCTCGCGCAGGCGAGCGTGCAGCTCACCGCCCAGGTCGTGACGGCCGAGTCCGAACGGGGCTCGGTGAACGAGGCCCTGGACACGCAGCGGAACTCGGTCAACGTGGTCAGCAGCATCACCGCCGAGCAAATCGCCAAGAGCCCGGACGGAGACGCCGCGCAGGCGGTCGGGCGCGTGAGCGGCGTGAGCGTCATGGACGGCAAGTACGTGTTCGTCCGCGGCCTCGGCGATCGCTACACGCAGACCTCGCTCAACGGCGCGCGCATCCCGAGCCCCGAGCCGGAGAAGAAGGTCGTCCCGCTCGATCTCTTCCCGACGGGCCTGCTCCAGACCATCACCACAGTCAAGACCTTCACACCCGACCAGCCGGGCGACTTCGCCGGCGCGAGCGTGGACATCCAGACCCGCGAGTTCCCGGCGCAGCGCACCTGGGCGATGAGCACCAGCACCGGGGCCTCCGACGCCGTGCTCGGTCGCAGGGTCATCATGCCGGGCCGCGTGAACGGCGACCTCTTCGCCACCGGCGCCGGACGCCGCGCGCTCCCCGGATTCATCCAGCGCTTCGGCAACTTCGCGAACTCGTTCCCCGGGCAGAGCGATTACAACCGCATGGTCTCCGAGTTCCGCAACTCGTGGACCCCGCGCGGGCAGGAAGGCGGCCTCAATGGTTCCACGTCGCTCTCCGTCGGCGGCAACGACCCGATCCTCGGCCGGCGCATCGGCTACCTCGTCTCGGGCACGTATGCCTACACGCAGGAAGCGAAGCTCGACCAGGTCCGCGCACTGGCGATCGCGCAGTACGGCAGCACACCGTCCGAGGTCGATCGATTCGAAGGGACCACCGGCCGCTCGAGCGTCCTGTGGGGAGGGCTGGCGAACCTCAGCACGCTTCTCGGGGCGCGCACGCGGGTCGCACTCAACAACACCTACAACCGCACCATGGACTCCGAGGCGAGGACCGAGCGCGGTCTCTCGGAGAACCTCGGCATCCCCTTCACCATCGCGCGCCAGCGGTACGTCGAACGCTCGGTCCGCTCCTCGCAGCTGCTGCTCCAGTCGGATCTGTCCGCGAACCAGAAGGTCGAGATCTCGCTGAGCGCGTCCGGGGTGACGCGCGCCGAGCCCGACCGCTCGGAGTTCGTGCAGGCGATCTTCACCGATCCGGGCACCGGGGCCGAGATGGCGCCCCAGTGGTTCTCGTCGTCCAACGAAGGCGCGGTCCGCACCTTCAGCGACCTCACGGAGAACGCCTGGGAGGGGCGCGGTCACTATCGCCTCCAGTTCGGCGAGGCCGGCCGCACGCTCGCGGTGAAGGTCGGCGGACTCGGCCGCCACGCCTCGCGTGACGCGAACAGCTCGGCCTACAGCATCAACGCCTCCGGCATCGCGCAGGCCGTGCGCGAACTCCCGGCCGAGCGCATCTTCGACGGCCGCTACACCGCGCCGGGCGACAACGTCTTCCGGGTCACGCCGATCGGCGTGGGCGGCACCTACACCGCGTCCGACTACCTCGCGGCCGGCTTCGCGATGATCGAGAAGGAGTTCGGCCCGCGCTGGCAGCTCATCAGCGGTGCCCGTGTGGAGTACAGCGACGTGCTCGTGCGGGCGCAGCCCACGATCGGCGCCATCTCCTCGACCAACCCCGTCTTCACCGACGTGCTGCCGGCCCTCGCGCTCACCTTCCGCCCGAGCGAGTCGGTCAACGTCCGCCTCTCGGCCTCGCAGACCGTCTCGCGTCCCGAGTATCGCGAGCTCGCGCCGATCCAGTATCGCGAGGTCATGGGCTTCGACAACGTGCTCGGCAATCCCGACCTGCAGCGCGCCCTGATCCAGAACTACGACGTGCGGTGGGAGTGGTACATGGGGGCCGGCGAGGTGGTGAGCGTCGCCGCCTTCGCCAAGCGGTTCACCGACCCGATCGAGCGCGTCTACCGCGGATCGAGCGGCACCCGCATCATCACCTTCGTCAACGCGGCGGGGGCGGACAACTACGGCATCGAGCTCGAGGGCCGCAAGTCGCTCGGATTCGTCACCGAACGCCTCGCGAGCTTCTCGCTCTCGGCCAATGCGACGATCATGCGGAGCCGGATCCGCCTCGGCGCGCAGTCGAATGCCGTGACGAACAGCGACCGGGCGATGGTCGGCCAGGCGCCTTACATGTTCAACACCGGACTGACCTGGGCGAGCAACTCGGGCGCCTCGAGCGCGACCCTGCTCTACAACGTCGTCGGCGCGCGGATCACCGAGGCCGGCGAGGTGCCGCTGCCCGACGTGAAGGAACTCGAGCGCCACATGGTCGACTTCTCGGTGCGCATCCCCCTCGGGGAGCGTTTCTCGGGCCGCGTGGACGCGAAGAACCTCCTCGACGCGCCCTACCGGCTCGTGCAGGGTCCGATCACGCGCGAGAGCTACCGCGTGGGCCGCGGCTACTCGTTCGGCCTGAGCTGGCGCCCGTAGGGACGTTCGCGCCACGCCCGAGCGGCGTGACCGAGCTGTGACGAGAACGCCGCCGTGTGAATACACGGCGGCGTTCTCTTTCACACGTGGCGTACGGGTCTCCGTGACGCCGGCTCGACACCAACGCTCCTCCCAACCGGACTCCTCAATGCGCCTCCCGAACGGACGCATCATCGCCGCGGCGACCACCGCCCTTCTGCTCACCGCGTGCAACAACGACGCCGATACCGGCACCGGCCCCGTCGCGCCCGGCGCGGCGGTCATCTCCTCGAGCATCACGGCGAATCGGACGCTCTACAAGGACACCGTGTACACGCTCCAGGGCTTCGTGCAGGTGGCCAACGGCGCGACGCTCACCATCCAGGCCGGCACGAGGATCGAGGGCGACTACGCCACCGTCGGCTCCTCGCTGTTCATCACGCGCGGCGCGCGCATCAGTGCCATCGGCACCGCCGCCGAACCGATCGTGTTCACCTCGTCGCGACCGGTCGGGCAGCGGCAGGCCGGCGACTGGGGCGGTCTCATCATCATCGGCAACGGCATCATCAACCGCACCGCGCCCGTGATCCTCGAGGGCACCGGGACCGGGGTGTCGAACCCGTCGCAGGAGTACAGCGGCGGCAACAACAACGCCGACAACAGCGGCACGCTCCGCTACGTCCGCGTCGAGTTCGCCGGCTACGCGACCGCCACCGATGCCGAGCTCAACAGCTTCACCTTCGCCGCCGTCGGCAGCGGCACGACCTTCGAGTACCTGGAGTCCCTCTACGGACTCGACGATTCGTTCGAGTTCTTCGGCGGCGCGGTGGATGGCAAGTACCTCGTCTCGTACGAGTCGGGTGACGATCACTTCGACATGTCCGAGGGGTATCAGGGCCGCCTGCAGTTCCTGCTCGCCTACCAGAGCGCGAAGGTCGTGGTCCGCCCCGGTGCCGGCAATGCGTCGAACGATCCGCAGGGGATCGAGAACGACGGATGCAACGGCACGGGCTGCGCCACCGGCCAGAACTCCACGCCCTTCACCACGCCGGTCGTCGCGAACTTCACGATGGTCGGCACCGGGGCCGGCACCGACGTCGACGCGACCAACGGCGGCTACGGCGCGATCCTCCGCCGCGGCACCGGCGGCTACTACGTCAACGGCATCATCGCCCGCTGGCCCAAGGGCGCGATCGGTCTCCGCGACTCCACGACCACGAAGGTCCGCATCGCCGACGGCATCTTCGACCTGCGCAACGTGCTGGTGGTCGAGAGCCCGTCGATCTTCACCACCGCGTCCGGCGGATTCGTCCTCACCGACTCGGTGGCGCGCGGCATCGTGCGCGACGGGTCGGCCTCCACGGCCAGCCTCTTCACCACCTTCACCATGCCCGCGACCGCGCCCGCGTCGTTCGACTGGACGCCGCCGGCCGGTTCGCTCGCCGCGAGTGGCGGTCTCACCACCTTCACCGGCAACATGGCGACGGCGGCCGGCACCGCCGTGCTCGGCACCTCGTATCGCGGTGCCGCCGCACCGGGCGGCGCCAAGTGGTGGGCCGGTTGGACGTCGTACGCGAAGAACTGAGTCCCTAGATTGACGGCGGGGCCGGCGACCCATCGGGCGCCGGCCCCGCGCGCGTTCCCTCTCCCATCCGCAACGAGGTCCGCCTTGCGCGCCGTCGTGATCCTCTCGCTCGCACTCGTCCTTGCCGTCGGTGCCGCCTGTCGCTCCGGCGAGTCCGGCCGATCGCTCGACCGCTCCGGCGCGACGGGCGGCGGAGCCGTCGACAGTGTCCTGCCGATCCCCGAACTGCTGGCGCGTTTCCGCGCCGCCACGCCCGACACCCCCGCGACGCTCACCGGAGGAGAGACCTCTCCCGAACGCCTCGCGCGAGCCCTGCTCGTCGCCCTGACGCAGCGCGACACGCTCGCCGTGCGCGCACTCGCCGTGTCTCGCGGGGAGTTCGCCTGGCTCTACTATCCCCACTCGAAGTTCACCGCACCACCCTACGAGCTCGGCCCGCAGCTCGTCTGGATCCCGCTCGTCGCGGCCAGCGACAAGGGGGCCGGACGCCTCCTGGAACGCTACGGCGGACGCACCCTGCGATTCGAGGCGATCACCTGTCCCGACTCCGCCAGCACCGAAGGACCCAACACCATCGTGGCCGGATGCCGCGTCCGGTTCGCCGTCGGCGACTCCGCGGCGCGCGAACTGCGGCTCTTCTCGTCGTTGCTCTCCCGCGACGGGCACTACAAGTTCCTCACGTACACCAACGATCTCTGAGCCTCCGCGGATCGTTCGCTGCGCATTCCCTCCACCGGACGCGATGCCCGCTCGACGATCCACCACGTGGCTGCGTGCTGCGGCGCTGCTCTGGCTCGGCCTGCTCGCCGGCTTCGCCGGGGGCATCGAGTGGATCCGGACGCGCCCCGCCCCGCCGCCGGGACCATCGGGCGGCATCGACCTCGTGGGCGCGGGCGCGACCTTCCCGTATCCGCTCTACCGCCGGTGGTTCGCGGAGTATCGCGAGGCCTCGGGCGTGCGGATCAACTACTTCTCCGTCGGCTCGGGCGAGGGCATCCGCCTCATGCTCGACGAGAACGTCGACTTCGGCGCGACCGATCGCCCGCTCCGCGCCGGCGAGCTCGCGCGGGCGCGCTGCGGTCCGGTCGAGGTGATGACCGTCGCCGGCGCGATCGCCGTCGTGGTCAATCTCCCGGCGATCGGCAATCCCGTGCACCTCGACGCCGACGCGCTCGCGGCCATCTACCTGGGCCGCGTCACGCGCTGGAACGACGCGATGATCCGCTCCCTCAATCCGTCGCTCGCGCTCCCCGACGCAGCGATCCACGTGGTGCAACGCGCGAGCACGAGCGGGACCAGCGAGGTCTTCGGGGACTATCTCGACGGCGCGGTCGCCTGGCGCACGGCGCGCGGTGACAGCCTCGCGCGGTGGCCGGTCGGCGAACCCCTCGAAGGCAACGAGGGCGTCGCCGCGCAGGTGCGCTCGACCGTGGGGTCGCTCGGATTCGTCGAACTCACGTACGCGCGGCAGGCGGGCCTCGCCGTCGCCGCCCTGCGCAATCGCGCCGGGCGCTTCGTGCTTCCCGACTCCACGAGCCTGGCGCGGACCGCGTCGGAACTGCTCGCCACCGCCGCCGCCGCAGACACCCTGCACGGGCTCGTGGGCGCGCGGGACGCCGGTGCCTACCCCGTCGTCGCCGTCACGCGACTCGTGGCCGACCAGTCGCTGGGCGACCCGCGGCGCGCGGCGCACTTCATCGCGTTCGCCCGCTGGGCCCTCCGCGATGGAGCCCGCTCCGCCGCCGTGCTCGGCTATGCCCCGCTGCCCCCCTCGGTCGCGCGACGCCAGATCGAGCGGCTCGACGCGTTGCGGCCCGGTAGCTGCCCCACTCCCCGGAGCATCTGAATGGCCTCGCGCGCCCAGGACGATCCCTACCGCCCCTCGCGTGAGGACCGCGACCGCCGGATCGCCGCGATCGACATCGGATCAAACTCCATCCGGCAGATCGTCGCCGACGTCTTCCCCAGCGGCGAGATCCGCATCGTCGACGAGATGAAGGCGGCCCCCCGCCTCGGTGCCGGACTCAGCGCCACCGGGCAACTCGACGAAGCGCACATGGACGAGGCCGTCGAGGCACTCGCGCGGATGGCGACGCTCGCGCGGCAGCAGGGCTGCAAGCGGATCGAGGTCGTCGCCACGAGCGCGGTGCGCGACGCGAGCAACGGCGCGACCTTCCTCACGCGCGTGCGGCGCGAGTCGGGGCTCAGGCCCCGCGTCCTGGTCGGCGAGGAGGAGGCGCGCCTCGCCTTCCGCTCCGCGTTGGCGCACTTCGAGCTCGGCGTCGGCCGCTCCGTCGTGATGGACATCGGCGGCGGCTCGCTCGAGCTCGCGCTGGCCGCCGAGGGCCTCGTCGAGCGCCTCGTCACCTTCCCGTTCGGCGCCATCCGGCTCACCGAGCAGTTCCTCGAAGGGCGCCCGGGACCGAAGGGCGTGAAGAAGCTGCGCAAGCACGTCCGCGCGGCGATCAAGAAGGTGCTGCCGGTGCGCGATTGGCGCGGCGCGACGGTGATCGGGTCGGGCGGCACCTTCACCAACCTCGCGGGGATGTTCCTCGCGCGTCAGGGCATCAAGGTGCGGAGCGTGCACGGCACGCACATCCCGCGGCACGAGGTCGAGCACATCCTCGAGACGCTCCTGAACATGACGGTCGAGGAGCGCCTGCAGGTGCCGGGCCTCAACGCCGGCCGGGCCGACATCATCGTCGCGGGGCTCGCGGTGGCTGCCGAGGTGCTGGCGCGCGTCGAGCCGCGCGAACTCACCGCGTCGGGATTCGGCATCCGCGAGGGCCTGCTGCTGGAGAGCGCGCACGTGAAGGCCGTGATCGCCGACCCGGGGGAAGCGCGGGCGCGCTCGGTCCTCGGCTTCGCCGAGCGCTGCCACTACGAGGTGCCCCATTCGAGGCAGGTGCAGGAACTCGCGCTGCAACTCTTCGATGCGATCGGCGCGCGGATCGGGTGCGGGCCCGCCGAGCGCCGGACGCTCTCCGACGCGGCACTGCTCCACGACGTGGGCTATCACATCAACTACGAGCAGCACCACAAGCACTCGTTCCACCTCATCACGCACGCGGACCTGCTGGGGATCCCCCCCGAGGAGCAGGTGGTGATCGCGCATGTCGCGCGCTACCACCGCGGCGGCGAGCCCAAGCGGAAGCACACCGCCTGGTGGGAACTCGACCGCGACTCGCGCGAGAAGGTCCGGCGCCTCAGCGCGATCCTCCGCGTGGCCGACGGCTTCGACCGCGGGCACGCGAGCGCGGTCGAGCGGATCAAGGTACGCTGGCTCGAGCGCGCGATCCGGCTCTCGCCCACGCCACGCCGTGCGAACGATCCCATGCGGCTCGAGCTCTGGGGGGCGAGCCGCAAGGCCGGACTGCTCGCCGAGGTGGCCGGCGTGCCGGTGGAGGTCGTCGGACCCGACGGGACTGTGATCCAGGACTGATGTGGGCACGCCGGAACACCGGGCGCGGGCAGGTGCCGCGTGGCCCCCTCGTGACCCCGTCGTGACAGAACCGTGACACGTCGCGGTGAGCTTCAGGGACGCCCCGGGGGCATTCTCACGGGCTCCACCATTCCGAGGTCCATCATGTCCTTGCTCACGACGCGAACCGGGATCGTCCGCTCGCTCCTCCTCACCTTCACGGCCGCCGCGACGCTCGCCTGCGGTTCGGGCGAAGGTAAGCCGGTGATGCTCACCGGCGCGGGCGCCACCTTCCCGTATCCGATCTACTCGAAGTGGTTCGACGCCTACTACAAGTCGACCGGCAACCAGATCAACTACCAGTCGCTCGGCTCGGGCGCCGGCGTGAAGCAGTTCTCCGAAGGCACCGTCGACTTCGGGGCCACCGACGGCCCCATGAACGACGCCGAGATCGCCGCCGTGCAGGGGAAGGTCATCCATCTGCCGACCGTGCTGGGTGCGGATGCGGTCACCTGGAACCTGCCGACCCTGGGCAAGACGGCGCTCAAGTTCGACGCGGCCACCCTCGCCGACATCTTCCTCGGGAAGATCACCAAGTGGAATGACCCGCGGCTCGTCGCGCTCAATCCGGGCGTCGCGCTGCCGGCGATCGATCTCCTCGTCGTGCATCGTTCGGACGGCTCGGGCACGACGTTCATCTGGACCGACTACCTCAGCACCGTCTCGTCGGAGTGGTCCACCAAGGTCGGTCGCGGCAAGTCCGTGAACTGGCCGGTCGGGCTCGGCGGCAAGGGCAACGAGGGCGTCACGCAGCAGATCAAGCAGGTGGCGGGCACGATCGGTTACGTCGAGATGATCTACGCGATCTCGAACGACCTGCCGGTCGGCGAGATCAAGAACAAGTCGGGGGCCTTCGTCGCACCGACGCTCGAGAGCGTGAGCGCGGCCGCAGCCGGCGTCTCGCTCCCCGAGGACACGGACTTCCGCGTCTCGATCGTGGACGCCGCCGGCGCCGGTGCCTACCCCGTCTCCTCGTTCACCTGGCTGCTGGTCAATCCTGACCTCGCCGACGCCGACAAGGCCAAGGCGATCAAGAAGTTCCTGAGCTGGATGACCGGGCCCGAGGCCGCGGCCATGGCGAGCGAACTGCACTACGCGCCGCTCCCGGTGTCGGTGGCGGAACGCGTCAATGCGCGTATCGCGACCCTCAAGGGTGCGGGAGCGGTGCTGCCCTGAAGCCAGCTCCCGGATCGCTCGCGGGGACGTCGAAGGGGGACACCGCATTCAAGTGGACCCTGATCGTCGCCGCGAGCGCCATCCCGGCGCTGCTGCTCGCGCTCCTCGTGCAGTTGACGCGAGGGGCATGGCCGGCGATGGGCCGGTTCGGCGCGTCGTTCATCACCACGTCCACCTGGGATCCGGTCGCCGGCCA
Source organism: Gemmatimonadota bacterium (assembly GCA_021413975.1). GTDB lineage: Bacteria > Gemmatimonadota > Gemmatimonadetes > Gemmatimonadales > Gemmatimonadaceae > Pseudogemmatithrix. The sequence goes on from JAIOPJ010000048.1 coordinate 105,333, forward strand.
GTTCGGCGCGTGGCCGGCCATCGTCGGCACGTTGCTCACGTCGTTGCTGGCCCTCTCGATGGCCGTGCCGCTCTCGCTGGGCGTCGCGATCTACCTCCCGGAGTTCGCCCCCGGTCCGATCCGCCGACCGGTCGCGACGGTGATCGAACTCCTCGCCGCGATCCCGAGCGTCGTGTACGGGCTCTGGGGGATCTTCGTGCTGATCCCCTTCCTCACGACCTGGGTGTATCCGTTCCTCGAGGCGCGGCTCGGCTTCCTGCCCTTCTTCACGGGACCGGTCTACGGCCCCTCGGTGCTCTCGGCCTCGATCATCCTCACCGTCATGATCGTGCCGTTCATCATGTCGGTGTCGCGCGAGGTCCTGTTGGCGGTCCCGTCAGGCCAGCGGGAGGCGGCGCTGGCACTCGGCGCGACGCGCTGGGAGGCCGTGAGCACCGCGATCGTGCCGTATGCGAAGTCGGGGATCATCGGGGCCGTCATCCTGGGCCTCGGCCGAGCGCTGGGCGAGACCATGGCCGTCACCATGCTCATCGGCAACCGGCACGAGGTCGCGGCTTCGCTCTTCGCGCCGGGCTACACCATGGCCGCCGTGATCGCGAACGAGTTCGCGGACGCGGCCGGTGGCCCCATCCATGAGTCGGCGCTCATCCTCATGGCGCTGCTGCTCTTCGGCGTGACGGTGCTGGTCAACGCGATCGCGCGCCTCATGATCTGGCGCGTCTCGCTCGGCCGCGGGAACACGTGATCAGCGCGCGAGCGATCCGCCGCGGGAAGTCACGCGTCATGGTCACCCTCATGGGCGTGGCCGTGGTGCTCGCCGTGCTGCCGCTGTTCCTGATCCTCGGCTCGCTCATCCTCAAGGGCGCCTCGTCACTCTCGCTCGGGTTCTTCCTCAATCGCCCCGCACCGGTCGGCGAGACCGGCGGCGGCGTGGCGCACGCGATCACCGGTACGCTCATGATCGTCGGCGTCGCCGCGCTCGCCGGGGTGCCGATCGGCATCGCGGGGGGCCTGTACGCGAGCGAGTATCGCGGGACGAGGCTCGCCTGGATCACGCGCTTCGTCGCCGACGTGCTCAATGGCACGCCGTCGATCGTGGTCGGACTGCTCGCCTGGACGTGGGTCGTCGCGACGCAGCGGCATTTCTCCGCGCTCGCGGGATCGTTCGCGCTCGCCTTCCTCATGATCCCGATGGTGATGCGCACCACCGAGGAGCTCGTGCGCCTCGTGCCCGATTCCCTGCGCGAGGCGGCGCTCGCGCTCGGCTACTCGCGCTGGCGCACCACGCTCGTGGTCGTGCTGCGCACGGCGCTCCCTGGCATCGTCACCGGCTCGCTCCTGGCGGTCGCACGCGTCTCCGGAGAGACCGCGCCGCTCCTCTTCACCGCGCTCGGCTCGGAGTACTTCTCGTTCGACCTCGAGCGCCCCATGGCGGCGCTCCCGCTGGTGGTCTACAAGTACGCCACCGGACCGTACCCGGAGTGGCACAAGCTCGCATGGACGGCGTCGCTCGTGCTCATCATGGTGGTCTTCGCGCTCAGCATCGCCGCCCGCGTCGTGACGCGGCAGAGGCTCGGTCGCAATGACTGACGGCGCCCCGCGCATCCGCACCGAACGGCTCAGCGCGATGTACGGCGACTTCGCGGCGGTGAGGGAGGTCTCGCTCGCGTTCGCGCCCAACCGGGTGCACGCGCTCATCGGCCCGTCGGGATGCGGCAAGTCCACCTTCCTGCGCACGCTCAACCGCATGCACGAGACCATCCCAGGGGCGTGGATCGAAGGGCGTGTGCTGCTCGACGAGGGCGACGTGTACGCGTCGGGCGTATCCCCCGTCCGCCTGCGCCGCCGCGTCGGCATGGTGTTCCAGAAACCCACGCCGTTCCCGTTCATGTCCATCGCCGACAACGTGGCGGCGGGACTCGTCCTCGACCGTTCGCTCTCCAAGGCGCGGGTCGCCGAGGTCGTGGAGAGCTCGCTCCGGCGCGCCGCGCTCTGGGACGAGGTGAAGGACCGGCTGAACGCCAGCGCCATGGGACTCTCCGGCGGCCAGCAGCAGCGCCTCTGCCTGGCGCGGAGCATCGCGCCGGAGCCCGAGGTCATCCTGCTGGACGAACCGACGGCGTCACTCGACCCCATGGGGACGCAGAAGATCGAGGAGCTCGTCTTCGACCTGAAGCGCGAGTTCACGATCGTGATCGTCACCCACAACATGCAGCAGGCGGCGCGCGTCTCGGACACCACCAGCTTCTTCTACATGGGCTCGATGGTCGAGCACGGAGCGACCAAGCAGATGTTCACCGCGCCCCGCGAGGAGCGGACCGAGGCCTACATCACCGGGCGGTTCGGATGACCGACCACGCCTCCGCCCCGCCCGCGATCGAGGCGCGCGACTTCTCGTTCTGGTATGGTGAACGGAAGACGCTCCACGAGGTGTCGATCCAGATCGCCCCGAAGGCCGTCACCGCGATCATCGGTCCATCCGGATGCGGCAAGAGCACCTTCCTCCGGTGCGTCAACCGCATGAATGACCTCGTCGTCGATACGCGCACGGAAGGAGAGCTCGTCGTCGAAGGGCGCGCCGTCTACGGGAGCGGGCTCGACCTCGTCGCCCACCGGCAGCGCGTCGGGATGGTCTTCCAGCGCCCCAACCCCTTCCCCAAGTCGATCTACGACAACGTCGCCTACGGACCGGCCCTCAACGCCCTCGTCCCGCGCCGCGCACTCCCCGAGGTGGTCGAGCGCTGTCTGCGTCGCGCCGCCCTCTGGGACGAGGTCAAGGACCGGCTGCAGGCACCCGCGACGGGGCTCTCGGGCGGCCAGCAGCAGCGGCTCTGCATCGCACGCGCGCTCGCCAACGAGCCCTCCGTGCTGTTGATGGACGAGCCATGCTCCGCGCTCGACCCCATCGCCACGCTGAAGGTCGAGGAGCTAATCTTCGAGTTGAAGCAGGACTACACGATCGTGATCGTCACGCACAACATGCAACAGGCCGCCCGGGTCGCGAGCCGGACCGGCTTCTTCGAGGCCGGACGGCTCGTGGAGATGGGCGAGACCCAGCAGATCTTCACGGCGCCGCGCAACGAACGTACGGAAGCCTACATCACGGGGAGATTCGGATGACCGAGACGCATCGGCACTTTCACGAGGAACTGGCCGACGTGCGTTCGCGCCTCGTCACCATGGCCGGCGCGGCCGAGTCGGCGCTCGCCCTCGCGGTCGAGGCGCTCCTCGCCTGCGACGAGGAGCGCGCCCAGCGCGTCATCCTCGGCGACCGCGACATCGACCTGCGCGAGGTGGACATCGAGGAGCGCTGCATCAACCTGCTGGCCCTCCAGCAGCCGATGGCCCGCGACCTCCGCATGCTCACGTCGATCATGCACATCGCCAACGACCTCGAGCGCGTCGGTGACCACGCGGTGAACATCGCGCAGTCGGCGACGCGCGTCTCCAAGGCGCACCCGATCGTGCCCGAGCCAGAGATCGTGATCATGGCGCGGCTCACGCGGCAGATGCTGGCCGACGCGATGGATGCGTTCATCCGCGGCGACGCCGCCGAGGGGCGCGAGATCTGCCGTCGTGACGACCAGGTCGACGCGCTCAACCGTTCGGTCTTCCGCATCCTGCTCACGCACATGATGGAGCATCCGCAGCTCATCAGCAGCGGGATGGAGCTCCTGCTCGTCTCGCGCAATCTCGAGCGCGTCGCCGACCTCGCGACGAATGTGGCCGAGGCGGTCGTCTTCCTCGTGGAGGGGAAGTCGATCAAGCATCACGCCGAGGACGGCGGCGACTGAGTCGACCGGACGTCCCGCGCGTCGGGGCGTCCTAGGCCGGTACCGCGCCGCCGAAGAAGCGCCCCCGCGCCCAGAGCGACGCGTACACCAGGAGCACCAGCACCGGCACCTCGATGAGCGGCCCCACCACCGCCGCCAGCGCTTCGCCCGAGGTGATTCCGAACGTCGCGACCGCGACCGCGATCGCGAGCTCGAAGTTGTTGCCGGCCGCCGTGAAGCTGATCGACGCCGTGGTCGGGTAGTCGAATCCCATCCGCACCGACACCGCGAACGCCACGCCGAACATGATCGCGAAGTAGACGACCATGGGCACGGCGATCCGGAACACGTCCACGGGCGACTCGACGATCCGGTCCCCCTGCATCGCGAACATCAGGACGATCGTGTAGAGCAGCCCCAGAAGGGCCGTGGGGCCGATGCGCGGGAGGAAGGTCCCCTCGTACCAGGCCTCGCCTTTGCGCGCCACGAGCGTGCGTCGCGTGAGCCACCCCGCGAGGAGCGGGACCCCGAGGAAGATGCCCACGCTCCGGGCGATCGCGCCCATCGAGATCCGGATGGCGGTACCCTCGACGCCCAGCCACCCCGGCACGACCGCCAGGAAGAAGTAGCCGAGGACGGAGTACGTGAGGATCTGGAACACCGAGTTGAGCGCCACGAGCACCGCCGCGAGTTCGTTCGAGCCGCAGGCGAGCGTGTTCCAGATGAGCACCATCGCGATGCAGCGCGCGAGCCCGATGAGGATGAGGCCGTTGCGATACTCCGGCAGGTCGGGCAGCAGCACCCACGCGAGCACGAACATCACGATCGGGCCCACGATCCAGTTGAGCACCAGCGAGGTGCCGAGGAGTCGCGTGTCTCGCACATGCGCGCCGATGCTCTCGTAGCGGACCTTCGCGAGCACCGGATACATCATCCAGAGCAGGCCGATGGCTATCGGGACCGAGACGCCGGCGAGTTGCACGGAATCGAGTGCGGCGCCGAGTCCGGGCCAGGCACGGCCGAGGCCGAGCCCGAGTGCCATGGCGGCGAGGATCCAGACCGGGAGGAGCCGGTCGAGCGTCGAGAGAGGGAGCATGGTGGTGGTCCAGGTTATGCGGCGGGCGGTGCGGCTCGGCTCCGGCGCTCGCCGGTCGGAGGCCCGCCGGCGGCGAGGGCTAGTCGTCGACGATCGCCGCGAAGGCGGCACTCGACGACGGCGGTCGGCCCATTGGCCGCGGGCCTGCGTTGGCAAGCGGACTCGCCGGCACCGCGAAGATCCCGCTGTCGCGGTTCGCCCCCCACGAGTCGCGCAACAGCATCCGATGCGTGGCACGCTCGCCCCGCTCGCCGGGGTGCCGCTGCACATAGCTGCCGTCGGTCTGCAGGTCCCACGCCTGCCGGTTGTCGCCGAGGCAGACGTCGAGCACGGAGTGCAGCCGTTGCTGGAACTCCACGTTGGCCACCGGCGTGACGACCTCCACGCGGCGGTCGAAGTTCCGCGGCATCCAGTCCGCCGACCCGAAGTAGTATTCGGGCGCACCGTCGTTGCCGAACATCCAGATGCGCGAGTGCTCGAGGAAGCGGCCGATGATGCTGATCACGCGGATCCGCTCCGACAGCCCCTCGACGCCCGGCCGCAGGCAGCAGATGCCGCGGATGATCAGGTCGATCTCCACCCCCGCCGCCGACGCGCGATACAGCGCCTCGATGCACTCGGGGTCCACGAGCGCGTTCATCTTGGCGATGATCCGCCCGCGACGCCCCGCCATCGCGTGCGCCGTCTCGCGGTCGATCATCCCGAGCACGCGCTGCCGCATGTTCGCCGGCGCCACGAGCAACCGGCGGTACTCGGCGCGCCGCGAATAGCCCGTGAGCGAGTTGAACAGGTCGCTGATGTCCGCGCCGATCGCCTCGTCGCAGGTCAGGAGGCCGATGTCGGTGTAGATGCGCGCCGTGCGGGTGTTGTAGTTGCCCGTCCCGATGTGCACGTAGCGCCGGATCCCGTCATGCTCCTTGCGCACCACGAGCGCCGTCTTGGTGTGCGTCTTGAGGCCGGGGAGCCCGTAGACCACATGGACGCCGAACGACTCGAGCGTGCGCGCCCAGGCGATGTTGTTGATCTCGTCGAACCGCGCCTGCAGCTCGACGAGCACCGCCACCTGCTTGCCGCGCTGCGCCGCCTGCGTGAGCGCCTGCACGATCGCGCCGTCGCCCGAGGTGCGGTAGAGCGTCATCTTGATCGCGAGCACCTGGTCGTCACGCGCCGCCGACTCGATGAACGTCTCCACCGACGCGCCGAATGAATCGAACGGGTGGTGCACGAGGATCTCGTGCTCGCGGATCACGTCGAAGATCGAGCGGCTCGCGTCGCGCAACTCCGCGGGCACGACCGCGATGAGCGGCGGGTCGCGATGCTCCGGCAGGTCGGTCGACGCGAGCGAGAGCAGGTCGCCGACGTCGAGCAACGGCCCCGGCTCGAGGATCTCGCGCTCCGAGAGCGGCGCCATCTCCGGCGCCTCGCTCGCCCGCAGTTCATCGAGCAGCAGCTCGCGCAGGTGCAGCGGCATCCCGGTCTGCACCTCCACGCGCACCACCTCGCCGAACCGGCGCTGGAAGAGCTGCTCCTCGATCATCGCGAGCAGGTCCTCCGGCTCTTCGGTGTGCGAGATCTCCAGATCGGAGTAGCGCGTGAGTCGGAAGAGGTAACAGGCCAGCACCTCCATCCCCGGGAAGAGCGCGTCGAGCCGGGCGGCGATCAGCGACTCGAGCGGCACGTACGAGTGCGGCTTCCCGGTCGGCACCCAGCGCGGCAGGCTCTTGGGGACCTTCACGCGGGCGAACCGCACGCTGCCGGTCTCGGGGTCGCGCAGCTCCACCGCGAGCGAGAGCGACAGGTTGCTGATGTACGGGAACGGATGCCCGGGATCCACCGCGAGCGGCGTCAGCACCGGATACACCTGCGAATCGAAGAAGCTCTCGATCCGCGTGCGCTCCTCGTCGTCGAGCTCGTCCACCGAGACGATCCGCACGCCCACCCGCCGCAGCAGCGGCAGGAGCACGTCGTGCAGCAGATGGCGCTGCCGTGCGATCAGCGACCGCACGCGCTCGTCGATCAGTTCGAGCTGCTCGGCCGGCGTGAGCCCGTCGGCCGAGGTCTGGAGCACGCCGGCCGCGAGCTGCCGGCGCAGGCCGGCCACGCGCACCATGTAGAACTCGTCGAGGTTCGACGCGAAGATCGCGAGGAACTTGAGCCGTTCGAGCAACGGCGTCCGCTCGTCCTCAGCCTCGTGGAGCACGCGCGCGTTGAACTCGAGCCACGAGAGCTCGCGGTTCAGGAACGCGGGGTTCCTCGAGACGAGGGGGTTCACCGGTGGCTCAACCGCGGAAGGCGGCGACGAGCCAGTACGAGACGGCGGCGACGGCCGCCGCCGCCGGGATGGTCAGCACCCACGCCCAGACCATCTGGCCGGCGACGCCCCAGCGGACCGCGGAGAGCCGATGTGACGCACCGACGCCGACGATCGCACCCGAGATCGTGTGTGTCGTGCTCACCGGGATCCCCATCGACGTGGCGAGGAAGATCGCCGAGGCGCCGCCCGTCTCGGCGCAGAAGCCGCCGATCGGGCGCAACTTCGTCACGCGGGATCCGAGCGTGTGCACGATCCGCCACCCGCCGAACAGCGTGCCGAGCGCGATCGCCGTCTGCGCCGACAACTTGACCCAGAAGGGGATCTCGTTCGCCGTCGTGAGATGGAAATGCGCGAAGAAGCCGGTCTCTCCGACGAAGACGGCCTGCGAGGCGACGAGGAGGGAGACAATGATGCCCATCGTCTTCTGCGCGTCGTTCGCGCCATGCGACAGAGAGAAGAGCGCCGAACTCGTGATCTGCATCCCGCGGAAGATCGGCTCCATCGTCGCCGGCCGCGCCTTGCGGAACGCCCAGGTGCTGCCGACCATCAGCGACCAGCCCGCCGCCATGCCCACCATCGGCGAGAGGAAGATGAAGAGCACCGGTTTCACCCAGCCCGCCAACAGCAGGCCGGCGAGGCCGGCCTTGGCGAGCGCGGCGCCACCGTAGCCGCCGATCAGGGCATGGGACGAGCTGGACGGGATCCCGTACCACCACGTGATCAGGTTCCAGGAGATCGCACCGATCAGTCCGGCCGCGATCACGTCGGGATTCACGATCGCGAGGTCGATGAGGCCCGACCCCATCGTCTTCGCGACGCGCATCTCGAAGAGGAAGAGCGCCAGGAAGTTGAACGTCGCGGCCCACACGACCGCGGTGAACGGGCTGAGCACTCGTGTCCCCACGATCGTCGCGATCGAGTTGGCGCTGTCGTGGAACCCGTTGATGAAATCGAACAGCAGCGCCAGGACGACGATGGCGAAGATGTACCAGAGCACGGTCAGGAGTTCTTGAGGGAGATGCTCTCGAGCACGTTCGCGACATCCTCGCACTCGTCGACCGCGTGCTCGAGGTTGTCGTAGATCTCCTTCCACTTGATGACGTCGAGCGCGTCCGGCCTGCCGGAGAACAATGTCTCGATCGCCTCGGAGTAGATCGCGTCGGCCTTCTCCTCGAGCTCCTTCACCTTGCGGGCCGCCTTGTGCACGGCCGCCGGCGTCCGGATCTCCTTCACGCCCGCCGCGATCGTCTCGGAGCACTCGACGAGCACATCCACGAGGGCGATCGCCGCCTCGCGACGTTCGGCGATGTGGTACATCTTCGCCCGGCGAGCCGTCCCGTCCATGAGGTCGACGACGTTGTCGAGGCGGTTCGCCAGCATGTGGATGTCCTCGCGATCGAGCGGCGTCACGAAGCTGCGGTCGATCCGCTGCATGATGTCGTACGTGATCGCGTCGGCCGCGTGCTCCTCGGCCTTGATCTTGACGGTGAGCTCTTCGAGCCGGTTCGGCTCCGAGAAGAGGACCTTGAGGAGCGCCGAAGAGGATTTGAGGCGCGCGGCGAGTTGGTCGAATAGACCGAAGAAACCTTCATCCTTCGGGAGGAAACGCACGGGGGTTCGCTCGGGGGGGGTGGGGTGACACAGCGATCGATGCCCGACGAGGCATCGAGGCCTGCGGTCCATCATTCGCGCGCGGGAAAGATACCGCCACCTTGGATCGCGTGGCAAACGCCGACCTTTCGTGCGATGGTCTCGTCCGAGCCTGCCTCAGCGCAGGCCGCTCTCCGCCGCTAAGAGCCCGCGCCGCAACAACATGGCCCGCCGCTCCTCCACCAGGTCCGGGCGCACGAAGACCCGGATGAACAGGGCGCCCGCGACGAATCCCCCCACATGCGCCCAGACCGCCACCCCGCCCGCCAGATCCCCCACGCCGGCCAGCTGCGGCAGCCCGATCAGCACCTGCAGCGCCAGCCACCAGAGCAGCACCAGCCAGGCGGGCAGAGGGATCACCCGGAAGAAGATCACGAAGATGAAGAGCATCCGCACCCGGACCCGCGGGAAGAGGACGAAGTACGCGCCCATCACTCCCGAGATCGCTCCCGAGGCGCCGACGGTGGGGATCGGGGACGCCGGCCCCGCCAGCACATGCGCCCCCGCGGCGGCGAGACCGCATATGAGATAGAACAACAGGAACCGCGGCGCCCCCATCACGTCCTCGATGTTGTTCCCGAACACCCAGAGGAAGAGGGCATTCCCCAGCAGGTGCTCCCAGCCGCCATGCAGGAACATCGAGAAGAGCGGCGTCAGCCAGTTGATCGGCTGGTCGTCCACGGCGCACTCGAGCCCCGGCGCGATCGGCAGGGCGAACCCCAGCGGCGCGAGCCCCGTGAGCTCGCCAGGCACCATCCCGAGGGTGCAGACGGCCCTCACCAGCCGATCGCCGAATCCCGCCCCCTCCACGATCACCCAGACGGCGGCGATGGCCACGAGGATGAGCATCGTCATCACCGCGGGCCGGACCGTCGGATTGTCGTCGCTCAGGGGGATCATCGCGTCGTCCTGTCAGTCTCGCTCAGAGGGAACGCGGCTCAAGACTGCCATTTCGGCGCGAATCTTTGGCCCCGCCTTTGCCGTTCATCGCAGCAGTACTCGCCCCGTCGCCACATGCGGCGGATGAACCCGGCGCACACCACGCGCCCCAAGATACTCCCCTGAGGAACGAATGGCAGACAAGGTGATCGGCATCGACCTGGGCACGACCAACTCGGTCGTCGCGGTCATGGAGGGCGGCGACCCCGTCGTCATCCCCAACGCCGAGGGCGGGCGCACCACCCCCTCGGTGGTCGGTTTCAGCAAGGACGGCGAGCGCCTCGTCGGCCAGATCGCCAAGCGGCAGGCCGTCACCAATCCGGCCAACACCGTCTTCTCGATCAAGCGCTTCATGGGCGGCAAGATGTCCGAGGTCCAGACCGAGACGGCCCGCGTGCCGTACAAGGTCATCCGCGGCCAGAACGATCTCGCGTCCGTCGAGGTGCAGGGCAAGACCTACACGCCGACCGAGATCTCGGCGATGATCCTCCAGAAGATGAAGCAGACCGCCGAGGACTACCTCGGCCACGCCGTGACCAAGGCGGTCATCACCGTCCCCGCCTACTTCAACGACTCGCAGCGCCAGGCGACCAAGGATGCCGGCAAGATCGCCGGCCTCGAAGTGCTCCGCCTGGTCAACGAGCCCACGGCGGCCGCCCTCGCGTACGGCCTGGACAAGAACAAGAAGAAGGACGAGAAGGTCGCCGTGTTCGACCTCGGCGGCGGCACCTACGACATCTCGGTCCTCGAGCTCTACGAGGTCGACGGCACCCGCCAGTTCGAGGTGAAGTCGACCAACGGCGACACGCACCTGGGCGGCGACGACTTCGACCAGAAGGTGATCGACTGGCTCGTGGCCGAGTTCAAGAAGGACCAGACGATCGACCTCTCCAAGGACCCGATGGCGCTCCAGCGCCTCAAGGAAGCCGCCGAGAAGGCCAAGATCGAGCTCTCCGGCACCATGAGCACCGACATCAACCTGCCGTTCATCACGGCCGACCAGTCGGGGCCGAAGCACCTCAACTACCAGCTCACGCGCGCCAAGTTCGAGCAGCTCGTGGGCGACCTGGTGGAGCGCACCAAGGCGCCGATGGAGAAGGCGCTCAAGGACGCCGGCCTCCAGCCGTCGGACATCGACGAGGTGATCCTCGTCGGCGGCTCCACGCGCATCCCCAAGATCCAGGAGATCGTGAAGGGCTTCTTCAACAAGGAGCCGAACAAGGGCGTGAACCCGGACGAGGTCGTCGCCGTCGGCGCCGCGATCCAGGGTGCCGTCCTCACGGGCGAGCAGAAGGACGTGCTCCTGCTCGACGTCACGCCCCTCTCGCTCGGCATCGAGACGCTGGGCGGCGTGACCACGGTGCTCATCCCGCGCAACACGACCATCCCGACCAAGAAGTCCGAGACCTTCTCCACGGCCGACGACAACCAGACGACGGTCGAGATCCACGTGCTGCAGGGCGAGCGCGAGCTCGCGGTGCACAACAAGACGATCGGCAAGTTCCAGCTCACGGGGATCCCGCCCGCCCCGCGCGGCATGCCGCAGGTCGAGGTCACGTTCGACATCGACGCCAACGGCATCCTGCATGTGACCGCGCGCGACAAGGCGAGCGGCAAGGAGCAGAAGATCCGGATCGAGGCCTCGAGCGGGCTCTCGGACGCCGAGATCGACCGCATGGTGAAGGACGCCGAGAAGAACGCCACCGAGGACAAGCGGAAGCGCGAGGAGATCGACACGCGCAACCGGCTCGACACCCTCGCCTACCAGGTCGAGAAGGAGTCGAAGGAGTGGTCGGACAAGATCCCGGCCGAGGTGAAGGCCCGCCTCGACGCCGCGGTGGAGCGCGCCCGCAAGGCGCACCGCGGTGAGGACATGACCGAGATCAAGGCGGCGCTCGAGGAGCTCACGGCGGCCTTCCAGGCTGCCGGGCAGGCGGTCTACGCGGCCCAGGCCGCGCCGGCCCCCGACGCCGGCACACCCGGCGCCGAGGCATCCGGGGCCGAGGCCAAGAAGGACGACGTGGCCGAGGCGGACTTCGAGATCGTCGACGACAAGAAGGCGTAAGGGTTCCTCGCTCCACCATGCGCCGTGCGGAAGGGAAACCTTCCGCACGGCGCATGGTACAGAAGGACAGTTAGATTGCACGGACCGCCCCACCGGAGACTCCCCACACCATGATCCTCCACTTGACCCGCACCCGCATCCTCGCCGTCGGCACCCTCGCCTTCGTGGGTGGCGTCTTCTTCGCGTCGTCCATGAACTGGACCGACCGACTCTTCGCCCAGGCCGGCACCACCGCCGCGCGACCGAGCCAGGAACAGGTCCAGACGCTCGCCGACGCGAGCAACGCCTTCGTCTCCATCTCCGAGCACATCACGCCGGCGGTCGTCTCCATCCAGGCGGAGCGCGATGCGCGCGCGCGGCCCAACCGGCGCGTGCCGCAGCAGCAGCCGGACAAGGGACAAGGACAGATCCCTCCGGGCTTCGAGGAGTTCTTCCGCCAGTTCCAGGATCAGGGGCCGCAGCAGCAGCCGCGCACGCAGGAGTCGAGCGGGTCGGGGTTCGTCGTCTCGCGTGACGGCTACATCCTCACGAACAACCATGTCGTCGAGGGGGCCGACCGCGTGAAGGTCGCCATGCAGGACCGTCGCGTGTTCGACGCGCGCGTGATCGGCCGCGACCCGACGACCGACGTCGCGGTGCTCAAGATCGAGGGCCGCAACTTCACCGCCGTCGCCTTCGGCGACGACGAGAAGGTCCGGATCGGCGAGTGGGTGCTCGCGATCGGCAACCCGCTGGGGCTCGACTTCACGGTCACGGCGGGCATCGTGAGCGCGAAGGGGCGCGGCCTCCAGGGCCTCACCCGCACCAACTACGACATCTCGGACTTCATCCAGACCGACGCCGCGATCAATCCCGGCAACTCGGGTGGTCCGCTCGTGAACGCGCGCGGCGAGGTCATCGGCATCAACTCGGCGATCGCCTCGCAGACCGGCTTCTACTCGGGCTACGGCTTCGCGATCCCGATCACGCTCGCCAAGCAGGTGATGGACGACCTGATCGCGCATGGCGAGGTGCGGCGGGCGGTGATCGGCGTGTCCATTGGCGAGGTCTTTCCCGAGGACGCCGCGGTCGCCGGTCTGAGCCAGATCGCTGGGGTGAAGGTCGGCGGGTACTCGAGCGCTGATTCGCCGGCCTTGCGAGCCGGGATCGAACCCGGCGACATCATCACGCGCGTCGACGGCAAGCCGGTGGCGCGAGTGGGGCAGATGCAGCGCATCGTGCGCTCCAAGAAGCCCGGCGACGTGATCGCGGTCGAGGCCATGCGCTACGGCACCAAGAAGACCTTCTCGGTGCGTCTCACCGCGGCTCCGCGGGACAATGGCGTCGTCGCGGCAGCGGACGACGAGCTCCTGCCGGAGAAGCAGCCGATGAACTCGCGCCTCGGCATCGCCGTGGAGCCGGTCTCGGCCGAGCTCGTGCAGGCGGCGCGCATGCCCGAGGAGTACCGCGGCGTGCGCGTGGTCGAGATCGACGCCGGAAGCCCTTCGGAGAACCGCCTCACGGTCGGTGACGTGATCGTGCAGCTCCTGCCGAGCAAGAAGCGGATCTCCAGCACGGCCGACCTGCAGGAGGCGCTTTCGGGCGTGAGCGCGGGCGACATCGTCAGCTTCCTGGTCTACCGTCCGGTGCGGGGTGGCGGCGGGACGACGCAGGTCGTGAACATCCGCGCGCAGGCTGGGCGCTAGGACGCGCCGAGGACGCGCGCTAGGACGCTCGTCCTCGGCGCCACACCTGGTCGGGCGGTCGATGGTTGAACGGACGCGGGGCCTCCGAACGGAGGCCCCGCGTCTTATGTTTGGACCCGAAGGGACGCGAGAGTGGCGGAATTGGTAGACGCGCAGGACTTAGGATCCTGTGCCGCAAGGCGTGTGGGTTCGAGTCCCACCTTTCGCATCCGGTCCTACGGAAGTCCAACTCCGACGCGCGTGCCCACCTCTCCGCGCGGGAACCCTGCGTTCCGCTCCGCGTTGAACCCGGATGAGGATCGTCGTCATCGGGAGCGGATTCGGCGGACTCGCCGCCGCCATCAGACTGCGCGCGCAAGGCCACGACGTCACCGTCGTCGAGCAGCGCGACCAGGCCGGCGGCCGTGCCTATGTCTACAAGCAGGACGGGTTCACGTTCGACGGCGGCCCGACGATCATCACCGCGCCCTGGCTGATCGACGAGCTCTTCGCATCGGCCGGCCGGAAGACCGCCGACTACGTGCGGATCGTGCCGATCGATCCGTTCTACCGCATCCGGTTCGAGGACGGCTCCGTCTTCACGTACAACGGGGACCGCGCCGCACTGCTCGAGCAGATCCGTGCCTTCAGCCCCGCCGACGAGAAGGGCTACCTCGAGTTCGTGAAGCAGAGCGAATCGGTGTTCGACACCGGGATGGCGCTGATCGACAAGCCGTTCGGGAAGATCACCGACATGCTCAAGGTGCTCCCCGACCTCATCCGCCTGCGGGCCGACCGCTCGGTGGCGGGGATGACGAACTCGTTCATCAAGGACGAGCGGCTCCGGCAGGTCTTCTCGTTCCACCCGCTGCTCGTCGGGGGCAATCCCTTCCAGACGACCTCGATCTACACGCTCATCCACCATCTCGAACAGAAGTGGGGCGTCTGGTTCGCGATGGGCGGCACGGGGAAGCTCGTCGAGGCCTTCGTACGCCTCCTGGCCGACATGGGGGGAACGCTCCGGCTCTCGACCAAGGTCTCCGAGATCGTGATCGACGACGTCACGGGCAAGGCGACCGGCGTGCGCCTGGCGTCGGGCGAGGTGATCGCCGCCGACGCGGTGGTGAGCAACGGCGACGTGGCCTTCACGTACAAGCATCTCGTGGCGCCGCGGCACCGCCGCAAGAACACCGACCGGCGGATCGACGGGCTCGACTACTCGATGTCGCTCTTCGTGATCTACTTCGGCACCGACCGCAGGTACGACGACATCGCGCACCATGAGATCCTCATGGGTCCGCGCTACAAGGAACTGCTCCGGGACGTCTTCGACGCCAAGACGCTCTCGAAGGACTTCTCGCTCTACCTGCACCGCCCCACCGCGACCGACCCGTCGCTCGCCCCGCCGGGGTGCGACTCGTGGTACGTGCTCTCGCCGGTGCCGCATCTCGGCGGGCCCACCGACTGGGCCAAGGCCGCCCAGCCCTACCGCGACGCGATCATCGCGTACCTCGAGGAGCGCTACATGCCCGGGCTCTCCGAGCACATCGTCTCGGAGATGCGGATCGACCCGGTCCACTTCCGTGACACGCTCTCGAGCCACCTGGGGAGCGCCTTCTCGGTGCAGCCCACGCTCACACAGTCGGCCTGGTTCAGGCCGCACAACCGGAGCGAGGACGTGCCGAACCTCTTCTTCGCCGGTGCGGGAACACACCCCGGTGCGGGCCTGCCGGGCGTCATGAGTTCCGGCAAGATCGTGGCCGACCTGATCGGGGACGCCGCGCGATGATGCTCCGGGACCTGATCCGCCAGGCCGACGACTCGCAGTCGCGCGCCGACGCGCTGCACTGCGAGTCGATCACGCGCGCCCATGCGCGCACCTTCGCGCTCGCGAGCAGCTTCCTCCCGGCGCCCCGGCGGCGAGGGGCCTTCGCGGTCTACGCCTTCTGCCGGCTGGCCGACGACATCGTTGACCGCGCCGAGGGGCGTGACGGCGCGCTCCTGGCGGCGGAGTTGGAGCGGTACCGCGCCGGCGTCGCCGACACGATCGCCGGCCGACCCGAGGGTCCCGTCTTCCGCGAGCTCTGGCGCACCATCCAGGAGTTCGACGTCCCGGCCAGCGCACTCGAGGAACTGCTGCGCGGCGTGGCCTGCGACCTCGCGCCCGCGCGCTACGCGACCTGGGCGGCGCTCACGGGCTACTGCGAGGGCGTCGCGTCGTCCGTCGGATCGATGTGCACCTACATTTTCGGCGTGGAAGGCGCGGACGGCCGCGACCGCGGCGACGCGGTGCTCGCCTGCGCGCTACGCGAGCGCGCCCTGCGCTACGCGCGCACGCTCGGCGTGGCGATGCAGCTCACGAACATCCTGCGCGACGTCGGCGAGGACGCGGCCCGCGGCCGCTGCTACCTCCCCGACGCCGACCTCGCGACGTTCGGACTCACCGCCGAGCGCGTGCTGCACGACCCGACGCTCAAGGACGATCCGCGCTGGGCGCAGCTCATGCGTCACGAGATCGCCCGCGCCCGTGCGCTCTACCGCGCGGCCTCGCCCGGCGTGGCCCTGCTCGCCCCCGAGTCGCAGCGCTGCGCCCGCGCCTGTGCCGACGGATACGCCGCGATCCTCGGCGCGATCGAGACGAACGGTTACGATTCGTTCACCGTGCGGGCGCGGGTGGGCAACTTCGCCCGCGCGGGCCTGCTCTGGACCGTCTGGCGCTCGGGGGCGGAGCCTCCTCCCGTGGATGCCGACGGACCCGCGATCGAGTGGGGCCACAAGGTCCTCTCACGTCCCGAGGAGATGGTCCTGTGGGCCTGAACGACGGCGATCCCGTGGCCTATCCGTTGGACCGCGCCGCGAGCGGACTGCTCGCGGGGCATATCGCGCTCATCGCCTTCGCCACGTTGGCGATGGTGACGATCCTCGCGGGCGATTTCCCGGTCTGGATGCAGGGGCCGTACACCCAGACGGTCTACAACCTCGGGTGGCGGTATTCCGGGCAGGTCTACATCGTGCTCGGCGCGCTCGCCGCGCTCCTGCACTCGGCCCCGCGGTTCGGCTGGGGACGCGCGGGCGCGGTCTTCCTCGTCGCGATCGGCGCCGCCCTCATGTCGGAACTCGGCGGCACGAACCTCGGGCTCCCCTTCGGCCCGTACCACTACACGGCCATGCTCGGGTACCGGATCGCCGGCGACGTGCCCTACGCGATCCCGATCTCGTGGTACTACATGCTCTACTGCTCGATCGCGATCTGCGCGCGGATCATGCCGGCAGGCGACTCGAACGCGACGCGCTGGCGGTGGGCGCTCGTCGCCGGCGCGTTCCTCACCGCGTGGGACGTGCCGATGGAAGTGCAGATGACCAACGTCCAGCCGGCGCACTGGGTGTGGGACCTGCAGAGGCTGCCGCAGTGGGTGCCGGACTGGCTCGGCGGACCGCTCTTCCACGGAATGCCGCTCTCCAACTGGATCGGCTGGTACGTCACGGGCGTCCTGATCAGCCGGCTGATGCTCGCGATCGTGCCGCCGTCCAAGTGGGCGGCGACGGTGGCGCCCTTCGCGCTGCCGCTGGTGCTCTATGCCACGAACGGGATCATGCCGATCGCGACCACGGCGCGGCATGGGTTCTTGCTCGCCGCCGTGGGCGGGGTCGTCGCGATGGGTCTGCCGCTGTTCTTGGGCATCCGGGCGCGGCGGCGGGCCGTCAGCGCGTCTGGCGCGGTTCCCGCGACCGCCTAGGTCCGCGGGGTCCGACCGGGGGGTCGGCGCGGCCGGATGGGGAGACTCCCCGACGCGCCCTTGGCCCCCCCGTCTCCCCCCCTTAGTTTCCGCTCTATAGTTGCCCCCGCTGCCGGGCTCCGGCGGCGGGGTTTCGTGCCCTTACCGACCTTCACGCACCATTGACGCATATGGAAATCCAGATCACGAGCACCAAGAGCGAAGGGGTCGAACGCCGACTCCAGGTCTCCGTCCCACCGGCCCGGGTCGCCGAGGCCCGCAACAAGGCCGCCGGGCGCGTCGCCAAGCAGGTCCGCATCCCGGGTTTCCGCCCGGGCAAGGCGCCCGCCGCGATGATCCGCAAGCAGTACGCGCAGGCGATCGACCAGGAGGCCGTGGAGGCGCTCCTGCGCGAAGCGTTCGAGGCGGTGCTCGCCAAGGAGAAGCTCGAGCTCGTCACGCAGCCGCACGCGCACGATGTGAGGTTCGGCGAGGACGACGGCCTGAGCTTCGAGCTGCACTGCGAGGTGCGCCCCGAGATCGCGCTCGAGAAGCTGAGCGGCTTCCGCGTGATGCGGCCCCAGGACACGATCACGGACGAGCAGGTGCAGGAGCAGCTCGACCAGATGCGTGACCAGCGCGCCGCCTGGTCGCCGGCGGAGGGCAAGCCGCTCGAGGGTGACCTCGTGACGGTGCTGCTCGCGACGGCCGACGATGACGGCAGCATGCCCGAGGGCAAGGATTACCGCCTGGTGATGGGCGCCGGGCAGGCGATCGCCGCGATCGAGGAGGTCGTCATGACCCTCGCGCAGGGCGAGACCACGGAACAGATGGTGAAGTGGCCCGAGGACTTCCCCGACGAGGCGCAGCGCGGCAAGTCGAAGATGGTCCGCGCGACGCTCACCGAGGTGAAGCGCAAGGCGCTCCCCGCGCTCGACGACGCGTTCGCGCGCGAGATGGGCGACTTCGAGTCGCTCGAGGCGTTCACGAAGGTCGTCCGGACCGACATGGCCGAGTCGGCCGTCCGCGAGGCCGATTCGGCGGCGCGCACGCAGCTCCTCGACGAGATCGTCACCGCCAACCCGTTCGACATCCCGCCGAGCTGGGTGAAGCAGATGATCAAGGCCTATGCCGAGGCGTACAAGATCCCCGAAGGGGAGATCGTCAAGTTCGCCGACGAGATCCGCGGGATGGCGGAGCGGCAGGTGCGCCGCGACCTGATCCTCGACACGGTCGCCGAGCGCCAGAAGCTCGCGGCGACCGAAGGGGACGTGGACGACAAGGTCGCGGAGCTTGCCGCGAAGACTCGGCGCGAGCCGGGCGAGCTCTACGCCTCCTTGCAGAAGGCGGGGCGCCTGCGTGAGCTTGAACGGAGCATCACCGAGGAGCGGGTCTTCTCCTGGCTCCTCGGCCAGAACACCGTGGAACAGGCGTAACCGAACCGATACTCAGGAGACGACAGGACATGGCCATCATCCCGAATCCGTACGTCATCGAGCGGTCCAGCCGCGGCGAGCGCAGCTACGACGTCTACAGCCGCCTGCTGATGGACCGGATCATCTTCCTCGGCACGCCGATCAACGACGACGTGGCGAACATGATCATCGCGCAGATGCTCTTCCTGGAGGCCGACAATCCGGGGCGCGACATCCATCTGTACATCAACTCGCCGGGGGGCAGCGTCTCGGCGGGGCTCGCGATCTACGACACGATGCAGTTCCTGAAGTCGCCGGTGAACACGATCTGCATGGGTCTCGCCGCCTCCATGGGCGCGTTCCTGCTCGCGGCCGGCCGCAACGGCAAGCGTTCGGCGCTGCCGCACTCGCGGATCATGATCCACCAGCCGTCGGGCGGGACGTCGGGCACGGCGTCGGACATCGAGATCCAGGCGCGGGAGATCATCTACCTGCGCGCGAAGATGAACGAGCTCATGGCCAAGCACACGGGCCGGCCGCTCGAGCAGATCGAGCGCGACGTGGACCGTGACCGGTTCATGAGCGCCGAGGAGGCGAAGGGGTACGGCATGATCGACATGGTGGTGACCAACCGCGACGAGATCTCGGCGCTCGCGCTGGCGACGGCGAAGTAGCGGTACCGGCCGCGGGCTTGTGAAACATTTCACGAGCCTGCGACCGTCCGGCTTGCCCCCCTCGGGGGTGACTGTTACACATCAGAAAGCGGCTCGTCGTTGGGCAGTCACGCCCTGAGACGTCCCGACGCGCCCGCGGCACTTCCCCGTCCCGACCCATCGAATGTCCCAAGACCGTCACCTGCGCTGCTCCTTCTGCGGAAAGTCGAAGGACGCCGTCCGGAAGTTCATCTCCGGGCCGTCCGTCTACATCTGCAACGAGTGCATCGCGCTCTGCAACGAGATCCTCGCGGAGGATGAGGAGCGCGAGGTCGCGGAGACGGTCACGACGGTCCCCGCGCCGCTCGAGATCAAGGGGGTGCTCGACCAGTACGTGATCGGGCAGGAAGGGGCCAAGAAGGCGCTGTCGGTGGCGGTCTACAACCATTACAAGCGCATCAACAGCGGCGCCAAGCGCGAGAACGACGTCGAGCTCGACAAGTCGAACATCCTGC
>JAIOPJ010000047.1 GCA_021413975.1 Gemmatimonadota bacterium
AACGCGCCGCTGTTCCGCGCGAGCTCCCACTCGCGGATCGCATCGAGCAACACCGGTGTGAGCGCATTCGTGCGCAGCGCCTTGGGGCGCGCGACCATCGCGAAGCCGGCCTGGTAGCCCGCGGCGCGCGCGAGCATCCACTCCATCTCTGCGAGCGTCGTGTTCTCCGTGAGCAGGTACCAGCCCAGCATGTGCGGCATGTAGTTGCGGTCGAACAACCCCTGGTTGTCGATCCGGTACTGCTGCATGCTCTCCTTGAACCCGCCGATCCAGGGCTCGCCCCAGTTGTAGTACGACCCGATGTGCCAGTAGTACGTCTTGCTGATGCTCGTGCCGTTGATCAGGTCGTGATGGACCCCGTCGAGCACGTCCTTGGCGAAGACCGCGACCGCGTAGTCCCCCTGCCCCGACGCCAGCGCGCCCTCGTGCCCGTCGAAGTCGATGTGGTCGGCGCCGGTCTCGTTGAGGAAGTCGGCGAGGTTGCGCGCCACCTCGCGCTGCATCTCGAAGTCCGGGAAGAACACCTTGTACGCGTGGTCGAAGAGCTTGCCGACCGTCTCGCCGGCGCGGTGCGGCGCCGCGACGGTTCCGAACGCGCCGCGCTGGGCGTCGAGCAGCCGGTACGGCGGTGCATCGGTGACCGCACGGTACTGGATCAGCTCGGTGCCGATCCGCACGGTGTGCAGGTGGTTCTCCTTCTCCTCCTTGAAGTACTCCGGCGACGCGACCTCGACCTCACGCTGGCCGGCGGTGATCGCCGCCACGAGCACCGATGTGCCGGTGACGCTCAATCGGGCGTCCGGCACCGGCGTCACGTAGGCGTCGTTGGTCGTGATGAAGTTCGTGAGCGTGTGCACACCGAAGTGCAGCCCGGCGGCGTGGGCGCGCTCCACCGCCGACTTCATTCCCGCGCGGCCGTTGGGGAACTGCTCGGCCGAGAGCGTGAAGTGTCCCCAGGTGGTGAACGGACCCTCGTGGTAGAGCGACACGAGTCCCGCGCGCTTGGTGTACCCGATCATCTCGTCGACGTCGGCCTCACCGAACGACGAGATCAGGTACGACTTCGCGAAGAGCGGCGACTTCCGGAACCAGACCCCGTCGATCGTCGGATGCGGCAGGCCCTCGGCGAGTTCGATCCGCTCGAGTCGGTCGAGTGTCTCCGGCTCGGGGCAGGAGAACAGCGCGATCGCGCTCCCGACGACCGTCTCGCCCGCGATCGGCGGCACCGGCATGTTCTTCTGGTTGCCACCCCACGCGGCGACGCGCCGCTCACGGTCGCGGTTGATCGAATACGCCTGGAGCGTGCTGCCCCATGCATACGCGGTCGCGGCGATGCCGCGCGCCCAGGTGCTTCCCTCGTCATTCGGGAGGTCGCCGCCGAGCGTCTTCATGTTGAGCACCTGCATCCCCACCGCGACCTGTCCGTCGCGCACCACGCCGATCACCTCGCCGACCGTGCGCGTGATGGTCGTCGCGTACGGTCCCCAGATGACCGCGTCGACCTTGCGGGCAGGCGTGGCGCTCACGACGGTGAGGGCGAGATGCGTGGGCAGCTCGCGGACGCGCACGACGATGGTCACGCCCGCCGTCGCGTACCGGAGCGTGAGTTGCTTCCCCGTCGGCGTCGGTGCGACGGCGATCGACGTCGGCGCGTAGCGCCTCGCTTCGCTCACCAGCGTGAGAAGTGCGGTGCCATGACCCGAGGCGAGGTAGTCCGTCCCCGACGCGGTGTTGCGCAGGGAGGTGACCACTCCCTGGCGGTCGAGGCCCACCTGCAACCCGCCCGCCGAGAGAGTCGACTGCGCCCCCGCACCCGCCGCGGCCGCGACCCAGAGCAGCGCCGCCGCGCACGCCTTCGTCCCGAGCCGCACGGCTACGGTCTCGCCATCCAACGCCGCTTGAGCGCGGCGTACGCCGCCAGCCGCTCGGTCGCGTTCCGCACCACGACATCCGTCGCCGGCGCATCACTACCCTGCAGCACGTCGATCAGCGCCGCATGACTCGCCGCCACCCCGCCGAATCCGCTCGGCCCCGCGAAGTCCGCGAGTCCCTTCGCCTTCGCCTCGGCCGCGAGCTTCGCGCCCTCGAGCATCGCATCGTAGAGCGAAACCGACAGGTCATGCTGCTGCCTGAGCGACACGAGCGGCGTCCGCACGCGCGGATCCATGCGCACCGCGAACGTCTGCGACTGCGCCGCACCGTCGACCGTGAGCCGCGCGGTGTACGTCCCGGGCATGACCCACGGCCCTTCCGGCTCGCACTTGGTGTTGAACGGCGTCGCCGAGATCGGCAGGGAGCACTGGTCGGTGGGGCGCGCGTAGTGCAGGTCCCACACGTACCGCTGCAGCCCGGCCTTTGTCGAAGGATTCACCGGCGGTCGGAACCAGTACCAGGGCACGTTGCCCTGGTCGGTCGGGGCCGGCGCCGCGTCCTCGCTCGAGTACCTGCGGAGCACACGACCGGCCGGGTTCAGGATCTCGAGCGTCACCACACGCGCGTCCGCCGCGAGGTGGTAGTCGATGATCGCACCATCGGGCGGATTCTCCGCGCGTGGCTCGTCGGGCGGCACCGGAGTGTCGGTGTACATCGAATAGGTCACGCGCGTCGCGAGCGCCGGTTTGAAGAGCGTCGCCGGCGCCGACGCGGTCGCCGCCGTCCACTGCCGCAGCGCCGACACGCCGTCGAGGATCCAGAATCCGCGCCCGTGCGTCCCCACCGCGATGTCGTCGTCCTTCACGATCAGGTCGCGGATCGAGATCGCCGGCATGTTCGCGCGCAGCGAGTGCCAGTGGTCGCCGTCGTCGAGCGAGAACCAGACCTGCGTCTCGGAGCCGGCGTAGAGGAGTCCGCGGCGCTTGGGATCCTCGCGCACCACGTTGATCGGCGCATCCGTGGCGATGCCGCTCACGATCTCCGTCCATGTCTTCCCGCCGTCACGCGTGCGGTAGATGTGCGGCCGCAGGTCGTCGAGTCGCAGGGTGTTCACCGCGGCGTACGCGGTCCCGGCATCGAAGTGTGACGCATCCATGATCGAGACCTTCCACCAGGGCCCGATCTGCGGCGGCGTCACGTTCGTCCATGTCTTCGCCCCGTCGCGCGTCACATGGATCAGCCCGTCGTCGGTCCCCGCCCAGACGGTGTTCGAGTCGACGTAGCTCGGCGCGATCGTGTAGACCACGCCTCGGCGCGTCACCCGCGCCGCCGGCGTCCCGGTGTACTTGCCGACGCTCGCGGGAACCTCCCACGTCTCGCGCGAGAGGTCGCCGCTCAGTCGCGTCCACGACTTGCCGCCATTCACCGTCTGCCAGACCACGTTCGTGCCGTAGTAGAGCTTGCGCGGATTGATCGGCGAGAAGAGGATCGGCATGGTGCGGATGCCGCGGAAGTAGTCCGGCCCCGCCGCCGCGGCCGCCGGCCCGAAGCTCCGCACGCGCCCGGCATTCGGGCTCACGTTCTGCGTCTGCCCGGTGCGCCGGTCGAATCGCGAGACCGTGCCGCCATACAGGATGTTCGGGTCGAGCGGGTCCGGCGCGACGTAGCTGTACTCGCTCGCGCCCACCGGCCGCCAGTCGCGATACGTGATGCTGCCGTCGTCGCCGCGGCTCGCCACGCACGCCGAACCCGACTCCTGCTGACCGCCGCAGAGGCGGTAGGGCCAGGCGTTGTCGGCGGTCACATGATAGAACTGCGCCGTGCCCTGGTTGTACCACGAACTCCAGGTCTCGCCGCCGTTCACCGTGACCACGGCACCCTGGTCGGCCACCAGCAGCATCACGTCGGTGTGCAACGGGTTGATCCAGAGACGCTGATAGTCGTCGCCGCCGGGCGCGCCACGGAGCGACTTCCAGCTGCGCCCCGCGTCGGTGCTCTTCCACGCGACGACGTTGCTCGAGAAGATCGTGTTCGGATCGGTGGGATGGACGGTGATCGCGGCGAAGTCGTCGCCGCGGCCGAAGAACCGCTGATCGCTCGTCGTGCGCGTCCAGCTCGCACCGGCATCGGTGCTCATGTAGATGCCGCTCTTGTCGCCGGCCGTGGCGGTGACGTAGATGCGCTTCGGATCGCTCGGGCTGATGCCGATGCCGAGGCGGCCGAGTCCGTCGGCCGTCGTCGGCAGCCCACCGGCGAGTTGCGTCCAGGTGGCGCCGCCGTCGGTGCTCTTGAAGAGCCCGGAGTTGGGGCCGCTCCAGGCGGCGTTCTCCCACGGTCCCTGCCGCGCTTCCCAGAGCACCGCGTACACGGTGTTCGGATCATCGGGCGAGAGCACCACGTCGGCACCGCCGGTGTTCTCGTCCTTGTAGAGCACCTTGTCCCACGACCGCCCGCCGTTCACGCTGCGATAGATGCCGCGCTCGGTGTTGGGGCCGTACGGATGCCCGAGCACGGCGACGAACAACCGGTCGGGGTTCCTGGGATCGATCGCGATGCGCGGGATCTGCTGTCCGTCACGCAACCCGAGGTGCGTCCAGGTGCGGCCGGCGTCGTTCGAGCGGTACATGCCGTCCCCGGTCGAGAGATCGGGACGCTGCAGTCCCTCGCCACTGCCGATGTAGATGATGTTCGGGTCCGACGGGGCGACCTCCACCGCGCCGATCGACCCGGTGGCGAGCGCATCGGTGATCGGGTTCCAGGTGCGACCCGCATCGTTGGTCTTCCACACGCCGCCGTTGGTCGCAGCCATGTAGAACACGTTGGGCTGCGACGGCACGCCGACGGCGCTCTTGGTGCGCCCCGCGCGGAAGGGGCCGATGTGGCGCCAGCGCGGGCCCTGGATGGCGCCTGCGGGGAAGGTGGGCTGCGCCTCCGCCAGGCGTGGCGCGGCGATGATCGGAAGCGCGGCGGCGAGCGACGCCGCGGCGAGGACGAGTCGGCTGGAGCGGAGCACGGGGATCTCGGGCTGAGTGGTACGCGAGAATCTCGCGTCCGGGCCGCGATTGTCCAGCATGATCCACCGCGGCGCCTGCAGACGGCCACGCCGTCGATCGATGGGTCGGACAGGGCGCCGGCGTGGCGGTCTGGATCGCGCGCTATGGGCGGGCGTGAGCCGGACGGTACCGCACATTCGGCAGCTTCTCGAAGTCGGCGTCCTGCGTCCAGAGCGTCGCCCCGTGCGCCCGCGCCGTCGCATACATCACGCTGTCGGCCATCGGCAACCCGTGTTTGACGCTGAGCGTCGCCGCCGAGAGCGCCAATGGCGCCGAGAGTTCGGCGAGCGCCCCCTGCTGCATGAGCGCGACTGCCGTCAGTGCCGCGCTCTCGCCGCGCTGCTGCAGGAGCCGCTTGAACACCTCGTAGAGACTGAGCGTGGGGACCACGAGCTTGGCCGTCTCCTCGATCGCGGGCGCGAAGAAACCCGCCGCCGGAGCATCAGCGAAGTACTCGAGCCATCCGGACGAATCGACGACGTTCACGCTCGGTCCCGCTCGCGCTCGACCGTGGTGTCGATCCCGCGCGCGAACCCGCGCAGCGACTTCGCCTTCCGCACGGGGACGAACTCCACGCGCCCCTCGTACTCGAAGGCCTGGACCTTCTGGCCCGGCTCGAGACCGAGCGACTCCCGGATCTCGCGCGGGATGACCACCTGATACTTCGGCGACACGGTCACGATCGGCACCTGGGCTCCCTGAGGTCGTACAACGTTACTGTGATCGATCACAGTAACGTTACCCGAACGCCGCACGCGACGTCAATCCGCCGCTCGACGGCACGGGTCGGTGTGGCTCAAGGGGCAGGTGCCGGAACGAATCACCGCCCGGCGCGTCGAACGCGCCGGGCGGTGATCGGTCCTGCAGGACTACGCGGTCGCTTCGGGAGCCGGCGCTTCGGCAGGAGCGAGCGCCGGATTCACGGCGGGCGCACCCGGCCGCTTGCCCCAGTGCGCGCCACGGCGCGTCGGCTGGGAGAGCTGGAAGAGGCGATTCAGGTAGAACGCGATCACGCGCTCCTGCACCGAGGCCCGGGTATCGCTCTTGGCCGCGACGAACGGGGCGTACCGCTGCCCATCGCCCGAGACCGCGAACCACCACCACGACTCGCCCGCACCCTTGCGCTCCTCGACCGTGCAGCTGTAGGCGCGCCCGGCGTCGTTGAACTCGAATCCCTGGATCATGTACCGCCCGATTGTGAGTTCCTCAATCTAACCCATTTCTCCCCTCGAAGTTGGATTCCGGTGATTTCCCCCCACTCGGAGGCGCCGCGTCCGCCGGACGTTCCTCACGCGGCCGATTCCCGTATGTTCCCCGGATTCAATTCCAAGGGGCATCGCATGCCGGGTCCTTCCATCATCACCCACGTCTCCGACACCGCCCGCTGGGTGGCCGTCTACCGCGCGCTCGAGACCGAACGCCCCGACGCGATCTTCCGGGACCCGTTCGCACGGCGCCTCGCCGGCGAACGCGGCGCCGCGATCGCGAAGGCGATGGACAAGCGCAGTCGCGCCGACTGGCCGATGATCGTCCGCACCGCGGTCATGGACGAGATCATCCTGCGCGCCGTGCGCGACGACGGCATCACGCAGGTGCTGAATCTCGCGGCCGGCTTCGATGCGCGTCCCTGGCGGCTCGCGCTCCCCCCCACGCTCCGCTGGATCGACGTGGACCATCCGGTCATGCTCGACGAGAAGGAGCATGCCCTCGCCGGAGAGCGGACCACCTGTCGCTACGAGGGTGTGCGCCTCGACCTCGCCGACGTGACGGCGCGACGGGGGCTCTTCGCGAGACTCTCCGCCGAAGGCCGACGCACGCTCGTGGTCTCCGAGGGACTGCTCGTGTACCTCGAGTCCGAGCACGTCGCGTCGCTCGCGGCGGACCTCGCCGCCACGCGCGGCTTCGACCTCTGGCTCTTCGACCTCGCCGGTCCGGGCCTGCTCAAGATGATGAGACGCAGCTGGGGCAAGGCCGTCGACGCGGGGAATGCGCCGTTCAGGTTCGCGCCTCCCGAGAGCACCGCGTTCTTCGCGACCGCGGGATGGAAGGAGCGCGAATGGCGGAACATGATGGACGAGGCCTTCCGCCTGAAGCGGACCTTCCCCATGGCCGGCTTCTTCCGGTTCATGGGCCGCTTCATGCCGAAGCGGAAGATCGAGGAGTTCAAGCGCTTCTCCGGCATGGCACTCCTGGAGCGCTCCGGGCGCTAGCATTCGCCGATGGCCCTCACCGCAACCCTCTATTCATTCGACGTCTCCCTCAGTGACGTCGACCGCGGCGTCTACGAACAGCTCGCGATCAAGGCCGCCTGTCATCCGAGCGAGAGCGAGGAGTACCTGCTCACGCGCGTCCTCGCCTACTGCCTCGAGTACACGGAAGGCATCGCCTTCTCCAAGGGCGGCATCGCCGACGCCGACGAACCCGCGATCACCGTCAAGGACCTCACCGGCGCCTGGAAGAGCTGGATCGAGATCGGCGCGCCCGACGCCGCGCGCCTGCACCAGGCGAGCAAGGCGAGCCCGCGCGTCGCCCTGTACACGCACAAGGAGCAGCGCACGCTCTTCCGCAACTACGAGGGCCAACGGATCCACAAGGCCGATAAGGTCGAGGTCTACTTCATGGACCGCGAACTGCTCGGCGCGCTCGCCTCGCATCTGGATCGGCGCAATGCCTGGACGCTCTCGGTGACCGACGGTCAGCTCTTCATCGATGTGGGCGGGGAGTCGTACAGCGGAAGCGTGGAGCGGGTGCCGCTGCCGATGTGATAGGCGCCGGAGGCCGGCGGCGGCGAGGCGCCACGCCCGCTCGACAGCGACGCGAGGCCGTGCGACCTTTTGGACCGGACAACGCCGGGACACGATCCCGCGTACTTCTGCGAACCCTTACCCGTTGAGGCCCTGCGTATGCGCCGGTCGCTCCTGCTCGCTCCGCTCGCTGCCGCACTCGTGTTCACCGGCTGCTCGAAGGCCACCACGGCCGCGGCCGCCGCCCCCAAGGGCCCCGTCATGCCGGCCGGCGTCACGGCGGTCAGCATCGCGATGGGCGATTCGATCTTCAACGCCACCGGCGCGCCCTGCCAGCGCTGCCACGGCCAGAAGGGCGTCGGCGGACAGAACGGCCCGAGCCTGGTCGCCGGCCCGTGGTTGCACAGCACCGGGAAGTACGAGGAGATCGTCGCCACGATCACCATCGGCGTGCCGCGCACCGCGCTCAAGGACCAGACCCGCCGCTTCCCGATGAACCCGCGCGGTGGTCCGATGAACCTGACCGACGATCAGGTGAAGGCCGTCGCCGCCTACGTCTACTCGATCTCGCGCGCGCGGCAGTAGCGCGCGCCCCCGCGACGCCGGCGCACGGGATCAGTCCCCCGCGACGCCGGCGCACGGGATCAGTCCCCCGTGCGCACGGTGCTCGCCGGCTCGAAGAGCACCAGTTCGGCCTCTTCGTCGGCCACCGGACGATGCTCGGTCCCGGCCGGCACCACGATGAACTCGCCCGCGCCGACCTCGACCGTCCGGTCGCGGAACTCCATGCGGAAACGTCCCCTGTGGACGAGGAACAGCTCCGTCTCGCTCGTGTGCTGGTGCCAGTGGAACGCGCCGAGGATGCGCACCGCCTTCACCTGCTGACCATTCAGTTCGGCGATCACGACCGGTGACCAGGTCTCGTGGATCCCGGCGAAGACCGCGTCGAGATTCACGCCGGTCATCAGAGCTCCGTCAGCGACATGGTCCCCGCGGTGCCGCTCGCCGGCGCGACGATCCGCCGGTGATAGTCGATCTGGCCGAGATGGTACGCGAAGTGCGAGCAGAGGTGCATCAGGAACCGCGCCGTCGGCAGCCGCCGCCCCAGGACCTCGACCGGGAACGGCGCCGCGAGCGTCGCGGCGCCGAGCGCGGGGATCACCCGGTCCACCTCGGCGATCGCCAGCTCGATCTCGGCCACCACCACCGCGCGCGCGATGCCGCGCGCATTGAACTCCCGCTCACGGTCGCGCACCCAACCGCTGGCGCCGAGCACCGCGCCGAAGAAGTGCCGCACGTTGCCCGCGAGATGCAGGGCGAGGTTGCCACCGGTGTTCGTGATCCCCGGCATCTCCTGCCAGAGGAGCGCGTCGCTCGGGTACGCGGAAACCTCGCGCGCGAGTGCGCGTAGGTCACGTACCATCACGGCGTGCAGGTCGTCAGCATTCATGGGGCCTCCAAGGGGTCTGGAACGTCCCACAAGAATAGGCTCGTCACCCGCCGCGCGCGCGACCTCTCCCACCGAGGGCTGACCGATGCTCCTCACCCCGAGCCCCATCAGCGTCGTCCGCACCCTCAAGGTGCATGCGGTCGTGCTCGGGGCGTCCGTCGCCTCGCTCTGGGCCGTCTTCGCGGTGAACGCCGTCGTTGGCGGCGCGCTGCTCCGGTACGGCGTCGTCCCGCGCACGGTCGAGGGACTGCGCGGCATCGTGCTCGCGCCGTTCCTGCACGCCAACCTCGCGCATCTCACCGCCAACACCGCCTCGCTCCTCCTCCTCGGGTGGCTCGTGATGCTGCGCGATCCCCGGCACTTCGGGCTCGTGGCGTTGCTCGCCATGCTCGGCGGCGGGATCACCGCCTGGCTGCTCGGTGCCGGCAACTCGGTGCACGTCGGCGCGAGCGGCGTGATCTTCGGGTTCCTCGGATTCCTGATCTTCGCCGGCTGGTACGCGCGCAGCTTCGGGAGCATCGTGCTCAGCATCGGGGTGACGATCCTCTGGGGCGGACTCGTGTTCGGCGTGCTCCCGGGAGAGGCCGGCATCTCGTGGCAGGAGCACCTCGGCGGGTTCGCTGGCGGGGTGCTCGCGGCGCGGTGGTTCTCGCGCGATGTGTCCACGCTCGCGCGGGTGACGCGGCGGGCGCTGCGCTGAAGGGCTGAACTGCTACGGCGGTTCACCACCGAGGCACCGAGCACACCGAGGGAAGCGCGAGCGGATCGGGACCGGCGCTCGGCCCTCAAGGGCGTCGGCGACCAGCGAAAGAACTCACGGACCGCGTGTCCGCCGGCTCGAAGTTCTCGGTGTCCTCGGTGCCTCGGTGGTGAAAGCAGTTCAGCCATTATATCCGGCTATTATTGACATTTGATATTACCGTGGTAATATCCGGCGCATGAACGCCAGACCATCGATCTCATTCGCCGGCCCACACCTCATCGCGGCCGGCCCGCTCTCCGACGTCGCACTCGCCACGCAGGCCGCCGGGTCCACCGGCCTCGACCGCGCCCCGATCATCTTCGACGCGGTCACCAGCGAGCCGATCGACCTCGATCTTCGTGGAACCGCCGAGGACCTGCGAGCACGCCTGCTCGCGCTCGAGCCACCCACGGACGACAGGAACGAGGACGGATCCGACACCCACCGCGGCCCGGGTCGCCCGCGCCTCGGTGTGATCGGTCGCGAGGTCACGCTCCTTCCCCGCCACTGGGACTGGCTCGCCACGCAACCGGGTGGCGCATCGGCCGCGATCCGCAGGCTCGTCGAGCAGGCACGCGTCACCCATGCCGACCGCGATCGCACGCGTCGTGCCCAGGAGTACACCTACCGTTTCATGACCGCGATGCTCGGCGATCAGCCTGACTTCGAGGAGGCGACGCGCGCCCTCTTCGCGGCCGATCGCGAGCGCTTCACCGACCTCACCGCACCATGGCCAACGGACCTGCGCGATCATGCGCGCCGGCTCGCCGACGATGCCCTCGCTCAGGAAGCGGTCGCCCATGCATGACCTCACGCAGGGCTCCATCCCGCGGCACATCATCCGCATGGCCGTGCCGATGGCGATCGGCATGGTCTTCCAGACGCTCTACTACCTGGTCGACCTCTACTTCGTCGGTCGGCTCGGTGACGCGGCGATCGCCGGCGTGAGCGCCGCGGGCAACATCCAGTTCATCGTCATGGCCCTCACGCAGGTGCTCGGCGTGGGTACCATGGTGCTCATCGCGCATGCGGCGGGGCGCAAGGACCGCGTGGACGGCAACCTCATCTTCAATCAGAGCCTCGTGCTCGCGGCGATCGCGGCGGCCGTGGTGTTCGTGGGTGGCCTGCTCTTCTCGGCGCGTTACCTCGGCACGCTCGCCGCCGATGCCGAGGTGCTCAAGGCCGGCACCGACTACCTCTTCTGGTTCCTTCCCGCGCTCGCGCTGCAGTTCGCACTCATCTCCATGGGCTCGGCGCTGCGCGGCACCGGCATCGCCAAGCCGACCATGGTCGTGCAGGTGCTCACGGTGCTGCTCAACGCGATCCTCGCGCCGGTGCTCATCGCCGGCTGGGGCACCGGCCGGCCGATGGGCGTGGGTGGCGCCGGCCTCGCGAGCACGATCTCGGTGCTCGCCGGCGGGATCGCGATGCTCTTCTACTTCCTGCGCCTCGAGCACTTCGTCGGCTTCGACAGGGCCCTCATCCGCCCGCACTTCCCCACCTGGAAGCGCCTGCTCCGGATCGGCGTGCCCGCGGGCGCCGAGTTCGGGCTGATGTTCCTCTCGATGTTCGTGATCTTCGTGATCATCCGCGATTTCGGCTCGGCGGCGCAGGCGGGCTTCGGCGTCGGCTCGCGGATGATGCAGGCGATCTTCCTCCCGGCGATGGCGGTGGCGTTCGCCGCGGCGCCGGTCGCCGGTCAGAACCTCGCCGCCGGGAAGCCCGACCGGGCACGCCAGACCTTCGTCGATGCCGTGAGGATCGGCAGCAGCATCATGATCGCGTTGACGCTGTTCGCTCACTGGCGCCCTCAGTTGCTGATCGCCGCCTTCACCTCCGATCCGGCGGTGATCGCGATCGCGGTCCAGTACCTCCGCACGATCTCGTGGAACTTCGTCGCCTCGGGGATCGTGTTCACCTGCTCGGGGATGTTCCAGGCGATGGGGAACACCGTGCCGTCCGTGATCAGCAGCGCGGTGCGCGTCGTCGTCTTCGTCGTCCCGGCGGTCTACATCTCGCGGTTGCCGGGCTTCCAGTTGCACTGGATCTGGTACGTGTCGGTGGCCTCGACGACGGTGCACGCGCTCTTCGCCGTCTGGCTGCTGCGGCGCGAGGCCGGGCGCCGCCGCGACATCGGCCTCGGGACGGCACCGCTGGAGCTCGGCGCGGAGGCGGCCGTCTGAGCGGGATCGCGCGCCGCGGTGGTCAGCGCGCCGCGCAGTAGCGCGTCGCCGCCTCGACGAAGATCCGCACGCCGGTCTCCAGCGCGCGCTCGTCGACGTCGAACTTCGGATGATGGTGGGGATGCACCTCGCCGTCGACCGGCCGTGCCGCGCCCACGAAGAAGAAGGTCCCCGGGGCCTTCTGCTGGAAGGCGGAGAAGTCCTCGCCGACCATGACCGGGCGCATCGCGGCCACCGCAGCGGCACCGCAGACGTCGGCCACGACCTGCACCATCTCCGCGGTGACCGCCGGATCGTTCACCACGGGCCGGTAGCCGCGCTCGTAGGTGAACTCGTACGTCGCGCCGTGGGCTTCGGTCACGCCGCGGATCACGCGTTCCATCCGGGCGGCGATCCCGGTGCGCACCGCGGCGTCGAGCGTGCGCACGGTGCCGTTGAGCTCGGCCGTCTCCGGGATCACGTTGTGCGCGGTGCCGGCGTGGAACTGCGTGACGCTCACGACCGCGCTGTCGAGCGGGTCGACGCCGCGCGCGACCAGGTGCTGCAGGTTGGTCACCACCTGCGCGCCGATCGCGATCGGATCCACCGTCTGCTGCGGGATGGCCGCATGCCCGCCCTTGCCGCGGATCGTGATCCAGAAGGTGTCGGGAGCCGCGGTCACCGCCCCCGACGGGACGCCCACCTGACCCACCGGGAGCTCCGCCCAGAGGTGCGCACCGATCACGCGCGTCACGCCGTCCATCACGCCGCGCGAGATCATCTCCTCGGCGCCGCCGGGGAAGGTCTCCTCGGCATGCTGGAAGAGGAACCGGATCTCGCCATGGAGCCGGTCACGGCGGGCCACGAGCTCGCGCGCCGCACCGAGCAGCATCGCCGTGTGTCCGTCGTGCCCGCACGCATGCATCACGCCAGCGTTCGTCGATCCGAACGGGAGTCCCGTCGCCTCGGTGATGGGGAGTGCGTCCATGTCGGCGCGCATCGCGAGCACCGGGCCGGGCCGGCCGGTCACCAGCCGTGCGACCACGCTCGTCGCGGTCGGCTTGCGGATCTCGAGGCCACCGATCGCCTGAAGCGTCTCCTCGACGAACCGGGAGGTCTCCACTTCATTGAAGGAGAGCTCCGGATTCGCATGGAGGTGGCGCCGCCAGGCGATCACGCTCTTGATCGTCTCGGCGAGCGTAGCGGGGGCTTCGATCGAGGTGGACA
Organism: Gemmatimonadota bacterium; assembly: GCA_021413975.1. Taxonomy (GTDB): domain Bacteria; phylum Gemmatimonadota; class Gemmatimonadetes; order Gemmatimonadales; family Gemmatimonadaceae; genus Pseudogemmatithrix. The sequence goes on from JAIOPJ010000047.1 coordinate 13,251, forward strand.
TCGGGGTCCGGAGGGAGGCTCTCCGTACGATACAGGCGCTTCCGCCGGTGCGGCACCCCGCCGCGGCTCTCGACACCGAACGTCGCGACCAACCGTTGTGAGGGTTCCGCTGTCATAGCCTTGGAGCCCCCCGACACGGAGTCGACCGAATGCCCTCGATCATGCCGTTCCTTCTCGTCGCCATCGGTGCGCTGGCGCCGATGGCGCAAGAGACGCCGTCGGCGGGCCGCCCGGCGGGTGGCCCGGAGCCTCAGTCGGTGCACTCCGCCCCCGGCGTCGCCGAAGCGACCAGGGCGACCGAGGTCCTGCGGATCGACGGCCGCGACGACGAGGCGGTCTGGCGGACGGCACCAAGGAGCCGCGGCTTCCGCATGTTCGTCCCGCGGGTGGACGTCGACCCGACCTTCGAGACGGAGTTCCAGGTCGCGTACGACGAGCGGAACCTCTACGTCTTCGTGCGGATGTTCGACCCGCACCCGGACAGCATCATGCGCGCACTCTCGCGCCGCGACGTGCGCGGCCCGTCCGACCAGATCAAGCTCCTGATCGACTCCTACGACGACCACCGGACGGGGTACGAACTCGCGGTCAATCCGGACGGCGTCAAGCGCGACTACGCGATGGCCAACGACAGCGACGAGGATGACTCGTGGGACGGCATCTGGGACGTGGGCACCGCGATCGATTCCCTCGGCTGGACAGCCGAGTTCAGGGTCCCGCTCTCGCAGCTCCGATACGCCGACTCCCCTGAGCACACGTTCGGCTTCGGCATCTGGCGCGACATCGAGCGACTGAACGAGCGCTCGTCGTGGCCGCTCTTCTCGCAGACCAGGCAGGGCATCGTGTCGCAGCTCGGCCGCCTCACCGGGCTCCGCGGACTGAGCGGTGCGCGGCGTGTGGCGCTGACTCCCTACGTGGTCGCCAAGAACCTCAAGCAGGCGGGCCCCGGATTCGCGCGGGAGCAGGAGTTCACGGTGGGCGGCGACCTCAAGGTGGGACTCACGCCGAACCTGACGCTCGACGCGACGGTGAACCCGGACTTCGGACAGGTCGAGGCCGACCCCGCCGTGGTGAATCTCACGGCGTTCGAGGTCTTCTTCAGCGAGCGACGGCCCTTCTTCGTCGAGGGGAACGGGTTCTACCAGTTCGCGCTGAACTGCTACATCGTCGTCGACTGCCAGACCAACGAGGGCCTCTTCTACTCCCGACGCATCGGACGATCACCGTCGTTGCGCGGTCGCTATGGCGATGCGAGCACGCCGAGTGCCACGCCGATCGCCGCGGCGACCAAGCTCACCGGTCGCACCCGCAGCGGACTCTCGTTCGGCCTGCTCGACGCCCTCACCCAGCGCGTCGATGGCGTGGGAGGACAGGTCGTGGAGCCGCAGACGAACTACGCGGTCTTCCGGGCGAATCAGGACCTGCGCGGCGGCAAGGCGGGGGTGAGCTTCATCGGCACCGCGGTCAACCGGACGCTCGACGCACTCTCCGACCCCTTCCTGCACCGGAGTGCCTACTCGGCGGGCGCGACCGTCCGCAATCGCTTCCTCGACGACAACTTCGAGGTGATCGGACAGCTGTCGGTGTCGCGTGTGGACGGCACGGCCGCGGCGATCACGCGCACGCAGCAGAGCCCGGTCCACTTCTACCAGCAACCCGGCGACCGCCACGACGTCGACACCACGCTCAGGTCGCTCGGCGGGACGGCGGCGCAGATCAAGGTCGGCAAGTACGGCGGCGGCATCACGCGATTCGAGTCGAGTCTCGTCCGGCAGTCGGCCGGATTCGACGTGAACGACCTCGGATTCCTGCGCCGCGCCGACGTGGTGAACTGGAGCACCTGGGGGGCACTCACCTGGCGTGAGGCCAAGTGGATCTATCGCTGGGCCCAACTCAACGGCAACCACTGGATCAGCACGAACACCTCCGGCGACCGCACCGACCACTCGGTGAACGCCAACGGGCACATCGGACTGCGCAACAACTGGGATCTCCACCTCGGCGGCACGCTCGTCAACATCTCGAACACGCAGTGTGACCGCTGCACCCGCGGCGGTCCCCTGCTCCGCAATGCCCGCGGGTTCTTCCCGTGGGGCGGGGTGAACACCGACAGCCGGAAGGCGGTCTCGGGCGGGATCTTCGTGAACCTCGGACGCACGGACGAGGGCCGGACACACCGGTCGAGCCTCAGTCCGTACGTCAACTTCCGTTTCTCCACGCGCGCCACCGTCGGGCTCGGGCTCGGCTACTCGGAGGGGAGCGACGAGACGCAATGGTATGGCAACTTCACCGACGGCGCCGGGACCACGCACTACGCCTTCGCGCATCTCGATCAGACGACCGTGTCGACGAACATCCGGATGAACTACACGGCCACGCCGAGGCTCACGTTCGAGTTCTATGGCGAGCCGTTCGTCTCGCGCGGGCGCTACTCGGACGTCCGGCAGATCAGCGGGACGCCGGAGGCCGAACGCTACGCCGACCGGTTCGTCCCGTACGTCCCGCCCGCCGGATCACCCGAGGCGTTCAAGTTCGAGCAGCTGCGGGCGAACGCGGTCGTGCGCTGGGAGTTCCAGCCGGGCTCGACGCTCTTCGTCGTCTGGCAGCACGGGAAGGAGTCCTTCAGCGACGATCCCCGCACCCAGCCCTGGACGAAGGACTATCGGGAGCTCTTCGATCGTCAGCCCGACAACACCTTCCTGATCAAGATGGCGTACTGGCTCAGTCGCTGAGCCCGAGCGCCGCTGGGGCGCGCTCGGGTCCTCCTGCGCGCCGCTCACCAGAGGGACACAGGGGGCTCCGGGAACCACGAAGGCCTGTGCGAGAGCGGACGGACGGATGGGGCGCGAGAATCCGCCGCCGCCGTTCCCGGTGTCCCCTGTGCCTCGGTGGTGAACGCAGTTCGCCGTTGCTCACACCACCACGTTCAGCAACCGCCCCGGCACCAGGATCACCTTCTTCGGCTCCCCGGTGATGAACTTCCCGATCGCCGGATCCGCCTTGGCCGCCGCGAGCGCCTCGTCCTGCGTGATCGACTTGGCCACCACGATCTTCCCGCGCGTCTTCCCGCCCACCTGCACCACGAGCTCGATCGTGTCGCTCACGAGCAGCGACGGGTCGTACGCCGGCCAGCGCGAATCGAAGACGCTCTCCGTGTGCCCGAGCATCTCCCACAGCTCGGCGGCCACATGCGGCGCGAACGGCGCGACCAGCTGCACCACCGGCTCCACCTCGGCGCGATGGCAGGTGCGCTCGCCCTTCCGCAGCGTGTTCATGTACTCCATCATCGCCGCGATCGCCGTGTTGTAGCTGAGCGCCGGCACGTCCTCGCCCACCTTCTTGATCGTCGCCGCGAGCTTGCGCATCACCTCGGGGTCGGGGGTGCCGTCGGCGGTGCCGTCGCGCACCGAGGCCCAGAGCCGGTCGAGGAACCGCTTCACGCCGCTGATGCCGGCGTCGCGGAAGTCGCCGCCCTCCTCGAACGGTCCGAGGAACATCAGGTAGGTGCGGAACGAGTCCGCTCCCCACGCGTCGATGTAGTCGTCGGGGTTCACCACGTTCCCCTTGGACTTCGACATCTTCGCGCCCTCGCGGATGATCAACCCGTGGGCGCGGAACTTCGTGAACGGCTCCTCGAAGTCGAGCAGCCCCATGTCGTGCAGCACCATGGTGATGAAGCGCGAGTAGAGCAGGTGCAGCACCGCGTGCTCGTTGCCGCCGATGTACGTGGTGACCGGCAGCCACTTCTTCGTGGTCTCCCTGTCGAACGCCACGTCGTCGCGGCCCACGCTCGGGTAGCGCAGGAAGTACCAGGCGCTGTCGAGGAAGGTGTCGCTCACGTCGGTCTCGCGCCGCGCCTTCGCGCCGCACGTCGGGCAGGGCACGCGGTACCACTCCTCGTGGCGGGCGAGCGGCGAGACGCCCGAGTCGTCGGGCTTGAAGTCCGGGATGTCGGGCAGCACCACCGGCAGCTGGTCCTCCGGGACCGGCACCGTGCCGCACTTGTCACAGTAGATGATCGGGATCGGCGGGCCCCAGTAGCGCTGCCGCGAGATGCACCAGTCGTGCAGGCGGTAGTTGGTCACCGCCCGGCCGGCGTGCATCCCCTCCAGCCACTCGGTGAGCACGCGCTGCGCGGCGTCGACCGGCATCGCGTCGAACCGCCCCGAGTTCACGAGCCTGCCGTCGCCCACGTACGCCTCGCCCGCGAACGGCGTGTGCGCATCCTGCCCCTCGCCCGCGACCACGCGGACGATCGGCAGGTCGAACCGGGTCGCGAACTCGAAGTCGCGCTCGTCGTGCCCCGGCACGGCCATGATCGCGCCGGTGCCGTACTCCATCAACACGTAGTCGGCCACCCAGACCGGGATCAGCCCTCCCGTCGCCGGGTTCGCCGCGTACGCGCCCGTGAACTCGCCGGTCTTCTCCTTGGTCGTCTTGCGGCTGATCAGGTCCTGTTTGGCCGACCGGGCGCGGTACGCGTCCACGATCGACCGCTGCTGCGGCGTCGTGATCGCCTCGACCAGGGGGTGTTCGGGCGCGAGCACCAGGTAGGTCGCGCCGAAGATCGTGTCCGGACGCGTGGTGAAGACCTCGATCTCGGGCGCGTCGGCGGGTGTCCGCATCTCGCCCGTCACCGCGACGGTGGAGCTCCCCGCGTCGGCGAGGGCGTCGAGCACGCGGAAGCGCAGCCGCGCGCCATCGGAGCGGCCGATCCAGTTGCGCTGCGCCTGCTTCGTGGTCTCCGACCAGTCCAGGCGCTCGAGGTTGTGCAGCAGGCGCTCCGCGAAATCGGAGATCTTGAAGAACCACTGCTCGAGGAAGCGCTGCTCCACCGTCGTGCCGCACCGTTCGCAGGTGCCGCCCTCGACCTGCTCGTTGGCGAGCACGGTCTTGCACGACGGACACCAGTTCACGGCGGCGGCCTTCTTGTAGGCGAGCCCGCGCTTGAAGAGCTGCAGGAAGACCCACTGCGTCCACTTGTAGTAGTCGGGCGCGGTCGTGTCGACCGACCGCGACCAGTCGACCATGAGGCCGGCGCGATCGAGCTGACGGCGGAAGTTCCGGATGTTGCTCGGGATGAGCTCCATCGGGTGCTTCCCGACCTTGAGCGCGAAGTTCTCCGAGTGGATGCCGAACGCGTCGTAGCCCAGCGGCTCGAACACCGTGTGGCCTTGCAGGCGCTGGAACCGCGCGTAGATATCACATCCGGTGAACGCGAAGAGGTTCCCGACGTGCAGCCCCTCGGCCGAGGGGTACGGGAACATCATGAGCGCGTAGAACGGGTCCTTGCCGCGCGCGATGTCCGTCGTGTTGGTGGCGCGATCGATCCAGCGCTGGCGCCAACGGGCCTCTACCGCCGACGGGTCGTAACCGATCGGTTCAATTGGTGCAGTCATCAGTCTTTGGAAGGGATTCTGAGCAATCTAGCCATGCCCACTGTGGGAACCAAACCGAACGAGGGTGAGGGGAGCGAGGCGGCGCGCACGCACATCCTCGACCGCCTCTCGGCCTGGGGGGCCGTCGGCGGCATGGCCGGCTTCGCGGCCCTCGTCATCGTCTTCTGGACGCGCGTCGCCGCGATGGCCGAGGCCGGAGGGATCCTCCTCCTCGTGGCGCTCGCGGTCACGCTCGCCGGCGGGATCGCGGCGGCCTTCTTCCGCTGGTTCATCTCGCCGCGGGTCGGCGAGCAGCTCCGCGACATCGCCGACGTCGCCGAGTCGATCACGAGCGGCGACCTGACGCGGACCCCGCTCGCCGCCGGCGAGGGGGGACAGCTCGGCCGGCTCGCCCGCGCGATGGTCACCATGTCCAACGAGCTGCGGAGACTCGGCGTCGCGATCCGCGAGAACGCCGCCGAGACGACCCGGCGCTCGAGCGAGATCACGGGGGGCACCGAGCACATGGCGACCGCCGCCTCGGGGATCGCCGAGACGGCGAGCACGCTCAGCGCCCACGCCTCCGACATGGCCGACACGATCAAGCTCCTCTCGCTCGACGCCGGCCGCCTCAACTCTCTCGCCGCGACGATCGACTCCGGCGCCGCCGAAGGCATCGCCCGCAACGAGCGGCTCAAGGCACTCGCGTCCGAGAGCCACGAACAGCTCGACGAGAGCGCCCGGCGGCTCGACGCCCTCGTGCTCGACGTCCAGGCGAGCGCCCGCGTGACCGAATCGCTCGCGACCGCCTCCGACCAGATCCGCGGCTTCGTGGTCCTCGTGCAGAAGATCGCGCGGCAGTCCAAGCTCCTCGCGCTCAACGCCGCGATGGAGGCCGCGCGTGCCGGCGAACAGGGTGAGGGATTCTCGGTCGTCGCCACCGAGGTCCGTCGCCTCGCCCAGAGCTCGGCCGAGGCGGCCGAGCACACCGACAAGCTGATGCAGGAGCTAATCGCGCAGATGGAGAGCGCGCGCACCACGAGCGCGCGGTCGCTCACCACGGTGGAGACGGTCCGCGCCGCCACGACCCACGGTCGGCAGGCCTTCATGCAGGTCGAGCTCGCGGTCGATGCGGCCGACGAGTGGGTGGGCACCATGGCGAGCACGGCCTCGAGCGGCAAGAAGCTCGCCGCCGAGATCACGGAGAAGCTCGACTCCCTCACCGCCGGCACGCAGAACTTCGCGAATGCCATGCACGACGTGGCGGCGGCGAGCGAGGAACAGAGTGCGAGCACGGAGGAGATCGCCGCGGCGGCGAACGCGCTGGTGAACGCGGCCGAGAAGGTGAGCGGGACGGCGAAGGCCTTCGGGGGCTAGGCGGTGCGGCGGATCGCGTGGCGGTTCGCCCTCGCCCTGATCGCCCTGCCCGCGGCCGTGCGGGCGCAGCGGCCCACCCCCCCGCCGGCGTCGCAGAACCCGTCGCCGATGAGCGAGACCACGCGGGCGCATGAGCGCTTGCGCCAGCGCGAGGTGACCGGCACGGCACGCTCGTTCGTCGGGCCGGCGGGCCGCCCGGTCTCTGTCCGCGTGCCCGTCGGCGCAGGCGCAGGCGCGGCCGCCGGCCTGGACCTGGTCATCCACTTCCATGGCGCCGCCTGGATCCCGGAACAGGCCGTGGCCGACGCCGGGGACGGCGCCGTGGTCGCCGTCCTGAACCTCGGTGCCGGATCGGGGGCGTATGACCGGGCCTTCTCCGACGGCACGATGTTCGACTCCTTGCTGGCGGGGATCGCGAGGGAGGTCGCCTCGGTCAGGGGCGTCGGCACGCCGATCGGCCGCGTGACCCTCGTCGGCTTCTCGGCGGGCCACGGCGCCGTGCGCGCGATCCTGCGCGACCCACGCCACTTCGCCCGCGTCGACGCGGTGCTGCTGCTCGACGGCATGCACACCTCGTACGTCCCCGAGGCGCGCGTCCTGGCGGACTCCGGCACCCTCGACACCACGAATCTCGCCGCGTTCGCCGACTTCGCCCGGGCGGCCGTGCGAGGCGAGAAGCGCTTCCTCGTCACGCATTCGGAGATCTTCCCGGGCACCTTCGCCAGCACCACCGAGACCGCCGACTGGCTGCTCGCGGCGTTGGGCCTCCGGCGCGCCGCCGTGCTGCAGTGGGGACCGCGCGGCATGCAGCAACTCAGCGAGGCCCGCGCCGGTGGCTTCGAGCTGCTCGGATTCGCCGGCAACACGGCGCCCGATCATGTCGACCACCTGCATGCGATGCCGGAACTGCTCGGGCGGCTGCGCGCCGGGCGCTGACTCGGGGATCGTTGAGACGCGGCCTCCCTTCCACGGGGTAGAGCAGGGTGACCGCTTCATCCGAGGGAGTCGAATGTCCTGCGTTCGCGTCGTTGTGTTGTCGCTCGTGGTCGGGACCGCGCTCGGCGCACAGTCCGCGCCCTCCGTACCACGGCGAGCGCCGCTTCCGCTCAAGCAGTCCCTCTCGTTCGACCTCACCGCCGCGCTCGACGACCGTTGGCGCCTGGCCGTCGAGCCGCTCGTGATCGGACGGTTCACCCTCGGCCTGTCCGCTGCGCACACCACCGAGGTCGATCGCCCGTCGCAACCGGTCATCTACGAGACGTTCGCGACGCGTCCGATGGATCTCTCGTTCGCGCCCTGCCTTCCCCTCTATGGTCCGTGCGGCCCATTCCCCGACGGCGAGCCGAGCTACCGCGCGTCGAGCCTGGCACTCCATGCGCGCTGGTATCCGGCAGTCCTCTCGCGCGACGGCGACCGCCAGGCATTCGCGGTCTACATCGGCGAGTTCCTGAGCTACGAGAAGCGACGGGTCTCCTGGCCCCAATGGATCTATCCGCCCTACTATCCTCCCACCGACTCGCTCATCATCGTCATCCCCGGTCCTCCGTCGCCAGGTCCGACCGTGGTGCAGCACCTGCGGGGCTGGGAGCCGGGGGCGGAGATCGGGGCGCGCGTGATGATGGGCCGGCACGTGCTGATCGACGTCGGGGGCACCGTGCGCGTGGCCACGCTCGATGATCCGCTCTCGCGCCAGCGTCCGGGCAGGACCGACGCGCGATTCGTCGTGGCGATCGGGATCGGCTGGTAGCGGAGACCCGGCCGTCAGCGCGACGGGCGCGGGTACAGGTGCACGCACTTCTCCAGCCGCGCCCCCCGCTCGTCGCACACCGCGAACTGCGCCCCCTCGTAGAGCGTGCCGGCGGCATAGCGCCCGTCCTTGGCGAGCGCGTAGAACTGGATGTCGAAGTTCGGCCGGCCGTCGGCGCGCAGGAGCCGCGTCTCGGTCATGGCCACGAGCCGCTCGAGCGTCTTGAGCACCGCGACCTCGGGTGCGAGCCCCTGCCGCATGAACTCCACGGTGAGGAAGCCGCCGCACACCTTGATGTTCGCTTCGCCGCGGCCCGTCGATCCCGCCGCGCCGACCGTGTTGTCGCAGTACTGCCCGGCACCGATCACCGGCGAGTCGCCGATCCGCCCGGGGATCTTCCACGCCATGCCGCTCGTGGTCGTCACCGAGCTGATGTCCCCGCGCGCATCGACCGCGTTCATGTTGATCGTGCCGGTCGTGAACTTGATCGCCACGTCGTCGTCGTGATCGAGCCAGGCGTCGTCCTTGTTGAGGCGCGCCTTCCAGCGGAGCCAGTCCTGCCGGGTCTTCTCGGTGAGGAGCTCCTGCTCCTTGAACCCCATGGCGAGCGCGAAGCGCTTGGCCCCCTCGCCGACCAGCATGATGTGGTCGGTGTAGTCCATCACCGCCTTGGCCACGAGGCTCGGCGTCGCGATCCCCTCGAGCGCACCCACCGACCCGGCGCGCTTGGTCGGCCCATGCATGCAGCTCGCGTCGAGCTGCACCACGCCGTCGGCGTTCGGGAGGCCACCGACGCCGACACTCTGGTCGTCGGCGTCGAGTTCCTGGATGTTCACGCCGGCGATGATGGCGTCGAGGCAGTCGGTGCCGCGGACGATGCGGTCGTACGCGACCTTCACGCCCCGGATGCCGTTGGCGGAGGAGACGACGACGGGGCGTCCGAGCCCCGCCGCAGGCGCGGGCATCGGTGCGCCGGACGACCGCGGATCCGCGACGGTACGGGAGGCGAGGGTCGCCGCAGCGGCGGTGGAGGCCAGGAACTCACGGCGTGTGGGCATGGTGATCGGGGCGGAGGTGGCTGTTCCGCGAAGCTACGTCATCCGCGTCGATTTCGGAACGAGCCGGGCCTAGATTCCCCGGCGTGACCCTCGACCGACGTGAACTGCTCGGCGCCATCGGCGGACTCGCCGCCTCGCGCGCGCTCGGACTGACCCCGAATGCGCGCCACGTGCCGGTCGACGGCGATGACGTCGTGCCGGCGATGCCACCGCCGGACGCGCCCTTCCCGCGCAAGGCGGATTTCGCGCTCGAGCCCGGCACGACCTACCTCAACGCGGCCTACACGCATCCCATCCCGCGCGTCTCGGCCGCGGCGGCCCGCCGCGCCGCCGAGCGCCGGAGCGGGGCGTTGCCCGTGCCCCCCGGCACGCCCACGCCGAAGCAGCTGTTCGCACAGCTGATCGCCGCGAAGCCGAGCGAGATCGCGCATGTCTCGAGCACCAGCGCCGGCGAGAACCTCGTGGTGCGCGCCGTCGGACTCGACCACCGCCGGGACGGCAATGTCGTGACCGACGGACTGCACTTCGAGGGCGCGCTGATGCATCTCGACGTCCTGCGCCGCGACGGGCTCGACGTGCGCGTGGTCGCGCCGACGGCCGACGCACGGATCGAGATGCGGGACCTCGAACGCGTGATCGACCGCGGCACCCGACTGGTGCAGATCTCGGCGACCGCGATGTACAACGGGTTCCAGCACGACCTCCGGGCCGTCGCCGACCTCGCCCATGCGCATGGCGCGCTCGTCTACGCCGACATCGTGCACGCCGCGGGCGCGGAGCCGCTCGACATCCGCGCCACCGGCGTCGATTTCGCGGCCTGCTCGAGCTTCAAGTGGTTGATGGGTGATTTCGGACTCGGCTTCCTGTATGCACGCGAGGAGGCGTGGGACCGCATCACCCGGCCGGTGGTCGGCTACTACCAGGCCAGCGCCATCGAGCCGAACTACCCGCCGCATCTCCCCGCAGGACCGTACGCGCCGGTGACCTACGAGCTCGGACGCAGCGCCGCGGGTTTCTTCGAGATGGGATCGCTCACCGGGAGCGCCGAGACGGGTGTCGCGCTGCTCGCGACCTCGCTCGCCTATGTGCGGGCGCTCGGCGTCGAGCGGATCCAGGCCCACCGCCTGCCGCTCGTGCGGCGCCTGCAACAGGAGATGCCGAGGCTCGGCTTCACTCCCGTGACGCCCGCGGACTCCACCGCCGGCAATGTCACGTTCGCGCGCGCGGGGCTCGGCGCGAGCGACATCCCGAAGCGGCTCGCCGAGAAGGGCATCGATGTCCGGGTCGCGGCGGACTGGATCCGTGTCTCGCCGTCGGTCTACAACGACATGGCGGACATCGAACGTCTGCTCGAGGCGCTCGCCTGAGTTAGGTTCAGGTCATGGAATCCGCGATCCTCTCGGGCATCGACTTCTTCGACGGCGTCAACGAGCAGCTCCTCTGGCACCTCGCGAGGATCGGCGAGCCCGTGGAGTACGCCTCCGACGCCTTGCTCTTCGAGCCGGGCGACCGCCGCTCCGCGCTCTGGGTGATCCTCGCCGGCAACGTGGCGATCGAATCGGTGCATGGCGACGACCGGATGCGCATCGCCACGCTCGGCGCCGGCCAGGTGCTGGGCGAGGGACTCCTCCTCGCCGAGGCGGATCACGCGACCGCCGGCCGCGCCCTGATGCCGACCAGGACCGTGCGGTTCGCGCGCGAGGCGCTCGAACCGCTGCTCAAGGACAAGCCGGCGCTCCACGCCGCCCTCGTCTCGAGCTCCGCGCGCGCGATCCGCGACCGCCTCCGCCAGACCGATGCCGCGCTCACCGGCCAGAGTCGCCTCCTCGGCTACAGCGCCGCCGGCGTCACCCGCCGCGAGCACGACCTGCTCGGCGAGCGCGACGTCCCCGACGCCGCGCTCTACGGCGTGCAGACCATGCGCGCGATCGAGAACTTCCCGATCACCGGCGTCACGCTGCGCGACTTCCCCGAACTCATCGTGGCGCTCGCGCAGGTGAAGGAAGCCGCGGCCCGGGCCAACAAGGGGCATCCCGACCTTCCGGACGACGTGTTCGACGTGATCGTCCGCGCCTGCAAGGAGATCCAGGGCGGCCGTCATCACGAGCACTTCCGCGTCGACATGATCCAGGGCGGGGCCGGGACGTCGAGCAACATGAACGCCAACGAGGTCATCGCCAACCGCGCGCTCGAACTGCTCGGCGAGCCGCGCGGGGCGTACGGTCGCGTGCACCCGAACGAGCACGTCAACCTGGCGCAGAGCACCAACGACGTCTATCCGACCGCCATCCGCATCGCGCTGCACGCGGCGATCGGCGGCCTCCAGGAGCAGATGCGGCTCCTCGTGGCGGCCTTCCTCGCGAAGGGGACGGAGTTCGCCCCGCACATCAAGATGGGGCGCACGCAGCTGCAGGACGCCGTGCCGATGACGCTCGGGCAGGAGTTCAACGCCTACGGGCACACCATCGCCGAGGACGTCGATCGCCTGGAGGAGGCCAAGGCGCTCATGCGCGAGATGAACATGGGCGCGACGGCGATCGGCACCGGGATCACCGCGCCGCGCGGCTACACCGAGCGCGTGCAGAAGGAGCTCAGCGTGGTCACCGGGCTGACCATGATCACCGCCCCCGACCTGGTGGAGGCCACGAGCGACACGGGCGCCTTCGTGCAGGTCTCGGGCGTGCTCAAGCGCTGCGCGGTGAAGCTCTCCAAGATCTGCAACGACCTCCGCCTCCTCTCCAGCGGCCCGCGCACGGGGCTCGGCGAGATCCGCCTGCCGGCGATGCAGCCGGGCTCGAGCATCATGCCGGGGAAGGTGAACCCGGTCATCCCCGAGGCCGTGAACCAGGTCTGCTTCGACGTGATCGGCGGCGACGTCACGGTGACGATGGCCGCCGAGGCGGGGCAGTTGCAGCTCAACGTGTTCGAGCCGATCATCGCCTTCCGGCTGCTGCGCAACATCAGCGCGCTGCGGAACGCCTGCCTGATCCTGCGCGAGAAGTGCGTGGTGGGGATCGAGGCGGATCCCAAGGTGATGCGCGATGCCGTGGAACGTTCGATCGGCCTGGTGACGGCCCTGCTGCCCGAACTGGGGTATGAGGTCTGCACGCAGGTCGCGAAGGAAGCGCTCGAGACGGGGCGCGGGGTGGTCGAGCTCCTGCTCGAGAAGAAGCTCCTCACGCGGCAGCAGATCGACGAGATCCTCGATCCGGCGCGCATGACCGGGACCAGGGGGTAACGATGGCCGGAGTGAAGCTGGACGGCGCGGGCACGCAGAAGATGAAGACGCTCGAGGAGGCGCTGATCACGCTGCAGTCGATCCACGGGATGGTGGAGCGGATGGCGATCGAGGTGAAGAACCAGCGCGGCGTGGGCGTGCTGCCGAACCAGATCAAGCGCGTCGCGACGCCCCTGCAGGGGCAACTCAAGGGCCAGTTCGGGATGATCGCCGACCAGCTCTCGGGGATGATCCTCGCGACCGGGCGGAGCGGCGGCGAGGCGCTCAAGGTCCGCGCGCTGCGGGAGTACGTCGGTCAGATCCGGACCGCGCTCGAGATCTCGGCGGCGAAGGTCAAGGAGAAGCATGCGGAAGTGATCGAGACCGCGGGCGGCGACTGACGCCGCGCTGATTCCCGGCGGGATCGACCGTCTTCGCGGTCACTCTGGACCGGTCACAAGTCCTTGCCAGCACTGTCGATACTCCGTCTCGGGCCGGGAGCGGAATCGCCTTGCCTCGCCCTCCGGCGTGGGGTAGCTTTCGGGCGCTTTTGTAACCCCGGAGCCAGCGTCGCATCGGCCCTCCGGACAGCGACCTCCCCCCAGCCATCCGACCCGATGCCGAAGCTGCGCCTGCGCGAAGCGGGGCCCGCCCTGTTGTTCATGGTGGTCCTGCTCACGCTCACCGCGTGTGGTGACACGGTGTATCCCAACACCACGTTCACCCGATTCACCGACCTCAACTCCTCGATCCTGTCCCTCTGGGACCGCCTGCTCTTCTGGGGCACGATCGTCTTCGTCGTCGTCGAGGCGGCCCTGATCTTCACGATCATCCGCTACCGCAAGCGGCCGGGCGGACCCGAGGCCAAGCAGATCCACGGGAACGCCATCCTCGAGATCACCTGGACCGCCATCCCGGCGATCATCCTCGTGCTCATCGCGGTCCCGACGGTCAAGACGATCTTCCAGACGCAGGCGCCCGCTCCGGCCGGTGCGCTGAAGGTCCAGGTGATCGGCCATCAGTGGTGGTGGGAGTTCCGCTACCCCGAGCTCGGCATCGTCACCGCCAACGAGCTCTACGTGCCGGTCGGGCGCACGGTGAGCTTCGAGCTCACGACCAAGGACGTGCTCCACTCGTTCTGGTTCCCCGCCATGGGCGGCAAGCGTGACCTGATCACGAACCGGACGAACTACATGTGGTTCACGCCCAACGCCGACCTCGGCACCCAGGCGTGGAACGGCTTCTGCACCGAGTATTGCGGCTCGAGCCATGCGAACATGCGCATCCGGCTCTACACGGTGCAGCCCGACGAGTTCGAGTCGTGGGCCAAGCACCAGGCGAGCCCGGCGGTCTTCAATCCGCTCGCGCCGGCCGCTCCGCCGGCCACCCCGGTCGCCAACGCCTCGAACCGGAGACCGGCCGTCCCGGCGGTCGACACCGCGCCGGCGCAGCCCTCGACCGGCTACGTCTTCCCGATCGAGAAGCTCCCGGCCCACGTCGTGCCCCAGACCCCGATCCCGGCCGGTCTCGACTTCGACGACGCACTGCTCGCCGGCGGCGACGCGACCCGCGGCGCCACGCAGGGCTTCATGCTCGGCGGTTGCATCGGCTGCCACGCGATCAACGGCGTGCCGGGCGCGGTCAGCAACATCGGCCCCAACCTCACGCATGTCGCGTCACGCCACACCATCGCGAGCGGCCTGTACAAGTTCGACGGCCCGACGCTCGCCCGCTGGATCAAGAACGCGCGGCACATGAAGCCCGGCGTGATCATGAACACGATCGGCCGCGGCGAATACGATCCTGGAATGAAGATGACCGTCACGGCTGGGCTCGACGACCGGCAGATCGCCGATGTCGTCGCCTACCTGATGTCGCTCAAGTAACCCGGAGACCCTGACATCATGGCTACCATCGCTGCCCCGACGCACGCCGGCCACGCCGAGGCGTCCTCGCAGAACACGGGGATCTGGAGCTGGATCGCGACCACCGACCACAAGCGGATCGGCACGCTCTATCTCTGGACCGCGCTCTTCTTCTTCCTCGTCGGCGGGCTGGAGGCGGTGCTCATCCGCACCCAGCTCATGAAGCCGAACATGGGCTTCGTCTCCGCCGAGACGTACAACCAGCTCTTCACGATGCACGGCACCACGATGGTGTTCCTCGCCATCATGCCGCTCTCGGCCGCCTTCTTCAACTTCCTGATCCCGCTCCAGATCGGCGCCCGCGACGTCGCCTTCCCGCGGCTCAACGCCTTCTCGTACTGGGTCTACCTGCTCGGCGGCATCTTCCTCACGGTGCCGATCCTGTTCGACGTGGCGCCCAACGGCGGCTGGTTCGGCTACGCGCCGCTCACGACCGTCCAGTTCTCGCCCGGCCACAACATCGACTTCTGGGTGATCGGCCTCCAGGTGCTCGGCGTCTCGTCGCTCGCGGCGGCCTTCAACTTCATCACGACGATCATCAACATGCGCGCACCGGGCATGACGCTCATGCGCATGCCGATGTTCACCTGGATGTCGTTCGTGGTGCAGTTCCTGCTCGTGCTCGCCTTCCCGCCGATCACCGTCGCGCTCGTCTTCCTGCTGATGGACCGCTTCTTCGGCACGACGTTCTACGCGATCGCGGCCGGCGCCGACCCGCTCCTCTGGCAGCACCTCTTCTGGGTGTTCGGCCATCCCGAGGTCTACATCCTGATCCTGCCCGCCTTCGGCCTCGTGTCGGAGGTGCTCCCGACCTTCTCCAAGAAGCCGCTCTTCGGCTACAACGTGATGGTCTACTCGGGCATCATGATCGGCTTCCTCGGCTTCGGCGTCTGGGCCCACCACATGTTCGCCGTGGGCATGGGCGCGGTCGCCGACTCGATCTTCTCGATGATGACCATGCTCATCGCGATCCCCACCGGCGTGAAGATCTTCAACTGGATCGCCACCATGTGGGCGGGCGAGGTCCGCTTCGAGGTGCCGATGAAGTTCGCGATCGCCCTCATCGGCATGTTCACGATCGGCGGCATCTCGGGCGTCATGCACTCGTCGCCCCCGGCCGACTTGCAGCAGACCGACACCTACTTCATCGTCGCGCACTTCCACTACGTGCTCTTCGGTGGCTCGATCATGGGCATCTTCGCGGGCATCTACCACTACTACCCGAAGATGACCGGCCGCTTCATGGACACCGGCCTCGGCAACCTGCACTTCTGGGGCAACCTGATCGGGATGAACCTCACCTTCTTCCCGATGCACTTCAGCGGCCTCTACGGCATGCCGCGGCGCATCTACCAGTACGACTCCGGGCAGGGCTGGGACCTGTTCAACCTGATGTCGACCTACGGCACCTACCTTATCGCGTTGAGCACGCTGGTCTTCGTCTGGAACTTCGTCCGCAGCCGCACGCGCGGCGCCGTGGCCGGCAACGACCCGTGGGGGGCGGGCACGCTCGAGTGGTCGATCCCCTCGCCGCCGCCCGAGTACAACTTCGCGCAGCTCCCCGAGGTCACCTCGCGCTACCCGCTCTGGGACCTCAAGGACCCGTCGAAGACCGCCGGCATCGCCCACTCGCATGCCGACGCCATGACGATCACCGACGCGCACGCGGTGCCGGTGCACGAGGAGACCGAACGCTTCACGGCCAAGGAACTCGGCATCCCGATGCCGCTCCCGACCGCCAAGCCGCTCTTCACCGCCGTCGGGCTCATGACGATGTTCAGCGGCCTGCTCTTCCTCCGCAACGACCTGTTCGCGGTGGCCATGACGATCACGATCGGCGGTGCCTGCATGTTCATCGGCGGGCTCTATGCCTGGCTCACTTCCCCCCTCGAGTAACCGGAGACAACGACAGTGGCCTCCCACGCTGCCGCCGCGCCGCACACCGCAGGCGCCGATGCCGGTCATGACGACGGGCACGAGCACCATCACTACACGACGACCGGCCTCGACAACCGGAAGATCGCGATCTGGGCGTTCCTCGGCTCCGAGTGCATGCTCTTCGCGTCGCTCATCTCCACGTACCTGATCTACAAGGGCAAGTCGCTCGTCGGGCCCTTCCCGCACACCGAGTGGGTGAACGAGGCCGGCAAGCGGTTCGAGCCGATCCTCGACATCCCGGTCACCTCGGCGTCGACGGCCGTGCTGCTCGCGTCGTCGTTCGCGATGGTGCTCGCGCTCCAGGCCGTCCAGCTCAAGGGCAAGCCGATCGCCGCGACCGCGGGCTGGTGGGAGCGGATCCAGCGCTCCTCGCAGTTCTGGCTCGCCGCCACCGCCTTCCTCGGCGCGACCTTCCTCGGGTTCCAGGCCTACGAGTTCACCTCGTTCGTCCACGAGGGGCTCACGATCAAGACGAACCTCTTCGGCTCGACCTTCTTCACGCTCACCGGCTTCCACGGCGCCCACGTCACCGTCGGCGTCCTCTGGCTGATGACCCTCCTCTGGATCGACCGCACCCGCGGACTCGGCCCCAAGGACGAACTCATCGTCGACATCTGCGCGCTCTACTGGCACTTCGTCGACGTCGTCTGGATCGTGATCTTCACGCTCGTCTATCTCATCTCATAGCGCCGAGGCCACTCCCCATGTCCCACGACGCCAAGCACTCCGCGGCACACGGTGCCGCCCACGCCCACGAGACGCACCACCCGACGGGCAACCAGTACCTCAAGATCGCGATCATCCTCACGATCATCACGGCGATCGAGGTCTGGGCGTACTACATCCCGGCCCTCGTGGCCTCGCCGCTGTTCAATCCGGCGCTCATCATCATGTCGGCGCTCAAGTTCGGGATCGTGGTGCTGTTCTACATGCACATCAAGTTCGATCACCCGCTCTTCCGGCTCCTCTTCACCGCATCGCTGATCCTCGCGCTCTGCACGGGGACGGCGCTCATGTTCCTCTTCAAGGTGTTCTAGGCCGGGGAGCACGAGCAGGCCACGAAGGGCGCCCGGCGACGGGCGCCCTTCTGCGTTCCCCGGGAAGGGTCCGGGGCCCCGCCGCGTTTATCTTTCGTCGCTCACCCTCCTGCCGGCCGTCCGTGCTCCGTCCGCTCCTCTTCCTCCATCCCAGGGTCGACCTCTCGCAGGGCGGCTTCACGCTGCACTGGAGCACGGTCATCGGTCTGCTGGCGCTCTGGGCGCTCTACGAGTGGCGCGCCGCCGTCCACGCGCGCACCGACGCCGCCCAGCGCCCCTCGGTCCTGCAGCGCGCCTGCCTCATCGCCGGCCTCGGCGCGATGTTCGGCACGCTCAACGGCCCCCTGCACGACATCAGCGACTACTACCTCTTCACCGGCCACATGGTGCAGCACCTCGTGCTCACCTTCGTCACGCCGCCGCTCCTGCTGCTCGGCACGCCGGGGTGGATGCTGCGCCCCGCCCTCCGGTCGCGGCCGGTCGCGGCCTTCGCGCGCTTCGTGACGACCCCGCGCGCGGCCTTCGCGATCTTCAATCTCACGCTCGCCACCTGGCACCTGCCGCCGCTCTACAACTCGGCGATGTACTACCATCCGGTGCACATCGGGCAGCACCTGATGTTCCTCGTGACGGCGGTGATCGTCTGGTGGCCGCTCCTGAGCCCGCTCCCCGAACTGCCGCGCCTGAGCTACCCCGGGCAGATGCTCTACAGCTTCCTCATGACGCTGCCGATGACGGTCGTCTCGATCTTCATCGTGTACTCGGACCATGTGCTCTATCCGGCGTATGCGAGCGCGCCGCGGCTCTGGGGGCTCTCGCCGCTCGAGGACCAGCGGCTGGGCGGGTTGATCATGTGGATCCCCGGCGGGCTGTTCTTCTACCTGCTCGCGTCGGTGATCTTCTTCCGCTGGCAGTCGAGTTCGCGGGATGACCAGGCGGGGGCGCAGGTGGCGGGGTGACGCTGGGCCCGCGGGGAGTGCGTGGGAACGCCTCCGTTCGATGAATAGGATGCGGTCGGCAGCAACACGTACTCGCGTGTCGGTTCCGCGGCGGACCATCGCCGGTGCTGGCCCGTCCATATGGTCCCGAGACCCGATAGCTCCGGCCGCGAGGCGGAGAGCACGATCACGCGACCGCGGAAGCCCCCGGCCGAGTGCCCGATCAGCAAGAAGGGCGGGGACACGCCAGCAGAACCAAGCGCCTCGTGCAGCTCCTCCGCGATGACCCCGGAGGTACGCGGGCGCGGGCTCGCAGCGGAGGCGCCCAGCCCTGCTCGGTCGTACGCTACGACGCGGTGAGTCGCCGCCAGCTCCATTTGCAGCGCGCGCCAGGTCCGGCTGGTGGAACCGGATCCCGCTTCGAGCACGATCCGTCGGGCTGCCGCTTCCGGAGGCGACCATAGGGTCAGACCGCATCAGCCCGCGTCGTTCCGGCGGCCGGAAGGCGTCGTCGCAGGCCCCATGCTGAGGCACCACTACCCCATCATCGTCGATCGCGTACCGCGGGATAGATATGGTCGAGGTAGAGATCGAACGACGACTTCGGCACGGTCCGATCGAAGTTGCCGGCGGTGATGACGACGATGACGTCGTCGGTGTCGCTCACATAGACCACCTGCCCGCCGTTGCCGCTCAGCTGTACGAGCTGTTCGCGGCGCCCGGCTTCAACGAAGGCGAATCGCCAGAGCTGATAGCCGTACCCCACGCGTTCTCCCGCGGCACTGGTCGGCGTGACGACGACGTGCTCCGCCAGTGCCTCGGCCACGAGCGATGCCGGAAGGATGCGCGCGCCGTTCCAGGCCCCTCGGTCGTGCAGGAGCAGCCCGATCTTTCCCAGGTCACGCGAGCGAAGACGAAGACCCGAGAAGCCGTACGGCAGGCCGTCGGCGCCTTTGGCCCAGGCGAATCGCGTGATCCCTAACGGCGCGAAGAGGTGGCGCGCGACGAATTGATCGACCGGCGTCCCCGTGGTGCGGCGGACGATCTCGGCCAGCAGGTGACTGCAGCCGCCGCAGTACGCGAATCGTGATCCGGGCTTCGCCACCAGCGGTCGACTCAGCACGAACTCGAGCGCGTTCGGGGCGTGGTTCATGCGATATTCGCTGTTCGCCGGATCCAAGTAGGAGATGTCCTCCTCCCACTCCAGCCCGGCCGTCATGGACAGCAGATGCCGAACGGTGATCTGGGCCTTCCCGTCGACCGCGTACCTGGCGTATTCGGGGAAGAACGAGAAGATCGGCTGATCGAGATCCCGAAGTCTGCCTTGGGCGTGCGCCAGCAGGACCGCGGTGCCGACGACCGTTTTCGTCACGCTGCGCAGATCCTGCAGCACCTCGCGTCCGGGCACGGCGGACACCTGTCCCGCGCCGTTGGTCGTGAAGTACTGCTCGTAGACGAGCGTATTGCGGCGAAAGATCAAGAGACTCCGGATGCCCGGATACGTGCCAGCCAGTATGGCCTTGGTGCCGGCGAGGAGCGTCGTCGCATCGAGCTTCGCCATCGCGAGGGAGCCCGTCTGGATCCCATCGTTCAAGGTCGCGGGCACGGCATACCGATCGCGCGCCGTGCTTTGAGCTTCCAAACGTGGGTCGGCAAGGCTGGCACCCGCCGACCACAAGCACACCCAGGCGATGAACGCTGATCTCTTCATAGGTGGAGACGCGCTGAGCGTGGAGGTGGTCGAGGGTCGTGGCGGAGGAGAGATACTGCGCGTCGACCCGCCGACCGGCAAGTGGCCGATCGGGCCGCCCAGTGCCACTGATCGGGCGTGGTACGACGGCGGTCCCCGGGATGACCGTGGCGTGGCGCATCTGCTCGTGTCGACATCCGAGTTGATGCGGTCCGACGTTCGGTGGTGCTGCGGCCGCCCACCTGCTCCATCAACGCGGCCGACTGCACCAACCTCCGTTAGGCGGCGGCGAGCAGAACCATGAGCAGGATGGGCAACGAAACCAGCGACAGCACGATGAGCTGTCCGCTTCGCTCGCCTGCACTGCGGGTGTCGTCCTCGCCGCTATTCAGGTACGCCCACCAACAGTACCGGCTCATGGTGAACAGAAATGCCCCGACGAAGGCGCCAACCGCGGTTGCGGTGATGCTGGCTGGCGGTTCGATGGCTCCGGAGCCTCCCAAGATGGCGCCGGCAACGGCGCCGGCTACGGTCCATCCGAGAAGGGCGCGCACATGATCCCGCCTTCGCCACGCTCGGGTCCAGTAGAGGACCGGTCCCGCGATGGCTCCTGCGGCGGCGATGGGGAGCGTCATAGACAGCCTGGTGTCAAGGCTGCCGTGTCTGCTCGGAATCCAGACGTAAGCAGCGCCGGCGAGCGCTCCTAGCACAGAGCAGCCGACGGTCGCAACGACTGATTCCAATCGGGTATTTGTATTGAGGTCTGGGACTTCACTCAATGCGACCCCCTCACGTTTGGTTCTGCCGTGGCCGCCCACCTGCTCCCCTAGACGGCCGTCGGTCCCCAACTGCCGTTAGACCGCTCGGCGGCCGAGCTTGTTCGCCGCCACCTTCGCTCTGAGCCGGTCTTGAAACGCGCGGCGCTGCTTCGTGATCTCGTAGAGCACAATGCCCGACGAAGTGCCCAGATTCAGACTCTCGATGATCCCGCCCATCGGAATATTGATGCAGAACTCACTTCGGTCCAGCGCCAGTGTACTGATGCCCGTACCCTCATTCCCGAACCAGACGGCGAGCTTCGTGTACTTCGTATAGTCCGCTTCATGCAGGATCACGTTCTTTCGTCCCTTCGTATGCGGCGACGTTACAGCCGAGACGAACCCCTTGCTCTCCAGATGGGCCAGACAACTCTCCGTGTCCGCGAACTTCCTCACGAAGCTCCATTTGATGGCTGATGCCGAGATGGCGCTGAGCTTCGGCCTCTCTCGCATCTCTTGCCAGTCATCGGGCAATGCGTTCGAGTCCGAGACGACGTACGCCTTCTCCACACCGAGGGCATTCACGTTGCGGATGACCGTGCCGATGTTCCTGAGGTCATCGGGATGCTCGATCACCGCGATCAGGTTCTTGCACCGCAGATGCCTGATCTTGTCCGCTCGCGCGCGGAGGGACGGTGTCGACTTCTTCGGCTCGTCCATGTCGCTCGGTCTCTGTGAGTCGGTCTAACGTATGGTTGTGCTGTGACCGCTTTCAGACATTGCAGGTGGGCGGCCGCGCTGTACACAAAGGTACGAAAGGGCGCGGCCGCCCACCTGCTACCCTAGACGGCCGTCGGCACCAACTGCCGTTCTGCCGTGATCCGTCCGATCTGAGAAGTGTCGCGGCGTACCAGAGCTGATACATCACGCCTCCTCCGCACCGGAGCTCGCCGGTCGGCCCAAAGAGCGGTTGTGCGGTACCGGTTCCAACTCAAGGTGTGACCACCTGTCTCCTGCGCGTCGCCGTCAGGAAGGCCGCGCTTTCGCTGAACGCTAGCACTGGCAGCGACCGCCCCACGGGCGCGACATCCGTCTGCACGCCAGCGGACAATCCCCACGAAACATTGAAGCCGTCCACGGCACTGAAATCCGGGATGTCGAACTCGTACGTGCTGGTGCCGACGCCTGAGTAAGCCCGCGTACCGACGATTGTCCAGTACTTGAGCGCACCGGTGGTCTGCTCGTAGACGACTTCGAGCTCGCCGTCGTACTCGGACTGCCACGTTCCTGCCGCGCGAAGTCGAGCATACGGAGCAGTCGCGAGCGTGCTGAGCGCCGGCTGTTCCAGCATCGGGCCCAGGGTGACGATCCTGTCGACGAACTCCCGGTTGTATTGTGCCGCGGACCGATAGTCGTCACCCGCGATGCCACCTCCCCTCAAGACGGTGATGACATGATAGTCTCCAGCCTGCAGTTGTGCCGTCGGCACGCCGAATCGCGGGTAGCTCGTTGAGGATGTCAGCATGTTCTGAGGGTACTCGAGTGCCCCCACCACGCCTCTCGCGGTGGCGAAGGATGCACCGACTGTCAGGTCACCGCCATCGGCATTCGCGATCGTGAGGGTCGCAGTTGCAGGTGCGAACGCTTCGCTGCCGGCGAAATCCAACAAGGGGATCGTCGACCCCGCGGGATAGTTGACGGACCGACGCACGATGAACCGATCGGGCAGGCGCGAGGGGTCTCCGGAATCCGGGATACTGCGACTGGCCAGCAAGTCGGTGACACCATCCGTGACGAAGTCCACTGGCGTCGAAGTGGCGGGGAAGCTGACGTCGGCACCACCGCCGCCTACGCGGATGCGCACCGCCTGTGACACCGACAGCCCCGCGACGTTAGCCGTCAGGGACTTGCGAGTCGGCGCCGAGTAGCAGGCCTCCTGTCCGATCGTGACGAGTTCGGAGATCGTCGCAAAGTTTATGAAGCCTGCCGGATACCCGTTGGTGGTCTGCACGTATGCGACAGTGCCTACGTCGGCGGTCAGCGTGAACGTGTAAGTGGCATTGGCGCCAACGGTCACTCGGGTGAAGGGTCCCGTTGTCCCGCTGCGGTAAGCAAACCACGCCGGCAAACTCGAGACATCGCACCACCGCCAGGCGACGGACCCGCCGGAACCCGCGACGGCGACGGTGAGGGAAATGGGCGCGGTCGCGGTGGCGCCGTCCATGCCGGTGCCACGCACCGTAACGACTGCGGTGCCGAGCGTCGCCCCGGCTGCGGCGCTCAGTGTGAGGACGCTCAGGGTGTCGGTGAGCGCGTTCGGGGTGAATGATGCCGTGAGACCCGAGGGAAGGCCTTCAACTGACAGGTCGACGGCGCCGGGGTAGTTGAAACGCACGATGGCAAGCGAGACCGTCGCGCGACCGCCGCGGGAGACGCTGAACGCAGCCCCCCCCGGCTGGATCACGAGCGGCGCTCGTTGCACCGTCAGGTTGTAAGGCTCCGTGTCGGCAGTCACTCCGGTGCCACTGGCCCGGATCGTGACGCTGGCGAAGCCAACGGGTGCCGTGGGTCCGACAGAGAGAGTCAGTGTGCTGGTGAGCGTGGAGCCGAGAAGCGACGCCGGCGCGAAGGTCGCCGTCACGTTCGCGGGCAACCCCTCAGCCGCGAGCGTCACCGCGCCCGAGTAGCCGCCGCCGCGTGTGAGTGAGATGATCGTCGTCTGCGACGCACCACGCGCAATGGTCGCGCTAGGCGCGCTCAACGCGATCGCGACGCTCGCCGTTGCCGGTGGTGCGGTCGGCTTGTCCCCGCCGGCGCATCCGCAGATGCTTGTGGCTAGGACGATGGCGATGCGTCGTGTCCACATGCGGATGCTCCTCGGTGGATTGCGGGTGTGGCGGCGCCTGAACGTGTCGGGGGAGGAATCCGCGAGGAGGCGCGCGTCGTCCACCCGCATCGGGATGCACTGTGTCCTCGAGTCTGCACGGACATCTCAGTTCCTTAAGCGAGCGCGATGCGTGCGCGTAGGCATAACGTTTGGTTGTGCAGCGGTCGCTTCCAATAAGATGCAGGTGGGCGGCCGCGCCGAACCGTAAGGTACGAAAAAGCGCGGCCGCCCACCTGCTTCCCTGACCCGGCCGTCTGCACCAACCTCCGTTAGGGCGCACGCGCAAGGTAAGCAGCGATGGCTGGATGCGACCGCAACGCGGCGAACATCCGCATCTCCGGATCATGGCCATCCACGGTAGACACGCTTGCGGGTCCGACGGACATCTTCGTTATGATCGCCGGCGGCAGAGCCCCTGGGAGTACGAGCGCGTAGACTATGCGCGGTGCGATCATTTCGCCATCAACATGATCGACGAGTACCACGATCGTGGAGTCGCGAGCCGGTAGAACAAACGCGCTGTCGCGCACGATCAACGAATCAACGTGCCGGGCGGCATTCGACCTCGTGAAGTAGGCGGTCCAGGAGTAGAGCCCCAGTCCGCCACCTACAAACTGCCTCGCTGATGCGGACGTCCACTGCGCCTTCGCGAGGAAGCGCTCAACGTTCTGCTGCTCGGCGAGGGAGTCTCCCGGAACACGCGGTCGATCTTCGAGCGTGCGGCGCCACAGTACAACGCCGCGCACCCACTGACGGAGCTGGTCGCCGTCCGACTCCTGCCCCTGCAGGACGACGCACTCGAATCGACTCGGCGCGACGCAGCTTCCGACCTGGCCGGAAGCGACCGTGGCACTCAGTGCCACAAATGCGGATGCCGCCAGCAGCGGAGTTAGTCGCACGGTCCCTGGGAGCAGAAAGTTCGATTGCGGCCCTAACGAGGGTGTAGAAAAACCTCTCAACTGATTCTGGTGCGGCGGCACGCTTGATGCAAGGAATACGCGGCAGATGATCGCCGCGGCCGCGGCATCTCCTCTCCTCTGCCCGCCTCGCTCATGGCCCGCTACAAGCACA
>JAIOPJ010000045.1 GCA_021413975.1 Gemmatimonadota bacterium
GGCACCTCGATGTCGGCTTATCACATCCTGGGGCTGGAGAAGGTCCCAAGGGTCCGGCTGTTCGCCGGTTAAAGTGGTACATGAGCTGGGTTCAGAACGTCGTGAGACAGTTCGGTCTGTATCCGTCGTGGGCGTTGGAGAGTTGAGGGGTGCGGACTCTAGTACGAGAGGACCGAGTCGGACGACCCGCTCGTGTCCCGGCTGTCACGCCAGTGGCAACGCCGGGTAGCGAAGGTCGGTACAGATAACCGCTGAAAGCATCTAAGTGGGAAGCTGTCCCCAAGATGAACTCTCCCTGGGACCTTGAGTCCCCTGAAGGGCCGTGGGAGACCACCACGTCGATAGGTCGGAAGTGGAAAGCCAGCAATGGCCTACGAGCTAACCGATCCTAATCGCCCGTGCGGCTTGACTACTCCCCCTTTCTTCACAGTCAGGGGTTGGAAAACAACCGCAGAGCAATCGCACGATCTATTTACATAGATTCGCAAACCAACGATCACTACCATCACTCCGTTGTCACCTCTTTGCAGGTGAACCGAAGTCGTTCCACCAGCTTTTCGCTGGCGACTAGAGCGTAGGGGCCACACTCGTTCCCATCCCGAACACGATCGTTAAGCCCTACAGCGCCGATGGTACTCCGTCCGAGAGGACGCGGGAGAGTAGGCCGTCGCCGGCACCCCTGGGAGACCCCAGCCGTTCACTCGGCTGGGGTTTTCCTTTTTCCACCCACCACGACCTCCCCGCGCTCTGAACACGCCCCTCGCGCTATCATCCAGCATGACCAAGGCCGGCTTCGTCACCATCGTCGGCAAGCCCAACGCCGGGAAATCCACGCTGCTCAACCGCCTCGTCGGTGAGCGGCTCGCCATCGTCTCGCCCAAACCCCAGTCCACGCGCGACCGCGTCGTCGGGATCCTCAGCGACGAGACCACCCAGATCATCCTCCTCGACACCCCGGGACTGCTCGAGCCTCGCTACAGCCTGCACAAGGCCATGCAGCATGCCGCCCAGCAGGCCATCGCCGATGCGGACGTCATCGTCCACCTCGTCGACGCCTCGGAGGACCTCCCCGGGGATCTCGTCGCACTCGCCCAGCTCCCGCGGGCGCCGAAGGCGCCGATCATCCTCGTGCTCAACAAGGTCGACCGCATCGACGCGCCGCGGCGCGCCGAACTCGCCGGGCGGTTCCCGCACGCGCTCTTCCTCGCCGGCGGTCAGGGTGAAGGGGTCGACGACCTCCTGCACGCGATCCGCGCGCTCCTGCCGGAGAGTCCGTTCCTCTACGATCCGGAGGACGTCTCGACGCAGCAACTGCGCTTCTTCGTGGGCGAGTTCCTCCGCGAAGTGGTCCTCGAACAGCTCGACGACGAGGTGCCGTACGGCATCGCCGTGGAGATCGAGGAGTTCCGTGAAGGGCGCGACCCGGTGTACATTCGTGCAGTGATGCACGTCGAGCGGGAGAGCCAGAAGCGGATCGTCATCGGCGAGGGCGGCAGCCGGATCAAGGCGATCGGGCAGGCGGCCCGGAGCCGGATCGAACCCCTGGTCGGTTCCAGGATCTTCCTCGACCTCTGGGTCAAGGTGCTCCCGAACTGGCGGCGGAACGCGGCCGCGCTCGCGCGGCTCGGATATCGACTTCCTGAGGAGGGACACCAGTGACCGTGCCTGCCGCCATTCGCGAGCTCCTCGCGTGCCCGCGTTGCCATGGGCAGCTGACCGACGAGCGAGGGGGAGAGAGCCTCCTCTGTCCGGCCTGCGCGCTCCGGTTCCCGGTGCGGGACGGGATCCCCGTGATGTTGCTCGACCAGGCGGAACGTGTCATCATCTAGGTTGCTCAACCGCTTGCTGCATCGTCGTTTGACACTGCCGGACGACTCGCCCGCGTTCGTCCGATCCCACCCTCGCTGATCGCCGTGTCGCAAACGATCGCCCTCATCTTCGCGCCCGATGGTCAGCCGCTCCCCGACAACGTCCGGGCGTGGCTCGACGAGCGACGCCTGCCGACCCGGGGGATGGAGAGCAGCGACGATGTCATGTCCGCGGCCCTCCGGTCGCGGCCGCGGCTGGTGATCGTCGATGCGCGGCAGCATCCGGTCGCCGCCCTCAAGGCGTGCCGACGGCTGAAGCAGGATTCGTTCACCGGGATCGTGCCGGTCGTCCTGACCACGCGCGCCGACGAAGCGGCGTTCGCGGCCGCCTTCGACGCCGGTGGCGACGAGGTCCTGCGCGAAGGGCTGACGAATCACGAGGTCATGCTGCGGCTCGACGCGTTGTTGCGTCGGAGCGATCGCGACACCTTCGTGCATCCGTCGACGCGCCTGCCGGGAACGATCGAGATCGAATCCGAGATCCTGCGGCGCATCGAAGGGAAGATGCCGTTCGCCGTCTGCTACGCGGATCTCGACCACTTCAAGGAATACAACGACCGGTACAGCTATTACGACGGCGACCGAGTCATCCGGATCCTCTCGAAGATCCTCCACGACGTCGTCAAGGGCGTCTGCGGCGAGAGCGGATTCGTCGGGCACATCGGCGGCGACGATTTCATCTGCGTCATCCCGGTGGACGAGGTGCAGGAGACCTGCGCCGAGATCGTCTCGGTCTTCGACGCCCTCGTCCCGTATCAGTACAGCGAGCAGGACCGGCGCGCCGGCTACTACTTCGGCAAGGATCGTCGCGGTCAGCTGCACAAGGTGCCGCTCATGACGCTCTCGATCGGCGTGGTGACCAACGAGCGCCGCCATTTCACGCACGCAGCGCAGGTGAGCGAGCTCGCGACCGAGATGAAGAGCTACGCGAAATCGCTGTTCGGGTCGGTGTTCTCGGTGGATCGTCGCGGTGACGGCCCGGCGGGGGAGAGTCCGATCACGCCAGTGTCCACGGCTCGAGCCAGGGAGGAACGTTGAACGTCACGTGCGCCGAGTGTCAGTCGGTATTCCGGGTGGATCCTTCGAAGGTGCCACCGGGCGGGGTGCGCGCGCGCTGCTCGGTGTGCGGCGCCGTGATCCGGGTCGGGATGGAGGGGGCCGCGACGCCGACGCCGGCACGGGCCTCAGCGGCCGTTCCCTCCGTGGGCTCGGGCTGGGCCGCTAACGAGCGGGCCGTCATGGAGTCGGACGCCGAGGCGGCCCCCGAGGCGTTCGAGCCGCCTCCCCGGCGCTCGTTGGAGACGGCGAAGATGCCCACGCCGGCCACCCCGCGCCCCTCAATCCCTTTCGCGACGCCCTTCTCCCCGCCGCCGCAGCGCAGGAACCCCACGCCGGTCTTCACGCCCGGCGTGGTCGCGAGAGCGAGTCGCCCCACCGGTGAGACCCCCGCGATCACGGAGGCGCCGCCGGTCCCTGCGCGTCCGTCCACGCCCGTCCCGGCGCGTCCGTCCACGCCGGTCGTCGCTGCCGCACCGATGCGCCCGCCTACACCGGTGGCCGCCCGGCCGGTGACGCCGCCTGTTCCGCCCCCGGCGGCACCCCCGGCGGCCCCCCCTGTGCCCCCCGTCGCCGCGGCTCCGCTGGCGCGGCCGCCGATGATCCCGCGGTTCACTCCTCCGGTGCCCGGTGTCTCTCGCGCCCCCGAGACGCCGGCTCAGCGCACGACGCAGGCGCGGCCACCGCTCGTGCCGCCGCCCATGACCCCGATGTCCGGCGCACCGACGGCTCCCGCCCGGCCTCCCGTGCCGCCGCCCATGCCGCCGCAGGTCGCCGCGCCGGCATTCACGCCTCGTCCGGCGATGCCGACGCCGGCGCGCGCTCCGGCACCCCCGCCGGTGCCGAGGTTCGAGTCGCCACCCGCACGGCCGGCGACTCCGCCCGTGGACGCGGCCCCCGTTGCCACTCCCGTTCGACCGGTGCCGGCCGCACCTCCGGCCGCACCTCCGGCCGCACCCGTCGCGCCGGCGGCCGCGACGCCGGCCGTAACGCCGGCCGCCAGCCCGCGGATCTCGACGCCCGCCGCCGTTCCGCCCGCGCGCACGTCGTCCCTGACGCCTGTCGGCAAACGGGGGATCAACCCGTTCCTCAACAACGACCCGAACCAGAAGGGTCGCCGGTTGGCGCGGGCGCTCGTCTCCGACATGATCGCGTATCAGCCCGGGAAGCGGGAAGAAGGCCTTCAGAACGGGACGCTCAAGGCGATCTTCCGCGAGGAGATCAAGAAGAGCTTCGAGGAATACGTCGACCAGATCGGCAAGGAATTCGCCGACAGCACCACGCACTTCCAGGATGCCCTGAACGACCTGCTGGCCGGGGGCCAGAAGATGTTCTAGGGAGAGAGTGCCGATGGCCCGGTGAACGGGCTATCTTTCGCTCGTACGCCAAGCGAGCCGGTTCCGCGCGCGGGACCGGCTCGCCGTGCATCCGCCCCCGACGACCCCATGGCCGACTCCTCGCACCTGATCTCCCTTCGTAACGACGCCGCCAGGCTCGACGAACTGCGGAGGTACCTTTGACCTCGATCGCAAACGCGAGCGCCTGAACGCGCTCGAAGGCGACATGGCCGACCCTGCCTTCTGGAATGCGCAGGAGCGTGCCCGAGGTGTGGTGCAGGAGGTGAAGACGCTGAAGGGCTGGGTGGACCCCTACGACAAGCTCACGGGGCGCATCACGAGCGCCGTGGAACTCGCGGACCTGCTCGCGGTCGAACCCGACGCCGAGATGGAGGAGGAGGTCGCCCGCGAGGCCGCATCGATCCGCGAGGACTCGGCCGCCTTCCAGCTGCGCACGTTGCTGCAGGGGCGGGACGACTTCCGTGACGCCCAGGTCGAGATCAGTGCCGGCGCCGGCGGCACCGAGGCGCAGGACTGGGCGCAGATGCTCATGCGGATGTACACGCGGTGGGCCGAGCGGAAGGGCTTCACCGTCGACATCATCGACCTCTCCGAGGGCGAGGAGGCGGGGATCAAGGGGGCCGTGCTCGAGATCAAGGGCGAGTACGCCTTCGGCTTCCTCCGGCCGGAGACCGGGGTGCACCGGCTCGTGCGCATCTCGCCCTTCGACTCGCAGGCCCGGCGCCACACGAGCTTCGCGTCGGTGTTCATCTACCCGGTGGTCAACGAGGAGATCAACATCGAGATCCGCGACGAGGACCTGCGGATCGACGTCTATCGCGCGTCGGGTGCCGGCGGCCAGCACGTCAACAAGACGAGTTCCGCGGTGCGCATCACGCACATCCCCACGGGGATCGTCTGCGCCTCGCAGGCGGAGCGGTCGCAGTTCAAGAACAAGGCGACGGCGATGAAGCAGCTCAAGAACAAGCTCTACCAGCGCGAGGCCGACAAGCTCGCCGCGGTGAAGGCCGCGCTCGACGCGACGAAGCAGGACGTCTCGTTCGGCAGCCAGATCCGCAGCTACGTCTTCCAGCCGTACACGATGGTGAACGACCACCGCACCGAGACCAAGATCACCGACGTGCACAAGGTCATGGACGGGGCGATCGACCCGTTCATCGAAGCCTACCTCAAGCAGTCGGGCGCGCCCCCGGAGCCAGCGTGATGACGAGCCGAGTGACCAGGAGAGCCGCCCGATGAGCGACGAACTCAACTTCGTGATGAAGGCGCGGCGCGAGAACCTCGAGGCGCTGGTGGCAGCGGGCGTGGAGCCGTTCGCGTACGGCTTCGACCGTTCGCATGGCTGCGGCGCGGTCGCGCCGCTGCTCCCCGAGGGCGAGGAGTCCGGTCCGGTGGTGCAGGTCGCGGGACGCATCATCGCCTGGCGCGGTCATGGCAAGACGATCTTCGCGCACCTCGCCGACGACACCGGGCGGATCCAGATCTACTTCCGCAAGGATCAGCTGGCGGAGGAGCTCTTCGCGCGGCTCGCGCACTTCGACCTGGGCGACGTGATCGGCGTGCACGGTCCGCTCTTCCGCACGCGGACGGGCGAGGTGACGGTGCGCGTGGACGCCGTGACGATGCTCGCGAAGTCGCTGCGGCCGCTCCCGTTCGGCAAGGAGGAGGTGGTCGACGGCAGGCCGGTGCGCCACTCCGGCTTCGCCGACGGGGAACAGCGGTCCCGCCAGCGATATGCCGACCTCGCGGTGCACCCGGAGGTGCGGCGGCACTTCGCCGCGCGCTCGAGGATGACCACCGCGATCCGGCGGGCGATGGACGGGCTCGGCTACCTCGAGGTGGAGACGCCGGTGCTGCAGCCGCTCTACGGCGGCGCGGCGGCGAAGCCGTTCACGACGCACCATAACGCGCTCGACATGCCGCTCTACCTGCGGATCGCCGACGAGCTCTACCTGAAGCGACTCGTGGTCGGCGGCTTCGACCGGGTGTATGAGATCGGGCACGACTTCCGGAACGAGGGGATCGACCGGACGCACAATCCCGAGTTCACCATGCTCGAGTTCTACGAGGCCTACGCCGACTACACGGTCATGATGGGCCGGGTCGAGCAACTCATGATCACGGCGGCGACCGCCGTGCGCGAGGTGCTCGGGGATGCGCCGCGCGAGCGATTCGACGGTGGCGTGGCCGCGCCGGTGCCGGTCTTCCAGCCGCCGTTCCCGCGCATCGAGTGGCTCCCCTCGCTCTCGCAGGCGCTCGGCGTCGCCGACGTCACGGCGCTCTCGGACGCCGAGTTGCGCAAGGCGGCGGAGCAGGCGGGCGTCAACGACGCCGCCAAGCTCTCGCGCCCCAAGCTCATGGACGAGCTCTTCCAGGAGCATGTGGAATCGAAGATCGATCTCCCGACCTTCGTGATCGACTATCCGGTGGAACTCTCGCCGCTGGCGAAGCCGCACCGCAGCAAGCCGGGACTCACCGAGCGCTTCGAGCTCTTCGCCAAGGGCAAGGAGGTCGCCAACGCGTTCTCCGAGCTCAACGATCCGCTCGACCAGCGGGCCCGCTTCGAGGCGCAGGCGCGACTCAAGGCGGCCGGTGACGAGGAGGCGACCGGCGTCGACGAGGACTACCTGCGCGCGATGGAGTACGGCATGCCGCCCACCGGCGGCGTGGGCATCGGCCTCGACCGGCTCTTCATGTACCTGACCGACACGCCGCACATCCGCGATGTCATCCTCTTCCCGCTGATGCGCCCCGAATGAACGGCATCTCCCGTCTCGAGCTCTCGATCGCCTGGCGCTACCTGCGCAGCCGGCGCGGCTCGCGGCTGCTCTCGTTCATCTCGGTGATCGCGGTCGCCGGCGTGGTCGTGGGCGTGAGTGCGCTCGTGGTGATCATGGGCGTGATGAACGGGCTGCAGACCGACCTGCGCGAGAAGATCCTCGTCGGCAGCCCCGACGTGCGCGTGCTGACCTACGGGATGGACCTGCGGATGGGCGGGTGGAAGGAGGCGCTCGTGACGGTGCGCGCGGTGGAGGGCGTCGTGGATGCCGCGCCGTTCGTGGTGCACCAGGGGCTCGCGACGAGCGGGAGCAGTTACTCCGAGGCGATCTCGGTCGCCGGCATCATCCCGGGCGACTCGGGGTCGCGCCAGGTCACGTCTATCCGCGATCACGCGACGAGCGGGGACTTCTCGTTCGACACGCCCGACGGGGAACGGCGCGGTGCGGTGCTGGGCCGGCTGCTCGCCGACCGGCTCAACGCGTCGGTGGGCACGAAGCTCACGCTCGTGACCGCCACCGGCGAGGTCAACCCGCTGCTGGGCGCGGTCATCCCGCGGTTCTTCGAGTTCGAGGTGACCGGTCTCTTCGAGACGGGGATGTACGAGTATGACAACGGCTACGTCTACGTCGACCTCGAACAGGCGCAGAAGTTCGCCGGACTCGACACGGCGGTCACCGGCATCGAGGTGCGCACCGCCGATCGCTGGTCGGCGCCCGACGTGGCGGCACGGATCGACAGCGTCATGGGCTCGGCGTACTTCACGCGCGACTGGCAGCAGCAGAACAGCTCGCTGTTCCGGGCGCTCAAGCTCGAGAAGTTCGCCATGGCGGTGGTGCTCGCGCTGATCATCATGGTCGCCGCCTTCAACATCGTGAGCACCCTGACGATGGTGGTGCGCGACAAGACGCGGGAGATCGGGATCCTCAAGGCCATGGGCCTCCGCGCCGACTCGGTCCGCGCGATCTTCCTCCTGCAGGGACTCTTCATCGGGATCGTGGGGACGAGCATCGGGCTGGTGCTCGGCGTCGGCGTGGGGCTCGCGCTCGACAAGGGGCGGCTGATCGCCCTCGATCCCTCGGTCTACTTCATCGACCACCTGCCGGTGCAGATGCAGCCGTTCGACATCGTGCTCATCGCGCTGCTGAGCGTGGGTGTCGCGGTCCTCGCGACGCTCCACCCCGCCGCGTCCGCGGCGAAGCTCTACCCGATCGAGGCGATCCGG
Source organism: Gemmatimonadota bacterium (assembly GCA_021413975.1). GTDB lineage: Bacteria > Gemmatimonadota > Gemmatimonadetes > Gemmatimonadales > Gemmatimonadaceae > Pseudogemmatithrix. The sequence goes on from JAIOPJ010000045.1 coordinate 8,286, forward strand.
AGCGAATGACCGACCCGCTGCGCGGCCCCGTGCTCGAAGCGTCCGGCGTGGTGAAGTCCTACCGCGGCGGCGACGGGACGCTCATCCGCGTCCTGGACGGCGTGGACCTCACGGTCTCCCCGGGCGAGATGGTCGCCGTGGTGGGCGCGAGCGGCGCCGGGAAGAGCACCTTCCTGCATGTCCTGGGGGCGCTCGACCGGCCCGACGCCGGGGAGGTCAAGCTCGCCGGCCAGGCGACGCGCACGACCGACGACGAGGTCCTCGCGGAACTAAGGAACCGCACGGTGGGATTCGTATTCCAGTTCCACCACCTCCTGAAAGAGTTCTCAGCGGTCGAGAATGTCATGATGCCCCTGCTGATCGCCCAGATGCCGCAGGCCGAGGCGCGCGCGCGCGCCGAGGGCCTGCTGGAGCGCGTCGGGCTCTCGGCGCGCCGGCATCACCGGCCCTCGGAGCTCTCGGGGGGCGAGCAGCAGCGGACGGCCGTCGCCCGCGCGCTCGCCGCCAAGCCGCCGCTCCTGCTGGCCGACGAGCCCTCGGGGAACCTCGACCATCAGAACGCCGAGCGCCTGCACGACCTGTTCGCCGAGCTCACGTCCGAGTTGGCGGTCGGGGTGGTGGTGGTCACGCACAACCGGTCGCTGGCGGCGCGGGCGTCGCGCGTCCTGCACCTCGAGGACGGACGCCTGATGCCGGCGTCGGCGTCCGAGGGAGGCGTCTGATGATCTGCGACCAGTGCCGGGAGCGCGATGCGGTGGTGCACCTGACGCAGATGGTGGAGAACGCCGTCAAGCAGGTGCATCTGTGCGAGCAGTGCTCGGCCGAGCGTGGGATCGAGACGACCGTCGCCGAGCCCAAGCACCCGCTCGGCGACTTCCTGCAAGCGGTGCAACAGCAGGCGGCGCAGATGCCGGGCGACGCGGCGCGTTGCGCCTACTGCGGCACGTCGTTGCGCGACTTCCGCGCGAGCGGCCGGCTGGGATGCGCGCACTGCTACGGAGCGTTCGAGCAGAGCCTGCGCGAACTCCTGCGCCGCGTGCATGGCTCGACGAAGCACGAGGGATGGCGCTACGAGACGCGCGATCCCGAGCTGGTGACCCGTGCCGAGACCCTGCGCGACCTGCGTGACCGGCTCCAACGCGCGGTGTCGGACGAGGCGTTCGAGACGGCGGCCTCGCTGCGCGACCAGATCCGGGGGCTCGAGTGAGCCTCGACCTGAGTCTCGTCCCCGACGGCGGGCTCCACTGGCTCGGCGCCTCCGGCGAACATGCCGGGATCGTGCTCTCGTCGCGGATCCGGCTCGCCCGGAATCTCGCGGGCTACGCCTTCCCGCCGCGTGCCCGTGAAGGGGAGCGGCTGCGCGTGCTGCACCAGGTGCGCGAGGCGGTCGGCCGCGTGCCCTCGCTGCGCGACGCGGCGTTCGTGCGCGTGGACGAGTGCTCGCCGCAGGAGCGCCTGCTGCTGCACGAGCGCCACCTCGTGAGCCGTGAGCTGGCGGGGCTCGACCAGGGGACGACCGCGCCGGGCGCCGGGGCGGTCTTCGTCGCGGGCGACTCGGGGTTGATGGTGAACGAGGAGGACCACCTGCGGTTGCAGGTCTTCCGGTCGGGGTTCGACGTGGCGGGGGCGCTGCGGGATGCCGAGCGGATGGACCGGGAGCTGGGGACCGAGGTGCCGTACGCCTGGCATCAGGAGTTCGGCTTCCTCACCGCCTGCCCGACGAACACGGGCACCGGCATGCGGGCCTCGGTGCTGATCCACCTGCCGGCGCTGGTGCTCACGCAGGAGATCGGGAAGGTGCTGCAGGGACTGCAGCACATGGGGCTGACGTACCGCGGGCTCTACGGCGAGGGGAGCGACGTCCTCGGGAACTTCTTCCAGATCTCCAACCAGACCACGCTCGGGCGCGGCGAGGATGAACTCGCCGACCAGCTCATCCGCGTGGTGCGGCGCGTGATCGAGCGGGAGGAGGAGGCCCGTCGTGTCCTGGTGCGGGACGCCGGGTATATTATCGAGGACAAGCTGTGGCGGGCATACGGCACGCTGCGCCATGCGCGCAACCTGCCCGCCGACGAGGCGATGAACCTCCTGAGTGGCGTGCGGCTGGCCGCGGGACTGCATCTGTTGTCTGGTCTCAGTGTATACACGCTCAACAAGCTCCTGATCTTCAGCCAGTCGGCGCACCTGTCCCATGCGGCAGGGCGGGTGTTGACCGAGGGCGAGGCGAACCTGGCGCGCGCGAAGTACGTGCGCACCGTGCTCGCGACCGAAGCGAAACCCCCCGGCTGATCCGGGAACCCGAGGCCACCGATGAACGGCTACAACTTCACTGAGCGGGTGCGGAAGGTCCTGGCGATGGCGCGCGAGGAAGCGGCGCGCCTCCATCACGAGTACGTCGGCACGGAGCACATCCTGCTCGGGCTGATCCGTGAGGGCGAGGGCGTCGCCGCGGCCGTGCTCAACAACCTCAGCGTCGACCTCGAGGAGATCCAGCAGAAGATCGAGGAGACGGTCAAGAAGGGGAAGGCGGCCCAGGCCTCCGGTCCCGACCTGCCGTACACGTCGCGCGCCAAGAAGGTGCTCGAACTCGCGATGGGCGAGGCGCGGGAGCTCAATCACAGCTACGTCGGCACCGAGCACCTGCTCCTCGGCCTCCTGCGCGAGGAGAAGGGCATCGCGGCGCAGGTGCTCGCCGAGGCGGGCGTGAACCTCGAGGCCGCGCGCGCCGAGACCCTGCGTCTGCTCGGGACCGAGATGCCGCAGGGGGGCACGCCCGGCCAGCCGAGCGTGGTGCCCCAGCCGGCGGCGGCCAAGGGCGAGAAGAAATCCAAGACGCCGGCACTCGACCACTTCTGCCGCGACCTCACGACGCTCGCGGCCGAGGGGCAGCTCGATCCGACGATCGGCCGGTTCAAGGAGATCGAGCGCGTGATGGAGGTGCTGTCGCGCCGCAAGAAGAACAACCCGGTGCTCATCGGCGAACCCGGGGTGGGGAAGACCGCGATCGTCGAGGGCCTGGCCCAGATGATCGCGAACAACACCTGCCCCGATTCGCTGCGGGACCATCGCGTGCTGTCGCTCGACATGGCGGCGGTGATCGCGGGGACCAAGTACCGCGGCCAGTTCGAGGAGCGGCTCAAGGCGGTGATGAACGAGATCGCGCAGAACAAGCAGATCATCCTGTTCATCGACGAGCTGCACACGCTCGTCGGCGCCGGCGCGGCCGAAGGCGCGATCGACGCGAGCAACATGCTCAAGCCGGCGCTCGCGCGCGGCGAGCTGCAGTGCGTGGGGGCGTCGACGCTCAACGAGTACCGCAAGTACATCGAGAAGGACGGCGCGCTCGAGCGCCGCTTCCAGACCGTGGTCGTCGATCCGCCCTCGATCGACGAGACGGTCGAGATACTGAAGGGGCTGCGGGCGAAGTACGAGGACCATCATCGGGTGACGATCCCCGACGAGACGCTGGTGCTCGCGGCGAAGCTCTCGGAGCGGTACATCACCGACCGGTTCCTGCCCGACAAGGCGATCGACGTGATCGACGAGGCGGGGGCGCGGGCGCGGCTCTCGGCGCAGGTGCCGCCGCCGGAGGTCGCCGACCTCAAGACGAAGCTCGAGGCCGTCAACGCCGAGAAGGACGCGGCGGTGCGCGACCAGAACTTCGAGCGGGCGGCCGCGCTGCGGGACTCCGAGCGGGAGTTGCAGGGCCAGATCCGGGCGCGGCAGGAGGAGTGGGAGACCCGCCGGGCGTCGATCCGGCCGGTGCTCGGGGAGGAGGAGATCGCCTTCATCGTGGGCCGCTGGACGGGGATCCCGGTGACGCGGCTGCAGGAGGCCGAGACGGCCCGTCTGCTGCGGATGGAGGAGGAACTGCACTCGCAGGTCGTGGCCCAGGAGGCCGCGATCAAGGCGATCGCACGGGCGATCCGGCGCAGCCGCGCTGGACTCAAGGATCCGCGCCGTCCGATTGGCTCGTTCATCTTCAGCGGCCCCACCGGCGTCGGCAAGACCGAGCTCGCGCGCGCGCTGGCGAAGTTCCTGTTCGCCGATCCGTCGGCGCTCATCCGCGTGGACATGAGCGAGTACATGGAGAAGTTCTCGGTGTCGCGCCTGATCGGCGCTCCGCCGGGCTACGTGGGCTACGAGGACTCGGGCACGCTCACCAAGGCGGTGCGGCGCAAGCCGTACAGCGTGATCCTCCTCGACGAGATCGAGAAGGCGCATCCGGACGTGTTCAACATCCTGCTCCAGGTGCTCGACGAGGGGCATCTCACGGACAACTACGGCCGCGTGATCGATTTCAAGAACACGGTCGTCATCATGACGTCGAACGTGGGGGCGAAGGACATCACGAAGAACCGGGCGCTCGGGTTCGGCGCCACGGACGTGGCCTCGGACTTCGACCGGATCTCGGAGAAGGTGAAGGAGGAGCTGCAGCACGCCTTCAACCCCGAGTTCCTCAACCGCCTGGACGACGTGATCGTCTTCCATCAGCTCAGCCGCGAGCACATCGCCCAGATCGTCGGGATCCTGCTCAAGGAAGTGCAGAAGCGGCTGGGCGACGAGGAGCTCACGCTCAAGCTCACCGACGGCGCGATCGACTTCCTCGTCAAGAACGGCTACGACGTGGCCTACGGCGCGCGACCGCTCAAGCGGGCGATCCAGCGCTGGATCGAGGATCCGCTCTCCGAGAAGATCCTCATGGCCGAGTTCAGCCGCGGGGACGAGATCGAGGTGGACGTCTCGGCGGACGGCGCGAAGCTCGAGTTCCGGGTCCCGGCCAGCACCCCCAAGGTCTGACCGGCCCCACGACCCCTTGAACGAGAATCGGGGCCGGACTGAACAGTCCGGCCCCGACCGTGTATATTGCTCTCATGTATCGAGTTCCGAGCGTGGCGCTCGCCGCCGTTCTGGCGGTGACGCCCTTGGCTGCACAGGACCAATCGTCCCTCACGGGCCGCTGTCTCATCCCCGACTCCATCGATGTTCGGGGGGTGCAGCGCGTCTCCCGGGAGGCGGCGATCGCGTCGTCCGGCCTGGTGCCCGGCGCCACCCTCAACTTCCCTGCCGTGCAGCGCGCGATCCGCGACCTGTTCGGGACGGGGGACTTCGACGAGGTCGGCATCGACTGCGACGTCGAGAGCGCCACGCGGGCCACCCTCGTGATCGTCGTGAAGGAGCGGCCGCTGCTCGGTGCGGTGTCGGTCGCCGGACCGAAGCGGGTGTCTGAGCGGCTGGTGCAGGATCGCGTCGAGCTGCTGATCGGACGCCCGGTGGACCCGGCGCAGGTCGCCAAGGCGATGACGCGCATCGATTCGCTCTACCAGGCGAACGGGTACTATCTCGCCCGCGTGCGGCCCGAGACGACGGTGGTCGCCGACCGGATCAACATCGTGTTCCGCGTCGACGAGGGCCGTCGGCTCGCGATCGCCGGCATCCGCATCGACGGCAACACCGCGATCTCGGACCGCGAGATCGCCGGCGTGATGAAGACCAAGCCGGAGGGCTTCTGGTGGTTCCGTCGCGGCGCCTACGACGAGGACAAGTTCGCGACCGACCTCGGCGAGCGGATCCCCAAGCTCTTCGCCGAGCGGGGGTACGTCGACTTCCAGCTCGACCGCGACTCGCTCGTGGTGGACCGTGACCGCGGCAAGGCGATGATCGAACTCACGCTGCGCGAAGGACCGCAGTATCGCGTGAAGGGGTTCGAGGTGGTCGGCAACCGCCGGTTCACCACCGAGCAGATCGCCGCCTACTACCCGTTCACGGATCGCGCTCCCTCGCTGACGGAGCGGGCGCGGGCGCTCGTGAAGCGCCGGCCGCCGGCGACGAACGTCTTCGACCGCACGCGCTGGGAGGAGGCGACCCAGCAGGTGGGCACGCTCTACAGCAACGAGGGCTACATCTACGCGCAGGTCCGTCCGGTGGTCGAACGCGATCCCTCGGACTCGGCCGGGACGGTGCGGCTCCGGTGGGACATCGTCGAGCAGACGCCCGCGATCATCAATCGCGTGGAGATCCTCGGCAACGACTTCACGATCGAGAACTGCATCCGGGACCAGCTCGTCATCATCCCGGGCGACGTGTTCAACCAGGAGCGGATGATCCGCAGCTGGCGCAGCATCTCGAACCTCGGCTTCTTCGACGCGCCGTTGCCGTTCCCCGACGTGCGTCCGGCGAACGAGGCCGGCGACGTGGACATCGTCTTCCGCGTGAAGGAGAAGCGGACGGGCAACGTGAACTTCGGCGCCTCGGTCGGGCAGGGGACCGGCCTCGGCGGCTTCATCGGCCTCGAGCAGCCCAACCTGTTCGGCAAGTGCAAGCGCGGCTCGGTGCAGTGGCAGTTCGGCCAGTACATCAACGACTTCAACACCTCGTACACCGACCCCGGCATCCGCGGTTCGCTGATCTCGGGCCAGCTGACCGCCTACCGTTCGCAGGCGCGCTACCGGATCGCCGACCTCGGTCGATCGACGCGCACCGGGTTCTCGCTGCGCGCCGGCTTCCCGTTCCCGCAGAGCCGGTTCACCCGCGTCTTCACGTCGTATGGCCTCGAGTCGGTGGCGTTCGGCCAGGACGGCCTGCTCGGGACCGCGACGACCGCGACCTGCTCGGGGTGTCTCCGGAGCACCATCGGTCTCGACATCACGAGGGACACGCGGCTCGACATGCCGTTCCCGACGGAAGGGCAGTTCCAGACGTTCAGCGCCCAGTTCAACGGCGGACCGCTCGGCGGCACCGCGACGTTCCAGCGCTACACGAGCGAGTTCAAGTCGTACACGGTGCTCGCGCGGATCGGCGGCAGCAAGCCGGGGTCGCAGCCGCTGCGTCTCACCTTCGGGCTCTCGGCGCGCACCGGTGCGGTCTTCGGCGACGCCGGCGACTTCTTCTGGTCGCAGCAGTTCTCGCTCGGCGGCGTGCAGTTCGGCGAGATGCTGCGCGGCTACCCCGAGTTCTCGATCACGCCGTCCGGATTCCTCGGCGGCACCGGGACCTACAACGCGCAGCGCGAGTCGTTCGGCAGCGCCTTCTTCGCCTCGACGGCGGAGATCGGCCTGCGGTTCAACCAGTCCGTGTACATCAATGCCTTCCTCGACGCCGGCAACCTCTGGTTGCGTCCGCGGGACTTCGATCCCACGCGACTCTTCCGCGGGTCCGGCTTCGGCGTCTCCACCGTCACGCCGCTCGGTCCCCTCGGGATCGACTACGCGTACGGGTTCGATCGCCGCGACGCTGCCGGACTCCCGGCACCGCGGTGGCAGCTGCACTTCCGTCTCGGCCAAGTCTTCTAAACCTCGGAGCCCTACCATGCTCGTCCGTTCGCGCGGCGTCCTCGCCGCTCTCCTTCTCGTCATCGCCGCCGCGCCGCTCCAGGCGCAGGCCCGCATCGGTTACGTCGACTCCCGCAAGATCCTGCAGGAGATGCCGGGCCGTCAGCAGGTCGAGGCGAAGCTGCGCACCGATCTCGAGGTGCTCGGCGCCCGCGAGAAGAAGATGATCGATTCGCTCAACGTCATGATGGCCGCGTTCGAGAAGGACTCCGCCGCCCTCTCGGCCGCCGACCGCACGGCGCGTTTCACGGCGCTGCAGAAGTACGACGCCATGTACCGCGACACGCTGCAGGCGCTCCAGACCGAGGCCCAGACGATGCAGGGCGAGGCGATGCAGCCGTTGTTCGACCAGATCAAGATCGCGCTCGATGACGTCCGCGCGTCGGATGGTCTGTCGATGATCTTCGACATCGGTGGTCAGGCGAACCCGATCGTGGCGATGGACCGGAACCTCGACCTCTCCGACAAGGTGATCGCGCGCCTCCGCACCATGCCGGCGACGCGTCCGGTCGCGCCGGCGGCCCGTCCGGCTCCCGCCCCCGCAGCACGGCCGAACGGTCCGGTCTCGGCGCCGGCGGGTGTGCGCCGCCCGTAAGCCTCGCACATCGGTCTCCCACCCCCGATGTCCGTCGCACCCTCCAGCTCACTCCGCCTCGCCGACGTCGCCATCGCCGTCGGCGGGACGGTCGTGGGTGACGGGAATGCGATGGTCAGCGGGATCGCTTCGCTCGACCGGGCGGCCGCGGCCGACCTGACGTTCCTCGCGTCGTCCAAGTACGCGCCGTTGCTCGCGGAGAGCGCCGCTGGTGGGGTGCTCGTCACCCCGGAGCTCGCGGCAGTCCCGGGGCGCTGCCAGAACCGCATCGTCGTCGAGAAGCCGCACGAGGCGATGCTCGCGTTGCTGCCCCGGTTCTACCGGATGCCGGCGCGCCCCTTCACCGGGGTGCATCCCTCCGCGATCGTGGATCCCACCGCCCGCCTCGACGCCGACGTCTGCGTGGAGGCGTTCTGCGTGATCGGTGCCGGCGCCGTGGTCGGCCGAGGCTGCTGGATCGGCCCGCACTGCGTGATCGGCGAAGGCGTGTCCGTCGGGGTCGACGCCCGGCTGGTGAGCCAGGTGACGCTCTACCCCGGCGCCGCACTCGGCGCGCGGGTCCTGTTGCACGCCGGCGTCCGCGTGGGGAGCGACGGCTTCGGCTTCGTGTTCCGCGACGGGGCGCACCAGAAGATCCCGCACGTGGGCCGGTGCGTGATCGGTGACGACGTCGAGATCGGGGCCAACAGCACGATCGACCGCGGGAGCATCGACGCCACCGAGATCGGAGCGGGCACGAAGATCGACAACCTCGTGCATGTCGGCCACAACGTGCGGGTCGGCCGACTCTGCCTCTTCGCGGCCGGCGTGGGGATCGCCGGCAGTTCGCGCATCGAGGACGGCGTGATGCTCGCCGGACAGGTGGGTGTCGCGGGACACCTCACGATCGGGGCGCGGGCGATCATCACCGCGCAGTCCGGCGTGCTCAAGAGCGTGCCGGCGGGGGAGACCTGGGGCGGCTTCCCCTCGCGGTCGCAACGCGAGACGCTGCGAGGGTACGCTGCGGTGAACAAGCTCCCGGACCTCATGAGGCGTCTGGAGAAGCTGCTCGCACGGGACCCGAAGGAGTGAGCGCTCGTCGCACGATCACGCGGCCGGTGACGGTCGCCGGCGTGGGATTGCATCTCGGCCGCCCCTGTGCGCTCACCTTCGAGCCGTCCGCGTCGGGCACCGGCGTCCGTTTCCGCCGGACCGACATCGCCGGACATCCCGAGACGCGTGCCCACGTCTCGGGGGCGATCGCGGCGGAACGCCGGACGCAGTTGGGGACGGGCGACGGGGCCCTGCACACGGTCGAGCACGTGCTCGCGGCGGTGGCGGGACTGGAGATCGACGACGTGGTGATCGCGATGGATTCGGCCGAGCCGCCGATCATGGACGGGTCGGCGGAGCCCTTCCGGCTGGCGCTGCTCGAGGCCGGGCCCCGATCGCACGGCGGGGCGGCCGAGGTGCTGCGCCTCAAGGAGGTCGTGCGTGTCGTGGACGGGGAGTCGGTGTACGTCGCGCACCCTGCCGACGCGCTCGACCTCGAGGTGCTGATCGATTTCCCGCATCCGCGGATCGGTGCGCAGCAGGGGCGGTACCGGGTGACGCCGGAGACCTTCTCGCGCGAACTCTCCCCGGCGCGCACATTCGGGATGCTCAGCTGGGTGCAGGGACTGCGGGAGAAGGGGTTGATCCAGGGTGCGACGAAGGAGAACACGATCGTGCTCGACGAAGACGACGTGGTGGGGACGACGCTGCGCTGGCCGGACGAGTTCGTCCGGCACAAGGCGATGGACGTGGTCGGGGACCTCGCCTTGGCGGGGATGCGCGTCGCGGCGCGCATCACGGCGACCAAGCCGAGTCACCGCGGGACCGTGACGCTCGTGCGCGAGATGCTCGCGCACGCACTGCCGCAACAATCGGAGGCACGAGTGCTGCTGGGTATCGAGGACATCATGAAGATCCTCCCGCATCGCTATCCGTTCCTGCTCGTGGACCGGATCGTCGAGATGGAGGAGAAGAAGCGGATCGTGGGGATCAAGAACGTCACGATCAACGAACCGTTCTTCCAGGGACACTTCCCGGGGCACCCGATCATGCCCGGGGTGCTGATCGTGGAGGCGATGGCCCAGGTGGGCGGTGTGCTGCTCATGGGCACCGTGGACGACCCGGAGACGAAGGTCGTCTACTTCATGTCGCTCGACAACGTGAAGTTCCGGCGTCCGGTCAAGCCGGGGGACCAGGTACGGATCGAGGTCGACATCGTGCAGCTGCGCAACACGGTCTGCCGCATCAAGGGCGTCGCGAAGGTCGACGACGCCGTCGTGTGCGAGGCCGAGATGGCAGCCGTGGTGCGCGACCGATGACCCCGCGCATCCATCCCACCGCGATCGTCCATCCGGACGCGCGACTCGCCGACGACGTCGAGGTCGGCCCGTGGGCCTACATCGGCCCCAACTGCAGCGTCGGGGCCGGCAGCGTGATCCACATGCGTGCGACGCTCGAGGAGCACGTGCACCTCGCGGCCCGCGTCAACGTGGGCGTCGGGAGCGTCCTGGGCGGCCTGCCGCAGGACCTCAAGTTCAAGGGCGAGGTGACCACCGTCGAGGTCGGCGAGGGCACCACCATCCGCGAGTACGCCACGATCAACCGCGGCACCTCGGAGTCGTTCAAGACGACGGTCGGCAAGGGGAGCTTCCTGATGTCGTACGTGCACCTGGCGCACGACTGCCACGTGGGCGACGGCGTGATCATCTCGAACGGCACGCAGCTCGCGGGACACGTGAAGATCGACGACCGCGCGATCATCTCGGGCCTCTGCGCGGTGCACCAGTTCGTGAAGATCGGGCGGCATGCCTTCGTCGGCGGCATGTCGCGCGTGGCGAAGGACATCCCGCCGTTCGTGAAGGCGGTGGGGAACCCGGTGAAGCTCTATGGCCTGAACTCGGTCGGGCTGCAGCGCAGCGGGTTCTCGGACGTGACGGTCTCGGAGCTCAAGAAGGCGTATCGGCTCTTCTTCCGCTCCGACATCAACATCTCGCAGGCGATGGAGCGGGCCTCCGGCGACCTGCAGCCGTTCCCCGAGGTGCAGGCCTTCATCGCGTTCGTCGAGGCGAGTGACCGGGGGATCGTCACATGACCGGACCCCTTCGGATGGGCGTCGTCGGGACGGGGAGCCTCGGCTATCATCATGCGCGGATCCTGCGCGAGATCCCGAACGTCCTGTTCCGCGGCTTCTACGAGGCCAATCCCGAGCGGGCCGGCACCGTGGAGCGCGAGCTCGGTGTGCGCGCCTACCCTTCGCTCGACGCGCTGCTCGACGACGTCGATGCGCTCTCGATCGTCGTGCCGACGCCGAAGCATCATCAGGTGGCGATGGCCGCGCTCGCGAAGGGCAAGCACCTGCTCATCGAGAAGCCGATCACGGTGACGCTCGCCGAGGCCGACGAGCTGCTCGCGCTCGCCGAGCAGAAGGGCGCGACGGTGCAGATCGGGCACATCGAGCGCTTCAATCGCGCCATCCGGGCGGCACTGCCGTACGTGGACCGTCCGCTGTTCATCGACAGCGACCGGCTGGCGCCGTTCAATCCGCGCGGCTCCGACGTGGCCGTGGTGCTCGACCTCATGATCCACGACATCGACCTGGTGCTGACGCTGACCGGCTCGCCGGTGAAGGACGTCTCGGCGGCGGGACTCCCGGTGCTGACGCCGTCGATCGACATCGCCGACGCGCGCATCACGTTCACGAGCGGCGCGGTGGCGACGATCACGTCGAGCCGCGTCTCGAAGGACCGGATGCGCAAGCTGCGGATCTTCCAGCGCAACGGCTACCTCTCGCTCGACCTCGCGGCCGGCACGGGCGAGATGTACCGCCTGCGCGGCGACGTCGACCTCGCCACGCTGGCGCTGCAGGCGCAGCCGCTCGAAGCATTCGTGGAACGCGTGGCGATCGACGCCCCCGAGGGCGAGCCGTTGCGCCTCGAACTCGAGAGCTTCGTGGCCGCGTTGCGCGGCGAACAGCCGGTCGCGGTCACGGGACGGGCGGGGCGCGACGCACTGGCGGTCGCCCTCCGGATCGTCACCGACATCGAGCGTTCGCTCCCAGCCTTGGGCGCCAAGCTGCCCGGCCGCGGTGCGTGAGATCCTGATCCTCGCCGGCGAGGCGTCGGGCGACCTCCACGGGTCGATCCTCGCCGAGCGGCTGAAGGCGCTGCGCCCCGATCTCGCGATCGCCGGCACGGGGGGCGCGCGCATGCGTCAGGCCGGCGTGGAGATGATCGAGGAGCACGAGGGCGTCGTCGGCTTCATCGAGGTCCTGCGGCACATCCCCGCGCACCTCCGGCTGCTCGGCCGGATCAAGAAGCGGCTGGATGCGGGGAACGTCGCGCTCGTGCTCTGCATCGACTACCCGGGCTTCAACATGCGCGTCGCGGCGGCCGCGCACGCCCGCGGGGTGCCGGTGCTCTACTACATCACGCCGCAGGTGTGGGCCTGGCGCGCCGGCCGCATGCGCACGATGGCGAGGATCATCCGGAGAGCAGCGGTGATCCTGCCGTTCGAGGAACAGATGCTCCGCGCGGCGGGAGTGAACGCGACCTTCGTGGGGCATCCATTGCTCGACCGGGCGGCCGCCATGCCGACCCGCGCCGAGGCGCGCTCGAAGCTCGGCTTCAGCGAGGCCGATGAGGTGCTCGCGCTCTTCCCCGGCAGCCGGGCACAGGAGATCCGGCGTCACCTCGCGGAGTTCGTCGCGGTCGCCCGCGACCTGCAGCGCCGGCGCCCCGGGCTCAAGGTCGTCATGAGCGTCGCGCCGACGATCCAGCTGCGCGACGACGAGGTGCCGTTCACCCTCGTGCGCTCGGCCTCGTTCGATGTGCTCCGCGCGGCCGACGTCGCGCTCTGCAAGAGCGGGACGACGACGCTCGAGGCCGCGGTGGCCGGCTGTCCCTGTGCGATCGTCTACCGCACGAGCGCGATCTCGTACGCGATCGCGCGCCGGTTGGTGCGGATCGAGCACATCGGACTGCTCAACATCGTGGCGGGGCGCACGGTCGCGCCCGAGTTCGTGCAGGAGGCGTTCCGCACGACACCGGTCGCCGACGCGCTCGAACCGCTGTTCGACCGGTCGGGCGCGGCGCGACTCGCGATGGTCGCCGGCCTCGCCGAGGTGCGAGCGCGGCTCGGCGAGCCGGGAGCGACGCAGCGCGTCGGGGCCATGGCAGCGGAGATGGTGGGATGAGCGGCGCTCCCGTGGAACGCGTGGAGGCCGTTCGTCCCCCCCGCACGGCGGCGGAGGAGCGTCGCCTGCGGTGGATCGTGCGGCTGGGGAGTCCGCTGCTCAAGCTGCTCTCCATGACGTGGCGCGTGCGCGAGGTGGGCGCGACGCCGTGGCAGCGCATGCACGGGGAGAAGCGGCCGGTCATCATCTCGCTGTGGCATGGGCAGCTGTTGACGATGTGTTGGGTGCTGCGGCCCTGGCGCATGTCGGTCATGGTCAGCGAACACGCCGACGGCGAGATCATCGCGCGGATCATCGAGCTCTGGGGCTATCGCACGGTGCGCGGCTCGACGTCGCGCGGCGCCGGTCGGGCGCTGCTCGGCATGATCCGGGAAGTCGAGGCGGGGCGTTCGTTCATCATCACCCCCGACGGGCCGCGGGGCCCGGCCGGCCTGGTGCAGGGTGGTGTGTTGCTCGCGTCGCAGCGTTCCGGTGCGCCGGCCGTCCCGGTCTTGGTGGAGAGCGACCGCGCCTGGTACTTGAATGGGTGGGACCGCTTCATGATCCCCAAACCGTTCGCGCGCGTCCGCGTCACGTACGGTACGCCCTGGGTGGCGACCGGGACCGACGAGGCGGCACAGCGGGAACTCGCGGAGCGCATGGGGCCCGCCATCCCCGCGCACCTGCCGCCGCGCAAGTGACGGCCCACCCGCGTCCCGGGATCGAAGCGCTCTGGGCGCAGGACGGCGCCGGCGCACGGGCGTTGGCGCCGCTGTCATGGCTCTTCGGAGCGGCCACGGCGTTGCGCAACAGGGCGTACGACCGGGGGGTGCTGACGGCGCGACCGCTCGGCCTCCCGGCGATCAGTGTCGGGAACCTGACCGTGGGCGGGACGGGCAAGACACCGATGGCGGCCTGGGTCGCGCAGCGCCTGATCGAGCGCGGGCTGCGTCCGGCGATCCTGCTGCGCGGCTACGGCGCGGACGAGCCGCTCGTCCACGAGCGGCTCACCCCGGGGGCGATCGTCGTCGCGGATCCGGATCGCGTGCGCGGTGCCGCGGTGGCGATCGCACGCGGTGCGGAGGTGCTCGTGCTCGACGACGCGTTCCAGCACCGCCGGGCCCGGCGCGACCTCGACATCGTCCTCGTCGCCGCCGAGCAGGCGGGTTCGCGGCGCCTCCTGCCCGCCGGGCCCTACCGCGAACCCGAGTCCTCGCTGCGGCGCGCGCACGCGCTCGTGGTCACGCGCAAGCGCGCTTCCAAGGACGAGGCGGCGGCGACCGCGGCCGGGTGGGCGCGGGCGTACCCGTCGTGCGTGGTGGCCGTCGCGTCGCTCGCTCCGGCGGACCTGGCGCGAGTGGGCGGGAGCGAGCGGGAACCGTTGACCGCTCTGCGCGGGCGATCGGTGCTCGCGATCTCCGCGATCGGCCTGCCGGCGGCGTTCGAGGGCCAGCTCTCCGACCTGGGTGCGCGCGTGACGTCGGCGGCCTTCGCGGACCACCACGCCTTCTCCGACGCCGACGTCACGAGGCTGGCCACCCGAGCGGCCAGCGTGGACCGGGTGGTCTGCACGCTCAAGGATGCCGTCAAGTTGGAAGGGCGATGGCCTCGCCAAGGTCCCGCCTTGTGGTATCTTTCCCAAGCTGTCACCATCGAGCGCGGTGCAGGGGAGTTGGACCTCCTGCTCGCCCGGTCGGTGCCGGTCCGCCGCTAGCCCACCGAACCCGATCCGCCGGCTTCCCGCTGGCTCAGTAACCCGACACCCATGGCTGACTTCCGCCTCCCGACCGACAACATCGTCCGCCCCGACAAGGACCGCTTCTTCAACGAGGAGAACCCGTTCGAGGCGATGATGCAGCGCCTCGACCGTGCGGCCAAGCTGCTCGACCTCGAGCCCGGCATCTACAAGGTGCTGCGGAGCGCCGAGAAGGAGATCACGGTCTCGATCCCCGTGATGATGGACAACGGCGAGGTGGAGGTCTTCACCGGCATCCGTGTCCTGCACAACACCTCGCGCGGCCCGGCGAAGGGCGGCATCCGGTTCGACATGAACGTGACGCTCGACGAGGTGAAGGCGCTCGCCGCGTGGATGACGTGGAAGTGCGCCGTGGTCAACATCCCGTTCGGCGGGGCGAAGGGCGGCGTGATCTGCGACCCGCTCAAGATGTCGGTGGGTGAGCTCGAGCGCGTCACGCGCCGCTACACGTCGGGGATCATCCAGACCCTCGGTCCCGATTCCGACGTCCCCGCGCCCGACGTGAACACGAACGAACGCGTCATGGCCTGGCTCATGGACACCTACTCGATGCACGTGGGTCACACGGTCAATGCCGTGACGACGGGCAAGCCGGTCGAGATGGGTGGCTCGCTCGGCCGGCGCGAGGCGACCGGCCGTGGCGTGATGATCACGACCGTCCAGGCGCTCGAGCACCTGAAGATGGAAGTGAAGGGTGCGACCGTCGCGGTGCAGGGGTTCGGCAACGTCGGCTCGATCGGCGCGCAGCTGCTGCAGCAGGCCGGGTGCAAGGTGGTGGCCGTGAGCGACCGCACCGGCGGCTGGCACAACCCCAAGGGCATCGACGTCGACGATGCGATCGCCTACGTCAAGAAGAACAAGACGCTCGAGGGCTACGGCAAGGGCGAAGCGGTCAGCAACGCCCAACTGCTCGAGCTCGAGGTCGACGTGCTCGTGCCGGCGGCACTCGAGAACGTGATCACGACCAAGAACGCCAAGAACATCAAGGCCAAGGTCATCTGCGAGGGCGCCAACGGCCCGACGACGGCGGCGGCCGACGAGATGCTCGACGAGAAGGGGATCTTCGTGATCCCGGACATCCTCGCGAACGCCGGCGGTGTCACGGTCAGCTACTTCGAGTGGGTGCAGAACCGCGGTGGCTACTACTGGACCGAGCAGGTGGTGAACGATCGCCTGCGCGACATCATGGTGAACAGCTTCCGCGAGGTGCTCAAGCTCTCGATGCAGCACAAGGTGAACATGCGGACGGCGGCGTACATGGTGGCGATCAGCCGCGTGGCGACGGTGCACCGGCTGCGCGGCATCTATGCGTGAACCGGTCGTCGCCCCGCTCGGACGGGGGCGGCGGTGAAGGTGCAGGTGGCCGTCGTGGGCAAGCCGCGCGACGCGGCGCTCGCGGCGGCCATTCGCGAGTACGAGACCCGGGCGGCGCGCTATTGGCCGCTCGAGGTGGTCGAGGTGAAGGAGGAATCGGCGCGCGCGTCGACCGGCGCCGTGGTCATGCGGAAGGAGGGCGAGCGGCTGCTCGAACGGATCCCGTCCGGCACCAGGCTCGTGCTCTGTGATCCCGGTGGCGACGCCATGGATTCCGCGACCTTCGCCACGATGCTGCAACAACAGCGGGAGCGGGCGCAGGACGTCGCGTTCGTGATCGGCGGCGCGCACGGGATCGGCGAGGTGGTGCGGGAACGGCCACATCGGCGGATCGCGCTGGCTCCTTGGACGCTCCCGCACGAACTGGCGCGCCTCGTGCTCGCCGAACAGCTCTACCGCGCCGGCACCATCGGCCGCAACGAACCCTACCACAAGTGACGAACCACGCCGTGAAGCCCCTGTCATCCGATCGGCTCCGATGTCCTTCGTCGCTGCGCGCGCCACGGATGGCCGCGTGAGCGCGCCGCGCGTCGTCACCGAGCCGCTCGGCGGCGGTCCGCTCTCGCGTGCGGTGCAGGACGGGGTCGCGCCGGCCGAGTGGTACCGGGCACGGCCGCGGGGCACGGCGGAGTGGACCGCGCATGCCGAGTCGGTGCGCGCCGAGTTCGCCGCGAGCCGCTGGCTCGCGGGGCTGCGACCGGCGTTCGACGCGTCGGGTCCGGCAGCCGAACGGCTCGAACGGGTCGCCGCGCAGAACGGGATCGTCGTCACGACGGGGCAGCAGCCGGGGCTCTTCGGGGGCCCGCTCTACACGTTGCTCAAGGCCTTCTCGGCGCTCGCCCTCGCCGACCGGATCGAACGTGACACCGGCATCCCGACCGCGCCCGTATTCTGGGCGGCGACCGACGACGCGGATTTCGCCGAAGCGTCCTGGACCGCCGTCGCCGACGAGGGGACCGTCCGTCGCCTGACCATCACGCGCAAGGGGCAGGACGGCCTGGTCATGGCCGAGATGCCGCTCGGCGAGATCGCCGCACAGCTCGAGCAACTGGTCCAGGCCGCCGGCTCGGCGCCGCATGCCGGTGTCTTCGACGCACTGCGCGAGGCATACGAGCCCGACGCGACCATCGGCGGCGCGTACGTGAAGTTCATGCGGAGCGTGCTGGAGCCGCATGGGATCGCCGTCCTCGATTCGTGGCATCCGGCCACGCGCGCGGCTGCGCGGCCGACGCTCGTGCAGGCGCTCCGTCGCGCCGCGGCGGTGGACGAGGCGCTGGGCCTCCGGATCGTGGCGATCGAGCGCGCGGGCTTCCGTGCGCAGGTCGCGCGCGTGCCCAAGCTCTCCCTCGTGTTCCGTGGTCTCGCCGGGGTGAAGGAGCGCATCCCGATCTCGCAGGCGCTCGACGTGGCCGATCGTGCCGACATGGTGCTCTCGGCGAACGTGCTGCTGCGGCCGATCGTCGAGCGCCGCATCCTCCCCACGGTCGCGTACGTGGCCGGACCGGGGGAGATCGCGTACTTCGCGCAGGTCGGCGCCGTCGCCGAGGCGCTCGGCGTGCCCACGCCGCTCGCGGTGCCGCGCTGGGGGGCGACGATCGTGGAGCCGAACGTCGACCGGCGACTCGGACGGCTCGGCATGGTGATCGAGGACATCCGGGCGCCGCACGACGCGGAGCGACGGCTGGGCGATCGCGCCGTGCCGGCCGAGGTGCGCGCGGGGCTCGAAGGCCTTCGCGAGGATCTCGCTCGGCGCCTCGGCGCTCTGCGCGATGTCTCCGCCGGGCTCGATCACTTGGTGCCGGAGCGCGTGATCGAGGGCGCACGTCATCAGATGCTGCATCGCGTCGATCGCCTCGAGCGCCGCCTGCGTGCCGCCGCCCGTGCGCGGCAGACCGAAGCGGTGCAGGACCTCGCCGCCGTGCGGGCCGCCCTCATGCCCGAGGGGCAGCGGCAGGAACGCCGGCTCAACCCGGTGCCGATGCTCGCGCGACACGGGGACCTCCTGCTCGCGCAGTTGAAGGCGGGGGCCGCGATGCACGCGGGGACGCTGGTCGGCGCGTGAGGACCTGGGGCGGGGCCCGGCTCATCGCCGCGGGGATCCTGCTCAGCCGGATCTCCGGTCTCGTCCGGCAGAAGGTGATCGCCTGGTTCCTCGGCGACAGCGATGCCGCCGACGCGCTCGCGTCGGCGTTCCGCATCCCGAACTTCCTGCAGAACCTGTTCGGCGAAGGGGTGCTCTCGGCGTCGTTCATCCCCGCCTACGCCAAGCTGCTCGCCGAGGGAAAGCGCGAGGAGGCCGGGCGAGTCGCGGGCGCCGTCTTCTCGTTGCTCTCGCTCACGACCGCCGTGCTCGTGCTCCTCGGCATGGCCGGGTCGCCGTTGCTCGTCGACCTGATCGCACCCGGGTTCGAAGGCGACAAGCGCGACCTCACGGTGAGGCTCGTGCGACTGATCTTCCCCGGGGTCGGCTTGCTCGTGCTGAGTGCCTGGTGTCTGGGCGTGTTGAACTCGCACCGGCGCTTCTTCCTCTCGTACATCTCGCCGGTGCTCTTCAATGCGACGATGATCGTCGCGTTGCTCGTGGCCGGGCCGGGGCGCGCGCCCGAGCAGGTCGTGCTGATCGCGGCGTGGGGCAGCGTGGCGGGCAGCCTGCTCCAGTTCGTCGTGCAGTTGCCGACGGTGCGTCGTCTCGACCGCGATCTGGTCTTCCGACTGGAGGCGTCGCCGGTCGTGCGCGGCGTCGCGACGCGGTTCGGCACCGTGGTCGTCGGACGCGGCGTGGTGCAGATCAGCGGTTTCGTCGATACCGCGATCGCATCGCTCGTGAGCGCGGGCTCGGTCGCGACGCTGGGGTATTCACAGGCGCTCTCGATGCTGCCGGTCTCGCTCTTCGGCATGTCGATCTCGGCGGCCGAACTCCCGGCGATGGCAGGGGAGACCGGCAGCGCGGACGAGGTGGCGCGCGCGCTCCGCGCGCGCCTCGACCGCGGCCTCGGCCAGATCGCCTACTTCGTGATCCCCTCGGCGATCGGCTTCCTGATGCTCGGCGGCGTGATCGCCGCCGGGCTCTATCAGGGTGGGGCCTTCTCCGCCGAGAGCGCGCGCTGGGTCTGGGCCGCCCTCGCCGGGTCGGCGGTCGGCCTCCTCGCCGGGACGATGGGTCGGCTGTACTCGTCGACGAGCTACGCGCTCGGCGATGCGAACACGCCGCTCAAGTTCGCGATCGTGCGGGTGTCGCTCGGTGCCGCGCTTGGCTGGGCGCTCTCGCTCACGTTGCCCGGACTGCTCGGGATCGACGCGCGCTGGGGCATCGCCGCGCTCACGGGCGCCTCCGGCCTCGCCGCCTGGGTGGAGTTCCAGCTGTTGCGTCGCGCGATCACCCGGAGGATCGGGCCCACCGGCGTGCCGGCCGCGCGGCTGGTCCGACTCTGGGGCAGTGCCGTCCTGGCGGGGGTGGCGGGCGTCGCCGCGGCGCGGGCCCTCGACGGTCAGCTCGCGATCGTCGTCGCCGCGGTCGCGGTGCCGGTGTTCGGCGCGGTCTACCTCGTCCTCACGCGCCTGCTCCGGGTGGATGATGCGCGACGCGCCTGAGGTCGTCGCGCAGAAGCTCGCGCACCTGCCGGACACGCCGGGCGTGTATCTCTGGAAGGACGCCGAAGGCGTGATCATCTACGTCGGCAAGGCGAACCGGCTGCGGCCGCGCGTGCGGAGCTACTTCGGATCGGACCACCTCGACAGTCCCAAGACGCGGCGGCTCGTGGAGCTGATCGCCGACGTGGAGACGATCGTGGTGCCCGACGAGGCGAGCGCCCTGATCCTCGAGCAGAACCTGATCAAGGAGCATCGCCCCCGGTACAACGTGATGCTGCGGGACGACAAGACGTATCCGTACATCAAGGTCACGGTGCAGGAATCCTTCCCGCGCGTCTTCGTGACGCGCCGGCTGCAGAGTGACGGCGCGCGCTACTTCGGCCCCTACACCGACGTCGCGGCGATGCGACGCGCGCTCGACGTCATGAAACGGATCTTCACCGTCCGCTCGTGCAAGTACGACATGCCGCGCGAGATGCCGGATCGGGCCTGCCTCGACTATCACATCGGCCGGTGCAAGGCCCCGTGCGTCTTACTCCAGTCGCGGGCGGACTACCGCGCGATGATCGACGAGGTGGTGGCTTTCCTCGACGGGCGCACCGACGACGTGGTGCGGCTCGTGAAGGACCGCATGGAGCGGGCGTCGGAGGCGCTCGATTTCGAGCGCGCGGCCGAGCTGCGCGACGCCGTGCTCCGGCTGCAGCGGCTGGAGGAACCGACCGCCGTCATGGAGGTGGAGGGGGGCGACCGCGACGTGGTGGGCTATGCGCGCGACGGGGACGACGCGGCGGCCACGCTGCTGCGCATCCGCAGCGGCAAGCTCGTCGCGCGCGAGCACCGCTTCCTCGAGGGCGTGGAAGGCGAGAGCGACGGCAACGTCCTCTCGGTCTACCTCGTGGGCAGCTATCTCAAGGCACCGGCGCGGGCTCGCGAGCTGCTCATCCCGTTCGACTTCGAGGACCGCGAACTCTTCGAGCAGGCACTCGCCGGCGAGGCGAAGGTCCTCTACCCGCAGCGCGGTCCCAAGCGCGACCTGCTCGACCTCGCCGAGCAGAACGCCCGGCACCTGCTCGAGGAGTTCAAGCTCGCGGAGCAGGAGACCGACGAACGCGCGGCCGACCCGGTGTACGAACTCGGTCAGCAGCTCGGACTCGAGAAGCTCCCGCGTTCGCTGGTCTGCTTCGACAACTCCACTGCGCAGGGGAAGGACTCGGTCGGGAGCATCGTCTGGTTCGAGAACGGTCGGCCGCGGCGCGCCGAGTACCGGACGATGAAGGTGAAGTCGGTGGACGAGGCGTCGGGGCCGGACGACTTCCAGTCGATGCGCGAGGTCGTGGGCCGCTACTTCCGGCGACGTCTCGACGAGAGGAAGGCGCTTCCCGATCTGGTGGTCGTCGACGGCGGCAAGGGGCAACTGAGTGCCGCCGATGAGGCGTTGCAGGAGCTCGGGCTCGGCGCGCTCCCGCTCGTGAGCCTGGCCAAACGCGACGAGGAGGTCTTCGTGCGGGGTCGCTCCGAGCCGCTGCGGCTCTCGCGGCGCTCGCCGGCGTTGCGACTGTTGCAACAGGCGCGCGACGAGGCGCACCGCACCGCCGTGGGCTACAACCGCAAGCGGCGCAGCATGCGGACGATCACGAGCGAGCTGCTGCGCATCCCCGGCGTGGGACCGAAGAAGCGCACGTTGTTGCTCGCCAACTTCGGGTCGCTCCAGGGCGTTCGCGAGGCGACGCTCGAACAGATCGCTGCCCTGGACGGTTTCAGCGAAACGAGCGCGAGAGCGGTATTGCAGGCGTTGGGCGTCTTGCCGGAAGCCGCGAAGTCCGAAGCGGAACCTTGAGCCTTCATCCTTCAGCCTTCATCCCCAGATGACTTGGTCGCTCCATTGCTCGGTCTGCGCCTACACGCAGCGCGACGGCTCCAAACTCGCATCGCTCTGCCCGGATTGCGGCCAGCCGCTCATGGTCCGGTACGCCGCGCCGGTCCCCCGGAGCGCCATCACGGGCGACGCGAGCCTCTGGCGCTATGGCGCGGCACTCCCGCTCGCCGCCGGCGAGACGGCGGTGACGCTCGGCGAGGGGATGACGCCGATGCTCGAACTGCCGCACCTCGCCCGCGAAGTGGGGGTGCGGCGGCTCTGGGTGAAGGACGAGGGCATCAATCCCACGGCGAGCTTCAAGGCGCGCGGGCTCATGATGGCGGTCACTCGCGCCAAGGCGCTGGGACTCCCGGGCGTGTGCGTTCCCACCGCGGGCAATGCGGGGATCGCGCTCGCGGCCTACGCGGCGGCGGCGCAGATGGCCTGCCGCATCTATGCGCCCGAGACCACGCCGCCACCCATCCTGGGGTCGATCCGCGCCTTGGGTGCGCACCTCGAGCTCGTTCCGGGCCACATCGGTGACGCGGGAAGGGCGACGATGGCCTTCGCCAAGGAGAGCGGCTTCTTCAACGTCGCGACGGTGCGCGAACCGTACCGCGTGGAAGGGATGAAGACGATGGGCTACGAGGTCGCCGAGCAACTCGGGTGGCGGCTCCCCGACGCGATCGTGTATCCCACGGGGGGAGGCGAGGGAACGATCGGCATCTGGAAGGCGATGGGCGAGATGCTCGAGTGGGGATGGCTCCCGGCCGGCACGAAGAAGCCGCGCATGATCATCGCGCAGGCCGACGGCTGCGCGCCGCTCGTGCGTGCGTTCCGTGAGGGCGCGGAGAAGGCGACCCCATGGGAGAACCCGACCACGCACGCGAGCGGACTCCGTGTGCCGGGACCGCTCGGCGACCGACTCACCCTGCGCACGCTGCGCGAGAGCGCCGGCGATGCGGAAGCGGTGAACGAGGATCGCATCCGCTCGGGGACATTCCTGCTCGCGTCCAAGAGCGGGATCGACGCGGCTCCCGAAGGGGGGGCGGCGCTCGAGGCGACGCGGCAGCTGGTCGCGAACGGACGGCTCGATGCGACGAGCGAGGTCGTGGTCTTCAACACCGGATCAGGAGCGTCATACCGGTGGTGATGGGGGCCGAAGGCCGATGTCTGATGGCATCTTCCATCCTTCCGCCTCCATCGTCCATCATTCCCAGATGCGCATCGCGATCCTCGACCCGTTCTCCGGCATCTCCGGCGACATGTTCCTCGGTGCCCTGCTCGATGCGGGGCTCGAGGTATCGTTCATCACGTCGCTGCCGGAGGTCCTGGGCCTCGAAGGCGTGACCGCGCAGGTGACCAAGGTCTCGCGCGGGCAGATCGCCTGTCATAAGGTGGACTTCACCGTCCCGCCCCAGCCGCACGGTCGTCACCTCAAGCACATCAAGGCGATCGTCGAGGCGACGCCCGCCCCCGAGTCGGTCAAGGTCAAGGCCATGCAGGCCTTCACGCTCATCACCGAGTGCGAAGCGGCGATCCATGGGACCACCGTGGAGCGCGTGCACCTGCACGAGGTCGGCAGCGTCGACGCGATCCTCGACATAGTCGGGAGTGTCTGGGGGCTCGAGAAGCTGGGCGTCACTCAGATCTTCTGCGGGACGCTCTCGCTCGGCGACGGGTTCGTGGACACTCAGCATGGCCGCATGGCGGTGCCCACCGCCGCGACGCTTCGACTCCTGGAAGGGCTGCCGGTCCGTCCCGGCCCCGAGGGCGCCGGCGAACTCGTCACGCCGACGGGCGCCGCCCTGGTCCGCGTGCTGAGCTCGGGCGCCCCGCCCGCCGAGTACATCCCGCGCGGGAGCGGGTTCGGGGCAGGGTCGAAGGACTTCACGGATCGGGCGAACGCGTTGCGGATCGTGCTCGCGGACGCGTCGGAGGCCGCGGTCGGGTCGGCGCGCGCGGCCGGCCAGGCCGAGGCGCCCGGCACCGTGGAGCAGCTCGTCATGCTCGCGGCCGACATCGATGACGCCACCGGCGAGCAGATCGCGGCCTTCACCGATGCGATCCGCCTCGCGGGGGCGCTCGACGTGACCCTCCTCTCGACGGTGATGAAGAAGGGGCGCCCCGGGACCCGCCTCGAAGTGCTCTGCGCGCCCGGCGACGCGGACCGCCTCGAACGCCTGCTCCTGATCGAGAGCACCACGATCGGTGTCCGGCGGCAGTCGGTCAGCCGACGGTCGCTCCCGCGCGAGATGCGCGAGGTCCGCGTGGGCGGTGAAGTGGTGCGACTCAAGGTCGTCACGCTCCCGGACGGGAAGCGACGGGCGAAGCCCGAGTTCGACGACGTGCGCCGCGTGGCCGAGCGACAGGCACGCCCCCTCGCCGAGGTCGCGGCAGAGGCCCTCTCCGCGCTGGGGCCGATCTAACGGAAGTCGCTGTCATTCATTGCTTTCGGCTCGTTCGGTTGATACATTGAGTGAGCCGCGGTCCGCGGCTTTTTTTGCCTCCGTCGTCCAGCCCGCCGCCGCATGATCCGCGTCCTCCGCGTTCAACCTGAGAGCATCGCCGCCGAACTCGGGATCATCCCGGGTACGGAGCTGCTCTCGGTGGACGGCCGCGAGCTCGAGGACTTCCTCGACTGGGAGTTCCTCACCGCCGACGACGCCTTCGAACTCGAGGCCAGGCTCCCCGACGGCGAGCACCTCGTGTTCGAGATCGAGCGCGAGGGCGGGGACCCCATGGGGATCGAGCTCGAGCCGCCCAACGTCCGGCGCTGCGCCAACCGCTGCGAGTTCTGCTTCATCGAGGGGCTCCCGAAGGGCCTTCGGAAGAACCTCTATGTGCGCGACGACGACTATCGCCTGTCATTCGCCTACGGGAACTTCGCGACCCTCTCCAACCTCAAGGAGAAGGACTTCGCCCGGATCCTCGAGTATCGCCTCTCGCCGCTCTACGTCTCGGTGCACGCGACGCCGTGGGAGGCGCGCAAGAAGCTGCTGAACAACCCGCGGGTGCCCAACATCAAGGCGCAGCTCACACGCCTGACCGAGGGCGGCATCCAGTTCCACGGCCAGATGGTCGTGGTGCCGGGGCTCAACGACGGCGACGTGCTCGAGGAGTCGCTCGCCGATCTCTACGCGTTCGGCGAGGGGTGCCTGTCGGTCGCCCTCGTGCCGGTGGGCCTCACGCAGTTCTCGCACATCTACACCGGCGAGTCGATGGACGTGGCCAATGCCACGCGCATCCTCGAGGCCGTGGATCGCTGGGCCGAGCGCGCCGAGCGCGAGCGCGGTGAACCTTGGGTCTACGGGTCGGACGAGTTGTACCTGCTGGCAGGACGGCCGCTCCCCAAGGCCGCGCACTACCGTGACTTCGCGCAGATCGAGAACGGCGTGGGTGCCGTGACCTCGTTGCGCGACCGCGTCCGCGACGGCGTCTCGCGACTCCCGCGCCTCGACGGCAAGCGGATCGGCGTCGTGACCGGTTCGGCGATGGCTTCCCTGATGCCCGAGCTGCTCGACCAGCTCACCGCCGCGACCGGCGCGTTCTTCGACCTGATCCCCACCGTGAATTCCCTGTTCGGCCCGACGGTCACCACCGCGGGCCTGCTCGTGGGCGCCGATATCTCGCGCGCGCTCGCCGACCGTACCGACCTCGACCTCGCGCTGATCCCCGCCGAGACGATCAACGACGCCGGCCTCTTCCTCGACGACCAGTCCTTCGTCTCGGTGCGCGAGTCTCTGCCGATGCCCGTCTTCCCCTCGTACGACTTCATCGACGTGCTCGAACATGAAGGGCAGACCGCACGCGTGCTCGCCGGGAGCGTGTCCCATGGCTGACGTGCCGGTGGTCGCCATCGTCGGACGCCCCAACGTCGGGAAGTCGGCCCTCTTCAATCGCATCATCGGCGACGACAACGCGATCGTGAGTGACGAGCCGGGCACCACGCGGGACCGGCACTTCGCGCTCGCGCAGTGGCAGGGCCGCGACTTCTGGCTCGTCGACACCGGCGGCATCATCGAGGACTCCAGCCTGCCGATGGACGTGGCGATCAAGCGCCAGGTGAAGCAGGCGATCGCCGAGGCGGACCTGATGCTGCTCACCGTCGACGCCAAGGCCGGCCTGCACCCGAGCGACGCGCGCCTCGTGGACCTCCTGCGCAACTCGCGGAAGCCCTGGCTGCTCGTGGCCAACAAGGTCGACGATCCCAAGAGCTCCGACTACTTCGAGTTCTTCAACCTCGGCGCCGGCGACGTCATCCCCGTCTCGGCGGCCAACGGCAAGAACTCCGGCGACCTGCTCGACCTCGTGGTCTCCAAGCTCCCGCCGACCGATGGCGAGGCGCTCACCCAGGCGCTGCGCATCGCCGTCGTCGGACGGCCGAACGTCGGCAAGTCGTCGTTCATCAATCGCCTGCTGGGCGAGGACCGGCTCGTCGTCTCCGAGATCTCGGGCACCACGCGCGATTCGATCGACACGCCGTTCACGTTCCATGGGCGCGAGTTCATCTTCATCGACACCGCCGGTCTGCGCCGGCAGTCCAAGATCGACGACGGGATCGAGTTCTACTCGTCGCTCCGCACCCGCCGCGCGATCGACCGCTCCGACATCTGCATCCTGATGATCGATGCGACCGAGGGGCTCCAGAACCAGGACCTCAAGATCGCGACGCTCGCCTGGGAGAGCGGACACGGCCTGATCATGGTCGTGAACAAGTGGGACCTGAAGGACAAGGACGACAAGACGGCGCAGAAGTTCGAGAAGGAGTGCGAGGAGAAGGCGCCCTACTTCAAGTGGGTCCCGTTCCTGTTCACCTCGGCGATCACCGGCCAGCGCGTGAACAAGATCCTCGAGGTGATCCTCGAGGTCGAGGCGGAGCGCGCCAAGCGCATCACCACCTCGGAGGTCAACGAGGCGTTGCAGGAACTGCTCCAGCGCCGCCAGCCGCCGCAGGCCGCCGGGCACGAGATCAAGCTGAACTTCGCGACGCAGGTGGAGACCGCACCGCCGGCGATCGTCGTCTTCGGGAACAACCCGGAGTTGCTGCAGGAGCACTACGTGCGCTACCTGCACAACGGCTTCCGCGAGAAGTGGGGCTTCATCGGCAACCCGCTCAAGATCCTCCTCCGCAAGAAGGGGAAGAAAGAGGAATGAACCCGGCGCTCGCCGTGCTGATCGCGTACGTCGCGGGGTCCTTCCCGTCGGCCTACCTGGCCGGGAGGGCGTTGAAGGGAATCGACCTGCGCACGGTGGGATCCGGGAACCTCGGCGCGACGAACGTCTATCGGACGCTCGGGGCGGGTGCGGCGTCGGTCGTGCTGCTCATCGACGCGCTCAAGGGGGCATTGCCGGCCGCGCTCCTGCCGGCGATGATCGACCCGTCGTACCGGAGCGGGCCGAACGCGACGCTCTGGTGGGGACTCGCTTGCGGCGTGGCGGCCATCGCCGGCCACGCGAAGCCGATCTTCCTCCTGGGCAAGGGAGGCGGGAAGGGCGTCGCGACGGGATCGGGGGTGTTCGCGGCTCTCGCACCGGCGGCGATCGGCCTCGCGGTCATCGTCTTCGCGGCGATCGTCTACCGGTCCCGCATGGTGTCGCTCGCGTCGATCGGCGGATCGCTCTCGTTGCCGATCGCCGTCGCGTTCACGCTCGGCGCGGACTCGCCCGTCTTCGCCGCGTCCTGCCTGATCGCGCTGTTCGTGGTCTGGATGCATCGGGCGAACATCCAGCGGATCCGCGCCGGCACCGAGCCGCGGCTCACCAGTCCAACGGCCGAGGGAACGCGATGAAGTGCACCGTGATGGGCGCCGGCGCGTGGGGCACCGCGCTCGCGAGCCTGCTCTCGGAGAACGGACACCAGGTGACGCTCTGGGCGTATGAACCCGACGTCGCGGAATCGGTGAACGCGGCCCACGAGAACCGCCGCTTCCTCGCGGGCGTGCCGCTGCACCAGCAGTTGCAGGCGACGTCGGACATCGAGCAGGCGTGCACGGGGGCCGAGTTCGTCCTCTTCGCGCCGCCGTCGCATGTGCTGCGCCACGTCGCGGCGCAGTCGGCCCGCTGGGTGCCGGCGTCGGCGACCATCGCCGTCGCGACCAAGGGGATCGAACGCGAGCGGCTCGCGCTCATGACCGACGTCGTGGAGCAGGAGATCCCGGGGCGCGCGATCGTGGCGCTCTCGGGGCCGAGCTTCGCACTCGAGGTGGCGCACCACCTGCCCACCGCGGTCGTGGCGGCCTCCACCGATCCGGTGGCGGCCCTGCTCGCGCAACAGCTGCTCAGCACGTCGGCCTTCCGCGTCTACACGCAGCGCGACGTGGTCGGCGTCGAGCTGGGTGGCGCCCTCAAGAACGTCATGGCCGTCGCCACCGGCATCGCGGACGGGTTGCAGCTGGGCTTCAACGCGCGCGCGGCGCTGATCACGCGCGGATTGGCCGAGATGACCCGGCTCGGCGTGAAGCTGGGTGCCGATCCCGCGACCTTCGCCGGACTCGCCGGCATCGGTGACCTCGTACTCACGTGCACGGGATCGCTCTCGCGCAACCGCTCGGTGGGACTCGAGATCGGACGCGGTGCGACGCTGCCCGAGGTGCTGCAGGGCCGGGAGACGGTGGCCGAGGGCGTGGTGACCACCGAGAGCGCCAAGGCGCTCGCCGAGCGCGAGGGCATCGACATGCCGATCGTCCGGGCGGTGCATCGCGTGCTCTTCGAGAAGCAGCCGGCACGGTGGGCGCTCGTGGAGCTCATGACCCGCGATCTCAAGGGCGAAGGCGAATGAGCGCGCCCAAGGGCGAACCCGTCCGGGAGTTCTTCTCGATCGGCGACGTCTGTGAGCTCACCGAGCTCAAGCCGCACGTCCTGCGGTACTGGGAGAGCCAGTTCCGCGTGCTCAGTCCGGCCAAGAACCGGTCGGGCAACCGCGTCTACACGCGGCGCGAGGTCGAGTTCGTGCTCCTGGTGAAGCAGCTGCTGTACACCGAGAAGTACACCATCGAAGGCGCCAAGCAGAAGCTCGAGGAGCACCGCAAGAGCGGGGGCGTGCGCCCGGCGGCGCGCCGCGGACTCGACACCGAGACCGTGCAGCTGCTCGAGCAGGACCTCAAGGGGATCCTCGAGATCCTCGAATCCAACGACTGACCCGACCCCCGATGCGGCTCCTGATCAGCAATGACGACGGCATCCTCGCGCGTGGCCTCGAATGCCTCGAGCGTGCGGCACGCCCGCTCGGCGACGTGTGGGTCGTGGCCCCGGACCGCGAGCAGAGCGCGACGAGCCACTCGCTCACGCTGCATCACCCGCTGCGGCCGGTGCAGCTCGGCGACCAGCGCTGGCAGGTCGACGGCACGCCGACCGACTGCGTGATGGTCGCCATCTCGGCGCTCCTGCCCGATCGTCCGGACTTCGTGCTCAGCGGGATCAACCATGGGCCGAACATGGGTGAGGACGTGCTCTACTCGGGCACCGTCGCCGCGGCCATGGAGGGCCTCGCGCTCGGGGTGCCGAGCATCGCCGTCTCCTTCGCCGGCCGCGTGCTCCGCTCGGATGACAGCCTGCTCGAGGATCATGTGTCGACGCTGACGCGGTTGCTGGATCATCTCACGAAGCTCCCGGACTTCCCTGCGGACACGTTGTTCAACGTGAACATCCCGGCGGTGCCGGCGGCGGAGGTGAAGGGCGTGAAGCTGACGCGCCTCGGCCGTCGCGTCTTCTCCGATTCGCTGACCAAGATGAAGGACCCGTGGGGCCGCGAGATCCTCTGGATCGGCGGCGGTTCGGTGGCGTGGAGCGGCAGCGAGGACTCGGACTTCCGCGCGGTGAAGGACGGCTACGTCTCGGTGACGCCCCTACATCTCGACCTCACCGCGCGCGACCGCCTCGACGACTCGGCTCGCTGGTGGCTTCCCCTGTGATCCGGCAGTTCGGTGGGGCCCGCCGTCGCCTCATCGAGGAGCTCGCAGAGAAGGGGATCGACGACGTCAGCGTCCTCAAGGCGTTCGACGACGTGCCGCGGCATCTCTTCGTGCCCTCCGGGCTGCATCACCGTGCCTATGAGGATGCGCCGTTGCCGATCGGCCATGGGCAGACCATCAGCCAGCCCTGGGTGCACGCCAAGTACCTCCAGCTGCTCGCACTCACCGGGCGCGAGCGCGTGCTCGAGATCGGCACCGGCTCGGGATTCCAGACGGCCCTGCTCACGCGGCTCGCGGGTGAGGTGTTCACGATCGAGCGCATCCCGGAACTCGCGGAAGAAGCGAGGCGGTCGCTCTCCGCGTGCGGGATCGAGCGGGTCAGTCAGCGCGTCGGGGACGGCACGCTCGGCTGGCCCGAGCAAGGTCCCTACGACGCGATCCTCGTGGGCGCCGCCTCGCCGGACGTGCCTGCGCCCCTGCTGGAGCAGCTCGCCGTCGGCGGTCAGCTCCTGGTCCCTGTGGGTGGACGCGACGAGCAGGTGCTCATGCGGATTCGCCGGACGGAGGGAGGGTTCGAGCGCGCGAAGCTCGACGCCATGCGCTTCGTCCCATTGATCGGTACCCATGGATTCGAGGCCTGAATGACACGACTCCCGCAGGACCCGACGCTCGCCGCCGACCTGGCGCGCACGATCCGCGATGTCGCCGACTTCCCGAAGCCCGGGATCGGGTTCAAGGACATCACGCCGGTGCTGCTCGACGGGGCGCTCTTCCGCCGCACGACCGACGCGCTGGCGGCCGCCTTCCGCGACGCCGGCGTCACGCACGTGCTCGGGATCGAGAGCCGGGGGTTCATCTTCGGCGCTCCGGTGGCGCAGGCGCTGGGCGTCGGCTTCGTGCCGCTGAGGAAGCCGGGGAAACTCCCACACCGGCGGGTGACGGAGCGATACGACCTGGAGTACGGGTCCGACGCGCTCGAAGTGCACTCGGATGCCATCGGGGCAGGGGCCCGGGCGCTGATCATCGACGACGTGCTGGCGACCGGCGGGACCGCGGCTGCCGCGGTCCGGCTGGTCGAGCGGTGTGGCGCCGGCCTGGCCGGCGTGGGTGTGGTGATCGACCTCGGTTTCCTGCCATGGCGCGAGCGACTGAAAGGCTGTACCGTGGAGACGTTGGTGAGCTTCTGACGGGTCGGCCCTCCATGGGCGCCGCCGGAACGTTCGGCGGGAACGAAGGGTAGAGAGTGTATCTCCAACAGAGGTCCGGTCATGGTGACTGCCGGCTCGTTCATTCGTTCTCGTGGGATCGCCGTCGCGGCACTGATCATCGTCGGCGCTTCGTCGGCCGATGCTCAGATCGGAGCGGGCAACGGGTTCCTCTTCCGTCGCCCCGGCGCGACGATGACGTTGTACGGTGGGTACGCGCAGCCGCTCGCCAACGGCGGCGTCTTCAGCCTGGCGACGAGTGAGCTCACGCTCGGGCGTTCGGACTTCGGCGCCGGGAACCTCGGGTTCGATCTTTCCCTGACCGTCACGCCGCGCGTCGAGGTGGTCGTGGGGCTCGATCGGTCGCGGAGCAGGACGCGCTCGGAATACCGGGACTTCGTGGACAACAACGACCTGCCCATCGAACAGACCACCGGTCTTCAGCGGACGCCCCTCACCGCGAGCGTGCGCTACTTCCTCGCCGACCGCGGGCGGCAGATCGGCTCCGTCGCGTGGGTGCCGGCGCGGTTCGTGCCGTTCGTGTCGGTGGGTGGCGGTGTCATGTGGTACAGGTTCGAACAGGTCGGTGATTTCGTCGACCAGCAGTCACTGAACATCTTCAGCGAACGCTTGACGGCGACCGGCTCGTCCCGCGTGTTGCAGGCGGGGGCGGGGGCGCAGTGGAACCTCAACCAGCGCGTGAACCTGACCGGTGAGCTCCGCTATCATCGCGCGAGTGGCGACGGCGGTCGACCCAACGGCGATTTCTCCGGTTACAAGGTGGACCTCTCGGGGGTCAGCACCTTGATCGGCCTCACACTTCGGCTCTGACAAGGACGACCCAATGCGTACACTCCTCGTTCTCGCACTCGCGCTCGGCGGATCGGCCGTGCAGTCGCCGGTCGCCGCGCAGGACACCCGCGGGCTCCCGTGGGTCGGATGTTGGCAGGCCGTCGACGGTGTCGAGACGCAAGGCCGCGTCTGCGTGATCCCCGAGCACGAACGCGACCTGCGCATCGTGAGCTTCGACGCGCAGGGCAAGTCGACCGAATCCACCCTGACGCTCAATGGCGAGCGCAAGCCGGTCTCCGCCGCCGGTTGCAGCGGGTGGGAGCAGGCTCGCCCGAGCTCGGACGGCGACCGGATCCTGGTCGATGCCCAGATCCGGTGTGGCGACACACCGCAGCGGACGATCTCGACCGCGTTCGTCATCACGCCCGCCGGGTATTGGATGCAGGTGAACGGCTCGGGGATCGCGAGGATCGCCAACGCGAGCATCCGTCTCTACCGTCCCGTCGAGTCCTATGCGGAGTTCCCGGCGGAGATCCGCGCCGCGGTCTCGCCCCACGTCGCCGAGGCAGAAGCCGCGCGCTTCGTGGCGATGGACCGGGCGGTCTCCGCCAAGGACCTCGTCGAACTCGACGCGATGGGTGTCTCGGCTCCGGTGATCGACCTCGTCGTCGCCGCATCCTATCCGAAGACCTTCGCGATCGACGCGGATGGGACGACGAGTGCCATCGCGCCGGTCGCTGGCGGACGGTCCGAGATCCGGTCGTCGATGAGCTATCCGTTCTACTGGAGCAACGGCTTCCCGATGCTGTCGTTCTACGACATGGCGCTGCTCGAGAGCTGCTTGCGCTTCGGGTCGTACTCGTGCCCGCTCATGGGCTCGCGGCTGGGGTATTCGCCCTACGGATTCCCGGGGTTCGGCGGGTATTACGGTGGCGGATACGGTGGCTATGGTGGCTACTGGCCGGGGGCCGGAGTGCCCGTCGTCGTTCGCCCGGTGGACGTGCCGCGCGGCGACGTGTCCGGCAACGCCGGCGGAGGAAGGGCGGTGCGCGGCCGCGGCTACACGTCCGGCAATGACGACGTGGGCACTCGCGTGGCGAGTCCCCGCTCGGGCAACGCGGGCACCTCTCAGAACGCCGGGTCCGGGGGATCCTCGACGAGTGCGGGCTCGGGCGGCGGCAGTGCGGGCAGCGCCGGTGGCTCGAGCGGCGCGACCCCAAGGACCGCGAAGCCTCGCGATCCCTGACCGTGCGCGGTGCAGGCTGACGCGGGGGCTCACTCTTCGGGGGTGGGCCCCCGCGCTCATTCTGTTAGCTTGATGCGTTCCGGCTTCGGCCGCGAGCGCGCGCCCCCGTAGCTCAGGTGGATAGAGCGACGGTTTCCTAAACCGCAGGTCGGCGGTTCGAGTCCGCCCGGGGGCATGGCGCGCCTTCTACTGAAGAAGGTGCGCGACTAGCTTTCCCCATTCGCGATCCGCGCAGATGCCGGATCGTGCCAGTCCCCATACCAGAAACGCACGCATGACGAAGACCGGAGAGGCCGCGCGCCCCATGCCGTCGATCGAGCCCGAGACGCTGGGTGAGACCTGGCTGCTGTATCAGAAGCAGATCATCATCGGCGCGATCGTGGTCGCGGTGGGGGCGGGCGGTTTCTGGCTCTGGAGCCGCTCCAGCCAGATCAAGGAGGAGAAGGCGGGCGTCGCCTTCCAGTCCGCCGAGGCCACCTTCATGTCGGGCAACAAGTTCCTGGCGCAGGCGGAACTGGAGAAGATCACGTCGCGGTACAAGGGCACGACCGCCGGGACGCAGGCGGCAATGCTGACCGCCCAGGTGATGTTCGAGCAGGGCAAGCACGCGGAGGGGATCGCTCAGCTCGAGGCCGTCGCCGGCAGCGCCCCGAAGGCGCTCCGCGCCGGGATCCAGGCCCTGATCGGGTCGGGTCTCGAAAGCTCCGGCAAGCCGGCCGAGGCCGCTGCCGCCTTCGCCAAGGCGGCGAGCGAGGCCGGTTTCGCGGTCGATCGCGACATGCACCACATGGAGCAGGCGCGGAACCTGATCGCCGCCAATGACGTTGCCGGCGCCTCCAAGATCTACAAGGAGATCTCGGGTCGTGAGGATTCGCCGTTCGCTGGAGAAGCCAAGGTTCACCTTGGCGAGGTGAGCGCGAAGCCGTAGGCTTCCGCAGGGCGGACCTCAAGTAACACTTTACATGAAGGGCCCGGCTATCATTGCCGGGCCCTTCGCGTATCGGGGAAGGATGGTGCCGCCATGCTGTCGCGCGAACTGGACGCCGTCCCATGACCACGGCGTTCCTGTGACTCTACGTATAATATGTATTATGTAAACTAACAGCAACGAAACGGTGTGGACAAGGCATAAGTACTCCACTCGGGGCTGAATCCGGGTGCGGGAGCGGCATCGTCCGACGGACGAATGAGTTCCCCGTTTCGGCCCCGGCGCTCTTCCTCAGGCCGGACCCGATGGTCTCAGATCTCGCGCAACACGCCCTCGAACACGATGCGCGCCTCGCCGGCGAGGGATGGCCGGATCCCCTCCACCGTTTGGCGAATGGTCACGGTCAGTGTCCGGCCGGATCGGGTCTGCAGCCGCGTCACGTCTCCGGCCTCCCCCCAGGTGCTCAGCATCACGGCGCAGGCGACCGCCCCGGTGCCGCAGGCGAGCGTCTCGGCCTCCACACCCCTCTCGTAGGTCCGCATGCGCCACGCGCCATCGGGGGTCGGTGAGACCCAGTTCACGTTGGCGCCCGCCGGCAGGCTCTCATGGTAGCGGAGTTCCGGTCCTCGGCTCCCGAGGTCGACCAGACTCGCGTCGTCGGCCCGAACGACGAGGTGCGGAACCCCGGTGTTGACGAAGCCCAAGCCCAGTTCGCCGAAGAGCTTCGAGATCCCCGCGTCGGGTCTGAGGGCGGTCGGAGGCCTCAGGTCCACTTCGGGCTGCCCCTCCCGCATCCGGCCCTGCATCACGCCGGCGTCGGTCGCGAAGGTCAGGCCGGAGCCTTGAGCGATCCCCAACTCGACCGCCAGCCGGGTGGCGCAGAGCGAGGCGTTGCCGCACAGTTCACCGACGCTCCCATCCCGGTTGATGTACGTGAGCTTAAAGTCTTGTGTGGTAGAGGTTTGCACGATGGCAAGACCGTCGGCACCAACGCCGGTGTGTGGAGTGCACACCCGCCGCACGAACTCCGGCTCCGCCACGCGGCGAGCCATGAGGTCGTCCCCGCGCGCGTCCACGAACACGAAGTCGTTCCCCGACCCCGACATCTTCCAGAACCTCATACGCGCCCTGTCAGGGTCCACCACCGGAGGCGCCAGACCATGAAGACGGCCTCGCGGACGATGTGGCCGCTCATCTTGCTCTCCCCCTCGGTCCGGTCGGCGAAGACGATCGGGATCTCCACCGGCTTGAAGCCCTTCCGCATGGCGCGGAAGGACATCTCGATCTGGAAGGCGTAGCCATTGGACCGGACGTCATCGAGGTCGATCGCGGCCAGGACGCGCCGATGGAAGCACTTGAAGCCGCCGGTGGCGTCCCAGAGTTGCATCCCGGTCACCCAGCGCGCGTAGATGTTCGCACCGTAGCTGAGGATGAGGCGGGTGATCGGCCAGTTCATGACCGTCACCTTTCCCTGCAGGTAGCGCGAGCCGAGGACGAAATCGGCACGCTCGGCTGCCTTGATGAACTCGGGGAGGTGGGAGGGATCGTGACTGAAGTCGGCATCCATCTCGAAGATCAGCTCGTAGTCCCGCTCGAGCGCCCAGCGGAAACCGTCCCGATAGGCGGTGCCGAGTCCGAGCTTCCCCGGGCGGCGCAACAGGTGCACGCGCGTGTTGGCCGAGGCGAGTTCGGCGATCAGGTCGCCGGTCCCGTCGGGCGAGTTGTCGTCGACGAAGAGGATCTCGATCCGCGGATCCTGGGCCAGCACGCGATCCACGAGCGTCGTCACGTTGGCGCGCTCGTTGTAGGTCGGCGTGATGACGAGTGCCCGCTCAGGCATGCTGACGCCTCTGGACGACCGCCCCTGCCCCGATCGCGAGCAGGGAGAACCCGATCGCCACGAGGGTGATGAGCTTGCCGCGTTCGAAGCTGGCGCTCGTGAAGGTGAGTTCGATCCTCCGCGCGCCCGCGGTCAGCGGGACGCCCATGAGCGAGAGGTCGGCGCGGTGGACGGCGGCGGGCTTGCCGTCGATCGCTGCGTTCCAGCCGGGATAGTAGTTCTCGGACACCATGAGGGCCGAGCCCGCGGGGGCGGGGGCGTCGAGTTCGATCACGATGTGGCCGGGGTCGTACGTGGGAACGTGCGCCTTGATGGGCGACGGATCCGGCGCGCGGGTCAGGTTCAGTCCCTCGACGGGGGCATCCGGCGCGAAGAGTGCGACGCTCGCCGCCGGGAAGCGCGAGTCGTTCAGCGCGGCTTCCACCGCGTCGTCCGGCTGTTTCATGATCGCCGGCGTCACCCACGCAGGAGGGTTGTCGCCGGGGACCTTGAAGAGCCAGACCGGCGTACCTGCGGCGTTCATGACGGGCCCCATGACGCGTTCGAGTCCCGGGATGATCGGCGTCGAGTCGTTGTAGATCATCCACTTCACGTTCGCGATCCTCCAGAAGACCGGGTTGGCGATGTTCGCCATGCCCCGGTCCTCGCCGTAGAGCTTGTCGTAGCGGCCGAGCTGGTTGCCATGGTAGCCGGTGACGAGCCGGATGCGGTGCACCATGTAGGCGTCGCCCGCCAAGAACGGGTCACGGCCTGCGGGTGGCGTCGCGACGAGCGTCGCGAAGGTGCGCCCGGGCTCGGGTTGCGCATTGATGCGATCGATGATCGCGTCCGAGGCGTAGAGCTCGGATGCCGGCGCCGAGAACGTCCAGTAATGGCGCTCGATGCTCCAGAGATCGATCGCCAGAAGCGCGGCGAGCGCCACGGCGGCGCTCGTGCCCGACATGCGCTTTCGCTCCAGCATCACCACGAGGCCGGCAAGCGCGAGCACCACCATGAGGGAACGTACCGCGCCGAGGCCCATCGCGGCACGCGCGGTGGGATCGGAGAAATGTGCCATCCGAGGCTCGTCGGGCACGACATTGATGAAGACGTCGCGAAGTACACCGCTCGCGGCCAGCAAGGTCATCACGGTGCCGAAGCCGAGCCAGGCGTACAGATACCGTCGGGAGAGACCCTTCGACAGCAGCTGCTCCGTTCCCCGTGCCGCGAAGACCGAGATCGCGAACATCGCGAGGTAGAAGAAGGTGCTCGGCGCGCGGAAGAACTTGGCGCCGGGCACGATCGCGTACACGATCTCGTAGAACGGCGTGAACCCCCCCAGCGACCAGAGCACCGCGACGATCAGGAACCCGAGCCAGAACCGCGCCTCGGCGCGGCGCCCCCAGAAGTACCCCGCCCCCGCGAGGAAGAGGGCCGCGACACCGATGTAGTCGGAATGGAAATGGATCCCGTTCCGGCCCCAGTAGTCGTTCAGGATGCCGGAGAACTGCGGCAGGTAGCCGTTGATCAGTTCCTCGGGCGGCATCGAGTAGCTCACCGCATGATCCCACCCCTTGCCGCCGGCGCGCGGGGACCAGGGGATGTACTCGAGGACCGGCACGTACTGGATCGCGCCGATGAGCCACCCGAGCAGGATGCCGCCGAGCGAGAACGAGAGGCGGGCGATCGCGGTCGGCGTGGGAAGCTTCGTCTCGCCACCGAAGGCGAGCATGAGGCCGTACGCCCCTGCCCCGAGCAGCATGTACTGATAGAGCTGCGGATGCGGCGTGAGCACGCCCAGTCCGGAGACCAGCGCGAGCACCCCCCAGGCCCACTGCTTGCCGTCGCGGATGCCCCAGTCGAGCGTGAGCAGCATCAACGGGAAGAGCGCGGAGATGAAGAGCTTGCCGTCATGTCCTGGCGAGACGAGCCCGGCGATGGGTCCGCTCATCATGAAGGCGAGACCGCCGACGAGCGAGGCCCAGAACGACATGCGATTCGATCGCAGGAACGCGAAGGTGAAGATCCCGCAGAGGAAGAGATGGAGGATCATCCCCCACGTCATCCCCACATCCACCGGGAGGACGAGCCGGAGCAGGAAGGTCGGATAGAAGATGTCGCCGTGCATCGCGGCGACGTACGGCATGCCGCCGAACAGGTACGGATTCCAGAGCGCGAAGCCCCCGGTGTCGTTCATGACCTGTGCGGCGAACGAGCGCACCGGGTACCCGCCGATGTACTGGTCGCTGATGGGGCTCACGAGGAACCGGCCCAGGAGGGCGGGCCAGGCGAGCGTCAGGGCCGCGACGGCGTAGACCAGCGACGCCCAGAGTGCGGCGAACCGGGGGGCCTGGGGAGAGCTCTTGTCGGAATTCATCCCTGAAAAATGCCCCGGATGAGAGCCCCGGGGAATGGGAGCGTGCGGCCGATTCGCGCCGCCGGCGCTCGGCCCCGGCGGTCTACGACTCGCTGGCCCGGCGGTAGAGGTCGGCATACGTGGCCGCCACGGCCGCGGCACTGAAGTGGCCGAGCGCGAAGCGGCGCCCTGCCCCGCCCATGCGGGCGGCGGCGGCCGGCTCGTCCACTATGTGGTCGATGGCGTCCGCGAGGCGCACGACGTCTCGCGCGGGCACGAGGATGCCCGTCTGTCCGTGACGCACCGCGTCCACGACGCCGCCCGAGGCGAACGCGATCACCGGCGTCCCCGAGAGCGCTGCCTCGACCGCCGTGAGCCCGAGCCCCTCCTCGATCGCGGGTATGACGAGAGCGCGCGCGTCCCGATACCGCTTCGCCAACTCGCCCTGAGGGAGGATCGGCGTCCAGGTGATGCGGTCGGCGACGCCCAGCGAGACCGCCCGCTCGCGGAGCTCGCGGTCCTCCACGCGTCCGGCCCCCACGACCTCGAGCGACGGGCGCGTGCGGCAGCGCGCCATCGCCTCGAGCAGGAAGTGGAGTCCCTTCTGCTCCGTGAGCTTGCCGACGAACAGCAGGCGCGGCTCGCGCAGGGCCGGTCCTTCGGGGAAGTCCTCGGTGCGCACCGGCATCGGCGCGACGGTGACGAGCCTGTCGCCCGCGATCGTCGCCCGCTCGGCGAGCCAGGTCGACACGGCCGTGAGCGAATGCGAGCGCGCGGCCACCAGCGGGTAGAGCCGGTGACCGATCGCGGAGTCGAGCATCCGCACGTCGGTGCCGTGCATGGTCGTGATGAGCGGCACCCGCGCGATCGCGTTCACGGCTGCGCCGATCACGCCGCCGGGGACCCACCAGTGCGCATGCACGAGATCCGCGCCGATCTCGTCACTGATCCGGAGCGCATGCCGGATGCCGTTGCCGATCAGACCCGCGAACGCGAGGCGCGCGCCCCAGCCGGTTCGCACCTGATCACCCATGGTGCCGGTGTACGCGAGCGTCTCGTGATCACGCCGCGCATAGCGATAGCGCCGCACGTCGATGCCTTCGAAGCTGTCGCAAGAGGCGAGGCCGGGTCCGCTCGGAGCCAGCACCGTCGTGTCTATGCCGCGGTCCCGCAGCGCGATCGCGAGCTGCGCGACGAAGAGCCCCACCGGATCGCCCGCCTCACGCGGGAAGGCGTGCGCGAGGGCGAGGACGCGCAGGCGTCGGCTCACGCCGGCCGGACCGTGGCGCGCGCCGCGCCGGTGCGATCGAGCACTCGGAGCGTGGCGCCCGCCTTGGCGAGCGCTTCCGGCGGCGCGTCTGAGGCGGCCGCGAGCACCGGCGTGTCGTTGCCGTCGAGCGCGGTCGCACGCAAGGCGCGGCGCGCCACCCGCCAACGGACCACCGCGTCGAGCGGTGCGAGCCAGGCCCCGCGCGACGACAGTTCCCGGACCAGACGCGCATACTCGGCCGGCGCATCGGGGAAGCCGAGTGCCGGTGTGAGATTCGGATGCCAGATGCCGCACCAGAGTCCCTGCACCGCTTCGCAGCGCGCCGCGAGTTCGAGCGCGTCGTCGATCCAGCGGTCCGGCGCCTCGATGCCCTGGTACTTGCTCAGGGCGCGATCCATCCAGCAGAAGGGCGCCTCCTCCAGCGAGAGCGCGCGTCCCGACGCTTCGTCCCATACCGGAGCCACGTCGGCCAGTCCCGCGCGGAATCCGTTCCGATCGGCGAAGCCGCCGGTGGAGTCGTAGGAGAAGCCGGCGTCGCCCATGTGGCGTTCGGTCTCGCCGACGACGCGCCGCAGGAAGTGCTGTCGCACGCCGCGCACCGGAGTCCCCGTGATCGCCTCGAGGCGGGAGCGCTGCCGCGGGAAGTGGGCGCCATCCTCGACCGTCTCGAAGCTGCCGTGCAATCCCACCTCATGCCCCTCACGCAGCAATCGCGCGACGATGTCGCGCACCCGGGTGGACTCGGGCCGATAGGTGACGTCTCCCCGCCGGAAGGTCCCGACCGACGGTGTCCCGCAGATGATGAACCAGGTCGACCGGGCGAGCACCGCCGCTTCGGCATCGAGCACCGCATCGACACCGGCACGCACCGGATCGGCGAAGACGGAGGCCGCTGCCGAGCCGAGCACGTCCAGGGTGCGGCCGAGATCGGCCTTGCGGACCAACTCGGCGAGGCGCAGGCCGGTGAAGACGGGCCAGAGACTCGCGACGTCGAGGTCATGGGAGAGCGCGGCAGCCCATCGCTTGCCCTCGGGCCAGGGATCGAGCGTGTAGGACGGCCGCGGCCCGGCGGCGGCGATCGTGGCCTCACGCAGCGCGCGCCCGAGGAGCGAGACCACGGGCCATCGCTCGGCCCCCGCGCTCACCAGCCGGTTTGAGGTGCTCAATGGGCGGCCATGCTTGTCCCGGGGCGCACCAGCCCCGTCGTCGCGCATGGTGAGGACGTCGGCCGCGGCCCTGAGCCACGCCTGTGGGAGATCGACCTCGCCGTCGCGGTACGCGAGCGCGAGCGGGGTGCGCGCGCGCAGGAGGGCGCTGTCGTCAGCGCCGGCCGGCAGCTCGGAGGTGAGACGGAGCCGCACGGCCCGTGCGCGCGCCGCACCTTCGGCGATCAGCAACCCCGAGGCGTCCGCGAGGCACGCGAGCGTGTGGCGTTCGCGCGGATCGACGGGCATCGGATCAGGTAGCGCGATCATCGGTGGGGAGAGAGTGGAGGCAATCTACGGGAAGGGTTGCGGGGTGCGCCACGGGCGGCGCATCCTTCGACGTCCTCACTGGGAGCCCTTCCTGACGTCGCTCGTCCCGCACGCACGGCTGCCGATCGCGCACCTGCTGCTCTATGGCTGGATGCCGAGTCCGCTGCGCCGCGTGGCGTACCGGATCCTCCTCGGCTACCGCATCGGTGCGCGCGTGAAGTTCGGCATCGGCAGCGCCGTGGTCGGCCGCGACGTGCAGATCGACGACGACGTGGAGATCGGGCTGCTCGCCGTGGTGCAGGGCCGGCACGTGCGCATCGGCCGGCACTCGAGCGTGGGGACCATGAGCTACCTGAGTTGCGAGCGGATCGAGATCGGCGAGGATGCGCGCATCCGCGAGCAGGTCTTCGTGGGCGGCCCGTCGCTGCCGGAATCGCTCTTCAAGCTCGGTGACCGCACGATCGTGCTGCAGAACACGAACATCAATCCGACCAAGCCGGTCATCATCGGTGACGACTCCGGCATCGGCGGGCACTGCCTGATCTTCTCGCACGGCGCCTGGCTCAACCAGATGGACGGCTACCCGGTCACCTACGAGCCGGTCACGATCGGCAAGAGCGTCTGGTTGCCGTGGCGCGTGTTCGTGATGCCCGGCTCGACCATCGGTGACGGGTCGGTGATCGGGGCGAACTCGCTCGTGGCCGGTGCGATCCCGCCCTTCTCGCTGGCTGTGGGGACGCCGGCGAAGGTGATCCGTTCGGCCCCCGAGTTCCCCAAGCTGCCCGATGCGGCCGCGCGCGCCGCGATGGTGGCGACGATGCTCGCGGAGTTCGAGCGCTACCTCGCGTACGAGGAGGTGCGCATGACGGCCGGCGAACTGCGCGAGTATCGTGCGGCCGGCAAGACGTATCGGATGCTGCATCGCGTGGCCGACGCCGGCGCACTGCCCACGACGCTGCGTTCCGGTGACACGGTGCTGAGTGAACGCGCGCTCGACGCGGAAGAGCGATCGCGATTGCGCGCCGCGGGCGTCTACTGGTTGGACGTCGCGGGACGAACACGCAGCGAGCGCGGATCGGCACTCACCGAGGAGCTGGCCCTGTTCCTCGGTCGCTACGGGATCCGGCTGCCGCGCGACCGCTGAAGCGCGAGATAGAGGAGCCCCGGCGCGATCTCGAGCGCCGTGCGCCAGAGGCGCGTGAGGGCCGAGATCACGACCGCCTCGCCCGGCGTGGCGATTCCCCCGGTGCTCAGCATCCAGACCAGCGCGCCATCGGCCACCCCGATACCGGCGGGCGGGCCCAGCGAGAGGAAGCCGGCGAGGTATGAGCCCGCGTAGATGGCGATCGCCGCGGCGATCGACAGCTCGACCCCCGGCATGATCCCGGCGACGAAGAGCTTGAACGCCACACCGTACGCGAGCCACGACAGCGTCGAGCCGACGATGGCCGCCACGAACATGCGGGTGCTGAGCGCCGGGAGCCGCAGTTCCCTCCCCGTCCGCGCGGCGAGCCACCGCACGATGTGCGGCGCGACCCAACGCAACGCGGCCAGTCCGGCGACGCCGGCGAGCACCGGCAACCATGGGGTGACCGGTGCCGACGCGAGGCTGTTGCCCAGGGTCAGCACCACCGCGATGCCGCAGAGCGTGTTCACGACCGTGAGCACGAGGGCGGCACTGGTCGCGGCGCTCGCCGAGGCCCCCTGTTGCTTCGCGAGGACGGCAAGGGCGCCCATCTGCCAGAGTGCGCCGGGGATGTATCGCGCGAGGTTGGAGACGAACCAGATGCGCGCGCTCTCGCCGAGCGGGAGGGGCGCCCCGGCATCGGCCACGCACTCGCGCCAGGTCACGATCAGGACAGCGTACGCGGCGAGCACGATCGCCCCCGACGCGATCACCGTGCCCCAGGCGATGTCGAGCGTGCTCGCGACGTCCGCGGCGGTGCGCCACTGCCCGCGCAACGTCCAGAGTGCGGCCGCGACGACCAGCGCGCCGCCGAGCCAGGCGAGCCAGCGCCCCGCCCCGCGCCTGGTGACCTGCTCCGTCACGGCGTCCGTTGACGCGCGACGAACTCGTCGAGCCGACGACGCAGCTCCGCCTGCTCGGCGCGCGTGACGGCGACCTGCTCGCCGAGCAGGCCGGTGGCGAAGAAGATCGAGCCGAGGAGTAGACAGGTCTGGATGAGCGTCCAGACCCAGCGCAGACCGATGCCGGTCGTCAGCAGTACGACGATCGCGGCGACCCCGGCGAGCACGCCGAGGGCGAAGAGGCCCGCGCCCAGCATGCCGAACGCGAGCAGCGGCTTCTGCCCGAACCGCAGCTCGAACCAGACGGCGAGCAGGTCCAGCACGCCGACCGGGATGCGCGAGAGGCCGAACTTGGACTTCCCCGCGTGCCGCGGATAGACGGGGACCGGCACCTCGGTGACCGTGTACCCCTTGGCGTGCGCGAGGACGATCATGAAGCGGTGCCAGTCGGGGCGGACCGGCTGTTCGTCCATGATCACGCGCCGGTAGGCCTTCACGTTGTTCAGGTCGCGGACCGGCACGTCGAAGAGCGAGCGCGAGAGCCGGTTGTAGATCCCCGAGACGAAGGCCTTGTCGTAGTGGCCCTGCTTGTAGCCGGTCACCATGTCGGAGTCATCGGCGAGGATCGGCCCGACGAGCCGCGGGATGTCCTCGGGCTTGAACTGGAGGTCGGCCGGATAGAAGACGAGGATGTCGCCGCGCGCCTCGAGGTAGCCGCTCCGCAGGGCGTCGGCGATGCCGCGCTGGGCGCGGTGGCGGACGGTGCGCAGGAACGCGTACTTGCGCGTGAGCGCGTCGAGCACCGCCGGCGTATCGTCCTTTGATCCATCGTCGACGACGACGACCTCGTACGGCACCGTCTGGTGCGAGATCATCGCCGCGCAGAGTTCCAGGAAGAGCGGGAGGTTCTCGGCCTCGTCCTTCGCGGGCACGAGGATCGAGACGCGGGGCACGACGGTCAGGGCGGTCGGCACGGGCGAGGTGAGTGCGGTCATGGTGGTCAGAGCCGTTTGCGCATCCGTGCCGGGAGCACCTTGAGCTGGTCGCGGTACTTGGCCACGGTGCGCCGCGCGATCTGCACGCCGTCGCGCTCGAGCAGTTCCACGAGTGCCTGGTCGGTGAGCGGGTTCTTGGGATCCTCCTCGGCGACGAGCTTCTCGATCGTCGCGCGGATGGCGCGTGCCGAGACGTCCTCGCCGTCGGAGCTCTTGAGTGCGCTCGAGAAGAAGTACTTGAGCGGGAGCACGCCGCGCGGCGTCTGCGCGAACTTCTCGTTCGTCACGCGCGACACGGTCGACTCGTGCATGCCGATCGCCTCGGCCACCTCGCGCAGGGTGAGCGGGCGCAAGGACTGCTCCCCCTTCTCGAAG
Organism: Gemmatimonadota bacterium; assembly: GCA_021413975.1. Classification (GTDB taxonomy): domain Bacteria; phylum Gemmatimonadota; class Gemmatimonadetes; order Gemmatimonadales; family Gemmatimonadaceae; genus Pseudogemmatithrix. Next base: position 52,393 of record JAIOPJ010000045.1, read on the forward strand.
AACTCGCGCTGCCGGTCGACGATGAAGTGCATCACCTTGAGCATCGTCTGGCGGCGCTGTTCGATCGCCTGGATGAGCCACTGCGCCGCACTGAGGCGGCTCGTGATGAACTCCTTGCTCTCGGCGTCGAACTTCTTCTTGTCGCGGGCGATCTCCTGGTAGGCGCGGCTGAGCTTGAGGCGCGGCAGGTTGGCGTCGTTGATGAAGACGAGGTACTCGTTCTCGACCTTCTCCACGATCAGGTCGGGGATGACGTAGTTGTCGCTCCCCTCGCTGTAGGCGCGCCCCGGCTTGGGGTTGAGTTTGGCGACCGCATCGGCCGCCTCCTGCACGTCCCCGGCCGGCACGCCGAGCTTCCGGCCGATCTCCACCCACCGGTGGGCGATGAGCTCGGAGAAGTGGTCGCGCACGAGCTTCTCGGACAGCGTCCCCACGAGTCCCGAGTCCTTGAGCTGCAGCACCAGGCACTCATGCAGCGTCCGTGCGCCCACGCCCGAAGGGTCGAGGGACTGGATGAGGCGCAGCATCCGCTCGGCCTCGGCCATGGTGTAGAGCGGCGCGTCCCGGTCATCGTCGCGCTCGTCGGCCGCCTTCTGGACGACCTCGTTGATCCCCACCAGGAGTTCCTCGAGCGATCCGGAGAGCCAGCCGTCATCGTTGATGTTGCCGATGAACTCCTCGGCGAGGAACTCGTCGCGCTCGGAGAGGTCGAGCATGCGCACCTGCGACCTCAGATGGTCGTCGAGCCCCGTGGTCGCGACGGTCGTCGGCTCGTAGTGCTCGCGGTCGTCACGCTCCTCGCGCTGTCCGCCGACCTCGAATCCGTTGAGGAGGATCTCCTCCCAGCGCGACTCGTCGTCGGAGTCGGCCGGCGTCGACGTCTCCCCCGCCTCGGCCTCCTGCTGCGCATCGGCCTCGGCCGCCGTCTCCTCACCGGGCTCGACCTCCTCTTCCTCCTCCTCGATGAGCTCGAGGAAGGGATTGACCAGCAGCTCCTGCTTCAGGTGCTGCTGCAGGTCGAGCAACGGCATGTACAGCATGTCCATCGCCTGGTAGAGGCGAGGATTGACCTTGAGCTCCTGTCCGAGCCGCGCGGACTGGTGCAGGCCGGCTTTCACGAGGCGACCTCGAGGTCGGCAGGGAGGTCGGCCTCGGGGTGCTCGTTGCGGAACCGCTCACGCAGACGCGCCGTGAGGGTCGGGCCGAAGTACACCTTGGACACGGTGTCATCGAAGATCAGTTCGCGCACCGGCCCGGACACCTTCACCGCGCCGTCGAACATGATGTAGGCCCGGTCCACGATGTCGAGCGTCTGCTCGACGTTGTGGTCGGAGATCAGCACGCCGATGCCGCGGTCCTTGAGCGAGGCGACGATCCCCTGGATGTCGTGCACCGCGATCGGGTCGACGCCGGCGAACGGTTCGTCGAGCATCATGAACTTCGGCTCGGTCACGAGGGCACGCGTGATCTCGAGCCGGCGACGCTCGCCGCCGGAGAGCGCGTACGCCTTGCTCTCGCGCAGGTGCTTGATGCTGAGTTCGTCGAGGAGCGACTCGAGGCGCTTCTCCCGCTCGGCACGCGGGATCGGCAGCGTCTCGAGGATGGCGAGGATGTTCTCCTCGACCGTCAGCTTGCGGAAGATCGACGGCTCCTGCGAGAGGTAGCCGATGCCGCGGCGCGCCCGCTTGAACATCGGCATGCGCGTGATGTCCTCGCCGTCGTGCCGGATGCTGCCCGAGGCCGGGGGGATGAGGCCGGCGATCATGTAGAAGGTGGTCGTCTTGCCGGCGCCATTGGGGCCGAGCAGGCCGACGATCTCTCCTTGACGCAGCTCGATGTCGACCTGGTTCACGACGTTCCGCTTGCGGTACGTCTTCACGAGCTTGTGCGCGGAGAGTAGGCTGCCGGTGGCGACCGGGCGCTGCGCGATCGCCGGGGTGCGCCGCGCCGCAGCCGGATATTCACCGGTGAGCTTGAGCTGGGCCCTGAGCCGCTCGGCATCGCTCGAGTGGAGCGCACGGAGCTGGGCGCCGAGGCGCACGCGGGCCTCGGCCGGCGGCCGATGATCCTCCATCGGCTCGATCGCCCCGGTCGCCACGAGGCGCGGCAGGGCGACCCGAGTCAGGTGGTCGCGCACCTCGTCGAGCGAGAGCCGTCCCGCTTCCGCCTCCACATCGCGTCCCTCGGCGCGCATGGCGTCGAGGTGGTCGTCCCGGTAGGAGATCGCGACCTCGTGGAACTGCGCGCTGCCGTCGGCGTCGGCGCGCTGGCAGATCGCGAGCAGGCAGAGGGCCGTCGAGCGGTCGCCGCCGGTGAGGCGCGCGAGCAACCCGCGGTCGAGGCCGCCGGTGGGGTCGGGACTGGTCAAGGGCGCTTGGCCGGAGGCTTGTCGGTGGGCGTGCGGACGGTGTCGGACTTGGTGGGCTCGAGGAAGATCCCCGAGGCCCGGTCCCGGACGGCGACGTTCGAGACCTCACCCTCCACGAATGAGACGATTATCTCTCGCCCCCGGTTGTAACTGATGTTGGGGGGGCCCTTCACTCCCCCGGAGGGGGCGAGCTGGTAGTAGGCGCGGGCACTGCCCGAGGCCGTGACCTCCCGCATCCTGGCGTTGGTGGTCGTGTCGCCCGTCGCGGCGGTGTCGAAACGCGCGATGATCGTGTCCCCGGAGATCCAGTCGCGCTCGGTGCTCTCGATCCGCGCCGTGTCGACCTGCGTGTACGCGATCGCCCGGCGCAGGGCGTGCAGTTCCCGCAGCCGCTGCCCCGGCATGTGGATGTCGAGCGAATCCGCCTCCATCTGCTGCTGCGGCGTGACGGCCTTGGCCCGTGCGCCCCAGGCGAAGACGCGCTCCATCTGCTGGTCGGCGATCCGCAGGTCGATCGTGTCACCGGTGAGCGTGAGCGAATCGCTGAGGATTCGCGCCGCACTGTCCGACCGGACCCGCTCGATGCGCTGTTGCCGCGACCAGAGGTCGATCACCCGGCCGGTGAGCGTGAAGGGGCGCTCCCCCCGGCCGGTGATCGACGGACTCCGGAGGAGGCGCGCGAAGCCGGAGCCCTGGTCCATGGTCGCCGAGTCGGCGGTCGCGCGCATGTCCGGGCGTTCGATCTGGACCTTGCCGCTGGCGAAGATGAGCGAGTCGTTCTCGGAGACCACCACGTCGGCCGTGAGGTCGACGGAGTCGGACTGCGCCTTGGCCCCCCGGACCGGCTTGCGCGGCGCCGTGCTGTCGGTGGGCGCCATCCGGACGAAGGGGCGGCCGGGTGCCCGCCAGTGCGGCGTCGCGCGGAGGCCCGGCTTGGCGCGGAAGTACTCGAACTCGGGTCCGGTGAAGCGCGTGCCCGTGTTCGTCTTGCCGCGGACGTTGCCCGTCGCGAGGAGCCGCTCGTCGCCCGTGTAGTAGATCATCCGGTCGGACTGCATGTTCATCCGCGGTTCCGAATACCGGACGCGGTTGATCAGGATCAGTTCGCCCCGGTCGGCGTAGTGCTCGGCGCTGTCGGCGAGGAGGCGGTTGCCCTGCCCCTCGCACGTCGCGTCCACGCCGCCGCTGATGTACGTGTTCTTCGTCCCGTTCGCCGTGGTCACGGACATCATCGACGTGGTGATCACGCCCGCGCGCTTGACCCCCACGAAGGCGAGCACGCACGGCTTGCCTTCCTGCGCCACCGCGAGAGCCGGCGCCACGGCCGACAGCGCGAACGTGAGTGCGGCGAGCGCTCGCACGCTCAGCCCCCCGGCAGCTTGAAGGAGCCGCCGCGGCCACTCTGGACCTTGAGCACTTCGACGGAGTTCAGGCTCGGATCGGCGCGGAACCCCACGCCCCGCATCTCCTTCTCCCCCGGTTCGGTCAGCACGAACGACGAGTCCGAGGAGATCTGGTTCTGCGACTGGATGAACCGGATCATCGGCGTCTTGAGCACGCGACCGTCGACCGACGTGATCACGACGTTGCCCCAGGCCTCGAGCACGTTGCTGCGCGTGTTGAGATTGCCGACCAGTGCGGTCAGGGTGGCCTCCTTGGCACCGGTGGCACCGAAGAAGTCCCCATGCACCTTCCGCAGCGAGGCCCGCGTGTTCTGGTCGAGGAAGATCGCGGTGTCCGCGAAGACCTCGGCGCGCAGCAGGCCGCCGTCGGTCACCAGGGTGCGGAACCCGAAGGCGACCTGATCGGCCGAGTCGAGCAGGGCCGGCCCGTTGGCACCGGGCGTCATCCCCTCGCCCGCGTTGGAGCAGGCCGCGCCCACGAGCGCGGCGGTGAGCGCCGCGGCGACGGCGGCGCGCGAGGTACGGCGCATGGTCAGACGGCCCCCGCGCGCATCAGGTCGTGCAGGTGGACCACGCCGACGATCCGCTCGTCGCCGTCGAGCACCGGCAGCGCGACGATCCCCTTGGTCTCCATGAGATGCACGGCCGCGCTCCCGAGTTCATCGGCATGGATCGACTTGGGAGTGCGGGTCATGACACGCTCGACCGGAATGGGGAAGATCTCCTGCTCCTGCTCCATGAGGCGCGAGAGGTCGCCGGTCGTGATCACGCCGAGGAGCCGGCGGTCCGGCGCCGCGATCATGCAGATGCCGCGGCGTTCCGCGAGCTGCACGATCGCCTCGCGCATCGTGGCCGTCGCCGCGAGGATCGGCAGCGGCTCCTCGACCATCACGTCCCGCACCCGCAACAGCAGCTTGCGGCCGAGCGACCCGCCCGGATGGAAGCGGGCGAAGTCCTCGCGCCGGAATCCCTTCTCCTCCAGCAGGGCGACCGCGAGCGCGTCGCCGAGCGCGAGCGCGAGCGTCGTGCTCGTCGTCGGAGCGAGGTCGTGGGGACAGGCCTCCTCGCGCACCCAGCCGTCGAGCGCGACCGTGCTGTTCTTCGCCAGCGTCGAGTTCGCATCCCCCGTGATGGCGATGCATGGTACTCCGAGGCGCGTGAGCTGTTCCAGCAACGGGAGGAGCTCGACGGTCTCGCCGCTCTTGGAGAGGAGGATCCCCACGTCGTGCGCGCCCACGATGCCGAGGTCGCCGTGCACGCTCTCGGTGGGATGCAGGAAGGTCGCCGGTGTCCCGGTGCTCGTCATGGTCGCGGCGATCTTGCGCCCGATCAGCCCCGACTTGCCGATGCCGGACACGATCACGCGGCCGGTCGACCCCTTGATGAGCTCGACCGCGCGCGCGAACTCGGCGCCCATGCGGTCCACCGCTCCGGCGATCGCCTCCTGCTCGAGCCGCAGGACGCGACGTCCCCGTTCGACGATGCGCTCCTGGGTCACGCGTCCTCCGACC
>JAIOPJ010000044.1 GCA_021413975.1 Gemmatimonadota bacterium
TCTTGAGCGTAAACGTATCGCTGAAGATCTTGTCGCCGATGTTCTTGCCGGCCATGACGCCGCCGCCACCACCGCGACCGCCGCCACCCCCGCGTCCGCCACCGGGCGCACCAGGACCGCCCGGGCCACCGGGCCCACCGGCCGCGGGACCGCCGTTGAAGATGCCCGTCATGAGCGACAGAAAGCGCGCATTCGCGCGCGGTTCAAGAATGACCGTGTAGCGGCCGGGCTCGAGCGCCTTCGGCTTGCGGCTGTTGAGGGCCTTCTTCGCGGCCACTTCGGTGTACGCCGCGGCGTTGATCTGGTTGATCTCGCGGCACCCTGTGATGCCCGCCCAACCGGAGCCGCTGCCATCTTTCATGCGGCACGTGAGAATGAAACCGGTCTGCGAGTCGCGGTAGTACGCGAAGAGACCTTTGCTGTTGGCCGTGACCGACGTCTGATCGGTCTTCGGAATGTAGCCCGAACCGTCGGTGCCGATCTTGTCGCTCACCGCGATGCTGTCTTTCACCATCTGCGCGCGTTCGCCCGGCCCAAAGTTCACAATGCTCGGCGACGAACCTTCGACCGGCACGTACTGCTGCGCGCCAACGAGCGTCGGCACCGACGCCAGGTCGCGCGAGGCTTCGAGCTGTTTGTCGGCGGCCGCGAGCATCGCCTGCAGGCCCGCATCGGTGAAGTCGCGCGTCGATGCAAAGCCCGCGCGCTGGCCGCGATAGAGCGTGACGCTCACATTGCGGTCGTACTGCACCAAGTTCGTGGTGATCGTCGAGTTGGCCCAGCGAGTGCCGGAGCGCTCGCCGCCGCTGAGGTCCACTTCCACCCCGTCGGCCTTGGCCATATTGAGGATCTTGTCGGTGATCGCTTTGGCTTCGTCGCGTGAATACATAGTGGGCAGAGGGTAAGGTCCACCGACGACGGAGTCAAGACGTAACTAGGGGGTTTCTCCCAAATAAAAACGGTGGATACGCCAGGGGCGTATCCACCGTTTTCTTCTTACGAAGTGCTTTCGGCTACCAGGTAATGCGCAGACCGAACTGGGTAATACGGCCGCCAGGATCCTGCGACGCGTTCACGTCCTGTGCAGCCGACGTGACCTGCCATGACGTCAGAGCGCTGCCCGTCGCGGAGGTGGCGTTGAAGTTGATCGTGTCGAACACGTTGAAGATGTCCATACGCGCTTCGAGGCGCAGGTTCTTCACGAGGTTCACCTTCTTCACGAGGCTCAGGTCAACCTTCCAGTACTTCGGACCCGTGATGAAGCGCGTCAGGGTCGTGCCGGGGCAATCGCCCGCGAGGTACTGCACGCAATCCGGGCCGCTCGCCGGAGCGAGGTAGCGGCCGGTCGGGAGTGCACCGGAGTAGCCCGTCGCCGTCGTCGCCGAGAAGTTCGACAACGCGAGGATGGACTGCTGGATCACGTCCTGCGGGAGCATGAAGATGCGCTCGACGCCGTCCGTGCCGGTCTCGTGGTAGAACTTGAACATCTTCTGCAAGTCCTTCTCATCCATACCCACGAGGCGGAAGCCGCCGTAGTTGAACTTCTGGCCGGACTGGACGCGCGCGATGCCGTCGATTTCCCAGCCACCGATGAAGCCCTCGAGCACGCCACCGGCGTTGCGGCCAAACGCCTTGCCCTTACCGAAGGGCAGTTCGTAGACCCAGTTCGCCTTGAACGTGTGCGTCGAGCCACCACCGCTGTCGATGTAGCGCCAATCCTGCTCACGCAGCGAACGCTGCGACCAGGTCTTGCGGCCGAATGCGAACGCGTAGTTCGCCGACACCATGAAGCCATGGCTCATGCGCTTGGTGAGGTCCACCTGCATCGCATTGAAGCGGGTGTTGCCCGCCGTCGTCTCGAGGAACGAGCCACCCTGCGCGACCGCCGGGTTCGCCATGAAGAAGTTGATCGGCAGACCGGCCTTGATGCGGTTCGCGTCAAGGCCCGTGCCCGTACCGATGCCGTTCTGGAGACCGCTCGTGCCCGTGCCCGCGATGGTGCCGAGCGCCGGGTTATACATGCCGAGCGAGTTGAACCAGGTCGACGAGCTGTAGTTCGCCGAGGTGTAGTTCGCCGGCACGTTGTTGCGCGCGTCGGCAAGCGGAATCCCGGCGAAGTACGCCTGGAAGATCGGCAGCGGAGCCGTGCCCGCCGCGCCCGTGTAGGCGAACGTGTTGCCGCGACCCGCGACGATGTTCGCGCGGAGGTTGGCCTGCGCCGTGCGGAACTCGTCAAGGAATCCGTTCTCGCCCTTGAGCATGCTCCACTGCTGCGTGGCGTTCATGTTCCACGTGGTCCAGCCGCCGACGTTGGTGTTGCCAACGTAGCGCACGTCAATACCGATCTCGCGACCGATCTGACGCTGGATGCCGAACGAGTACTGGTGCGTCATCGTCACCGGCCATTCCGGGTAGTGGATGTCGATCGACTCGTTGATCGCGGGCGTGATCGCCCACGCACCGGTCAGCGCCGCCGGAGCGGCCGACGCCGTGATGCGCGCCGTGTCACGGAGCAGTACCGGCAGACCATCCGCACCGAGGAACGGGGTGCCCGACGTCACCGTGCGGCTGCCCGCACGCGAACGGCCCGGGTTACCGCCGTAGTTCGAGTCGAAGAAGTTCGTGCCCAGCTTGGAGTAGCTGATCGAGTAGCCGCCACGGAAGACCGGGTCCTTACCGACGATCTTGGTGAGGAACGACTCTTCGAACGACGGACGCCACGCGAAGCCGAAGCTCGGCGCGAAGTTGTTCTTGTCCGTCTTGTAGGGCGACTTGCCCTTCTCCATCTGCACCAGCACAGGGTTCGTGCCCGTCATCACACCCGGCTTGTAGAGGTTGCCCGAGCCGTAGAGGCCGTCGCCGGCGCCCGTGATGCCGTACACCATCTCCCAATCGCGCGGACGCGAGTAGAGACCGTCGGTCACCATCGGCAGCTGCAGTTCGTACCGCAGACCGAGCGTCACCGTGAGGTTCGGCTTCACGCGCCATGAATCGGCCACGAAGAAGCCGAAGTCGTCGGCCGTGACCTGATTCGTGCGCTCCGCCTGCGCCTTGTACGTGCCGTCCGGCTGCAGGTAGTACGTCGCACCGATGCTGTTCACGCGGCCCGTGAGGAACCCGTAGAGGTTCTTCGCGTAGCCCGAGAACGTGCTGTTGATGCCGCCCGGGAAGTTCGACGAACCCTGAACCGAGTCGAGCATCGCGAACGCCGGATCCGTCGAACCCGTGCCGAAGCCCAGGGTCGCATCGATCGGCGTGATCGCCCAGTTGCGCGAGTTGATGCGCGTGAACGCGCCACCCGCGCTGAGGCTGTGGTTGCCCTTGATCCAGGTGACCGTGTCGTCGATCGTGAACTGCGCGGCCACGCTCGAGCTCGGCCCCGTGGACGCCGAGGCGCCCGTCAGACCGGTCGTGCCCACCGTCGGGAACGTGAAGCTGAAGCCACGTCCACCGGCGCTCTGGCAGCCGAGACCCGAGCAGTTGAACTGCGAGGCATCAACGCCCTTGCCGAAGTAGCTGCCGAGACCCGTGGCGTCCTGACCACCAACCTTGATTTCATTGACGATCTTGCCGAACACCGAGTGCAGGTTCGTCTGCCAGCTGTAACGACCCGACACCTGGTTACCGACGTTCGCGAAACCCGGGAACCGCGCTTCCGCGCTGTTCAGAAAGTCGGGGTTCGAGTTGAAGTCGTTGTAACGGTAGGTGCCCGACAGACGATGGTTCGTCGTGACGTTGTAGTCGAGACGCACGGTCGGGAACTTGCGCATCTGCGTCGCAGACGGCACGTAATCGTACTGGTCGTTGTTCTGATCGAACGTGCGGATCGCGCCGGTCGTCGCCGAGGCCGTGCGGATGTCCGCGAGCAGCTTCGCGATCGACGGATCGGTCGTCGACGTCTGGCCCTTCGAGGCCGCCAGCGTCAGGAGGTTGATCGTCTGGAGCGCACCGTTGTCGACGCGCGGATACGTGAACGTGCCGAACTGCGCGGCCGTGTTCAGGATCGTGCGCGTGCGGCTGCGCGACTCGGGCAACCGGAACTCTTCGTAGTTGCCGAAGTAGAAGACCTTGTCCTTGAAGATCGGGCCGCCCACGCGGAAGCCCGGTGTCTGCAGACGCGTGTCGTTGATGAAGTAATCACCAGCGGCCGTCTTCGGCAGGTCGCGCTTGTTGAACCAGTACGGCGTGTTCAGCTTCCACAGCCAGCCCGGGTGCTTGGTACGGGCAATGGCGTCGGAATCGTTCGTGCCGGCCTGATTGCGCCACGTGTTGTAGGCCGAGGCCGAGAACCGGTTCGAACCCGCGCGCGTTTCCATGCGGATGCTCGCGCCGCCCGAGCCGCTCGCGTCGGCGCCAGGCGTCGACGTCGAGACCGTGATTTCTTCGACCGAGTCCATCATCGGACGAATGAACATGAAGAAGCCTTCGTTGCCGCGCTTGTCCTGCACGTTGACGCCGTCGAGCGTGATGTTGATCGACGTCGTCGGCAGACCATTGATGGTGGAACCGCGCGTGTTGCTGCCGACCGTCTCAACGCCGGCCAGCGACACGACGTAGTCGAGTGCGGTATGCGTGATGACGGGCAACTGCTGAATGGCCTTGACGTCGATCGTCTTCGAGACCGTCGCCGACTGCGTCTGCACCACGTCCGCGGCGCCCGTGACCACAACGGCCTCTTCGAGCGCGCCGACCTGCAGCGTCAATTTGATCGATGCCGGAGTCGCCGTGACGATTTGCACGTCGGGCGCCACAGCCGTCTTGAATCCCATGAGCGAAACGCGCACGGTATACGTTCCCGGCGGAACGGCAGGCACCACAAAGCGGCCCGTGCCATCCGTCACCGAGTCATAGGTCACGCCCGTTGCGTTGTTCTTCACAACGACGGCCGCGCCAGGAATCACTCCGCCCTGCGCGTCGCTCACGACGCCAGAGAGAGTCGCTGCCCCTGAACCACCCTGAGCCATCGCCGGTGAGACACCCGCGAAGACCAGAGCCAACAGAGTCAACGTCCAAAGCATTAATGCAGTACGACGCCTCATTAGTTCTCCTCCTCCATACTCCAACTACACACGCACACACGTACCAGTTAGAACCACGATGATTCTCTTGCTTTGTTTCGACTTGCCTTGGTTGCCGCAGGGATCGCAGGGATGCAGCACGGATTGCCGAACAATCGTTAGATCTGGCCCAGAATGATAGGTCAGCCGGCGAAACCCTCACAAGCGAAATGCGCCGACAAGAGTCAGCGCTTACGCAGTGTGTGAGTCACCCGACCTGCCGGATTTCCGTCAATACTAATCGCGATTCGCACAACGATGTCCCCGGGAGGGAGTTGTGCAATCGGCACGCCGCCGAGAATCACGAGTTTGCCGTCGGCGCCGTCCCCGAGAATCTTGGTGGTACCCACCGCCAGTACAGGTCCATTCTCGGTCTCTGAAATTTCTGCTTGCGCCGTGATCTTGGCGCCCGGCTTCACGCCGTACACCTCAACATAGCCAAGCGCGGCCGGTTCGGCACCAAAGGTCAGCCGACCCGCGAACGATCCTCCATCGGCCACGCCAAGAATCAGCGAACCGAGTTGCAGCGACCCCGCAGGCGTCAACGCAACGGTCACATCGGCATCCACCGTACCCGCGCGACCCGTCGTATCGATCGACGCCACGCGCATCCGGTATTTGCCCGGGTTCGCCAGAATCGCGATCGTTCCAGGTGTGCGCGCCAGGTTCGCCGCTTCGGCCGTGCCCTGCACCGTCAGCTTGCCCTTGGCGTCATACAGACCAACGACGGCCGACTTCATCGCGACACCGGCTTCGGTCGGTTCGAGAAACACCATCAGCTTCACTTTGTCCGAGCCCGGCTCCTGCGACGAAAACGCCGCGGCACGGAACGGAAAATCGCGATGCGCATTCGCATCGCGCAGCAGATCTTTCGCGGCCGTCGGCTGCGCGTTCTTCGCAAACGCTTCGGGCCTGGCAATCACCATCTGCTGACGCGTGCGCACGTCCACACCCGTGCGCTTCACGTCCACTTCGATCTTGTGGGGCGCGCCGTTGCGCTCAGCCATCTCGGGCGCAAACTTGACGCGATAGACGACCGAGTTCTCGCGCACCACACGCACCATGTCGCTGTCGCCGCCCTTCACGAGTTCGACGATCGCATTGCCGCTGATGCCGGCAATGTTCTCGAGCCCCGAGCGCAGCGTCGTCGACGGCGCGAGCGACGTCGCGACGACATGCAGGTTCATCGTGGAGTCGCTTGCCGCCTGCTCGAGCTTCTGGTAATCACGCGGCTGCACTTCGCACACCGTGGCGGCGGTGGACGACGAGCTGCCCATGCGCGACATCGTGGTGGTGCCTGGCGGCGTGACGCCCGTCGAGAAGAACAGCACCGTCACCGGCGCACCACCCGCAGGGAAATTGCCAGAGACGCTGACGAGCGCGTCCAGGACGCGACGCGTGCGACACGCGGAGTCCTCGGCCGATTCGGCGGCGCGCGCACGACCAACCGTCGCCGCGGCAGCGGCTTTGATCTTGGCGCGATCGCTCGTGAGCGACACATTCAATCCGCGGTCCTGGACGGTGACCACGCCCACACGATCGCTCGCATTGAGGCCCGAGAGGTACTGATCAACGGCGAGGGCCAGACGCTTTTCATCACCGGCCGCAATCGATTCGTCGTCAATCACGATCAGGCTGTCGCGCGGACCGTTGGCCGCCACGGCCAACACATTGGTGGCAAACGGCGGCGGCACCGGCGGCCGCTGTGGGCCGGTCGCCGCGGAGGCCTGAATCATTTCAAAGGACAGCACGGGCCGCTCGCGACCATCGACCTTGAGCGTGACATCCGAGGCCTTCAGATCGACCACGGGGCTACCGGCGCCCGTCAACGCGCGAAACTCCACGGTCACGGGGGCGCCAGAGGGCGCGCCGCCCTGCTCGTCGAACGCACCCAGCCGCGGCGCGGCGGACATCGACGTCAAGATCAAGGGAAGAGCGAGAAGAGCGACGGCAGAGCGTGAAAGCAGGGGGATGCGCACGGCAAAGAGCTTAGCACCCGGCATACCCCCAGGTGTCGGCGATTACTGCAGCAGACGCGCCACCTCACGCAGCTGCGCCCCATAGAGCGCGGGCGGTGCCGTGCGCTGAAACTGCTCGAGGTACGGCCGCGCCTCGCTCGCTCGGCCAACACGCGAGAGGTTGACGCCAAGGCTGAACAACGCGTCGAAGTTGGCGGCATCCAGCTGAACGGCTCGCGTCCACGCGGCAAACGCCGTGGCCTGATCGCCCGCCTGCATCGCCACGGCACCGACGCCCGCATGCGCGCGCGACGAGGTCGGCGCCAGTGCCACCGCCCGATCGAACTGCTGCCGCGCCGCGACCAGATCGCCCTGTTGCAGGGCGAGCACGCCCAGGTTTTCATACGGCGCGCTGCTGCCGGGCAACAGCACCAGCAGCCGTTCGAAGACACGTCGCGCATCACCGGAGCGGCCGGCGCGGGCATAGGTGATGCCGAGCACGTTCAAGGTGTCCGCGTCGGCGGTGGCCGCGCGACCGAGCGGCTCGAGCAACTTCAACGCATCCGCAACGTTGCCGACATCCGACAAATACTCGCCGAGTTGCGCGATGGTGCGCGGCTCGGTCACACCTTTCGCCAGGGCGCGCTGCAGCACGGCAATCGCGGTCGCCGCGTTGCCCGCCTGCCACTCGATCAGCGCGATGTGACGATACGCAATCGCCATGTCGGGCCGACGATCGATCACTTGTTTATACAGATCTTCGGCCTCGACCATACGGCCCGCGCTGAAGGCCTCGAGCGCGCGATGAATCTTCTGATCCAGCTCGACGAGACGCTTCGGGTCGTCGTCTTCGGTGTACTGCGCTTTCACCGGCGCCTGCCCCGACGCGTACCCGAGCGCGCGCAACCGTGCAGCCGCGTCTGCGGTTTCGGTGGCGCGTTCGCCGGGCAGAGACGAGGCGAACTGCGCGAGCATCGCGGTGAGCGCGCGATCACGCGCCGGCTCGCGCCCCATGAGATTCACGAGCTCGTGCGCGTCGGTCGCCAGGTCGTACCGCTCAGGTATCGGCAACTCGATGAACTTCTCGCGGCCCGAGACGACACCCGTGAGCGGCGCCCATCCGTGATTGAGCATGCCCGACATCGCTTCGAAGTACGTGAGCCGCGCCGGCGCTTGCGCGGTGCGTTCAGCGGCCGGCAGCAACGTGCGCCCCGGCAGCCCCGTCGGCACGGGCTGGCCGATGGCATCAAGAATGGTCGGCAGAATGTCGACGTGACGCGCCGCCACCGATGACACTTCGCCGGTGCGCTCGCGAAATGACGCGAGCCAGGACGATCCGGCCGACGCCGAGCCACCGAGTTCCGCGATGATCAGCGGCACACGCAGTGTGGATTCATACGCGAAGATGCCGTGCGCCTCTTCGCCGTGCTCGCCGAGTCCTTCACCGTGATCACCGGTGACAATCACGAGCGTCGGCGTCGGTGCTGCACGCAACGACGCCAGGAGCGGCGCCAACGCCGCATCCACCGCCGCCACTTCGCCGTAGTACGGCTTGCCCACATATTCCGAGTCGAACGGCGACGGTGGCCGATACGGCGCATGCGGATCAAACACATGCACCCACGAGAACCACGGGCCCTTCGCGCCCGCGATCCATGTGCGCGCCAGCGGCACGACCGACGAGGCCGGTCGTTCCGACATGTTGAAGTCGGCGGGAGCGTTCGGATCGCCGAACTGATCGTCGTAGCGATCGAAGCCCACGTTGAGACCGAAGCGCGCGGTCAACGGAAACGCCGCGACGAACGCCGACGTGGCATACCCGGCCTGCTTGAGCAACGTTGACACCGTGCGCGTGTCGGCCGCGACGCGATAGCCGCTGTTGTCACGAATGCCGTGCTCGTAGGGATACTGGCCGGTGAGAATGCTCGTGTGCGACGGCAGCGTCAGCACCGAGTGCGCGTGCGCGAAATCGAATCGCACGCCGTCGGCCGCAAGCTGATCAAGGGCCGGCGTGCGCGCGGGGCCGCCATACACACTGAGCGCGTCGGCCCGCAGCGTGTCGATCGTGATCAGCAACACATTCTGTCGATCGATGCGTCTGAGGTCAGCCTGTGCGCCCGGCCGCTTCACGGCTGCGACGACAGCGGCAATCACCGCCACGACCAGCAGCACGGTGGCGACAACAATCCACGGGCGTCGAAACAGAGCCATCGTCGAAGAATATCCCGTGCGCGCGGGTCAGCGCTCGCCGCGACGTCGACGCAGCCACCACTCGCCACCGAGCGCGGCGATAAACACGGGCAGCCACCACATCGAGCGCATCGGCCGCACCTGCTCCGCCGTCGGCGGTGCGGCGTGTGCGCGAAGCGCGCGCTCGAGCGCAGGCGCATCGGCTTCGGTCACTGACACACCACCCTGCGCAGTGGCCCACGCGGCCAGATCCTGCGACGCAGGCGCGCCGAGCTCTTCACCAGTAAGCACGTCGGCCGACGCGGACCCGAGGGCCGCACCATCTGCGCTGACGACGTCTGCGACGATGCGGTGCGTGCCTTGAGTGGCGCCGACGGTGAGTGATCCCGCAAAGACGCCGCGCTCGGGCGTTGGCCAGAGATGGACGAGCTCGCCGTCACCGATCGCGCCCCGAGCGATAGCGCGCGCGCGCACGGCCACGGTCGGCGCGGGCTTAGTGGGATCGCTGAGCTGTACCGCGCGCACCGTCACGCGCACATCGAGCGAGGCATTGGGCGCGAGTACGCGCGTCGCCGGCTCGACGCTGATCGCCGGCGGTGCCGATGCGGCCGCGCGACCGATCGTGTGCGTCCAGAAACGCGCGAAGCCGTTCTGCTCGCGCACGCGATAGCGCCACGCGTCGAGCGCGCCGTTGACGATCACGCGACCAGCGCCGAGCGGCGCCTGCCAGACCGCAGGTGTCTCGGCGTTGCCCGCGGCAGCGAGCACGTCTACGCCTGCGGCCAACGACGTGGGCACCGCCAACTCGGTCGCGACCAGTGACCCGGCCGGCGTCGCGAGCACACGCCGTTCGACGCCGCGCACATCACGCCAAGCGGCCGCGCTCGTCAGCGCCGCGAATGGCCCGGTGTCGGGGCGATCCATGAGCAGCACCACCGCTCCGCCGCGGCGACGCGCAAACGTCTCGAGCGCACGCACGTCACTGGCGGCCAGCGCATCGGGCGCGCCGATCACGATCGCCGCGAACGGTGTGAGCGCGTCTGCATTGGACAATGCGGGTGCATTGCCCGACTCGACCGCAACGGTTGTCGATGTATTGACGCGCGACGTGACCACGAAGCGGCGATCCGCTTCGATCGCGCGTCGCACGAACGTGGACATCCAACTCGGTCGCGCATCGACCACGAGCACGGGCCATCGCTCGTCGGCGACTTCGGTGACGGTGACGGCTTCCCCGCCAAGCGACGCGATATCTGATGCCGCGGGCGCGGATGCGGCGGCGGTGGGCGCGGCGCCATCAGCGGCGTCGTCGCTCACGCGAATCGCGAGTCGCGTGAGGCCGATCTGCAGCGCGGCGGCCGAGAGTGTCACCTCGAGCCGCGCGTCGTCATTCGGCACCGCGATCGTGCGCCGGTCGAGCAGCACGCGGCCGTCGAGCACATCGACCCGCAGCGTGCGGCCGTTGACGCCGACCGCGCGGAGCGTGACGACGACGGGAATGCGCGCGGCCGGCGAGGCGACGGCCGGCGCGGTGGCGGCGATGATCTCGACGCGCCGTGCGGCCGCCGTGGGCGCCACCGCGACCACGGCGCCGCTCACGGCGGGCGGCGCGCCGGGGAGCACCGTGCCCACGAGCACGGTGCTCTCGGCGCCGGCGATCGGGCCGCGATGCACCTCGTAGTTGGCAGCGAGCGCGCGCGCGACGCGGTCAGTCGCGGCCGAAGCGCCGCGACCGCCCGCGTCAATGAGCGCCACGAGCGGGCGATCGGTGCGCGGCCACGTGAAGGCCGGATCGACGACGCCGAGCACCGCGATGACGATCGCGATGAGGCGCAGCGCGCGCGCGAGCAGCGTCACCGCCGCCCTCCGCCGCGCTTCGCCGCGTCCGCGAGCGCGCCTTGCAGTCGCGCGCGCGACGCGGCGGTCGGCGCGGGCGCGGGCGGCAGCGCCGGCCCCGCGGCGGCCGCGAGTTTCGCTGCCGCCGCGTCGATGAGCGCGGCGGTCTCGCGCGCCGGCTTCTGCTGCGCGATTGATGCGCCCGCCTGCGCAAACGCCTGCGCCACGACCGCGAGCGTGCTGTCGGCGCGCAGAATGGTCTCGGCAATGCCGGCGAGTTGATTGGCGTCAGCCGAGCTGTACGACGTGAGGCCGGCCACGCGTCCCACGCTCGCCAGTGCATTCAGCAACGCCGTGCTGCGTGGATCATTGGGCACGTCCGCGACCACCCGTCGCCACGGCGAGACCTCGCCGAGCTTGCCGCTGAGGCGGCGCGAATCATCAATGCGCTCGCGCGGTGTCAGCACGCGCAGAATGTAGCGACTCTTCGTGAACGCGCGCTGCAGCGACACCAGCGCCGCCTTCTCGCGCGGCAGCGCATCTTTCGCGTTGAGATTAGTGAGCAGCAGCACCGCGTCGCTCATGTGACGCGTGGCCTGAATGATGTCGCGACGGCCGTTGTTCTGCATACGACCCGACATCAACTCCACTTCGTTCGCGGCTTCTTCTTCTTCGTTGATGTCGCCACCGGGTTCGGCCGCCGCATCCTCGAACTCGCCGCCCATCATGAACACGAACTCCGATCGCACCTTGCGTTGCTCGGCCGCGATGTTCTGGGCTTCATCCGCAAACGCCTCGGCGCTGATCGTCGCTTTCTTCGCCAGCAACCGCTCGGTCTTGATGATCACCATCTGCTGACTGATCGCGTATTTGTCTTTCTCTTCGTCGATCGAGAACCCTTCCGCGAGTGCTTCGCCGGGACGCACGATCTCGATGACAAACGCATCCGAGTCGATCGGCTCGCTGCCGGGACGCGTGTCACCCACGACTGCGCGATAGACAAGCACGTCGCCGGCCTCGAGCCCGAGGCGCGACAACGGAATGCTCGATGCGGCCGTCCACGACTGCGGTTGGCTGCGCGTGATCTGGAGCGGAAACTCGCCGTTCGCAAACTCGAACGACTCGCCCGAGCCCGTCACCTTGGTGTAGGTGAGGCGCAGCGACGAGAGGCCGATGTCGTCACTCGCCTCGATGCGCACCGGCAGCGTCGCGGTGGCGGCCGAGAGGAACAGATCTTTGCCCGGCGCCACGATGCGCGCGGTGGGCGCGCGGTCGGGCGTCACCGCCAGCGACATCACACGTCGCACGCCGGCCGCGTCGCCCTCGCCAAACGGCTGCACAGCGAGAAATCCGTCGGCGGTCGCCGTC
>JAIOPJ010000005.1 GCA_021413975.1 Gemmatimonadota bacterium
CGCGCTCGGCCCCGCGTTCGACGCCACGATCGTGTACGTGACCGTGCCGTTCTGATTGACCGAGACGACGCCGTCCGTCTTGGTGATGCTCAGGTCACTGGTCGGCGTGATGACCGTGTTGTTGTCGGTCGCCGAGTTGTTGCCGGCGGGGTCGTTCACGCCACCCGGGGCCGTGATCGTCGCCGTGTTCGTGATCGTGCCGGATCCGCTGGCCGTCACGGTCGCTGTGAACGTCGCCGAGCCGCCGCTCAACAGGTTCACGCTCGCCGCGATGTTGCCGCTCCCGCTCGCCGGGCAGACCGAGCCCGCCGTCGCCGAGCAGGTCCAGGTCGCGCCCGTCACGTTCGCCGGGAAGACGTCGGCGACCGTCGCCGCCGTCACCGCCGTGGGCCCGGCGTTCGACGCCACGATCGTGTACGTGACCGTGCCGTTCTGGTTGACCGAGACGATGCCGTCCGTCTTGGTGATGCTCAGATCACTCGTCGGCGTGATGACCGTGTTGTTGTCGGTCGCGCTGTTGTTGCCGGGGACGGGATCGGTCGCACCTGCGGGGACCGCGATCGTGGCCGTGTTCGTGATCGTCCCCGAGCCGCTGGCCGTCGCCGTCACCGTGAAGGTCGCCGTCCCGCCGATCAACAGGTTCACGCTCGCGGCGATGTCCCCGCTGCCGCTCGCCGGGCAGGTCGAACCCACCGATGCGGCGCAGGTCCACGTCGCGCCCGTGACGTTCACCGGGAACGCATCCGTAACGGTCGCCGCGGTGACCGCATTGGGACCCGCGTTGGACGCGACGATGGAATACGTGACCGTCGAGCCCTGATTGACTCCCGTGACGCCGTCCGTCTTGGTGATGCCGAGGTTCGCCGACGCGATCACCGTCGTGGCGTCATCGGGGCTCACGTTGTTCGTCTGGTTCCCCGCCGGTTCGCCGCCGCCCGACACGCGCGACCGGTTGATCACGCTGGGGGCCGCCGCGGCCGCCACCCCGACCGTGAGCGTGATCACGCCGGTCCCGCCGTTCGCCGCGATCACGGTGGGCGACGTGCACGTCACCGCCTGCCCGACCGCACCGCAGGTGAAGCCGCCACCGGTGCCGGACACGAAGCTCAGTCCGGTGGGGAGCGTGTCGAGCACCGTCACGGTGCCCGCGCTCGCCAGACGGCCCTGGTTGGTCACCGTGAGCGTGTACACGCCATTCACGCCGACGGTGAAGTTCCCCGTATGTGACTTGGCGATGATCAGGTCGGTCTGCGCATTGACCGTCGTGGGGTCCGCCGCGGAGTTGTTCGCGGTGATCAGGGCGTTCCCCGCAGGCTCGCCCCCTCCGCTCACCCGTGCCGTGTTCGTGATCGAGGCCGCGGCCGTTCCGCTGACGTTCACCGTGACCGTGATGGCCGGGTACGCCGCCCCCGATGCCAGCGCCGTCGCGCGGGTGCAGGTGACGATCTGCCCCACCACGCCGCAGGTCCACCCGGTGCCGGTGGCAGCCGTCGGCGTGAGTCCCGCGGGGAGCGTGTCCAGGACGGTGACGGTCCCCGTCGTGGCGACGTTGCCCGAGTCGCGCACCGTCACCGTGTAGGTCGCGCCGACCTGTCCCTGCGTGAAGTTCCCCACGTGCGTCTTGGTGACGCGCAGGTCGACGGCGAGGATGCTCGTGAGGTCGCCCAGGTCGAACCCGGTCGCGCCCAGCGAGGTCGCCGCCCCTGCGGTGAGCGGCACGGTGTAGAGCACCGAGCTGCCGGCGCTGTTCGAGACGATCAGTCGCCCCTGCGCGTCGAACGCCGAACCGGTGATCGTCCCGGCCATCCCGGTGATCGCGCCGACGTTCGTCACCGCGCCGCCCGCGAGAGGGACGGTATAGAGCGTGGTCGCCACCGTGGCGTAGAGCGTCCCGTTCGGCGCGAACGCCATGTCGCCGCCGCCGGTCACCATGCCCGTCAGTGCCGCACCCGTGGCCGTCGCGGCGCCGGTGGCCACCGAGATGGTGTACAGCTGCGTGGAGTTGGTGTTCATCGCGTACAGCGTGCCGGCGGCGTCGAACGAAAGACGCGGCAGGTACGGGATCCCGGCACCGGTGCGCCCGATGAACACCGGGACCGCCGCCGGCGCGTTCGGATTCCACGTGAAGACCGAGTCGTTCCCGGCCGTCCCGGCGATGAGCACCATGAGACCGTCGCTCGCGCGCTGCGCCAGCGCGGCCTTCACGCCGCCCACGAGACCGTTCCGCACGACCGCGGGCAATCCCGTGGCCGGGCCGATCGCGTAGATGTTGGTCTGGTTGACGCCGTACACGTACAGCTGAGCCGCTGCCGTGGACGGGGCGCCGAGCGACAAGCCGAACGCGATCAGCATCGCGGCGCGCACACGCCGAAGGAGTGCCACGGCGCGGCTCCGCCCACGCACGGTGGGCGCGTCACTACTCAATAGAAGGGGGCGCGAGCTCAGGCTCGTTATCCCAGGGGGCAGGTTCGTACCGTCACGGGAGAAATATCACGGATGCGAGGCGACAAGAAAAGCGGCAGTGTCACAATATTTGACATTCGCGCGCGCCCGCCCCGCACCGGAGGCTCGGAACCGGCGCCGCGACGCGCCCCGACCCTCACAAACGGGGAGCCCGCACTTCCGTGTGGTCACCCAGGCTCACCGATCCCGTGATCCCCTCCAACAGCACCTGGTCACCCACCATCGAGTCCGTCAGGATGCACGACGAGAGCGTCGACCGGTCGCCGATGATCGTGTCACGCATCGTGCAGTTGCTCACGACACTCTCCCGGCCGATGACCACGTTCGGCCCCAGGATGCAGTCGGTCACGCGGGCGCCATCCTCGATCCGCACCGGGTCGACGATCTCGACGTTCTTGAGCCCGCGGCTCGGCAGGTGCGATCGGCCCTGCTCGAGCATCACGCGGTTCGTGTCGAGCAACGTGTCGAGCTTGCCCGCGTCGTACCAGCCCGCCACGTCGACCACGCGGATCTTCGCGCCCTTGTCGATCATGTACTGGAAGGCGTCGGTGAGGTAGTACTCGCCCTTGTTCGCCGGCTGCTGCAGCACATGGGCGATCCCCTCGTACAGGAGCTTCCAGTTGCGGATGTAGTACAGGCCGATGTTCGCCCGCTTCGAGATCGGCGTGCTCGGCTTCTCCACGATCCGCGTCATGTGGCCCGCGGCGTCGGTCACCACCACGCCGAAGCGCTGGTAGTCCTCGACCTCCTTCGTCCAGATGATGCCATCGTCGGTCGAGTCGTTGATGATCGCGAGGTCGGTGTCGAAGATCGTGTCGACGAAGATGATCAGCACCGGCTGGTCCACGAACGGCCGCGCCAGCTCCACCGCGCCCGCCGTGCCGTCCTGCACCAGCTGCTCGACGAAGATGCCGGGGATGTTGAACGCGGTGCGGGCGTGCGCCTCCACCGTCCCCTTCAGGTGGCCCGTGATGTAGATGACCTGCTCGACGTTGCCGAGCTTGGCCACGTCATCCATCACGTAGTCCATCACCGGCTTGCCGGCGACCTTGAGCATCGGCTTGGGGACCGTATGCGTGTGCGGGCGCAGGCGTGTCCCCTTCCCCGCGAGCGGGATGATCACCTTCATGGCGCGGAGGTCCCTTCGCGACCGTAGCGGTCGGTGAGCCGCACCACGTCATCGAGATGCGGCGTGGAGGATTCGAGGATGTCGCAGTCCGTGACGGCCTCCATCTGGTGCACGGTGCCGGGCGTGTTGCGGTAGCTCTGCCCCGCCTTGAACGGCAGCTCGACGAGCTTGTCTCCCTGCTTCACGCGGTAGATCATCTCGCCGCGGAGCAGGTGGATCGTCTCGTCCTTCATGTTGTGGTACTGCAGCGAGAGCGCGTGCCCCGCCTTCACGTGGAGCACCTTGCCCACATAGTGCTCGGTGTGGGCCCAGATCGTCTCATGCCCCCACGGCTTCTGCACGAACCGTACGTCGAACCACCCGGCCTGCGCTGTCACGAGAGCATCTCCATTGGGGTCGCGGTGAGGCTCGACGGCGTCGTCACGCACGCCGCGATGCACTGCCCGCATCCGGTACAGGCCGCGCCGATCAGCGGGCGACCACGGTCATCCAACCGCAACGCGTCCTCGCCCACCGGGCAGACGCGCACACAGATCCCGCACTCCACGTCGCGCCAGGTGATGCAGCGCCCCTGGTCGACCATCAGCTCCGCCATCCGCACATCCCGCCAGCCCCACGGCGGCACCTCGAGCGCCGGCGTCGGGCAGGCCTGCGCGCAGGGCATCGTCTCGCACATGATGCACGCCGTCACGTCCACTTCCAGCGCCGGCGTCCCCGCCGCCAACCCCGCCGACGACGGCAGCGGACGGATCGCGTGCACCGGACAGGCCGTCGTGCACGCCCCACAGCGCGTGCACGCCGCCACGAAGGCCGGCTCGGGCAGCGCCCCGGGAGGGCGGACATGCGGCACCGGTGCGATGCGCTCGCTGAAGGCCCCCACGGCCTCACGCAACGCGCGCTGCAGCCCTTGGGCGAAGAAACCCCGCCGGTCGAGCCGGTCCGGATCGTCGTTCATCGTCACAAATTGACGATTCAGGAGCGAAAAGGTTTGGTCCGCGGGAGCCGCGCCGCTCGGGCGGAACGCCCCCCGCCGCGCGCTACTTGCCGACCAGCGCGACCACGCGCACCGGCCCGCCCGAGCCGCCGCGGGTCTTGATCGGGAGTGCCATGAGCAACGCGCCCGTCCGGGGCAGCGCCGAGAGGTCCGCGAGGTTCTCGAGCGCGGGCACGTTCGCGGCGCCGAGCACCCCGTGCACCGCGAATCCGGGGGCGGACCCGAAGTCCGTCGATGGCGCATCCACGCCGAGCATGGCCACGCCCCGCGCGACCAGCGCGCGCGCGGCCTCCACCCCGAAGCTCGGGAAGTGGAGCACCGACCGTGGCGCCGCGTCGGCGCCGAAGTACCGGGCGGGGTCGGCCCAATAGCGTGCCCAGCCCGTCCGCAGCAGGACGATCGCGCCCCGGGGGATCGGGCCGAACTGGCGCTCGTGCAACTCCACGTCGGCGACCGACAGGGCGTAGTCGCGATCGGCGGCGCTCTGCGCCGTCACGTCGATGACGACCACCGGCGCCATGAGGACCGAGAGCGGGATCCGCTCATTGGTCCATCCGGTGCCCGAGGCGTGTCGCGGCGCGTCCAGATGCGTCGCGAAATGCTCGTTCAGCGTGAGCCGGAACATCGCGCCGGTCGCGCTCGCGGTGATGGTGTCGAGCTTGAAGGGGTCGCGTGAACCGGGCCAGGCGGCCGCGTCGGCGGCGAGGTCGTGCGTGAGGTCGACGAGCGTGTACCCCGACAGGTCGATCGGCCCGCCGGTCGTGCGACCGCGAACGGCCACGGCGCAGGACGCGAGCAGCGACAACGCGAGCAGGGGCAGCGCGAGCGTGTTGGACAATACGACCCGCATGGCACACTCTGGACGGGAGGTGGCCTGCCTCGCGCTCCTCACGACCACGGCGCGCGCGGTACCGTGCCGGCCGGCCGCACGTCGACGTCCGTCGCGGGAGGCGGACTGTCCAGCGCGTCCCGCACGGCCTGCGCGAGCGAGAGTTCGCTGAAGGGCTTCTCGAGCAGGAAATGCGCGTTGCGTCCCCCGGCGCGCTCCAACTCGTCGGACACGTACCCCGACATCAGAACGACGCGGATGTCGGGATACCGTGCTCGCACGCGACCGGCCAACTCGATCCCGTTGATCCCGGGCATCACGACGTCCGTGAGGACCAGATCGATGCGGCCACTCTTCTCCGCCACGATGCGCTGCGCCTCCTCGGCGTCCGCGGCCACGAGTGTGCGGTATCCGCGATTCGTGAGGATGCGCTCCACGAGTCCACGGACACCGACCTCGTCCTCGACGACGAGCACGGTCTCCGAGCCATGCAGCGCCGGGAGGCGCGCCGGCGTGTGCGTCGCGTGCTCCTCCGGGGAACGGAGCCTCGGCAGGTACACGTGAAAGACCGTCCCACGGCCGACGTGGGAGTCGAGCGTGATGTGGCCACCGGACTGCGCGACGATCCCGAACACGGTGGAGAGCCCGAGTCCCGTGCCCCTTCCGGCCTCCTTGGTGGTGAAGAACGGTTCGAAGACCCGCTCGAGGTGATCGGAGGCGATGCCGTCACCCGAATCCGCCACGCTCAGTTGCACGAAGGCGCCGCTCGGCAGGCCGTGGGAGGACTCGTAGGCTCCCAGTCCGTTCAATTGCGCGTTCCGGGTGATGATCGTGATGCGCCCCCCCTGCGGCATCGCATCGCGCGCATTCAGGACGAGGTTCATGAGCACCTGCTCGATCTGGCCCGGATCCGCCGCGATCCATCCGAGATCGGGCTCCGATTCGATCACGAATTCGATGTTCGCTCCGATCAGGCGTCGGAGCATCGAGAGCGTGGCCGAGACCACCGAGTCCAGCCGGAGCGGGACCGGCTGCAGTACCTGTCGGCGACTGAACGCGAGGAGTTGCCTCGTGAGCGCGGCCGCCCGCGTCGCGGCGGAGTGGATCTCGGCGACGTCGACCGCGGCCGGATGCGTCTCGCCGAGTCGGACGGCTATCAGTTCACTGCAACCGAGGATGACAGTCAGCAGGTTGTTGAAATCGTGCGCCACACCCCCGGCGAGCGCCCCGATCGCCTCCATCTTCTGTGACTGCCGTAGCTGATCCGCGAGCTGGCGGCGCTCCGACACGTCCCGGAAGCTCCAGACGCGTCCCACGATCGTCCCGTCCACCGCCTGCGGCTGCGAGTACCGCTCGAAGACCCGTCCATCCTTGAATGCGAGCTCATCGAAGCTCTCGGCGTCCGGCACGCGGTAGAGCTCCTCGACTCTGGCCACGAAGCTCGCCGGATCGGCCAGTTGATCGAGGACGTACCCGATCGCCAACGCGTCGTCGCCCTGCGAGGAGATCTCCGGGGGGATCCGCCAGAGATCGAGGAACCGCTGGTTCATCCGCACGATCCTCCCGTGTTGATCGACGACGAGGATCCCGTCGGCGGTCGACTCGAGCGTGGCGGTCATCTGCGAGACGATCTGCGTCAACTCCCTCTTCGACTCGATGCTCTCGGCCAGCGCCTCCTGCAGCCGCTGGAAACGCTCGACGAACTCCTGGGAGAGGATCTCCAACGAGTGCGACAGCATGGCGCGATCGTCGTCGGACTGCGTGTACGCCTTGTCGACCGCCTCGACGAGTCCCGCGAGATCGCTCGGCAGAGCGTCGACACCCCCCAGGTGTTGTCGCAGCTGGCGCTCCAGGAGCTTGTGCACGCCGCTACCGCTCGTTCACGGTGGTGATCGTCATTGTCGAATTCCGGAGTTCGGAGGTGAGCGGCGCGGAGAACGGGGCGATCTCGCCGTACGAGTAGAACCCTCCGAGCACGGTGCCCTCGCCGAACACCGAGCGCACGCTCTCCACTTCACTCTCCGTGTGCTGCTTGAGGAGCAGCTTCCGGCCGACGCAGCTGATCAACAGGGCGAATGCAGGGGAGCTCGATCCCGGACCCTCGTGACACGCGAGTGCCGCACCCTGCGCACCGTCGATCAACTGGTCCGTGTTGGCCTTCATGAGGCGCACATAGCTCCCCTCGGGGACGTCTCCGGCGAACGTGAGCGAGCCCGCCTCCTCGTCGATCCCGACGATCGTCCTCACCACGCGGGGCTGCCCGTTCGCGCCGCGCAGACTGAGCGGGAAGAGCAGGCCACTCGACGGCAGACGCGCCGCATGCGGCCCGAGGTACCGCCGATAGAGCGAGAGCGCCGACTCACCGTCGAGCTCGAACAACACGTTCCCGCGCGATCGCGTCACGAGGCGATCGGGGCCGAACGAGTCCCATCCACCCATCGAGCCGAACCCGACTTCGACGCGCTCGCCGTAGAACCCGATCGCGGCGACGGCGCCGACGTGATGCGCGCGATCGCAGTAGATGGTCGTCTCGCCGAAGCGGGCACCGTCGCCGGCGAGCCCTCCCGTCGCCGCGACATGGGAGGGGAGAGCATCGCTGAGGCCGGTCACGAGGTCCGAGCCGTTCACATCGAGCCCGGTCGAGAAGACGATCACGTGCTTGAGGTCCTTCGCGAGCAAGGACGACGCCAGCTCGCGCCCGACGGCGGCACTCTCCGCCGCACTTGGCAAGGGAAGGCACACGACGCGCGTCGCGGTGGCGTCGAACTCGAGCGCGGTCGCCACGACGCTGTCGTCGTGCACCTCCACGCCGCAGATCTCGCCCGCGGTCGAGCAGCCGACGATGGCGGCCTCCGGGTACCGGGCGTGCAGCGCCGGGAAGACCGTGGCGGAGCGCAGGGCAGCCGGAGCCCCGAACACGAGAACCAGCTGTGCGTGGAAGGGGCTCGACGAGACCTGGCGGTCGACCCATCCGCTCGCGAGGGTCCAGAGCTGCTGTTCGATGCGCATGGGAGGGCGGATGGTCGATTCAGGTGGACATCACGTCGCGATCAGAGGGATCCACCGCCGAGTTGCGCTCAAACATGGACCAAACTCGGACGCGCCACAACGGCGACCAGATCGCGGCGCGGGAGGCCCGGACCACACGAATGGCGTCTACCGGAGGCCCCACAGCACCCACGTTGCTCCAACAGTTCCGCCAGAACCGTTCACGCCCTCGCTGGTCACTGCCTCCCTGGTCCGCCCCACCTCACCGGTCGCGCGTCCGCGGACGCGCAACCGGACGGCATCTAACGCCTGCCGCACGGGCCGCGTGCACGAGTCTCGCCTCGTCCGACAGCGACACGCCGCCCAGCATCAGGTTATCCAGCGCTGGCGACGTTACCGCGCCGAGTCACCTCCGTCCTCATGCGGCGGGGCGGTCCGCCTCTGCTCCCGCGGGCAGCTACGCCGCGGACTTCTTGCCGAAGAACCTCTTCGCTGCCGCACCCGCCGCCACCACCCCCATCACGAGGAACTTCTTGGCGGCGAGCAACCCCGCGAAGAGCACCTTGAACAGTCCGGCCTTGGTCGCCAGTGCACCCGCGACGAGCCCCATCAGACCGTAGGTCGCGAGCTTGTCGGTGCCTTCGACATAGTCGGTGTAGCGGTGCCCCTCCGCGAACTCGACCGCCGGGAGCAGCTGCCGAACCTCGTCACGGATCGTCGTGAGCTGGTCCATGCCGGCCACCGCATTCAGCTCGAGGACACCTCGGCGCCCGAGGATTCGGACGGCATAGTTGAGCGTGTGCGTGCCATCGCCACCGAAGTCGAGTTCCTTGGCCCAGTACATCTTGTGGCTCCCGGCGTCATAGCTCGGTGGCTCGGCCCACCCCAGCAGGTGCACCGATCCGTAGCCGGCCTTCTCGCGTTCCTCGTTCGATGCCTCGGTCGACTCCTGCATCTCCTTCAGCAACGCCGTGAAGTCGATCTTGGCGGCGTCCTTGTCCGAGACGTAGCCGTCATCGTTGAACTCGATCACGATGCCCCAGCTGCCTTCGCCGAGCGGATCGCCGGCGGCGGGGATGATCATGCCGAGCACGTCGTCGGCGGCGCCCGCCGGATTGCCCCACCCGACCTCGAGGAGGAGCTTCGCTCCGGCATGATCGATGAACGACACCGATGCCGGCAGCCGCAGCGTGGCCATGCCGCCGTCGAGGGAGATCTCGCCGCTGCGCCGGTTGAGCTTGGCCAGGAACTCCGCCTTCGCTGCGGAGTCGGCGCGGACGGCGGAGTCCGATGGCACCACCGGATC
Source organism: Gemmatimonadota bacterium (assembly GCA_021413975.1). Classification (GTDB taxonomy): domain Bacteria; phylum Gemmatimonadota; class Gemmatimonadetes; order Gemmatimonadales; family Gemmatimonadaceae; genus Pseudogemmatithrix. The sequence continues at coordinate 9,710 of JAIOPJ010000005.1, forward strand.
GATCGGCCCGCTCGCGCCGGACCCCTGCGCGACGAGGACCGTCGGCGACAACTGCAGCGACGCGAAGAACAGCGCGGTGGCGATGCGGGGCGCGAGCACGTGGACTCCGTGATCTGGGGGTCGGCGGTTCCGGGACCTGACCTTGGACGGTCCCGTCAAGACGCCTGAATCACGCCGCCGGCAACCTCATGGGGCCCGGCCGGCGCGCGACCGCCCGAGCGAACTACCGCGCCGCGATCATCTTCTCACGCAGGCGCACCAGCTTGCGCCGCACCGACCCGTCCATCACGGTGTCCCCGACGCGGACCACCACGCCCCCGAGGATCCGCTCGTCCACCGCCATGTGCGCCACGACGGTCTTCTTGAGCGCCTTCGCCAGCGCGCTGGTGATCGCATCGGTGCCCGCCTGGTCGAACACGCGACTCACCGTGACGCGCGCATGCACGCGCCCCTCGGCCTCGTCGAGCAGGTTGTGATACTCCACCGCCACCTCGGGGAGCAGCATCTGCCGGCGGTTCGAGACGAGCTTCTGCACGAACCGCACGAAGTTCGGCGCGGTCTTGCCAGCGAGCGCCTTGCCGAGCACCGCGTTCTTCTGCGACGCACTCACCTGCGGCGCCTCGAGGAAGTGCTGCAGCGTGACGTCCCGCGCCACCGCGTCGCCGAGCGCGCTCACCGCGGCACCCCAGCCGGCCGTGTCGTTCGCCTTGCGGGCGAGCGCGAGCAACGCCTCGGCGTAGTTGCGGGCGATCGAGGTGTCGCGCATCACTTGTTCCCGAGCGTCGCCAGGTACTGCTCGACGAGCTTGCGGTCGGCGGCGCCGTCGAGCTTCTGACCGATCAGCTTGCCGGCTCCGGCGAGCGCGAGGTCGACCGCTTCGCGGCGGAGCTCGTCGATCGCCTTCACCTTCTCGCTCTCGATCTCCTTGCGCGCGCGCTCGAGGAGCTCGGCCTGCTGCAGGCGGGTCTGCTCGAGCATCTCGCCGCGCATCGACTCGGCGGTCGCGCGTCCCTCGGCGATGTAGCGCTGGGCCTCGTTGCGGGCCGCTTCGATCGCGGCGCGCTGCTCCGCGAGCAGGCGCGCGGCGTCGTTACGGTCCTTCTCGGCCGCAGCCATCGCGTCGCGCAGCGCCTGCTCGCGGCCGTTCACGGCCTCGAGGATCGGGCCCCACGCGAAGTAGTAGAGCCCCACCGCCAGCAGCACGAAGACGACGATCGTCCACGTCATCAGGCCGAGGTGCGGGTCGAGCAGGCTCGGCTTGGCGCCCGCCTCGGCGGCGAGGGCCGGGGCAGCGGTCGAGAGGAGCAGAGCGAGAGCGGCGATTGGGGAGCGCATCGTCATGGGAGGTATTTTGAGACAGGAGGTCGGTGAGGGGTCCCCACCGGTCCCGACTGCCGTTCGTTCGAGGGTTGCGGCGCGGCGGCGCCGCAGAGTGCGACGACCATCCACGCGCGGTCGCTCGGACGGCGGCAGCGCCGCCGTCCGAACGACTCGCATGCTTAGAACTTGCCCTGGATCTGGTACGCGATCACGACGCCGAACAGCGCGGCGCCTTCGATGAGCGCCGCGAGGATCAGCGCCGCCGTCTGGATCTTGCCGGCCGCCTCGGGCTGACGCGCCATGCCCTCGACCGCCTGACCGCCGATGCGGCCGATGCCCATGCCCGCGCCGATCACGGAGAGGCCGGCGCCGAGCCCGGCACCGATGAGCGAGAGACCCTGGTTGTTGTTGGTGACCGCCTCAGCGGTCGCCTGGAAGAACGGGAAGAACGTCATCGTGATGAACCCTTGAGTGTGTGTACCGCTGTTGACCAACGCGCCATCCTGGCCGCCACCCGCCGACGGGCTCTCGCCCAGCGGGCTTCCCTCGGCGCTCGCCGAGGTACGAGACAGGAGGGAGGATGAAGGATGGAGGATGAAACACTGCTTCCATCTTCCATCCTCCATCCTTCATCCCTCATCCTCCAGTACTAGTGATGCGATTCACGGATCTGCCCGATGAACACCGACGAGAGCAGCGTGAAGATGAACGCCTGCAGGAACGCGACGAACAGCTCGAGCACCATGATCAGCACCGACATGAACAACGGCGCGGCGCTCAGCGGGCCGGCGAACGAGAAGATCAGGCCCATGAGCGCGAGCACGACGATGTGTCCGGCGGTCATGTTCGCGAAGAGACGGATCGCCAGCGCGAACGGCTTCGTGAGCTTCCCGATCATCTCGACCGGCGACATGATCAGGAAGAGGACCGGCCGCAGGACGATCGGCAGGTCGTTGTTCCAGTAGAAGAGCGTGTTGAGGTATCCCCACCCCTGCGCGCGGACGCCGGCGACCTCGACCGTGATGAAGGTCATGATCGCGAGCGTCGCCGTCACCGAGATGTTGCCGGTCGCGGTCGAGCCGTACGGGACCAGGCCGATCAGGTTGAGCGTGAGGATGAAGAAGAACGCGGTGAGGAGGTAGGGCACGAAGCCCTCGCCATGATGCCCGACGTTGGGGAGGATGACCTCGTTGCGGATATAGAGGATCATCGCCTCGATCGCGTTCGCGCCGCCCTTGGGGGCCTCACCCTTCACCGCGGCACGACGCAGCGACCGCGCCGCGAGGACCATCATCAGGAAGAGGATCGTGCTGCCCAGCAGGAGGAACACGACATGCTTGGAGGGCGACATGTCGAACGAGAGCCCCCCGATCACGATCGGCTTCCAGTGCGGGAGCTCGATCTCCTTGAAGAACGGGAACTTCCAGTAGGGGATCTCCATGTGATCCCCGTTGGTGATGTGCGGCGTGATGATGTCGACCGGGCCGGCCTCGTGCTCACCCTCCGGCGCGGCATGCTCGGCCGCCGCGGGCTCCTGCGCGGTGAGCGTGACGGCGGCGGAGTCCTGCTCGACGGTCGAGGCGACAGGGGCGGGAGTCGCCGGACGGTCCTGCGCGCGCAGGGGCGCGGCGGCGAGGACCAGGGAGGCGAGCAGGGCTGCGAGGGACGCGGTCTTCATGATCTCAGGAAGAGTGGCTCGACGATCATCGTGGCGAACAGGAATCCCGCGAGGCTGAACAGCGCCGGCCCGGAGGCCAGCCCCAGCGCCGGGACTCCGACGAAGGCATGCACCAGCAACACCGTGAAGCGAAGGAGCGATCCGAGTCCCCAGCCGGCGATCGGATTGGTCGCGACGAACGGCCGCGCGACCGCGAACGAGAGCAACTGCACCGCGAACGCGATCACCGCACTGCTCCAGACGGCTCTCGCGATCCCCACCCCGGGCCTGAGCGCGGTGATGCCCCAGGCCCCGCCGAAGATGATCACCGCGGCGAGCGCCGCGAACATCAGTCCCCGTTTCACTGCGTCGGACCGCCCGGCTGGTCCTTCCTGGCCAGCTTCTCCTGCTCCTCACGTCGTTGGTCGCCCATGAGGCTCCGGTACATCGAGTAGAAGGCCGCACCGGCGCCGGTGGCGACGCCGAGGTACAAGAACAACGGGTCGGTCCCGAACCTCCGGTCCATCCACTGCCCGACGAACAGGAAGAACAGGAGCGATGCCGCGAACTGCAGTCCCACGCCGGCATACCGCCCCGCTCCCGAGACCCCTTCCCGACCACCCCTCTCGAGCCTCGCCAGCGCTTCGGGCAGGGGCACTTCGGGCCGGTTTCCCGGACCGTCCGCAGACGGCGGTTCTTCGGACGTCACAGCCACGAATTCTAGGAGCTTGTGAAAAAAAGCGCAAGCGCATTCCCCCTCTGAGAACGCACTCGTGGATGCTCGGTTCCGGAAGGTGCGCGTCGAGCGGGATCCCGGGCCGATACTGCGATCAAGGGCGCCGACCGGCACGCGGACTCGGCCCGACCGCGCGGGTCCGCAGCGAAAGGGTTTTACCGAACACACACCGAACAAACATTCAACGCGGTCGAAGAGCAGCATCACCAGATTCGTGACGCCAGTTCAAGTCATGTCCCTTGGCCGACTTAGCCGTGACCTGCCGTTTGACGAATCGTCCTGATGTTGATAAGTTCATGTTGCAAAGCTGGACAGCACGCGACGCGGCGCCTGCTGACCACTTGCATCCCAACGCGGTCACTCTTATGAACGGCTCAGTTCCCATCACGCTGTTGTGTTCGGCGGCGCTCGCATTCGCATGCGGGCCGCGCGCGCGCAATGAGAGTGCCAGCACGCGCAGCGAACCGACGCGCGCCGTGAGTGTGGATCCCGCATCACCACTCGCACCGACCCTCGACGTCACCGTCGACGAGGATGTGCACTTCGCATTCGCGGTGACCAACGCGGGCAAGAAGAAGCTCGAGCTCACCTTCGCCGATGGTCGTACGCACGAGTTCGTGGTGCTCGACTCGCTCGGGCGCGAGGTGTGGCGCTGGAGCGAAGGACGGATCTTCACGCAGTCGATGCAGAACAAGGTGCTCCGCACGAGCGACCTGCTGCGGTACGAGGATGCGTGGGACGCGCCGGCACCGGGGCGCTATGTCGCGGTCGCGACGCTCGCGAGCGAGAACTTCCCGGTCACGCAGCGGGTGGAGTTCACGGTCGGGAGGTAGGAGTCAGGGGGCAGGAGGTAGGTGGAGGTGCGCGGCGGGGCAGCCTGGGCTGTTCCGCCTTTTTCGTGCCCCTTTCAGCATTAGATTCCGGCTCGCCGTAGAGAGGGACCGACCTCATCCCGCGGAGTCCCGTGCCACCGTCCGACCAGCAGGATCTCGAACTCCTCGCGCAGCTCGCCCAGGCGCGCGTCGACATCGCGAAGCAGATCAGTCGCCGCATCGTGGGTCAGCACCAGGTGGTGGACAACATGATCTCGGCGATCCTCGCCGGCGGCCATGTGCTCCTCATCGGCGTGCCGGGGCTGGCGAAGACGCTGCTCATCCAGACCATCTCGCAGGCGCTCGACCTGGACTTCTCGCGCATCCAGTTCACGCCCGACCTCATGCCCAGCGACATCACGGGCACCGAGCTGCTCGAGGAGGATCACGGCACCGGCAAGCGCGCGTTCACCTTCGCGCGCGGCCCGGTCTTCGGCAACATCGTGCTCTCGGACGAGATCAACCGCGCGCCGCCCAAGACGCAGGCGGCGCTGCTCGAGGCCATGCAGGAGCACTCGGTGACCGTGTCGGGCAAGACCTACTCGCTCCCCGAGCCCTTCTTCGTCCTCGCCACGCAGAACCCGATCGAGCAGGAGGGCACGTACCACCTGCCCGAGGCGCAGCTCGACCGCTTCATGTACGAGTTGCGGATCGGCTATCCCACGGTCGATGAGGAGGAGGCCATCGTCTCGACCACCACGGGTGTGCAGACGCAGAAGGTGACGCCCGTCCTCTCGGCGGAGAAGCTGCGCGAGATGATGAAGCTCGTGCGTCGCCTCCCCGCCCCGCCCTCGCTCGTGAGCTATGCGGTGGGCCTCGCGCGTGCGACGCGGCCCGACGATCCCTCGGCGACGGCGGCCGTGAAGAAGTACGTGAACTTCGGCGCGGGGCCGCGCGCCGGACAGTATCTCGTGCTCGGCGCCAAGGCTCGTGCGGCGATGGACGGGCGCACCGTGCCGGACCTGGAGGATGTGGATGCCGTGGCGTTCAGCGTGCTCCGGCACCGCGTGGTGATGAACTTCCAGGCCGAGGCGGAGGGGATGGGGATCGAGAAGGTGCTGGCGCTCGGGGGGCGGGGGCGGGAGAAGTAGGGCGCCTCGTATCGCGTTCCACCGGTATCGGCGACGGCTCATGCAGGTATGTGTCACCAGGTAGGGACCGGGGAGCGAGCCCATCGCATCCCGGTCCCTTCGTCTGTGCGGCCGGGGCCACTCGCGCGACCCGGACGACGTTGCCGCCGTCGGCGGTCCGAGCTACCGTTGCGGGCCCGGCTTCAGATGACGCGGCGGTGACGGCGCGCCGAGAGACTCCGGGAGACGCACACTGGGGATGACGCCTGCATGATCACGGTACGGGCCATCGGCGCCGCGGAAGTCCAGATCGGCCGCAAGCGGATCACCAAGAGCACCGAGCTGGTGCTGGCCGTCGCCGTCTACCTGTGCGTGCGAGCCGGCGAGCGGCTGACGCGCGACGAGATGATCGACATGTTCTGGCCCGGTGGCGATCCCGCGAAGGGTCGCCACAGCCTCCGCCAGATGCTCTACAAGCTGCGCCTCAAGGGGTTCACGCTCGACGAGGACGGCGAGTCGCTCCTCCTTGACCGCGAGCGGGTGGACTGCGATGCGGCGCGGGCTCTGGCGGACTCGTGGCCCGAGACCGCGGAGCCCTGGATGATCGAGGACTCCGGGGAGTTCCTGCCGGTGGTCACGCGCGAGATCTCCCCGCAGTTCCGCGAGTGGCTGGACGCGACCCGGAGCAGACTGGCCGCGCAGTACCGTCAGGCGGCGCTCCGGCAGATCGTTCAGGCGCGACGCGAGGGGCGGTGGGCCGACCTGGAGCGCTGGGCGCGGGTCGTGCTGAGGACGGATCCACTGAACGAGGAGGCGACGCTGGCGCGTGCGGAGAGCGCGGCGATGGCGGGGTCGAAGGCGGCGGCGCTGGAGATCCTGGATCAGTACATGGAGGAGCTGGGAGAACGGGCGGGGCAGATCGCGTTGCCGGCGACGGTGTTGCGGCGGCGGATATCGGAGCGGAAGCCGGAGTGGGGCGGAAGGGGCAGGACGGAAGTGCCATTGGTCGGAAGGGAGGATCTCATGCGCCGCCTTACCACCGCCTTGGCAAACGCTGGTGAGGGCAGAGGAAGCGCCCTCCTGCTTTACGGCGCGCCGGGAATCGGAAAATCTCGCGTCTCCAGCGAACTTCATCAGTTTGCGCTCATCAACGGCTTTCGCGTTTGCTCAGTAAGGGCCTCCCAGTCTGATTCCGGCCGGCCGTTCTCTCTCGCAATTGCTGTGGCGTCTGCACTCCAGGACCTCCCGGGGTTAGTCGGTACCTCTCCCGCTGCGCTGTCGTTGATTTCGCGTCTATGCAGTCCCTCGACGCGATCGAGTCTAGACGACGCGGCCGGCCCCGAAACCATTTCTCCGGCGGAAACCGCATGGGCCATCGCGGACGCTTGCGCGGCCGCGACGCATGAATCTCGAGTCGTTGTAAGCATCGACGACCTGCACAATGCGGACGCGTCGTCGCTGCAGGTGGTCGCGAGAATCGCGCAGATTTCCAAGGCGCATCGCCTCTTGGTACTTGCGACGAGCCGCCTGACATCGCGAAACACACTCCACACTTCCGCCGCGCACCTTGCCGCCTTCCTTTCAGTTCCCGTTTCGCCGCTCTCGCAGAGTGATGCGTCGGTCCTCGTCTCCTCCTTTTCGGCATCTGCTCGCAGATCCACTTCACAACACCTAAGTGCCGCCATTGTCCGTGCAGGTGGTGGCAATCCGCTGTTCCTCCGTGAGTTGACGTCTCAGCGCGCGACGCAACATGCACCCTCTCGTCTACCCGAGTCGCTCGCGGTGGTTATCGAGCAACGGATCGCAGCATTTGCGAGGCACGAACTGCAACTCCTTCGGGCCGTATCGCTTCTCGGACCGCTCGCTCGCTTCTCGCGGCTTCGCGCTTTGCTAGTACCGCGGAACTGGGACTACGACGCGTTTCTTGAGCAGCTAGAGCTCGAAGGTGTTCTCGCGATGAGTTCATCCGGCACCATAGAACTCCACGAGTGCTGGCATGACTCCATTCGCGATACGCTCAAGGGTACGGCGCTATGCGCGATGGCCTACGACGCCGCCGCACTCTTAGCTACGGAGTCGTTCACTGACGCCGGTTTCTCGAACTACTGGAGAGCCGCTGAGTTATTCTCGCTGGCTGGCAGCTATGAACGGTCTCGGGAACAGTTCCGGCGTGTAGCCGCGCTCTTCATGGGGCGCGGGCTCCCGCGGCAAGCTGTGGAGGCGCTGCTTCAATCGACAGGACTGAGCTGCGACTCTGGAAGTCGCGCTGAGCTCTTCGCAGATCTCGCGGCCGCTCAGAACGCAGCTTCGCTTCACGCAGACGCCTTGGCCTCTTGCGAGGAAGCGCTCTCGTGCGTCTCGGACTCGCCCTCAGCCTTCTCGACGATGCGATCCGAGGTCTTCGCTACACTGGTCGACTCGCGCCTTAGGCTCGGCACTCCGATTCGAGACGCTGTCGACTTGCTCATCGCATCCGTTTCGAACACAGCACTTGCTGACTCAGCATGCCAACGGGCTTGCCACGTTGGAATGCGCAGCGTCCTGAATTCGGGCATCCCGGATGCAGCGAGAGCGTTTCTAACAGCGTCCGCAACTTCCGCCGCGCGTTACGGCAAAAGCCTTATGGGCTCAATCGTCCAACTTATGTACGCAGCGGAGTTTGGAAGCGCAGAAGAGCTGACGCAGATGGAGCACGCAGTCGCGGAACAATGCAGCGACGGAGATGCACCGTCCGTACGGATGCTCGCCCTCAGGTATCGGGCGACGGCGCTCAGATTCCTCGGTCGCCATCAACCCGCCGCGGACCTTTTCGAGCAAGCTGTCGAAACGGCACGATCTTACGGTGCGCCGCGCGATGCTCACCTAGCGGCAGCGAGCTTGATCTTCCTTTCTCTTGATCAGGCCGACTTCACACAGGCCGATCGTTGGCTCCAGGAAGCGACTGGTTTCGCCATGCCCGCTGAGGATCTTGATCTCGATCGCTCTATTACGCACGCGAGGGCGAGGTACCTCTTAGAGACTGGGGACGCCCGGGGGTGCATCGAAACGTATGCCCCATACATGGACGCCCTGAAATCCGACTCCTCAACTAGACGGCGGGCGGCGGACAGCGCCTGTCTTTCAGTTGCCTTCGCGCAAACCGGTGGGAGCGCATCCGCTCGCGCGTTCTGCGCCGACGCAATTCAGTCACTGTGCGCGAACAAGCCTGGGCCCAATGAGGATTGGGTCGCCCACTCTGTTCTAAGGTGCCTCGTTGCGCTCGATTCGCCGCAGGAAGCGCTCTCAGTGCACGAATCCTATCTCAGTCGTCGGGCTTCGCTAGCGGACCGACCCCTCCCGATCGCGTTTACGGAGTTGACTGCAGCACGTCTAGATAGGCGACGGGCGGAACTCGCCTAGAGGTTTCGCTTCGAAGGTTCCACGGCAACGACACTGCGCGGAGGTTCACCTTCCTTGTGGCCCGATCGATCCGCCGCGACCGGATACTCGCGTGTTGCGATCGCAATCTCGCTTACAAGTTCACGCCAGCTTTCGGGCCGGAGAAGGGCAGTGCACATTCGAGGATCAAACTGACGTCCGCTCTCCTTGACGATCTCCGCGTAGACGATGTCTGCGGAAAGCGCGTCGCGATATGGCCGTGAGGTACTCATGGCGTCTATCGTATCGGCGAGCGCAATAACGCGCGCTGTCTGGGGAATCGCATCACCAGCAAGACCGTGCGGATACCCGCGTCCGTCCCAGGCCTCGTGATGCGACATGACTGCCGGCACGAGGTCTGCAAAGTGAGAGACCTTTTCGACGAGAGAAGCGCCTCGGGCGGGATGGGTCTTCATGACCTCATACTCAGCGTCAGTAAGGCGACCGGGCTTGCGTAGGATTGGAGCGAACTCACCGTAGATCTTGCCGACGTCGTGCAGCAGCGCTGCCACGGCAACACGCTCCGCGCCACGACCTCCAATTCCAACTGTTCTAGCGATGATGCGCGCGTACCTAGCGACTCTTTGCGAATGCCCCGAAGTGTAGGGATCCTGCGCCTCCACCGTCGCGACCATCAGCTGCAATAGCTCTTCGTTAATCTTCTGGAGAGCGACGTTTTGCTTGAAGAGTTGCCGAATTCCCAGCATGGGAAGCGCAAGAACTGACGTTACGCCGATCCCGAACTTGAAGTACGTGAGCGCGAAGAAGTAGATCAGCGGAAATGATAGAACATCGTATGCGGCTGATAGCCGCATACTACTGATCCAGTGCTCGCGCGTATCGCGTCCGTCCGAAACCGCGACTACCGTGCTAACGGCGAGCTTGTTCACCACAAACCAAGTTGCAACCATCGCGAAGAATGCAAAGCCCTCGGTGAAACTGAGAGGCCCGCCCGTCATCGGCGCCCCGTCTAGAAATAGGAAGACGGAGATCGCAACTACTTCCGCGAATACAAACTGCGAAACGTTGAATGCAGCTTTGAGCGGCGCTCGACGAACCATGAGTTCGGTAGTCACGATGCTCACGAAGACCGTCGCTACCGAGACGATGTTCGGTGCGATAACCGCGATGCTCAGAAATGGGAGAAAGCCGATACTACCCGTGGTTGTGCGCGACGTCGCGTAACCCATCGCATATGCAAGAATGCCGAAGGCCGCAAAGAAGCCCCCAGCCACCCAGTGTTCGACCGTCGGGGTCGGCCCGAGAATGACCATCGCCGCGGAGGTGAGCACCGCGCCGACCGCTACCATCACAACAATTTGGATGACGCGAGTTTGGCGATTCATAAGGGAAAAAGAAGTGGAGGACCCCCCGTCCTCTGTTCTACTCAGCTCCAGTTGGCCGCATCTCCGAGCACAAGTGCGCAGATCGCGCTAATGAGCGACGTGATGATGGACATTGAGAATCACCTCCCTTCGGTGAGATGGCCCGGTATTCAGCCCGGGCATTCAACAAAGATCGGCTCCGCTCATGCGTCCTTGATGACGCTTCCGCTGTTGTTCTCTCCGCTATTTTGGAGAGAACGGGGGGCACCCTTACTCCTCTCGTTCAGGTGTATACAGCTCCCTGACCAACTACTCCCTCTGGCGGCGACGCGGCGCCAGGGACTCGCCCCGACGCCGCGCTCCGCTTCCCACGAACACCTTCGACCGTCAGCGACCCAGGCCGCGCCGGTCCTCCACCGCTAGGGACGCCGGCAGCGCCATTCCCATGGCCACCGCCGGACCCATCCACCGATTCGTCGCGTCGAGCACGGCCAGCACCGCCGCCGTCTCGGAGCTCTCGCGCACTTCGCAGCTGCCCGTCAGCATCACCTGCTCACGACCCTGACGCGCCATCACCGCCGCGAAGACGAACTCGCGGTCGAATGCCGTGATCACCCGCACGCCCTCGAGCGAGAAGAGGCCACTCAGCGGCTGCGCCATGCCGAGCGCGACCAGCGTCGCCCGGCCCGCCACATCCACCCGGCTGCGGTCACTCTGCAGCCCTTCCTCCGCCTCGCCCGCGTATTGCTCGTTCCCGATCCGCAGCGTCACGCGACAGGTCACCCCGCGCGCGCGCGATCCGCGGACCTCCACATCCTCGAAATAGACCGGCCGGCTCGCTCGCGAAGGGGAAGTCTCCTCCGCAACGGGGGACACCACGACGTTGGCGGCCATCGGCGTCGTTCGCTTCGACGTCGCCGCCACCGAGATCTTCCGGTGATCCACCCGAAGACCGAGCTGCGCCATGAGCGCGCTCTCAATGTTGCGCACCACCTGCTTCGCCGGTGTGTCGCCCGTCACAAGCACGTGGATCGCATCCACCGACCCGCTGTCCGTCGCGGTGATCCGCACGGACACCACGTCCTGCAGCGACGCGATGAGTTCCTCGGCGCGCTGCAACGGCAGAACGGAGCCCGCGATCGGCGAGTTCTGGGGAGCGCCCTGCTGGTGGGGATGCGTCACAGTTCCTGGGGCAGGACGAGTGTTGAGATCACGGACGGACTTGCGTTTGTCGACTTCCCGTTCCAAATGGCCCCCTCACGCCCCAGAGTAGCCACTGATGTCGCGAAAATTGCCAGTAGCAGGCTGAAAATCAATCTCCACCATCTAAACGACCCTGCTCGAACGGCGTCACAGAGTGACGGCCACGCGTTGCCCGACTACTCGCCGAATCGGTCCGGCACCTGATAATCCTTGAGCTTTCTATAGAGCGTCCGCTCGCCGATGTCGAGGATCTCGGCCGCTTTACGACGATTCCCCCGGGTTTCCCGCAACGCGGCGAGAATCGCCGTCTTCTCGATCTCCGCCATGGTCATGCCCGGGGTGATCGTCACCGAGTTCGCGCCCGCCGCCACGCCCGGCGGCTCGATCCCCACCCCGCCCATGCCCCAGCCGGGTGCACCCGCCATCGATCCGGGCGCCAGACCCGGCGCGGACGGGTACGCGCCGCCGACCATGGGAATCCCGGGGACCATCCCCCCGGCCACCTGCGCGAGCACACCCCGGTCCTCGTCCACCCGGCGACGCAGCTCCTCGAGCTGGAGCTTCATCTCGACCAGGCTGCGCACGATGAACTCGAGTTCCCGCCCCTCGGCGCGCCCCTCCTCGCGGTGGATCGGTCCCATCGGAACCGGCAGCAGACGTGAGGCGCCCCCTTCCCGGATCCCGGACGGGATGTCCGCGAGCGTGATCTCCCGCCCGGTCGCGAGCACGACCATGCTCTCCACCAGGTTGCGGAGCTCCCGGACGTTCCCGGGCCAGGTGTAGTGCACGAGCGACTGCATGGCGTCGGCCGAGATGCCGTGGAACTCGCGCTCATGCTCCTGGGCGAACTCCTGCACGAACCGACGCACGAGCAACGGGATGTCGCTGCGACGCTCGCGGAGCGGCGGCAGGTAGATGCGCAGCACGTTCAGGCGGTAGAACAGGTCCGCGCGGAAGTGGCCACGCTCCACACTCTCCCGCAGGGGGCGGTTGGTCGCGGCGATCACGCGCACATCCACGGGGATCGTCTGCGTCCCGCCCACCCGCGTGACGTGCCGCTCCTCGAGCACGCGCAGCAGCTTCACCTGCGTACTCTGCGGGATCTCGCCGATCTCGTCGAGGAAGAGCGTCCCGCCGCTCGCGAGTTCGAATCGCCCGATGCGCCGCTCGGCCGCCCCCGTGAACGCCCCCTTCTCGTGGCCGAAGAGCTCGCTCTCGAGCAACGTCTCGGGCAGCGCGCCCACGTTCACGGCGATGAACGCCTTGTTGCGGCGCGGGGACATCCGCGCGAGCGCGCGCGCCACGAGCTCCTTGCCGGTCCCGCTCTCGCCCTCGATGAGCACGGTGCTCGAGACCGGCGCCATCTGCGCCACTTGCACGAGCACCTGCCGTACCGCCTCGCTCTCGCCCCAGAGCCCGGTCTCGCGGGTGATGCGCTGGCGCTCGAGCAGTTCGTTCACGCTCGCCCGGAGTGCGTCGGCGGTGACGGGCTTGGTGAGCACATCGGCGAAGCCGAGCGACTTGAGTCGCTGCTCCACGGCCGGGTCGCCGACGTCGGCGAGGCCGATCACGCTCGCGCCGCCCCAGAGCTGGTCGCGCACGAGGCCGAGCGTCTGCGGGTCGAGCAACGCGCCGGTGAAGACGATCACGTCGGGCTTCGTGCGCCGGATCTCCCGCGGGAGGTCGTCCATGGGGGAGACGACCGTCGTCTTCACGCCGTCGGCTTCCAGCAGTGCGTTCAGGCGCACGGCGGGCTCGACGTCGGTGAGGGTGATGAGGACGCTCATGACTCAGCTCTTGTGATGAAAGCTGAAGGATGAAGGATGAAGGATCCGGCGATGCGGGAGTGCGATCGCGTTCATCTTCCATCCTTCGGCCTTCATCGTCTATCGCTTGACAGAACCGTTCTTCCAGAACGGGAACCCGACGATCGTCCCCATGATCCGCTTGCCGCGGATGTCGACCTCGAGCGTGTTCCCCTCCTTGGCGTGCGCGGTCGGCACGTAGGCGGTGCCGATGCCGCAGCCGACGCTCGGGCTCATGACCCCCGACATCACGGTGCCGCTCGGTCGGCCGTTCACGAACACCGGGTACCCGTGGCGCGGGATCGCCTTCTCGGTGAAGGTGAAGCCGACGAGCTTCTTCGGCACGCCGGCGGCCTTCTGCGCCTCGAGTGCCGCGCGGCCGACGAAGTCGCCCTTCTTCATCTTCACGAGCCAGCCCAGTCCGGCCTCGAGCGGGGTCACGGTGTCGTCGATGTCGTTGCCGTAGAGCGCCATCCCCATCTCGAGGCGCAGCGAGTCGCGACAGCCGAGCGCGACGGGCTGGATGCGGCCGGTGTCCATGAGGGCCTTCCAGAGCCGCGCCGAGTGCTTGACGTCGTGGTAGAGCTCGAAGCCGTCCTCACCGGTGTAGCCGGTACGCGAGAGCGTCATGGGGATCCCCGCGACCGTCGTTTCGGTGAACCAGTAGTACTTGATCTCGTCGAGCGCCTTGGGCGTGAGCGCCTGCAGGATCGACTGCGCCTCGGGTCCCTGCACCGCCAGCAGCCCGATGTCGTCACTGACGTCCGTGAGCACGCAGTCGAACTTCCCGACGTACCGCTGGATGTGCTTGAGGTCCTTGTCCTTGTTGGACCCGTTCACGACCATCATCAGGTGGTCGTCGGCATAGCGGTAGACGAGACAATCGTCCACGAAGGTGCCCTGCTCGGTGAGGATGCCCGAGTAGTGGACCTGGCCGGTGCCGAGCGCGGCGACGTCGTTCGACGTCACGTAGGTGACGAAGTCGATCGCCTGGCGGCCCTTGATGATGAACTCGCCCATGTGGCTCACATCGAACACGCCGCAGCCGTTGCGCACCACATTGTGCTCGGCCGTGATCCCACCGGGGTACTGGATCGGCATCTCGAAGCCGGCGAACGAGACCATCTTGGCGCCGGCTGCCACGTGGATGTCGTAGAACGGGGTGCGCTTGAGCGGCCCGGTGGAGCTCTCGGACATGGGGAGCGGTCCTGAAGAAGTGGGTTTGGCGTGCACCGCAATATGCCGAAACGGCAGTGCCTCGGGTACTGGGAGGTGTGCAACCGGGTCTGCCGTTCTAACGTTCAGCCAGCGTGCACACACTCCGGATCCTCCTGGCCCTCGGGCCCTTCGTCCTCTCCATCCTCCGGGACCGGCGTCGCTGGCTCTGGTGGGGGGCGCCGCTCGAGCGGTCGAAGGCCTTCCATGCCGCGCGCGCCGAGGCGCTGGTCTCGCGCATCGCGCACCTGGGGCCGACCTTCGTGAAGCTCGCGCAGGTCTTCGCGTCGCGCGCGGACCTCATTCCGGAGCCGTACCTGAGCGCGCTCGGGCGTCTGACCGACCAGGTGCCCCCGGTCACCTGGGAGGCGATCCGCGGACAGATCGTGGCGGCGTACGGCATGGAGCCCGAGCGGGTCTTCGATGCCATCGACCGGACGCCGGTCGCCGCGGCCTCGCTCGGCCAGGTCCACCGCGCGCGCTGGCACGGGCATGATGTGGCGGTGAAGGTCCTGCGCCCCGGGATAGAGGAGATGGTCGGCAAGGACCTCAGGTCGGCGCGCGCGATCACCGCCTGGGCGGGGCGGCGCTGGCCGTCGCCGCACATCCTCGGCTTCCAGTCGCTCGTGGAGGAGTTCGCGGCGCGCATCGGCGAGGAGATGGATTTCCGGCTCGAGGCCGAGTACGCCACCGAGGCGAGAGCGAACTTCGCCGGCAACCCGCGCGTGGTGATCCCCGAGGTGATGCACGAACTCACGCGCCAGCGGGTGCTGGTGCTGCAGTTCATCGAAGGCACGCGGGTGGACCGGCTCGTGCCCGGTGGCGTCGACGCGGGGCGCCTCGCGGGGATGGTGATCGAGGTCTACGTGCAGATGATGCTCGTGGACGGGCTCTTCCATGCCGACCCGCACCCCGGGAACCTCATGGTCTCCCCCGACGGGAGATTGGTGCTGCTCGACTTCGGGATGATGGTGCGCGTTCCGCCCGAGCTCCGGCTCACGCTCATCCGCACCGTCTTCGCGAGCATCCGCCGTGACGCCAAGGCGGTCGCGAAGGGGTTCTACGCGCTCGGGCTGATCGCGCCTGGGGCCGACCCGGCGGAGATCGACCGGCTGAGCGAGGTGCTCGTGCAGATGGCCTCCACCCGCACGACGACGCAGCAGCGGATCGACACGATGCTCGCCGACCGCGTGATGCAGTCGCTCTACGACTTCCCGGTGATCCTGCCGCGCGACCTGGTCTACTTCGCGCGCACCGCGGCGCTCATCGAAGGCGTGGGGACGCGCTACGACCCGTACTTCAACGCGATCGAGATCGGCACGCCGGTGGTGATGCGGATGCGAAGCCGGATCCTGCGCTCGCTCGGCGAGGAGGTGGAGCCGAGCGTGGAGGAACTCGCTTCGGTCGCGGGCTTCGCGGCCGGGCGGGCCTGGCGGGCGGCCCGCGAGTGGCTCGGGGGCTGGGTGGCGCCGGCGCTCCGGCCGAGCGAACGTAGCGGGCGATGACACCCGAGTTCTTCCCCTCTCCCGCCGCGTTCAGGCGCTGGCTGCAGGCGAACCACACCAGGGCGAGCGAGCTCTGGGTGGGCTACCACAAGGTCGCGACCGGGAAGCCGTCCATGACCTGGTCCGACTCGGTGGACGAAGCACTCTGCTACGGCTGGATCGACGGGCTGCGGAAGTCGATCGACGGCGACGCGTACATGATCCGCTTCACGCCGCGGAAGGCGACGAGCATCTGGAGCGACGTCAATACGAAGAAGGTGGCGATGCTCATCGCCGCGGGACGGATGCGACCCGCCGGACTGAGGGCCTTCGAGAAGCGCCGGATCGATCGGGCCGGGGTGTACGCGTTCGAGTCGAAGGCGCAGGAGCTCACGCCCGCGGAACTCGCGGCCTTCCGGAAGAAGGTGCGAGCGTGGAAGTTCTGGGAAGCGCAGCCACCGGGATACCGGCGGCTGACGACGCATTGGGTCGCCAGCGCGAAGCGGCCCGAGACCCGGTCCAGACGATTCGCCACACTCATCGCCGACTCGGCGGCGGGCCTCAGGATCGCGTCGCTCCGGCGCTGATGTCACCCGGGACGCGTGAGCGTTCCCTCACCATACTGGCCACCGATGCATCTCCTGACCCGCGCGACCGTCCTTGCGCTCCTCTTCCCGTTCGGCGCCCTCGCGGCACAGGCACGAACACCGGCGCCGGCCGATGCCGCGGCCGACCGCGCCGCCGCTCGGGCCGTCGCCGACTCGGCGCTCGCCCTGATCTCGCGCAACGACTTCGCGCGCCTCGCGGATCTCATGCTCCCCGAGGCGCGCACCTTCTCGTCGCGCCAGCGCGACGGCGAGTGGATCTACCGCAGCAGCACGCGCGAGGAGCAGCGTGCCGCGACGTTCGACGGTCGCATCACCGAGCGCGGGTTCGGTCCCACGGTGCTCGTCACGGGGCCGCTCGCCGTGGTCTGGATGCCGTACGATCTCTACATCAACGGCGCCTGGTCGCACTGCGGCGTCGACGCGTTCACTATGTACAAGGTCGCGGGCCGCTGGCAGATCGCGACGCTCGCGTGGAGCGTCGAGCAGCCGCCGGCGTGCGACAAGCACCCTGACGGAGCGCCGCGCCCATGATCCGCATCCGCCGCGTCCCGCTCGTCACCGGCGTCGTCCTCGCGCTCCTCGCGAGCTTCTTCTTCGCGGTGCCGGTGTACGTCGACGGCTCGATGAACCGTCTCGACCGCTCGGAGGGGATCGCAGTCACGCAGCGCGCGCACGACCTGCACGCCACGCTCGCCATCGGCGACCTGCACGACGACCTGCTGCTCTGGGACCGCGGCGTGATGGGCCCGTCGTCGCGCGGCCACACCGACGTGACGCGGTTGGCCAGGGGGAACGTGGCGGTGCAGGTGTTCAGCACCGTCACCAAGACGCCCAAGGGACAGAACTACGAACGCAACAGCGCCGCGACGGACAACATCACGTTGCTCGCGATCGCGTCGCGCTGGCCGCCGCGGACCTACCGATCGATCCTCCAGCGCGCGCTGTACCAGGGGCGCAAGCTCGAGGAGGCGGAGGCGCTCTCGGACGGCCGTCTCATGATCGTGCGCAGCGGCAGCGAGCTGCGCAATGCGCTCGCGCGCCGCGACGAGTGGAAGGGCGACGCCGGCACGAAGCCGGTGATCGGGATCCTGAACACGGAGGGCCTCCAGGCGATCGAGGGGAGGATCGAGAACATCGACACGCTCTTCGCGCACGGCTTCCGGATGGCGGGGCTCGCGCACTTCTTCGACAACGAGGTCGCGGGCTCGGCCCATGGCGAGGCGAAGGGCGGCCTCACACCGCTCGGACGCGACGTCCTGCGGCGGATGGAGGACAAGGGGATGCTCGTCGACCTCGCGCATTCGTCCCCGGCCGCGTTCGCCGAAGCGCTCGCACTCGCGATGAAGCCGGTGGTGGTGAGCCATGGTGGCGTGCAGGCGACCTGTGCCGGGCCGCGCAACCTGACCGACGATCAACTGCGCGCCCTCGCGGCGAATGGCGCGCTCATCGGCATCGGCTTCTGGGACGGCGCCATCTGCGGCAGCTCGCCGCACGACATCGCCAAGGCGATCCGCCATGCGATCGACATCGCCGGCCTGGAGCATGTCGCGCTCGGATCCGACTGGGATGGCGCGACCACGGTGGCCGTGTCCGGGGACTCGCTCGTGCAGGTCACGCAGGCGCTGCTCGACTCGGGATTCACCGAGGCGGAGATCCGCGCCGTGATGGGCGAGAACCTCATCCGTTTCCTCGCGATCCATCTCCCATGATCAGAGCCCTGGCTTGTTCCGCCCTCCTCGCCGCACCGCTCGCGGCGCAAGGCTCCGTGTTCGAGGACCGCAACGCGAACGGCGTGCGCGATGCCGGCGAGCCCGGCATGGCGGGCGTGGTGGTCTCGGATCAGGAGCATGTGGCCCTCACGGACTCCTCGGGCACGTACCAGTTGGCGCCGGGCGGATCCGGCGTGGTGTTCGTGTCGCTGCCGCGCGGGTTCCGCGCGACCGGTCCGTGGTGGCAGCCCCTCATTCGCGGCAAGCGGGCGGACTTCGCCCTCGCGCCGGCGCCGGAACCGCGCACGCTCACGTTCGTGCATGCGTCCGACACGCACATCCAACCGTCGTCGGCCGGGCGCACGGTGCGCCTCCGCGCGCTGGTGGACTCGATCGCGCCGCGGTTCACGATCATCACCGGCGACCTCGTGCGCGACGCGCTGCGCGTGGGCGAGGCCGAGGCCACCGGGTACTACGAGCTGTTCGCCCGCGAGGCCGCGGCGTTCACGGCACCGGTCTGGACGGTCCCGGGCAACCACGAGATCTTCGGCGTCGAGCGCACGCAGTCAGGCGTGGACCCGTCCCATCCGCTCTATGGCCGCGCGATGTACCGGAGGTACCGCGGCCCGGACTACTACTCGTTCAATGCCGGCGGCGTGCACTTCGTCGCGCTCAACACCATCGACGTGGACGACCAGTGGTACCATGGCGATGTCGACAGCCTCCAGCTCGCCTGGCTCGCGCGCGACCTCGCGATGATCCCCGCGACCATGCCGGTCGTGACGTTCAATCACATCCCGTTCTACTCGGTGAGCGAGCAGCTGCACGGGTACACCGACGGCCCGCCGGCGCCGACGCTGATCACGGTGAAGGGGCGGACGCAGTTCCGGCACACCGTCGCCAACGCGGGCGATGTCATCCGATCGATCGGCGCCGGCCGCTACGAGATCGCCCTGGCCGGGCATGTGCACATCGGCGAGCGGATCGCCTTCGAGCTCGGCGGTCGCCCTCTGCGGTTCCACCAGGGGGCAGCGATCGTCTCCGACACGCCGTCCGGGCCGTTCGTGTTCCCGTCAGGCGTGACCGTCTACCGCGTGACGGACGGCCGCGTGGACGACGGGACGTTCGTGCCGCTCATGCCACGCACGCCCTGACGCTCAGCGCAGGGGCTTCGGCGTCTTCTTCTGCCCGGTCGGAGCCGGCGCCGGCGGGGCGCCCTGCACGCGCCCCTGACGGTCGACGATGTAGATCGGTCCGCGACTGATATCGTCCTTGAGCTCGATCGGCGCGGGTCCGGTGTCGCCTTCGGCCCGCAGCGAGAACGCCAGGCTGATGGCGTCGGCGACACCCATGTTCACGGCGTACCCCAGGTCCTGCATCTGGGCGATCGTGAGCGCGCTGAGCGGATTGCTCCCGGCGTTGAGGAACCCGGTCATGAGTTCGTTCTGCAGCACGCTCTCGCGCCAGTGCGAGTTGCGCGTTCCCGCGCCGCCCTGACTGTTCTCGACCGGGACCTTGTTGCCCAGGGTGTAGGGCGTGAGGCTCAGGCCGTTGAAGGCAGCGATCGCGAGCGGACCGTTGAAGTGCGTGTCGAGCCCGGTGCCGGATGTGGGCGAGATGAGCTGCAGGAAGCCCTTGTTGCTCCAGATGGTGCCGATGCCGAGGACGTGCCCCATCTCATGCAGGATCACATTGCCGAAGTTGCCGCCGGCCTCGAGGTTCGCGAGGTCGGCGGTATCGAAGCGCATGCTGCCCGCCGCCGGGATGAACGACGGCCCCACGCGCACGGCGCAGGGACCGGCGGAACCGAGGACCTGCCCGGCGCCGTCGATCGGCTCGAGACGCACGACGATGATCACGTCGTCGACGGTCTCGTTGATCGCGGAAGGTGAGTTGCACGATCCCGCGGTGAAGTTGAGCGGTTGCGCGGCGATGTCGCCGGTGATGACGGTCTCCCAGCGGGTGGCCGCGTTGCTGAACGTCTGCAACTGCGACGGCGTCGGCATGGAGACGAAGCGGAGCCCGATGTCGAAGCCGGTCCCGGGGTTCTTCCCCGTCGCCGAGAAGACCACGGGATTCCCCGTCGGATTGGTGCCCGTGACCGTGGCGGAGAGCGCGTTCGCGCCCGCCGCGAGGGTCCACGCCCCCACGGTCGCGATGCCGCTGGCATTCGTCACGGCGGTCGCGCCGCTCGCCGAGCCGAAGCCGGGCACCGTGGCGAACTCCACCGTGATGCCCGCGACCGGCGCGTCGGCCTCGTCGGTCACACGCACCGAGGGCGCCACCGGCGTGGACGCGCCGGGCGCGGCGATCTGGCCGTTCCCGGAGTTGAGCACGACGATCGCGGGAACGCCGAGCAGGGCCGTGCGCACGAGCAGCGTGTAGTTGCCCGCCTGCCCGGGGTCGAAGGTGCGCGCCCGCAGCAGATAGCTGCCGGCAGGGAGCGTGATCGCGATCCGCGAGTTGGTGATGACACCCGACTGGATGTCGTCGTTCTCGACGATCAGCGTCTGCGTGGCGAAGTCGTACACCGAGAGCCAGGTGTCGAAGTCACCCGAGCTCATCTCCATGATCATGGACGTGCACGACGCGAGATCGAGCCGGTAGAGCTCGAAGTTCTGCAGCGCCGGGTTCGGCAGCTGACAGTCGGTCGCACTGATGTTGCTGGCCTTGGTCACGCCGAGGGTGAGCGGCTGCGCGCCGCCCGCCGTGCACGGATCCTGGATCGCCGTCGCCGTGAAGAGGATCGGGGAGAACGCGCCAAAGCTCGCCTGCATGCTGTTCGCACCGAGCGCCGCCCCAAGCGTCCACGATCCCACCGTCGCGACACCGTTGGCGTTGGTCACGGCGGCCGCGCCCGTGAGCGAGCCGCCACCGCTCAGCACGCTCCAGTTGACCGTGGCACCGGCCACGCCGTTCCCGAGCACGTCGAGCAACTGCACGGCCGGGTTGATCGCGACCGCCGTCCCGAACTTGGCGATCTGACCGTCGGCGCTCGTACCCGGAGCCACGACCATCTGCACCGGCGGACCGGCGAGGGCATTGGCGGTGAAGAACGTGACATTGGCGTTCCCCGCGACCGCCGCACTCACGCGTTGGAACGCCGAGGTGCTGGACCCGAGCGTCCACCGGGTGGAGGCGAGCCCGCCGGCGTCGCTGTTCACCGAAGTGATGGTGATCGATCCTCCGCCCGCCGTGACCGCGAAGGTGACGGGCTGCCCCGCCATGAGGTTGCCGAGGCGATCCTCGATCCGCACCTGCAGCGCGGTCGGGAGTTGCGCGAGGATCGAGCCCGACTGCGCGTTCCCGGCGACCACGACGGGGGCGATCGGAACCTGCGCGACCGTCACCTGCACGGAGGCCGACTTGCCCTCGACCGATGCCGTGATGGTCGCGGTCCCGTTGGCGACCGCCGTGACCACCGCGGTGGGCGACACCGTGGCGATCCCCTGGGCGCTCGACGACCAGGTGAGCCCGGTCGAGGTCATCGGCGCACCACGCTGATCTAGCACCGTCGCCGTCATCGTCTGCGCGGCGCCGATGGCGTCCAACGTCACGGCACCGGGAGCCAACTGGACCGAAGTGACCTTCGGCGGCTCGGTCGAACTCGTGCACGAACCGACCCCGAGGATCAGGGCGACGGCCAGCAACGCGGGCACCAGCGGACGGGAACGCATCAGGGCAGGCTCGGCGAAGGGAGAGGAACAGGGCCCCGCAGGCGGAGCCGAGGTTCTGGTGCCAGAATTACGGGCGGTACGCGGCCCGGTCAACCGGGCGTGACACTCTGTGGTACCCCAGGGTAGTGACGCTTATGCAACTTCGCCGTTTTCGCCTGATCGGGACTGTGCTCTGCCTCACGTTCCCGGCCGGGTGCGCCGACGCGCCCCTGTCTCCGGCCAACGAGCAGCAACTCGCCGAACGGGCCATGGACGGCTGGGTCCGCGAGCATCCCGACGGGTGGGCCATGGCCGTGACCACCTCCCGAGTGCTGGAACGTCCCGAGTGGACACCGTCCTGCTCGAGTCCGGAGACCAACGGTTACGTCTCCCTGCGGGTGAACGCACCTGGCGGCGAGATCGAACTCGCGTTCCGCTGCCCCATCGACGAGCGGACGACGGCCCAGGAGCTGCAGGATCATTTCGTGCGGGCCGTGCCGTGGAACCTCGCGCAGGGGATCAGCGCGCCGAACTGGCGCTTCCAGGCCTGGCTCCCCGAGAGCTCGATCTTCGACGGGGTGACCTTCCATACACCGGTACCCGGCCTCCTGGCCATCAATCTCGCGACCGGGGTGACCGGGATCCGGGGGGAGAGCACGCGCGGGTCCTGTTCCGCGGAGCCGACGGCTACCGAGGGCTGCGTGCTGTCACGACGGCATGCGATCCTGATGCAGGTGCGCTTCACGGTGCCGGCGGACCTCTCGGCACTGCGCTAGCTGTCGGCGCCGCGGCGGTCGGGGCGCGCCTTCCGGCGCGGCAAGGGAAGGCGCAACTTGTGGCGATGGACCAGTCCGAACTCCTCGATCTCGTCGGCTACACGGAATGGGCGACCGCGCGATTGACCGCCGCCCTCCGCCTCATCCCCGATGCCGAGCGGCGCCGGCGTGACGACAGCGCCTTCGGCTCGCTGCATGGCACCTTCGCGCATCTCATCGCCGCCGAGTGGGTCTGGCTCGAACGGAGTGGGTCGCGGAGTCGGGCTTCGATGGGCTCGTCGAGCACCTGCGCCTCATCGAGCAGGAACGCGGTCGTCTGCTCCGCTCACTCGACGCCGCGGCACTCGCCCGACCGATGAGCTACCGGACCTTCGCGGGGCAGGAACAGTCGAACCCGATCGGCGAGCTCGTGCGGCATGTGGTGAACCACGGCACGTACCACCGCGGCCAGATCGCGATGCGCATCCGCCAGCTCGCGCACCAGCCGCCGAGCACCGACTACATCGCCTGGTTGCGGCTGCCCGCCTCCGAACGCGCGGGCCGCCCGTGACGTCGCCGACGCACCGGTTCACCCCCGAGGAGCTCGAGAGCCTCCCGATCGCGCGTGCCTGGACGATCCCCGCGTCCTGGTACACCGGCGCCGCATTCCACCGCATAGACCTCGAGGCGATCTTCGAGCGCACCTGGCAGTGCGTGGGCGATCTGTCGGCGCTCACCGAGCCGGGGTGCTTCGTGACCGCGCAGGTGGGTCAGGCGCCGGTGCTCGTGCTGCGCGACAAGGAGGGTGCGCTGCGCGCGTTCCACAACGTCTGTCGCCACCGCGGCGGTCCCTTGGCCACCGCCGCCTCGGGATGTGTGAAGGCGCTCACTTGCCAGTATCACGGCTGGACCTACCTGCTCGACGGTTCGTTGCGCGGCGTGCCGCGCTGGGATCGGGTGGACCTGTTCGACAAGAAGGACTACGGCCTCGTGCCCGTGCGCGTGGAGACCTGGCAGGGGCAGGTCTTCGTGAATCTCGATGCGGACGCGGCCCCGCTCGCGGCGACCATGCAGGGGATCGCCGAACGGATCGCGCCGGTGCGGATCGACGAGCTGACCCTCATGAAGCGGATCGACTACGAGGTCGGCTGCAACTGGAAGGTCTACGTCGACAACTTCCTCGAGGGCTATCACGTCCCGTACGTGCATCCCGAGCTCATGAAGCTCTACGACTTCCGGCGCTACCAGACCGAGCTCGCGGGACCGTACTCGCTGCAGTGGGCGCCGATCGAGCCCGGCGATGCGCCGTACGACATCCGGCCCGGCGACTGCGCCTACTACTACTTCGTCTACCCGAACTACATGATGAACATCCTCCCGGGTCGGGTGCAGACGAACGTCGTCGTGCCGATCGGGACGGACCGCTGCCGCGTGGAGTTCCGGTTCTACTACCGCGACGCCAAGGGCGAGGCGGCGGAGCGCGCGATCGCCGATGACCTCGACTACAGCGACCGCATCCAGCGCGAGGACATGGACATCTGCGCCCTCGTCCAGCGCGGACTCGGCTCGCCGGCCTACGATCGCGGCCGGTTCTCGGTCGACGCCGAGCAGGGCGTGCACCATTTCCAGGAGCAGTTGCGCGAGTCGTACCGGGCCTGGAGTACGCGGGCCGCTCTCCCCACCTCCCACTGATGCCTTCCGTGACTCCCTCTCCGATGCCGCGACTCTCCCTGTTCGTCCTCGCTCTCGTCGCCGCCGCCTGCTCGACCGGAGGCCCCTCGCGCGAGGAGCGCTCGCGGTGGGAAGCGCAGGCCGCCCGCGTCACGATCACCCGTGACGACTGGGGGATCCCCCACATCCGCGGCAAGAGCGATGCCGATGCGGTGTTCGGCATGGTCTCTGCCCAGGCGGAGGACGACTTCAATCGCATCGAGGTGAACTACCTCAATGCGATGGGTCGCCTGGCCGAGGCCGAGGGCAAGAAGGCGATCTGGAGCGACCTGCGGATGCGGCTCTTCATCGACCCCGACACGCTGCGCGCGCAGTACGCCGCGAGCCCGGCCTGGCTCCGAACCCTCATGGATGCGTGGGCGGACGGGCTCAATCACTTCCTCGCGACGCACCCCGAGGTGAAGCCGCGCGTGCTCACGCACTTCGAGCCCTGGATGGCGCTCGCGTTCAGCGAGGGGAGCATCGGCGGGGACATCGAGACGATCTCGCTGCCGGCGCTCGAGGCGTTCTACGGCGGCCCGGACACCGCGAGTGCGTCCGCGGGGAGCGCGCACCTCGACGTCGCGCGTGCCGCGGCGCCGACGTTCCTGGTCGAGCCGACCGGCTCGAACGGTTTCGCGATCGGCCCGTCGCGGAGCGCGTCCGGCAAGGCCTTGCTGCTGATCAATCCGCACACCTCGTTCTTCTTCCGCGAGGAGTTGCAGATGACGAGCGACGAGGGGCTGAACGCCTACGGCGCGGTGACGTGGGGGCAGTTCTTCGTCTACCAGGGCTTCAACGCCACCGCCGGCTGGATGCACACCTCGAGCAACAACGACGCGATCGACGAGTACGCGGTGACCGCCACACGCACGGCCGACGGCTACACGTACGCGTACGACTCGGCACAGCGGCGCGTGGTCTCGCAGCGGATCTCGCTGCGCTACCGCGACGGCGACCGGATGGCCACCCGCGAGTTCACCGTGTACCGCACGCACCACGGGCCGGTCGTCCGCGAGGCGGAAGGGAAGTGGATCGCCGTGCGCCTGATGAACGAGCCGGTCAAGGCACTCACGCAGTCGTTCTCGCGCACCAAGGCGAAGAACCTCGCCGAGTTCAGGGCGACGATGGAACTCCACACGAACTCGTCGAACAACACCGTCTTCGCCGACGCCGAGGGGAACACGGCCTACTTCCATGCGAACTTCATCCCGCGCCGCGATACGCGGTACGACTGGAGCAAGCCCGTGGACGGCAGCGATCCGCGGACCGAGTGGCAGGGCGTGCACTCGGTGGACGAGAGTCCGAACGTCTTCAACCCGAGCACCGGCTGGATCCAGAACACGAACAACGCGCCCTTCTCGGCGGCAGGCGCCGCGAGCCCGAAGCCGTCGGCCTATCCGCGGTACTTCGAGGCCGGCGAGGGGGAGAACGCGCGCGGCCTCCACGCGATCGAGGTGCTCTCGCGCGAACGCGCCTTCGACCTCGACAAGCTGATCGCGGCCGCCTACGACCCGCATCTCCCGGCGTTCGACGCGCTGATCCCGGCGCTCGTGCGCGATTACGACGCACTGCGCGCGAGTGATGCGCGCAAGGCCGCGCTCAAGGAACCGGTCGCGCTGCTGCGCGCGTGGGACCGGAGATCGGGCACCAAGTCGGTCGCGCTGACGCTCGCGCACTACTGGGGCACCGAGCTCGTCACGCGCGTGCGGACCGATCCCGACGCCGAGGGGACCTCGGTGTTCGCGTACATGGCGCGCGCGGCGAGCGGCGAGCATCGGCTCGGGGCCCTCGAAGCGGCCGTGGCGCGTCTCACCGCCGACTTCGGCGACTGGCGCACCGCGTGGGGCGACGTGAACCGCTTCCAGCGGCTCACGGCCGACATCGAGCAGCCGTTCAGCGACTCGGGTGCGAGCATCCCGGTGGGCTTCGCGTCGGCGAACTGGGGCTCGCTCGCGGCGTTCGGGGCGCGGCAGTATCCGGGCACCAAGAGGATGTACGGGACCTACGGCAACAGCTTCGTGGCGGTCGTGGAGTTCGGCGACTCGGTCATGGCGCGCGCGATCACGGCCGGCGGACTGAACAGCGTGCCGGGGTCGAAGCACTTCAACGATCAGGCGGAACGGTACGCCCGGGGCGATCTGCGGACCGTCTACTTCCACCCGAGTCAGCTCGAGGGGCACGTGGAGCGGGTCTATCGACCGGGAGAGCGCCCCTGAGCCGGACCTGGCGGAGTTCGGCGTCGTCTACCGCATCACGACGCCGAGCTCGCTCTTCGCACCGGTGCCCTTCCCG
This sequence comes from Gemmatimonadota bacterium, assembly GCA_021413975.1. Lineage (GTDB taxonomy): Bacteria > Gemmatimonadota > Gemmatimonadetes > Gemmatimonadales > Gemmatimonadaceae > Pseudogemmatithrix. The sequence goes on from JAIOPJ010000005.1 coordinate 36,547, forward strand.
ATCAGTTCCATGGTGTACTGCGGCTTCTTGTCGTTGTCGATCGCGCTGAACTTGATCCACCCGCCGGTCGTGGCGTCGCTGAGCCACCAGTCGAGCGTGCCCCCGCCCTGACCGAAGCGCACGTGCTTGGCACTGAAGGTGCCGGCCGGTGTGGTGACGGACTCGGTGCCGACCGTCGCCCCCTCGATCGATTCCGGCGTCGGCTTGCCGGTGAAGGCGCCCATCATGTTCCAGGTCGTCCACTGCTGCGGGACGATCATCTCCTGCGGCTCGGGATTCCCGGGGAGCTTGGCCCGCATGCGGACGAGGCGCTGCAGGTACTCGTTGCCGGTCTCGGGCTTGAAGAGCGCCTCGAGCGTGACGGTGTCGGCGCCGTCGTCATGCTTGGTGATGGTGCGCATGCGCCACCACTCGCCGCCGTCGGTCGGGCGGCCGATGAAGGCCCGCTCGGTCTCCTGCACGTCGCCGTCCTCGTCGGTGGTGATGCGCCACCGGGTCCAGTCGCCGGGGGCGTAGTCCTTCTCGAACATCGTCGCGCCCGAGAGGTACTGCACGGCGAAGAGCTGCGAGATCCAGAGCCAGGCGAAGTCGGTGCCCCAGACGGCGGGGCCGCGCATGCCGCGCCCGCCGCCCCCACCGCCGGCGACCGCCGCGCTCACCCCGAGGGCCGATCGCAGTTGCGACTCGCGCGCGCGCAACACGGCGAGACCCGCGGTCGTGAAGCCCGAGCGATCGCCGCCGAGCCAGCCGCGGATGCGGTCGCGGAGCGTCCGGTACTCGGGGAGCGCGAATCCGCCGGCGGCCGCCGCGGCCGACTCGGGACCGTTCATCAGGCGCTCGCGCTCCTTGCGCATCCCCTCGGAGTCGGACGCACCGCACTTGGCCTTGATCGCGATGCGCGCGGCGAGTCCGCCCAGGCGGCTGCCGGTGGCGGAACCGGCCGCCTCGAAGTCGCGCTTGCACTGTTCGAACTTGGCGATCCTGGCCTCCGCGTCGGCGACCTGCGTCGTCGTCGCCTCGCCCTCCGACTTCTCCTTGGCGTGGGCCGTGAAGAACCGGTCGAGGATCGATTCGGTGATGTCGAGGGCGCGATCGGATTGTGCCGCGGCGACCGCCGGGAACAGGAACGCGGTGACGGCGAGCGCGGCGATCAGGTGACGGGCGGTACGCATGCTTCCTCCGGAAGGACGTCGGGCGCTGGCGGAGCGCACCTCCAAGCTAGGCCTGCGAGGCGCGACTCCGCCAGCATGACGCCGCTTGCGGGCCTCAGGTGAAGATGATCTGCCCGCCCCCGGCCATCTGATAGAAGTCCCCGACCGTGATGATCCCCTCGATCGAGTCGATGAAGTCCTCGCGCTTGAGCTCGAACATGTCGACCGTGGCCTTGCAGGCGTAGAGCTTCGCGCCCGAGTCGGCGATCAACTCGATGAACTCCGGGATCGGCGGGATGTCCAGCTTCTCCATCGACTTGGCCATCTGCGCGGTGACGATCGCCGACATGCCGGGGAAGCCCCCCAGCCAGGTGGCGAGGTGCAGGCCGGGATTGCCGACCGTCGCGACCTTGATGTGCTCATGGCGCGCCTTGTTGATGGCGTCCATGCCGAAGAAGGTGAAGAAGACGTTCGCCTCGATCCCCTCCATGCGCGCGCCGTTCGCGAGGATGAGCGCGGGGTAGATGCCCTCGAGCGACCCCTTCGAGACGATGATCGAGACTTTCGTGATCGCTTCATTGGCGGCGGTCGCGCCCGGAGCGGCGGCATTCTGCGTGAACGTGGTCATCGGGTCCTCTGGTGGTGAGGCGTCAGGCGGGATTCAGATGCAGCCGTGCGGCTTGGGGATCCCGGCGATCCTCGCGGCGAGCTTGGCCGGGCCCTTGGGGAAGAGCTGGTAGAGTTCCTTGATGTCGACGCCCGACTCCTTGCCGAGCGTGCGGATGGTCGGGCCATCACCCTTCACGAGGTAGGTGTTGCGCATGTAGTCGAGCACGAGCCAGTGGCGGTCGGTCAACGGGCCGACGCCGGACTCGGCGGCCAGCTCGGCGGCGAGGTCGCGATCCCAATCGGATGCGCGCTCGAGGAACCCCTCGGCGGTGCGGGCGACGGCGGTGAGTGCGGGCATGATGGTCTGCTCCGGAAGAGGATCGTGGGCTCAGGGCGTGGCGGTCGCGACGGGGAACCGCTTGCCGGCGCGCTTCATGCGTGCCGGGATCCCCGGGAAGTCATGGCCCGGCAAGAGCGCGTTCCAGTACACGTGCCGGAATGCGAGCTTGCCGAGATGATTGAGGCGGCTCTCCTTGAGGAGCGGCATCGGGCCCCACGCGAAGGGGAAGTTCCCGGGGAGCGGCTCGGTCTCGTAGTTGAAGTCGATCAGCAGGGCCTTGTGGTGGCCCGTCTCGATGAAGCAGTTCGCGTGGCCGTCGAAGCCCGGCTCCAGCGGCTTTCCCTCGAGGAAGCGCAGGACGTTCCCGGTGAGCACCTCGGCCTCGAAGTGCGCGACCGAGCCGGCCTTGGACGCCGGCACGTCCGTCGCATCACCGATCGCGAAGACGTTCGGCTTCACCTTGGCCTGCAGCGTGCGCGGGTCGGTCAGCACGAATCCCATCTCGTTCCCCAGTCCCGGGGCGCGCGTGATGAACTCGGCCCCCTTGTGCGTGGGGATGCTCACGAGGAGGTCGAACGGAAGCGTCCGCTCGTCCCACGAGACCAACTCGCCTGCGGTCCCGTCCACGCGCCCCGCGTTGAACTCGGTCTCCAGCGCGATCCGCTTTCCCTCGAGCAGGTACGCGAGTGACCTGGAACAGGCGGGCTTGGTGAAGGCGCCGTCGAGCGGCGTCGCGTAGGTGATCGAGACCTTGTCGCGCAGTCCGCGCTCGGTGAAGAACCAGTCGGCGAGGAAGGCGAACTCGAGCGGCGCGACCGGGCACTTGATCGGCATCTCGACGACGTTGATCAGGAGTCGCCCACCCTTGAACTCCTGGAGCGCCTTCGCCAGCCGCTCGGCTCCCTCCAAGGTGTAGAACTCGAACATCCGTTCGCCCCAGCCCGCTCCCGTGAGACCGTCGAGCTCCTCGGGTACGATCCGGGTCCCGGTCGCGACGATGCAGAGGTCGTACGAGAGCACCTCTCCATCGGCGAGCGTCACGGTGTCCGTCGCCGTGTCGAGCGATTCGATCCTCGACTGCACGTAGCGCACCGCCTTGGGCAGCTGTGCCGCGCGCCCGCGGACCGCCTGATCCACGGTGTAGACCCCGAACGGGATGAAGAGCAGGCCGGGCTGGTAGATGTGCACCGGATCCTGGTCCACGATCGTGATGCGCGTGGTGCCGGCGGCGATCTCTCGCCGCAGCGACCGCGCCAGCCGGTTCGCCATGACGGTCCCTGCCGTGCCGGCGCCGAGGATGACGAGGTGACGCATGGGGTGCTCCGGGGTAGTGACGTGGACTGCTGGGGGACCGCTTCGAAGCTGGGGAGCGGTCCCGCGGTCAGCCATAAGCGGATATGCGCATATGGTGTACGATTTTCCCCTAAGGGCCGGCCCGGCGTGTGCAAGTTCCGGCCCCGCCAGCGTCCATACTGAGAAGGCCCCCGCCGCGCGCCGACCGGCCGCAGGCGGGCGACCCCGACCGGAGACCGTGATGCCCGCCCTGCCCCGCGCCCCCATGCACCGCCTCATCCCGCTGGCCGGGGTGCTCCTCGCGATGGCCTTCGCCTGCGGCCGCGCCGCCGACGAGGCTCCCGCCGACGCGAACGTGAAGGTCGCCGGCGGCGCCACCTCGGACATGGTGGTCGGCGAGGCGATGGCGTCGCGCGGACTCGCGATGGCCGCGCCCGACGTCATGCCGGCGCCGCAGAAGATGCCGGGTGCCAACGCGGCGGGCGCGATGCTCATCCGCCGCGGTGATGTCATGATCCGCGTCGACTCGATCGAGCCCGCCATGGACGCGCTCCGGCGGCTCGCCGGCTCGCTCGGCGGCAGTGTCGGCAACGTGAGCATCACCGCCGGTGACTACGAGGTGCGCCGGGCGACCCTCGAGCTGCGGATCCCGTCGGCGCGCTTCGACGACGCCATGAGCGGCCTCTCGCCCGTCGGTCAGGTGCAGCAGAGCTCGGTGACGGCGGAGGACGTGGGAGAGGAGTTCACGGACGTGAGCGCCCGGGTGAAGAACGCCCAGCGGCTCGAGTCGCGGCTCGTCGAGCTCATCGCGACGCGCACGGGCAAGCTGGAGGACGTGCTCGCGGTGGAGCGTGAACTCGCGCGCGTCCGTGAGGAGATCGAGCGCTACGAGGGGCGCCTGCGCTTCCTCGGGGCGCGGGTCGAGACGAGCTCGATCTCCGTGACCGTGAGCGAGAAGGCGCCGATCGTCGGCGCGACACCCGGACGCAGCGTGATCGGCGAGGCGTTCGTGCAGGCCTGGCGCAACTTCGTCGGGCTCGTCGCCGCCGCGATCTCGTCGCTCGGTGTGGTCGTGCCGGTCGGACTCGTGCTGCTGGTGCTCGTGCGCTGGTGGCGGGGGCGGAAGCGGGGTAGCATGGAGGCATGAGCACGCGACGCGTCCAGCTCTCCGTGGCGATGCGCCTCGACGGGCATCGACCTCCACGCCTCCCCGGTGGACGGCACCACCCGGGGCGGCGTTTAGGTTTCGGGATGCGATTCCCCGCCCTCGTGCTCGCGCTGCAACTGGCGCTCCCGATCACCGCCGGTGCGCAACGCCTCGACGCGTCGCGCCTCCCCTCCCCGTGCGACTACGCCCGGTGCGCGTACAACATCATCGCGGCGCTGCACGGCCTGCGTGTGGTGCGCGGCGCGGAGGAGGTGCAGGTCGCGACCCTGGGATTCCTGTGGACCCGCGACATCTCCGACGCGTTCGACGGCGAGGGCCATGAGGCCGCGCGCATCGCGGTGCGCGCCCGCCGATGGGGCGCGCTCTTCACCGACGTGGGGCTCGCCCTGCTCGCGAGCGGTGCCATCAGCGCCGCCACCAACGACCTCGACCGCGGATCCGCCAACCTCATGCTCGCCGGCGCCGCGAGCGTCGGGGTGAGCGTCCCGCTGCAGTTCCTCGCCGACAAGCACCTCGCCCGCGCCGTCTGGCAACACAACGCGCGTTACGCCGTGGAGACCCGATGACCCCCGACAGCCCTCGCACCCGACGCGGCCGCGCACGGCCGATCGTCCGGCTCCTGCTGATCGCCTTGTCGCTGGCGGGCAGCGTGCCCGCGATCCTCCGCGCGCAGGGCGCGCCGCGGCGCACCGAGCTCCCGGTGATCCCGGCGCCCGCGAGCGCCATCCCGTTCGAGGGCTCTTGGGCGATCCCCTCCGCGCTGACGACCGACGTCGCCTTCGCCAGCGACGCCGAACTCGGCGCCGCCGACATCCGGATCAGGATCGTGCCCGGCGACTCGACGCGCGGTCTCGAGAGCTACACGCTGACCGTCGCGCCCGGCGCGGTGACGATCACGGCGCCGCGCGCGGCGGGACGGTTCTACGCGCTGCTCACGCTGCAACAACTGATCGATGCCGCGCGCGCCGACGGCGGGACGGCGCCGAGCATCGGCTCCGTGACGATCACCGACGCGCCCCGCTTCGCCTATCGCGGGCTGCACCTCGACGTCGGGCGCCACTTCCAGCCGGTCGCGTTCGTGAAGCGCTACATCGACCTCATGGCGCTCTACAAGCTCAACACCTTCCACTGGCACCTCACCGAGGACCAGGGGTGGCGGATCGAGATCAAGAAGTACCCGCGCCTCACCGAGGTCGGCGGCTGCCGCAAGGAGACGATGGTCGCGAGGAACTTCACGCCCTACCTCGGCGACGGGACGCCGCACTGCGGCTTCTACACGCAGGACGAGGTGCGCGAGGTCGTCGCGTACGCTGCCGCCCGCAACGTGACGGTGATCCCCGAGATCGAGATGCCGGGCCACGCGCTCGCCGCGATCACGGCCTACCCCGAGCTCGCCTGCACGCCCGGACCGTTCGAAGTGCTCACCATCTGGGGCGTCTCGGACGACATCCTCTGCCCGAGCGAACGCACCTTCGAGTTCCTGCAGGACGTGCTCACCGAGGTGCTCGAGCTCTTCCCGTCCAGGATGATCCACATCGGCGGCGACGAGGCCCCGAAGGTGCGGTGGCAGGCGAGTCCGCTCGCACAGGAGATCATCAGGCGGGAGCGGCTCAAGGACGAGCATGAGTTGCAGAGCTGGTTCATCCGGCGCATCGACACCTGGCTCAGCGCGCGCGGCCGTCGGCTCGTGGGCTGGGACGAGATCCTCGAGGGGGGGCTCGCCCCCGGCGCGACGGTGATGAGCTGGCGCGGCGTGAGCGGCGGCATCGACGCGGCGCGGCAGGGGCGCGACGTGATCATGACGCCCAACTCGGCGCTCTACTTCGACTACTACCAGGCCGACGAGCGCTTCGAGCCGCTCGCGATCGGCGGACTGGTCACGCTGGAGCAGGTCTACGCGTACGAACCGGTGCCCGACGGCCTCTCGCCGATCGAGGCGCGACGGATCCTCGGGGCGCAGGGCAACCTCTGGACAGAATACCTCAAGACGCCGGCGGCCGTGGAGTACATGGCCTACCCGCGCGCGATCGCGCTCGCCGAGGTGACCTGGTCGCCCCAGGCGGCACGCAACTGGGCGAGCTTCGAGCGCCGTCTGCCGAACGCGGAGCGCATGCTCGACCGCCTGCGCGTGAACTACCGGCTGCCCCATGTCGCCGGCCTCGATCGCGACCTCATCACGCTCGAGCCGCGGGTGCGCATCCCTCTCGCGACCGGACTCGCCGGCGCCGAGATCCGCTACACGCTCGACGGATCGGACCCGACCGCGCGGAGCCCGCTCTACACGCGCCCGCTCGAGTTGACGACGACCTTCGACGGTGTTCGCGTGACGGCGCGCGCCTTCACGGCCGAGGGGCGCATGAGCCCTCCGCGCGGCGCCACCTTCCGGCGCACCAACTATCGCGAGGCCGACACGGTGGATCCGGCCTCTCTGGCCCTGGGCCTGAAGCGGTCGTACATCGTGACGTCGGCCCGCTCGACGGTCGGCCTCGACACCCTCGCGCCCCGGCGCTCCGACGTGACCGTCGCGGTCGAGCGCTGGAGCGACGAGCCGGCCGAGAAGTACGCGCTCGTCTTCACGGGATTCCTCCAGGTGCCGGAGGACGCGATGTACGAGTTCTCGCTGAGCTCCGACGACGGCAGCACGCTCGCGATCGGGGACCAGGTGATCGTGGACAACGAGGGCCTGCACGGCACGCTCGAGCGACTCGGCATGGTCGCGCTGCGGGCGGGGCCGCATGCGTTCGCGATCCGCTACTTCCAGGCCGGCGGCGGTGCCGAGCTGCGACTGCGCGTGCGCGTGGGGGCCGGCGCGTGGCGCGAGGTGCCGCGCGCCTGGTTGTCGCACCGGCCGTAGCGGGGACGCCGCGCGCGTGACAGACGCGCGCGGCGCGCGCACCTTTCTCGGATGCGTCCTGCCCTGCTCTCCCTGTACCTCATCGCGGCCTGCTCCCCACCTTCCGCGACCCCCGTCCCGGAGCGGCCACCGAACATCGTCCTGCTGCTCGCCGACGACCTCGGCATCGGTGAGGTGGGCGCGTGGGGCCAACGCGAGATCGCGACACCGAACATCGACCGGCTCGCGCGCGAGGGGATGCGCTTCACGGAGTTCCGCTCGAGCGCGGCCGTCTGCGGTCCGGCGCGTTGCTCGCTCCTGCTGGGATTGCACAACGGCGTCTGTCGGCTCGACGACAACGACAATGATTACCTGCGCACCGGCGACGTCACGCTCGCCGAGCGACTGCAGGCCGCCGGGTATGCCACGGGGCTCTTCGGCAAGTGGGGACTGAGTTGGGATTCGCGGCCCGAGAGCTGGCCGAACGCGCAGGGCTTCGACGACTTCTTCGGCTACCGCGACCAGGTGCATGCGCACAACTTCTACCCGGAGTGGCTGCTGGACGGCACGGATTCGGTGCGGACGCGCAACCTGGTGCCGGGTGCGAACCGCAAGGGCGCGGGCCGCGCCACCGTGCGGCTCGACTACGCACCAGCGCTGATCCGCGACCGGGCGTTCGCGTTCGTGCGCCGGAACCGGTCGCGGCCGTTCTTCCTGTATTGGGCGACGAACCTGCCGCACATCAACAATGAAGGGAGTCAAGGCCATTCGGACGGTGGCTACGAGGTCCCCTCGCTCGGTGCGTACGCCGCCCGGCCCTGGCCGGAGGACAAGAGGAGCTACGCCGCGCAGGTCAGTCTGCTCGACGCGCACCTCGGTGCGCTGCGCACGCTGCTGGATTCGCTGGGGATCGCCGACCACACCATCGTGATCTTCCTCTCGGACAACGGCGCGACCTTCCTTCGCCGCACGAATGACGGCACCACCGACATCGTCGGTCGCTGGTTCGGCGGCACGCAGGGGTACCGCGGCTTCAAGGGCGACCTCTACGACGGCGGACTCCGCGTGCCGGGGGTCGCGTACTGGCCAGGGCGTACGCGCGCGAACGGCGCGTCCTCCGTCCGTGTCGATCTTGCCGACCTGCACGCGACGCTCGTCGAAGCGGCGGGACAGGTGGTGCCGACGGGAATCAGCGGGCGCTCGTTCCTGCCCGCGCTGACGGGGCGCGGGCGGCTCGCGTTGCGGCCGTATCAGGTGTGGTACTCGCCGGACCGTCTCCAGTCGGCCGTCCTCGAGGGACGCTACAAGGCCGTCTGGGTGAGCGACACGCTTCGGCTGTTCGATCTCGAGCGCGACCCCGGCGAGCAGCGGGACCTCTCCGCGAGCGAACCGCGCATCGCGGCGCGGCTCGACTCGCTGCGGCGGCTCGAGGACCGCCGGGTCGTGCATCCGCACGAGCCACGATGATCGCGCACGCGCCCCGGAAGGCGGCGGTGGTCGCGCTCGTCGCGATGCTCTTCGCATTGGCCGGCGCCCCGCTCGCCTTCGCGCAGTGGGGTCGCATCCCCGTGGAACCGAACGTCCCATACGACGGCCGCTTCACGTTCGTGCGGTTGCAGTACACCAATCCGGGCCGCGGCGGCTGGGCGTACGACTACCCGGCCATGGAACGCAACTTCATGACGGTGGTCAACGACCTCACGACCATGAGGCCGCATGTGCGCGGCAGCAACATCCTCACCATGGACGACCCCGAGCTCTCCCGGTACGTCATCGCGTACCTGTCCGAGCCGGGCTATTGGGTGCCGAACGCCGCCGAGGCGGCGGGGCTCCGCGCCTGGCTCACCAAGGGCGGCTTCCTGATCGTCGACGACTTCTATGGGAGCCAGTGGGCCAACTTCGAACGCTCGATGCGCCTGGTGCTCCCCGACGCGCGGATCGTCCCCCTCACCATCGCCCATCCGGTCTTCCACTCGTTCTTCGACATCCGCACGCTCGTCGGGCTGCGGCATCCGCAGGGACGCGCGGGACCGGCGGAGTACCTCGGGATCCACGAGGGGAACGATCCGTCGCGTCGGCTGATGGTCGTGGTGAACTACAATAACGACATCGGCGACTACATGGAGTGGTCGGGCGAGGGCTGGTACCCGGTGAACTTCACCAACGACGCGTACAAGTTCGCGACGAACTACCTCGTCTACGGGATGACGCGGTGACGTCGGGGCGCGCCGGCACGGCACGCGGCCACGGCACGCGGGCTCACGGCGTGGATCCGTCGCGCGTCCAGAACACGATGAGGCCGCACTCGGGCGCCGCGAAGCTGTACATCGCGGGGACCGCACCGATCGACTGGTAGATCTCCACCGCCGCGATCTCGCGCAGCGGCGGGAGCACGGTCAATGACGATCCATCGGGCATCACCGCGCCATCGACGACGAGTTTCATCGAACAGCGGTCGGGCATGATCGAACCGTCGGGGTTGTCGCCGCCGCGCCCGTAGGCGCGGATGTCGCCGGTCATGGCGCTCTCCTCCACCCGTACGCGTCCGAAGGTCCGCAAGAGCGTCTGCAGCGTGCCGTTCTCGCGTGCCTTGATCTCGTCCGGCGAGATGAACGTCCCCGCGCCGATCCGTGCCGAGCGGCGCTGCTCGAACCCGGCGAGGTTGAGGGACGTGGAGCGCGCTTCCACGGTGACCGGCGCCAGCATCTGCGCGGCCGCCGCCATCGGGACCAGCACATCCGCCGTGTCGCCCGCGCTCACATCGACCGCGACCATGAGCGGCGCATAGCCGAGCCGGCGCACGAAGAACTCCCTGGTGCCGGCGGGTGCGTCGGCGATCCGGAACGCGCCGAGCGAATCGGTCTTCAGTCGCTCCGTCCCCGGGAAGATGCGGATCTCCGCGCCGACGATCGGCCGGCCGTCGGCACCGAGCAACCGTCCCTGCACGGCGCCGGATTCGGGTCCCGGGGCGCCGCGACGCAGTGGCGTGACCGCGAGTTCCAGCGCGGGCGCCGCACCCCGAGACTCGAGTGTCAGACGCACGCGCGACGCGCTCGCCGCGGCGGTGCGCGCCGAGACGGTCAGCGGCACTCCGCGTGGCAGCGCGCAGAGCGCGTACCGCCCCGATGCGTCGGTGCCGGACTCCACCCAGAGCTCGCGGAAGAACATGCGCCCTCCGGTCATCACCGGCTGATGCCAGCTCGCGCGGACCCGCGCACCCGCCTGGGCGCGGTCGCGCCCGTCGTGCACATCACCCACCAGCGCGCCCGAGTTGCCACCCACCGGTGCGACGTCATCGCACGAGGGAGTTCCGGCCGACCGGCGCGGTGCGGCATTCACCACCGGGAGCGGTTCCGGCGGAGCGTCGAACGCTCGCGCGGATCCGCGCGCCACCCCCACGCCGATCACGGCCTCCCGGCGCTCCGCTCGCACGAGCATCTGCGACGTCTGCCCCGAACGCGCCAGCCGGCCATCGTCCGCCTCGGCATAGATCGGCATCCGGAGCACCCAGTGCGACACGACGATCAGTCCGGTCCCGAGTCGCGCGAAGCGGATGCGCCCGCCGAAGGTGCTGTCGGCGAAATCGCCACTGAGGAGCGGCTCGTAGCGGAACTCCACGCGATCGAGCGCGTAGGTCTCGCGGTCGAGCCAGAGCGTGCCGACGACATCGAGCTTGCCGGGGGCGAGGCCCACCGGCGAGAAGGCGATCCCCACGCGGCGGATCGACGTCGGGTCCTCGGCGACGATCCGGAAGCAATGCGTGGCGGCGAAGTCGTCGGAGAGCAGCGCGCGCGCATCGGGACCGTAGTAGATGCTCGTGGTGTCGATGCGCCGCATGTAGCCGAGTTCGCGCAGCGCCCGTGGCAGGTCGCTGCGGAAGCCGCGCTCGGCGCGCCCCGTCGTCGTGATGCGCGAGGCCGATCGCACGCGGAGGAAGGTGCTGTCGTACTCGATCTCGTCGCGGTCGAACGCCACCGGCGGCGCCACGTCGGCGGAGAGCGAAGCGGCCGCGAGCGATTTCCTGGCCTCGTCCCAGAGCCGGGCCACCTGCGTCCCCTCCGCCGGCCGGATATCACAGCGCAGCGGATCACGCACTTCGATGCTCCGCATGGCCGCCGTCGCGTCGATGAGCTGCACGCGACGGACCACCACCTCGGCCGTCGCGAGCTCGAAGACGAACGACGTCACCCGGGCGAATCCCACGGCCTCGACCCGCAGCCGCCAGCTCCCACGGCGCGGCGCCCGCAGGTCGAAGCGGCCGAACTCGTCGGAGAGACCCGAGACGACGCCGATCCCCAGCGAATCGAGCAGTGAGACGACCGCTCCGCGGACCGGCACCGAGTCACCGGTGACCACCACGCCGCGGACGCCCTGGGCGCCCAGCACGGTGGCGGCGAGAGGGAGCGCGACGCTCAGGAGGAGGTGACGGATCCGCATGCGCCATAAGAATGCGGCTTGAGCCCCCGTCGCGCGAGCGCAGCACGGCGCTCGCGCGACGCTTCGCCGGCAGCGCCAGCGGCTGAGACCGTGCGTCCAGGAGACGTCCGCGATAGCTTGTCGCACGCCCATGACCGCCCCGACCCGGACCGCGCGGTTTCGCGCCAAGCTCCCCGCTCTCGCGCGCCGCGCCCGTCGGTGGTCGCTCATCATCACGGCCGCGCTCGTCGTGGGGCCGTTCGCGCTGATCCTCCCGCTCAACTTCGTCCAGCCGGCGACGACCATGGTGATGCTGCGCCGAGCGGTGCAGCGCACCGCCGCCGGCAAGAAGCCGCGCTATCCTCGTCGCGATGTCGTGGGGCGTGATGAGATCTCCCCGTACCTGAGGCGCGCCGTCCTCGCGTCCGAGGACGACCGCTTCTATCTGCACTTCGGGTTCGATGTCGAGGAGATCCAGAACGCCCTCGAGCGCGCACGCCGAGGCCGGCGACTCCGTGGCGCGTCGACCATCACGCAGCAGGTCGCGAAGAACCTCTTCCTCTGGGAGGGGCGGTCCTTCATCCGCAAAGGGTATGAGGCCTACCTCACCGTGGTGCTCGAGATCTGCCTGCCCAAGGACCGGATCCTCGACCTGTACCTGAACCTGGCCGAGTGGGGCGACGGGGTCTTCGGCGCCGAGATGGCGGCGCGGATCCATTTCAGGAAGTCGGCCAAGTCCCTGACGCGCGAGGAGGCGGCTCGGCTGGCGGCCGTCCTGCCCAGCCCGGTCCGCTGGTCGCCCAACGGTGCGGTGGCGACGCGGCGGTCGGCGGGGATCCTGGAGAAGATGCGGTACGCGGCGCCTCGCGAAGCGCCGTAGGGACGGATCGCACGGAACCGCCTGCGGCCGTTCGTGCGCGCTCTCAGGTTGAACGGCCTCGGCATCCTGACCAACGCGGCCGGACGCTCGCGCTCTTCGATACCGCGATCGACGCGCCGCTGGTGAACGCGTGCACGCTGATCGGGAACGCGACGGTGAACATCACCGGCGCGCTCACGACGACCGCGGCGTCGGTGCTGCACGCACGGAGCGACGGCAGTTCGGGCTTCGTGACCTTCACGGTCGCCACCGGCTTCACCAACGTCGGCCCCTTCGGCGCCTTCGTACCGGTGAGCGGCAGCGACTTCACCATCCTCACCAACACCGGCGCGACGACGGGCGCGTTCGCGACCCCCACTTACGCCGCACTGCTCGAGGCCGCCCGCAGTACCTCACCAACTCCGTGACCGTGTCGGTCCCCTGATCGGATTCTCTGGGACCGGACGCGTCGCCCCCCCTTTGTGACGCGACGATTGATTCACGGGTAGAGCACATCGGATTTAGGTCCCCCTAAGACCCCCACTTCGATTCATGAGGCCCTCATGCGCCCGACGCGACTGACCGCACGGTTCCACGGCACGCTGCTCGCGATCGTGAGCATGACCGCCTGCGGTGGCGGAGGCGACGGCGGCGGCACCGCCCCGCCGAGCGTCGCATCAGTGGCGATCACCGCGCCAGCGTCGGCCCCCTCATTCCAGACACTGACGCGCACGGTGCAGTTCACCGCTGTGGCGCGCGACGCGGCCGCGGCGACGGTCGCCGGGGCGACCATCACCTGGAACTCGAGCAACACCGCCGTCGCGACCGTGAGCGGCAGCGGACTCGTCACGGCCGTCGGCAACGGGACCACGCAGGTCACGGCGAGTGCGAGCGGGATCACCTCACCCGCGCTCAGCGTGACCGTCGCGCAGGCGGTCGCTGCCGTCAATGTGACTCCTGCCGCCGTCGCCTTCGGGGCGATCGGCTCGACGCGGTTGCTCACGGCCGCCGTCGTCGATTCGTCGGGTGCGGCCGTCTCCGGTGCGCCCGCGGTCACCTGGACACGCGCCGGCACCGGCTCCACCGCGAGCGTGAGTGCGGGCGGCCTCGCCACGGCACTCGCCGTGGGCGCGAGCGACACGGCCGTCGCCACCGCGGCCACCAAGACGGGACGCGCACCGATCTCGGTCACGCAGGTGGTCGCCGCGATCCTCGTGAACTCCACCGGCTCCGACACGCTGAGCACGACCGGCCGCACCAAGCAGTACACGGCCGTCGCACGCGACTCGCAGGCCAACACCATCGGCGGAACGTCGATCACGTGGTCGAGCGCCGCACCCGGCGTCGCGAGCGTGGTCGCCGGGAGCGGTCTCGCGACCGCGCTCACCGACGGCACCACGAACATCATCGCGACCGCGGGTGCGGTGACGGGTCAGCGCGCCATCACCGTGCGCCGCTTCGCCTCCACCTTCACGTTCTCTCCGCCGAACGCGACGATCACCACGCCGCTCGGCACGCAGATCTTCCTTGGCACCGTGGAGGACTCGGTCCCGACGGCGTTGCCGATCACCTGGACGTCGCGCAATCCCGCGGCGCTCACGCTGCTCGCGTCCTCGGGGACGCAGATCACGGCGCGAGCTGCCGGCAACGGGACGAGTTACGTGGTGATGCAGGGCGGCACGCGCAGCGACTCGGCCCTGGTCACGGTCAGTGGGCAGGCGGTCGCACCGCTCACGGCGACCGTGCTCGTGGGCGCGGGCAACGTCTTCAGCAGCCAGCGCAACTCCTCGAACAATCCTGCCGTCGACACCATCGCCGCGGGAGGCACGGTGACGTGGCAGGGACAAGGCGGGAATCACACCGTGCTGTCACAGGGTTCGCCGAGCTTCGCCAGCAGCGGCCCCGCAGCCCTCGGGTCGGGCACGTACGCCATCACGTTCAACGCCACCGGTTCCTACGACTACATCTGCTCGATCCACGGCGGGATCATGTCGGGGCGGATCGTGGTGCGCTGAGCGGAACCTCGCTGGCCGCACCCTCCCCGTTCGGAGTAGCTTGAGCGGCATCTCTCTCACGAGCCGCTCATGACATCACGGTACCCGACCTCGTACGCGCTTGCGCCCCACGGCCGCCGTCTCGCCGCGGCGACAGCACTCACTCTGGCGATCGCCGCCCTTCCACGGACCGGCGGAGCGCAGGAGCCCGCCAGCTGGGGAACGCCACTCGACTTCGCGACCTTCTCGATCGCCGCGATCGACCCGCTCACGGGCGAATCCGGCGTCGCGGTCACGACCCGGGTGGCCTGCGTCGGGAATGGCGTCCCGTGGGTCCGCGCCGGCGTCGGTGCGGTCGCCACACAGGCGAACACGCGCACGGAGTACGGTGACCTGATCCTCGCTGCGATCGCGCGCGGCGCGAGCCCCGAGGCGGCGCTGCGTTCGATGCTCGCCGCCGACACCGCGGCGGCGAGCCGTCAGGTGGGGGTGATCGGTCGCGATGGCCGCAGCGCGCAACACACCGGCAACGGCACGTCACCGTGGGCGGGGCATCGGACCGGCACGAACTACGTGACGCAGGGCAACCTGCTCACCGGCCCCGAAGTACTCGGCGCCGTAGCCGCGAGCTTCGAGTCCAGTGCCGGCGCGCCGAGGCACCTGGCCGACAGGCTGATTGACGCCATCGCCGCCGGGCACGCCGCCGGCGGTGACGCGCGGAAGGGGCGCGCGCAGTCCGCCGCCGTTATCGTCGCCGACCCGCGCCCTGGACGCTCGCGACGCACCGACATGGTCACGGTCAACATCAGCGTCTGCGAACACCCCGAACCCGTCGCCGAAGTGCGTCGCATCTACAACGCCGTCTCGCAGACGCTCGGCTATCGCACCCTCGAGCAGTTCACCGGCAACGACGTCTGGCAGCTGCGTGTCATGCTTCACGCGCTGGGGCACCTCGATCCCGGCACGTCCGCGCTGCGCCGCGACGCCAACGCGACGCGCTACACCGAGGACCTGATCGCGGCCGTGGACGACTTCCGTACCGCCGAGCGACTCTCCACCTCAGCCAATGGCTCACCGGCGGGCCTCGTGGACGCGGAGACGGTCGCGCGGCTCTGGGCGGCCCTTGAGCGGGCCGGCAAGGCGCGCGCCGTGCGCGAGCAACTGCTCGACGTCGTCGCGGTCCGGCGCTGAGCCCTCGCGAACGCTCGGACTCGGCGGCACGTTACCAATCAGATCGACCACGACCCGAGCCCGCGTGGCGCGGGCTCCGTAACCCCATAGACCAGGCCCATGCGATCCCCATTCGGTTCCCGCTCGCTCCTCCCGATCGTCGCGGCGCTCGGCGCGGCCGTCCTACTGTCGCCCGTCGACACGGCCGCGCAATCCGGCCCGCGGACGGTCGCCTCTACCGCGGTGCCCACGACCTTCGAAGCCCTGCGCTGGCGTATGGTCGGCCCCGCCCGGGGCGGCCGCGTGACCACGGTCACCGGAGTCGATCAGGAGCCGCACACGTTCTACTTCGGCTCCACCGGAGGCGGCGTCTGGAAGACCACGGACGCCGGCGCGAACTGGGAGAACGTCACCGACGGACAGATCGATGTCGGCTCCATGGGGTCGATCGACGTCGCCGACTCCGATCCGAACATCATCTACGCGGGCACCGGATCGGATGGCATGCGCTCCAACGTCTCGATCGGCAAGGGCGTCTGGAAGTCCGTCGACGCCGGCAAGACGTGGACGCACATCGGCCTCAGGGACGTCGGCAACATCGGTGGGGTGCGCGTGCATCCGAAGGATCCGAACGTCGCGCTCGTCGCCGCGATCGGTGACCCGTTCCGACCCACGAACGCCCGCGGCATCTATCGCACGACCGACGGCGGCCGGTCGTGGACCCGCACCCTCCACGTGAGCGACTCGACCGGCGCGGTGGACGTGGAGTACAACGCCGCCGACCCGAACGTCGTCTATGCGGCGATGTGGCGGGTCGAGCGGAAGCCCTGGACGATCATCTCGGGCGCGATGGAAGGCGGCATCTACAAGAGCACCGACGGTGGCGCCACCTGGACGAGACTCTCCAATGGCCTCCCCACGGGGCTCGTCGGCAAGGCGAACATCGCGGTGAGCCGGGCGGACCCGAACCGGATCTACGTGCTCATCGAGGCCAAGCCGGGCATGGGCCTCTACCGCTCCGACGACGCCGGGACCTCGTTCACGATGGTCTCGAACAATCCGCAGCTGAGCACGCGTTCGTTCTATTACACCACGATCACCGCCGACCCCACCAACGCCGACGTGGTCTATGCCGGTGCCGAGGGCTACTTCAAGAGCGTCGACGGCGGGCGCACCTGGGCGACGTTCAACACTCCCCACGGCGACAACCACGACATGTGGATCAACCCGTCCGACGGGCGGATCCTGATCCAGTCGAACGATGGCGGCGCGAACGTCTCGCTCAACGGCGGGCGCACCTGGAGCACGCAGTACAACCAGCCGACGGCCGAGATCTACCAGGTCTACGTCGACAACCAGTTCCCGTACCGCCTCTACGGCGCGCAGCAGGACAACTCCACGCTGATCCTGCCGTCGCTGCCGGTCGCCGCGGGCGGTCTCGACGATCCGATCCAGGGATGGCGCACCGGCCCCGGCTGCGAGACCGGGCCGATCATGCCGCACACCGTGAATCCGGATACGGTCTACGGTTCGTGCAAGGGCCAGTTCTCGCGGATGTCGATGAAGACCGGCCAGGAGAAGCAGTACTGGGTGGGCGCGCAGTCGCTCTACGGCAACGCGGCCAAGGACATGGTCTACCGCTTCCAGCGCGTCTCGCCCATGGAGGTCTCGCCGCACGACCCCGGCGTGATCTACTACGGCTCGCAGTTCGTGCACCGCACGCGCGACGAGGGCGTGACCTGGGAAGTGATCTCCCCCGACCTCACCTGGAACCCCGAGGACAAGCGCGCCTCCTACTCCGGCGGGCCGATCACGGTCGACAACACCGGCGAGGAGTTCTTCTCGACCGTGTACGCGATCCGCGAATCGCCGCTCGAACGCGGGGTCATCTGGGTCGGCGCGAACGACGGCCCGTTCAGCGTCACGCGCGACGACGGACGGACCTGGCAGCGGATCACACCGCCTGGCCTGGCGCTCGGCGGACGCGTGCAGAACATCGAACCGTCGCCGCACCGCAGGGGGTCGGCGTACTACACGGTGCTTCGCTACCAGCTCGGAGACTGGAAACCGTACATCTTCAAGACCGACGACTACGGCAGGACCTGGGCGCTGCTCACGTCGGGCACCAATGGCATCCCCGCCGACGAGCCGGTGCGGGTCGTGCGTGAGGACCCGAGCCGCGCGGGCCTGCTCTACGCCGGCACCGAGTTCGGCATGTACGTCTCGTTCAACGACGGCAGGCAGTGGCAGTCCCTGCAGCTCAACCTGCCGCGCACGCCGGTAACCGACCTCAAGGTGCACCAGAAGGACCTCGTCATCTCGACGCAGGGCCTCGCCTTCTGGATCATGCACGACATCACGCCGCTGCATGAGACGAGCGACGCGATGGCGCGCACCGCGGCGCACCTCTTCACGCCGCGCGAAGCGTACCGCATCCGCTACCGAGCCGCCTTCGGCGGCCTCGAGAGCGCACGCGATGGTGGCACCGACCCCGAGTATCCGCCGGCGGGCGCCGTGCTCGACTACTGGTTCGCCCAGGCGCCTCAGGGCGAGGTCACGCTCGAGGTGCTCGACGCCCGCAGTACGGTCGTGCGGCGCTTCTCGAGCCTCTCCGCGGGCGAGCAGCGCGTGTCGCCGGCCGAACCGTCCATGCGCGGTCCCATGTGGGAGCGCATCGGCACGCCGCGGCTCCCCGCCGCGGCCGGACACAACCGGTTCACCTGGGACCTCACGCTCGCGGGACCGACCGACCCGAATCCGGCGCGCAGCGGGCGCAACGGGCCGACGGTCGTTCCCGGCAACTACACCGTGCGGATCAGCAACGGCGCGTGGACCGCGACCAGACCGCTCGTCATCAAGCCCGACCCGCGCATGGTCGCGGATGGCGTCACGGTCCCGGTCCTGCAGCAGCTGCTCGACCACAACATCGCGGTGCGCGAACTCGTGAGCGACATGAACGGTTTCGCCGCCGAGGTGGAGACCGCCTGGCGCGCCGCGACCGGTGACAAGAAGGCCGCGATCGGCGCGATCCGCGACATCGTCAACTCCGAGGCATGGCGCTACGGACGACCGGGACTCGCGGCGCAGGTGCAGTACCTCTACGGCGCCATGATGCGCGCGGACCAGGCGGTCGGCAACGACGCGAAGCAGCGGCTCGTCGTGCTGCGCAAGGAGCTGACCGAGGTGCAGGCGAAGTTCGCACGGGCGTCGACGACGATGTAGCGGACCACCTGGGTCCTCGCGTGGACCCGAGGGACATATCGCTTGACAAAGGGCCCGGGGGAGGCGGACTTATGGCGTCCTCCTCCCCCGAGCTCTCCTTGACGACCTCCCGTCGCAGCTTCTTCTCGTCACTCGCAGTCGGCGGCCTGGGTCTCATGACCACCGAGTGGCCGGGACTGCACGATGCCCTCGCGCACGCGGCCGCCGTGCGGACCGGCGAGGCGCCTGCGCGGTTCGATGTCTTCACGGCCACTGAAGCGGCCGACATCGCGGCGATCGCCGCGCGGATCATGCCGACGACCGACACGCCGGGCGCGACCGAGGCCGGGGTGATCCACTTCATCGACCGCACCTTTCGCGACGCCGCAGCGCCGGATCTCGCCGACTTCAGGAAGGGGCTCGCGGCGGTACGGGAGCGCGTCACGGCGCGCCGTCCGGGCGTCAGCCGCTTCGCGTTGCTCCCCATCGCCGACCAGGACGCCGTCCTCGCGGAGCTGGAGACGAAGCGGGAGCCGATCTTCGGCATGATGCGCTTCATGGTCATGGTCGGCATGTTCGCCGACCCCAAGTACGGCGGCAACCGCGGCGAGGTCGGGTGGAAGCTCATCGGCTTCGAGAACCGGATGTCGAACGCGCCGCCCTTCGGATACTACGACGCGGAAGCCGCGCGAGGGAACTACTGATGCGCGCGCCGGATGGCACCGCGCGCTACTCGACCGCAGAGACGGTCGACTTCGTGATCGTCGGCTCAGGGGCGGCCGGCGGCGTGCTCGCCAAGGAGCTCTCGACCCGCGGCCACTCGGTGGTGGTGCTCGAACAGGGACCGCGGCGCAGCGTCTCCGACTTCCGGCACGACGAGAAGAGCACGAACCTCGACGGCTTCCTGCTCTCCAAGACGCCCGTCATGTGGCGGCAGAGGGCCACCGAGGAAGCGACACGGGCCGAGGGTCGCGTCTGGATGGCATCGCTCGTGGGCGGGAGCAGCGTGCATTTCACGGCCAACTTCTGGCGGTTCCGCCCCGTCGACTTCAACGAACGGAGCCGGCTCGGCCCGATCGCCGGCACCGGGTTCGCCGACTGGCCGATCACGTACGAGGAGCTCGAGCCCTACTACACGAAGGTCGACTGGGAGGTCGGCGTCTCCGGCGCTCCGGGGCCGGACGACGCGCCGCGCTCGCGTCCCTACCCCACGCCGCCGCTCACGGTGAAGTCGTCGGGCATCCTGCTCGAACGAGCGGCGATGAAGCTGGGCCTCAAGCCCTTCCCGGCCCCGATGGCCATCCTCTCGCAACCGCACAACGGCCGCCCGGCGTGCCAGCACTGCGGCTTCTGCATGGGCTTCGGGTGCGAGTACAATGCCAAGAGCTCGTCGCTCGCCTCGGTGATCCCTGTCGCGGAAGCGACGGGGCGATGCGAGATCCGCCCGTTGAGTCACGTGCATACCGTGGAGACCGACGCGGCCGGGCGCGCGACCGGTGTGGTCTATTTCGACGCGAAGGGCGTCGAGCAGCGCCAGCGCGCGCGCGCCGTCGTGCTCGCCGCGAACGGCGTCGAGACGCCCCGCCTGTTGCTCAGTTCCGCATCCGCACGGTTCCCCGACGGGCTCGCCAACTCGTCGGGCATGGTCGGCAAGCACCTCATGTTCAACGGCGGCGCGATCACCACCGGCGAGTACGAGCACCAGCTCAATGAGCACAAGAGCGCCGAGGTGACGCGGATCGTCCACGACTTCTACGAGAGCGACCCCAAGCGCGGCTTCTACGGCGGCGGCGGGATCGACGCGCGCGGCGGCGGCTGGCTCCCGATCGCCGGATCGATGAACGTCCCGGGCGGCATGCGCGGCTGGGGCGCGGACTACAAGGACTGGCTCGCGCACGCCTACACGCGCACCATGATGATCTACGGCCACACCACGTCGCTGGCCGTCGAATCCAACAACGTCACGCTCGATCCCGCCGTGAAGGACCGGTACGGCCGTGCCGCCGCGCGCATCACCTACGAGGACCACGCCGATGACCTCGCCACGATGCGCTTCTTCCACGCGCGCACGCGCGAGCTGCATGAGGCCGCGGGCGCCAAGCGCATCTGGGGCGACCCTCCGGGGATCTCGGGCGCCAGCGCCCACTTCCTCGGCACCGCCCGCATGGGGAACGACCCCAGGACGAGCGTGATCGACCGCGACCACCGCACGCACGACGTGAGGAACCTCTTCATCTGCGACGGCAGCAGCATGGTCACGTCGGGCCGTGGGCAACCGACCATGACGATCATGGCGCTCGCATTCCGGGCCGGCGAGCGGATCTCCGACGCCGCCCGGCGCAACGAGATCTAGCTAGGGCCGGCGCTTCAGTCGCGCGTAGTTCTCGTCGATCTTGCGCACGTACCCGAGCGTCTCGCGGTACCGCCAGCGTGGCACGCGGGGGGCCACCTGCTCCACGTGCAGCCACGCCGGCGTGCCGCCGGCGACCACCCGCGCCGAGTCGGCCGCGCGGCCGATAGTGCCCTCGCCCGCGTTGTAGCTCGCGAACATGAACCGGTGGCGCTCCTCGGTGGTCAACTCGTTCCCCCAGAGCTTCCAGAGGTAGCGGTCGTGCATGATCCCCGCCGCGATGTTCCACTCGGGGTCGTC
>JAIOPJ010000053.1 GCA_021413975.1 Gemmatimonadota bacterium
GCTGTGCAAGACTCGCATGTTCAGCGATGTGCTCAGCAACCTGCACTTCTGGGGATGGCAGCTCATCATCGTGTGCGCGGCACTGACGCTTCCCTTGGGCATCACCCAGGGCAAGGAATACGCCGAGCTCGAGTGGCCCATTGACATCCTCATCGCCGTCGTCTGGCTGGGGATTTTCGGAACCAACTTTCTGATGACTTTGTTGCGCCGCCGTGAGCGGCATCTCTATGTCGCGCTCTGGTTCTACATCGCCACCATCGTCACTGTTGCTCTTCTGCACGTCTTCAACAGCCTCGCGATCCCCGTCGGGCTCTTCAAGAGCTATTCGATCTACGCCGGCGTGCAGGACGCGTTCATGCAGTGGTGGTACGGGCACAACGCCGTGGCGTTCTTCCTCACCACGCCGTTCCTCGGGCTCATGTACTACTTCATGCCGAAGGCCGCCGACCGCCCGGTGTTCTCGTACCGGCTGTCGATCCTGCACTTCTGGACGCTCGTGTTCATGTACATCTGGGCGGGCCCGCATCACCTGCACTACACCGCGCTGCCGGAGTGGGCCGGCACGCTCGGCATGGTGTTCTCGGTCATGCTCTGGATGCCGTCGTGGGGCGGCATGATCAACGGCCTGCTCACGCTGCGCGGCGCGTGGAACAAGGTCGTCGAGGACCCGGTCCTCAAGTTCTTCGTGGTCGCGGTCACGGCCTACGGTATGGCCACGTTCGAGGGCCCGATGCTCTCGATCAAGACCGTGAACGGTCTGGCGCACTACACCGACTGGATCATCGCGCACGTGCACACGGGCGCGCTCGGTTGGAACGGCTTCATGGCGTTCGGCATGATCTACTGGCTGCTGCCGCGGTTGTTCCAGACGCCGCTCTACAGCAAGCGGCTCGCCGAGGTGCACTTCTGGTTCGCGACGTTCGGCATGATCTTCTATGCCGCCGCGATCTACAGCGCCGGTCTCACGCAGGGCCTCATGTGGCGCGCGTTCGACACCACGGGCCATCTGCAGTTCCCGGACTTCGTCGAGACGACGATGAAGCTCATGCCCATGTACTGGATGCGCGCCGTGGGTGGCACGCTCTACATCATCGGCATGCTCATGTTCGGCTGGAACATCCTCATGACCTGGAACCGCCGCCCGGGCAAGCTCGAGGAGCCGCTCGTGCAGGCCGCACCGCTCATGCGCGAGGCGCCGCACGCGCCCGAGGCGCCGGCGGGTGGTTGGTTCGCGCGCTTCACGGCGGCGCGCTGGCACCGCCGCTGGGAGGCACTGCCGGTCACGTTCACGGTCTGGGTCGTGATCGCGGTCGTGGTCGCCTCGCTGTTCGAGATCCTGCCCACGTTCTTGATCCGCTCCAACGTGCCCACCATCGCCTCGGTGTCGCCGCTCACGCCGCTCGAGTTGGCCGGACGCGACCTGTACATCCGTGAGGGCTGCTTCAACTGCCACTCGCAGATGATCCGGCCGTTCCGCCACGAGACGGAGCGCTACGGCGAGTACTCCAAGCCGGGCGAGTTCGTGTACGACCATCCGTTCCTGTGGGGTTCGCGACGCATCGGGCCGGACCTTGCGCGTGAGGGCGGCAAGTACCCGAACCTCTGGCATGTTCGCCACATGCAGGATCCGCGGGCGATCACACCGCGCTCGATCATGCCGTCGTACCCGGGCATGCTCACGAATGCGGCGGACTTCGCGGGCATCCAGAAGCGCATCGATGCCATGGCCATGCTGGGCGTGCCGTACGGCGACCTGGTGAAGGGTGGGGCCGAGGAGTCCGCGCGCGAACAGGCCAAGATCATCGCGGACGACATCGTGGCCAACGGCGGCCCGGACGGTCTGGCCGACAAGGAGATCGTGCCGATGATCGCCTATCTGCAGCGGCTCGGCATCGACATCAAGCGCACCGACGCCACGGCGTTGGCCACGCCGGCCGGAGGGCGCTGACATGAAACTCTCCGACGTGGTCTCGCATGCCGGTCTCGCGCTCTATGCCGAGATCGCGCTGATCCTGTTCTTCGGTGTGTTCGTGGCGGTGGTGCTGCGCACCTGGCGCCCGAGCGACCGCGATGAACTCGAAGCCCAGCGCATGTTGCCGCTCGAACCCGAGACGCCCGCCGAGCCGCGGGAAGGAGCCGCGCGATGAATGACCGCCGCGACGAGGACCGGCTGCTCGAACACGAGTACGACGGCATCCGCGAATACGACAATCCGCTGCCGCGTTGGTGGCTCATCATCCTGTGGGTGAGCGTGGCGTGGGGCGTGCTGTACTGCATCAACATCATCCCGGGCCTGGGCAGTGGTGCGGGCCGCATCGGCAACTACGAGCGCGACATGGCAGCCGCGCGCGAGAAGTTCGGCGATCCCCAGGCGGCCGCACAGGCGAACACGGTGGATGATGCCACCGTGCTCGCGGCGGCATCGGATCCGCTCACGTTGAAGGCGGGCCAGCAGGTGTTCGTGACCTACTGCGCGTCGTGCCATCGCGAGGACGCGGGCGGCAACATCGGCCCGAATCTGACCGACGACTACTGGATCCACGGCGCCAAGCCGTCGCTGATCCACGGCACGATCGCGAACGGTGTGCTGGACAAGGGCATGCCGGCCTGGAGCGCGGTGCTCAAGCCCGAGCAGGTGCTCGAGGCCGCGGCCTACGTGACGACGTTGCACGACACGCACCCCAAGGATCCCAAGGAGCCGCAGGGCGTGAAGGTCGAGGAGTCCGAAGAGTCGAACGAGAAGCACGAGTAACGACGAGTCCACGGAGGCGCGCCATGGCAGTCCAGTCCCCGATCCCCAACGCACCGGAGCGTGTCCTGTCCACGATGAACGTGGACGGTTCGCGCCGCTGGCCACGACCGCGCCCGTCCCACGGCGCGTGGTGGCAGCGCCGGAGGATCGTGGGCTGGCTGCTCATGGCGATCTTCCTCGTGTTGCCGTGGGTCCGCATGAATGGCCGGCCGGCGCTGCTGCTGGACCTGCCCAAGCGCGAGTTCCTGCTGTTCGGGGCGCGCTTCCTGGCCACCGACACCGTGCTGTTCATGCTGCTCATGATCAGCACGCTCATCGGCATCTTCCTGATCACCGCGCTGCTCGGGCGCGTGTGGTGTGGCTGGGGCTGCCCGCAGACCGTGTACATGGAGTTCCTGTTCCGGCCGCTCGAGTACCTCATCGAAGGCGGGCCGCGCGGGGTGGAGGAGCTCGACAAGCACGGCCGCTTCGCGCCACGCCGGTTGCTCAAGTACGCGGTGTTCGTGGCGCTGGCCTGCGTGCTGGCGCACACGTTCCTGTCGTACTTCGTGGGCACCGACCAACTCGCGATCTGGATGCGGCGCTCGCCGATCGAGCATCCGACGTCATTCCTGATCATGCTCGGCACCACGCTGGCGGTGTTCATCGACTTCGCGTGGTTCCGTGAGCAGACCTGTCTGGTGGCGTGCCCCTATGGCCGGCTCCAGTCGGTGTTGCTCGACCGCCGCTCGCTCATCGTGGGCTACGACGCCGTGCGCGGGGAGCCCCGCATGAAGGGCAACAACCGCGCGCTGCCGGTGATCGCGGGTGACTGCATCGATTGCCGCATGTGCGTGCAGACCTGCCCGACCGGCATCGATATCCGCGACGGCCTGCAGATGGAGTGCCTGCACTGCACGCAGTGCATGGACGCCTGCGACAAGGTCATGGCCAAGATCCACCGGCCGGAAGGGCTCATCCGGTACGGCTCGCGCGACATGCTCGAGCGCCGGCCAGGCTCGTGGCTGCGGCCGCGCATCATCGTGTACCCGCTCGTGCTGCTCGTGACCGGCGGATTGTTCCTGGGGGTCCTGTTGTCGCGGCGCGATCTCGACGTGACGCTGCTGCGCGGCAAGGGCACGCCCTACGTGTTGCAGGATGACGGCACGCTGCTGCACCAGGTGCGCATCAAGCTCGTGAACCGCGCGGACCACCCACGCGAGGTGAAGCTGGCGCTCGCTGGCGCGGACGACTCGCGCCTCGTGGTGCCCATGAATCCGTACCCGCTCAAGCCCGATGAGATGGCCACGTTGTCCGTGTTCGTGGTCACGCCGCGGCATGGCTTCCACCTGGGCCGCCGCGCGATCGCGTTCGAGCTGAGCGACGGCAAGGGCTGGCACGAGCGTGCGGAGTGGGAGCTGTTGGGGCCGGGCAGCACGCCCGGCGAGCACGAGGAGGACTGACATGAGAGCCGAAGCCGTGTGGCCATTGGCGATTGCCTCGGTGCTCGGGGTGACCGTGGTCGCGAACCTGTGGTTGCTGCACGCTGCGAACGAGCCCGGCACGGGCGCGCTCGAGCCCAACTACTACGCGCGCGCGCTGGCCTGGGACAGCACGCAGGTCGAGCACTCGCGCTCGGTCGCGCTGGGCTGGACCGCGGGCGCCGCGTTCGTGCAACCCGCGCGCATCGGCACGGAACTCATCGTGCATCTGGCGCAGCGTGATGGTGCGCCGCTCTCGGGCGCGCGCGTCGCCGTCGTGGGCGTGCACAATCTGGAGAGCGAGCGGCCGTCCACCTGGGCGCTGCTCGAGCGTTCGCCGGGGGAGTATGTGGCTGCGGTGTCGCCCGCCCACGCCGGGCGCTGGGAGCTGCGGGTGAGCGCCAGTGTGGGACAGGACCGGTTCATGAGCGTGGAGCACGCCGAGGCCCCACAGGGCGCCGTCCGCTAGCCGCATGATCGCACTCCTCGCATCGGTGTTCACCGCCAGCCTGCTCGGCAGCCTGCACTGCGCCGCGATGTGCGGTGGCTTCGTGTGCGCGGTCTCGGGCGAGGGCCGCCCGCTCGCCTCGCAGATCGCGTGGCATGCAGGGCGCGGAGTCGCGTACCTGTTGCTCGGCGTGCTCGCCGGCCTGCTCGGCGCGGGCCTCGAGCACACGCTCGCGCCCGCAGGGCTACCGCACGCGGCCGCGGCCGGTGCGGGTGCGCTGTTGATCGTGGCGGGTGTGGGAGCGCTGGTGCAGGCGCTGGGCTGGCGCGGTACACCCACGCCCGACGCTTCGCCGTTCGCGCGCGTGATCGGCAGTGGCCTGCGTGCCGTGCGCGGCTGGCCGCTGCTCGCGCGTGCGACCGCCATGGGATCGCTCACCGCGCTCTTGCCGTGCGGCTGGCTGTGGGCGTTCGTGGCGACCGCGGCTGGAACGGGTAGCGCGCTCGGTGGCCTCGCGGTCATGGCCGTGTTCTGGAGCGGCACGCTGCCGCTGCTCGCCGCGCTCGGCTTCGCGGCCGGCCGCGTGCTGGGACCGCTGCGTGCACGATTGCCGGTGATCACCGCACTCGCCATGATCGTGGTGGGGTTGCTCACCGTGGCGGGCCGGCTGCAGCCGCACACCATGGATCACTCCATGCACGGCGGTCATGCCGGCCACAGCATGCACATGCGTCCTGCGGCGCACACGGGGGCCACGCATGTCGGCCACTAGCGCCGGGCCCGTGGCCGCGGTGGACACCGCGTGCGCGCACTGCGGTCTGCCCGTGCCCGAAGGGCGGCTGCCGCGCGATGAATCGCGCGCGTTCTGCTGCACGGGATGCGACACCGCGTGGCAGGTGCTGCATGCCGCGGGGCTCGAGCACTACTACGAACTCTCGCGCCGCCGCGAACGCGCGGTGGAGGCGAGTGGGCTCACGTTCGACGAGTTCGATCACGTGGCGTTCCGCGAGCGCTACGTGCGCACGCGCCGGGACGGACTCGAGGAGACCGACCTGTACCTGGAGGGCGTGCATTGCCCCTCGTGCGTGTGGCTCGTGGAGCGCATCCCCACGGCCCTGCCGGGCATGGCATCGGCCGAGCTCGATCTGGCGCGCGGCCGCGTGCGCGTGGCGTGGGACCCCGAGCAGACGCCGCTGTCCGCGGTGGCGCGCTTCCTCGACACGCTCGGCTACCGGCCGCATCCGTTCCGCGGCGGCCGCGCCGATGAGCGCCGGCGCAAGGAGGACCGCGCGATGCTCGTGCGCATCGGCGTCTCCGGTGCGCTCGCGGCCAACACCATGCTGGCCGCACTCGCGCTCTACTCGGGCTGGTTCTCGGGCATGGAGCAGGACTGGGCGCGCTACTTCCGGATCGTGTCGCTGCTCCTGGTCACGCCCGCGTTGTTCGGCCCCGGCGCGGTGTTCCTGCGCGGGGCTTGGGGGGCGTGGCGCGCGCGTATGTTGCACATGGACGTGCCGATCGCGATCGCGCTCATGGCCGCGTATGTGCGTGGCGTGGTGAACACGTTCACCGATCATGGCCCCGTGTACTTCGATGGCGTGGCCATGCTGGTGTTCCTGCTACTGGTGGGCCGCTTCCTGCAACAGCGCGCGGCGCGCAGCGCGGCGGATTCGGCGGAACTGCTGTACGGGCTCTCGCCGGCCAATGCGCGCGTGCGCGATGCCGACGGCGTGCGCGATGTGCCCAGCGAGGCGCTGCTGCCGGGCATGGAGGTCGAGGTCCGCAGCGGTGAAACGGTGCCGGCGGATGGTGTGGTGATCGAGGGCACGAGCGCACTGGACGCCTCGTGGCTCACGGGCGAGTCGCGCCCACGCAGCGTCGCGCCGGGTGATGCCGTGCACGCGGGCACGGTGTGTCGCGGCGCCACGCTGGTGCTGCGCATCGAGCGCTCCGGCGAGGACACACGGCTCGCGCACATCCTGCGCGAGGTCGAGCGCGGCACGTCGCGTCGTGCGCCCGTGGTGCGTGTGGCCGACCGGCTCGCCGCACGATTCGTGGTGGTGGTGCTCGCGCTCGCCGTGCTCACGTGGGTGGGGTGGCACTTCGTGGCTCCGGCCGATGCGTTCGATCATGCGATCGCGTTGCTCATCATCACGTGCCCATGCGCATTGGCGCTGGCCACACCACTCGCGGTGACCGTGGCGATCGGGCGTGCCGCGCGCAGCGGTGTGCTGGTGAAAGGTGGCGACACGCTGGAGTCGCTCGCCGTGCCCGGCACGCTCGTGCTCGACAAGACCGGCACGCTCACCGAGGGCCGGCCAGCATTGCTCGTGTGGACCGGCGACGAGGCGCTGCGCGGCGCGGTGCTGGCGCTCGAGCGTCACGCCACGCACCCGGTGGCGCTCGCATTCGCCGAGGCCTGGCCCGGCGTGGAGGCGGCCGAGGCCGAGGACGTGCGGGTGGAGCTTGGCGCAGGCGTGAGTGGCCGCGTGCAGGGCCGCCTCGTGCGGGTGGGTTCGCCCGCGTGGATCGCGCGGCACACCAGCCGTACCGCGCCGAACGTGGGTGCAGAGCCCTCGGACGCGCTCACGCCCGTCTGGGTGGCCATTGACGACACCGTGGTGGCGCACGCCGGCTTCGGCGATCGTATCCGGCCCGAGGCGGCTGCGACCCTGGCGCGCCTCCGCGCCGAGGGCTGGCGTCTTCAGCTCTTGTCGGGCGACGAGCCGCGCGTGGTGCAGGCCACCGGTCGCGAACTCGGGTTCGCGCCAGAGGACGTGCACGGTGGGGTGGGCCCCGAGGACAAGCGCATCGCCATCGAGTCCCTGTCCCGAAAGGGTCGCGTGGTCATGGTGGGCGACGGCGTGAACGATGCGGCGGCGATCGCGGTGGCCACGGTGGGCGTGGGGGTGAGCGGCGGCGCCGAGGCCTGTCTGGCGGCCGCCGATGTGTACCTGTCGCGCCCCGGCATCGCCGCGCTCGCTGCACTCACGCAGGGCGCACGCCGCACGCTGGCCACGATCCGGAACGGGCTCGGACTGTCGTTGGTGTGGAACGTGGCGGGTGCGGGTCTCGCCATGGCCGGGCTCGTGAATCCGCTGGTCGCCGCGGTCGCCATGCCGCTCAGTTCCGTGTGCGTCGTCGTGCTGGCATGGCGTGCCCGCACGTTCACCCCGGAGGGCGCATGAGCATCGTCGCGATCGTGCTACCGCTGGCCCTGTTCATCGTGGCTGCGGCCGTGGGTGCGTTCATCTGGGCCGCGCGCA
>JAIOPJ010000052.1 GCA_021413975.1 Gemmatimonadota bacterium
CCGAGCCGCATGAACGTCGGGCAGATCCTCGAGACCCACCTCGGGTGGGCCGCGAAGATCCTCGGCTTCTACGCGAAGACGCCCGTCTTCCAGGGCGCCAACGAGCGCGAGATCGGTCTCTGCCTGCGGATGGCGGGGCTCGAGTGGGTGAAGGGGTCGCTCGAGCTGAGCGCCCCGGCGCCTTCGCCGTCGGCCGACGAACTGCGCGTGGTGCTCGACGACCAGCGCCCGGAGCTCGCCGACGCGGACAAGGTGGAGCTGCTGCACGACGCGACGATCAACGCGCTCAACGCGCGCGGGACGAGCGCCGAGTCGAAGGCCGTCTACCAGCGCACGTACGACTATCTCGTGTCGGCGGCGAAGGAACTGGCCGCGCGCGAGGCCGTCGCGACGACGCATGCGCTGGCGTTCCACGAGGCGAACGTCGCCGCCGAGGACACACCGACGCAGCAGAAGGCGGAGTTCAAGAAGGCCCTGAAGGAGATCGAGAAGCGTGGCGCGCTCGACGCGGCCGGGCTGCTCGAGGCGATGGGGATGCCGGCACTCGCGGCGATGCTCGGCAAGAAGAGCGATGCCGACGTCGATGCGGCGGCGGTGGAACTGATCAAGGCCGGCGGGCTGCTGCCGGGCGGGAAGATCCGCCTGCGCGACGGTCGCACCGGTGAAGGGTTCTCGAACCCGGTGACGGTGGGCACGGTCTACATGCTCAAGCTCAGCCACCTGGTCGACGACAAGATCCACGCCCGGAGCATCGGACCGTACTCGCTGGTCACCCAGCAGCCGCTGGCGGGCAAGGCGCAGTTCGGCGGCCAGCGCTTCGGCGAGATGGAGGTGTGGGCGCTGGAGGCGTACGGCGCGGCCCACACGCTGCAGGAGATCCTGACGGTGAAGTCGGACGACGTGAACGGCCGCTCGCGCGTCTACGAGGCGATCGTGAAGGGGCAGAACCTGCCGGAGCCCGGCACCCCCGAGTCGTTCAACGTGCTCGTGAAGGAACTGCAGGCATTGGGCATCCACGTGACGATGGATTCGCACGCCGAGGGCGGTCACGCCGGCATCTCGTCCCCCTTCGGCAACGGCAGCGAGGACTAATCGATGATCGATTTCCGCAGCGCACGCGAGAAGAGTTCGTCCGCGTTCGACTATATCCAGATCCGCATCGCCTCCCCCGAGGAGATCCGCGGACCCCGTGACCCCAAGGAGCGCGAGCGGCTGGAGATGGCCGGCCTCCGCTCGTGGTGGTCGTGGGGCGAGGTGACCAAGCCCGAGACCATCAACTACCGGTCGTTCAAGCCGGAGAAGGACGGTCTCTTCTGCGAGCGCATCTTCGGTCCGGTGAAGGACTGGGAATGCCATTGCGGCAAGTACAAGCGCATCCGCTATCGCGGCGTGATCTGCGACCGTTGCGGCGTCGAAGTGACCCTGAGCAAGGTGCGGCGCGACCGCATGGGGCACATCGAGCTCGCCGTCCCCGTCGCCCACATCTGGTTCTTCAAGACCCTGCCGTCCCCGATGGGCAACCTCCTCGACCTCACGCTCCGTGACCTCGAGAAGGTGGTGTACTACTCGAACTACGTCGTGATCGACGCGGGCGAGCAGGAATGCCACATGAACGACCTGCTCGACGAGGAGCAGTACCTTCAGCTGCGGATGAAGGCGAAGGAGGAGGGCGACAGCGCCTTCTACGCCGAGATCGGCGCCCCGGCCGTGCGCGAGCTGCTCAAGCGGCTCGACGTGGACAAGGTGGCCGAGGAGCTCCGCACGTCGGTGCTCACCGAGACGTCGCAGCACAAGAAGAAGGCCCAGCTCAAGCGGCTCAAGATCGTCGACGCCTTCCGCAACTCGGGCGACAACTCCGGCATCCGCAACAAGCCGGAGTGGATGATCCTCGACGTCGTGCCGGTGATCCCGCCCGACCTGCGGCCGCTCGTGCCGCTCGACGGCGGGCGCTTCGCCACGTCGGATCTCAACGATCTCTATCGTCGCGTCATCAACCGCAACAACCGCCTCACCAAGCTCATCGCCCATCGCGCGCCGGAAGTGATCCTGCGCAACGAGAAGCGCATGCTGCAGGAGTCGGTCGACGCGCTGTTCGACAACGGGCGCCGTTCCAAGGCGATCCGC
>JAIOPJ010000050.1 GCA_021413975.1 Gemmatimonadota bacterium
ACCGACATGGTGCGCGCCATGCGCGCCGACCGCTTCGACGACCTCGTCGCCTCCAACGCGCTCATGCGCCCGGGTCCGCTCGACGCCGGGATGCACAAGGTCTACCAGCGCCGCAAGAAGGGCGAGGAGCCGGTGAGCTACCAGCTCCCCGAGCTCGAGGAGATCCTCGCGCCCACCTACGGCGTCATCACCTATCAGGAACAGGTGATGCGCATCGCGCAGCGGCTCGCCGGGATCTCGCTCGCCGAAGCCGACGTGCTCCGCAAGGCGGTGGGCAAGAAGGACTCCGAACTCATCAAGAAGGAGCTCGGCAAGTTCGTCGAGAAGGCCGTCGCCAAGGGCTTCCCGCCCAAGGTCATCGACGACATCTCGGCCCAGATCGAGACCTTCGGCCGCTACGGCTTCAACAAGTCGCACTCGGTCGCCTACTCGATCCTCTCGTACCAGACGGCCTGGCTCAAGACCCACTACACGCCCGAGTTCATGGCGGCGGTGCTCTCGGCCTCCATCGGCGACACCGACTCGGTGGTGAAGTACATCAACGAGGCGCGCGACCTCGGCATGGAGATCCTCCCGCCCGACGTGAACGAGTCGGGCTGGAAGTTCACCGTCGTCGCCGACAAGCGGATCCGCTTCGGCCTCGGCGCCATCCGCAACGTCGGCCACTCGGCCGCCGAGTCGATGATCGCCGCCCGCGCCGAGAGCCCGTTCACCTCGCTCTACGACCTCTGCGAGCGCATCGACCTCCGCACCTGCAACAAGCGCGTCTTCGAGGCGCTCATCCACGCTGGCGCGCTCGACGGACTCGGCGGCCATCGCGCCCAGTTCCTCGCCGCGCTCGACGGTGCGATGCAGTCGGCCTCGCTCGCGCAGGCCGAGATCGCCACCGGGCAGGGCTCGCTCTTCGGGGACTTCATGGCGAGCCCGGCCGAGGGCGCCGGCCCCGCCCCGCTGCAGCCCGTGCTCCCGAACATCCCGCCGCTCTCCGAGAGCGAACGCCTCACGCAGGAGAAGGCGATCCTCGGGTTCTACATCTCGGGGCATCCGCTCGAACCGTTCCGCGCCGAGTGCGAGATCATGGCGACGCACACGGTCGCGCAGCTCGGCACCTGGAGTCCCGAGCAGATGGCGCTCGCCGGCGTCGTGACCGCGATCAAGCGGCAGATCAGCAAGAAGTCGGGGGCCGAGTTCGCGCGGCTCACCATCGAGGACTTCGCCGGTTCGGCCGAGATCCTCGTCTTTCCCGAGGCCTGGGCCGCGATCGGCGACCGCGTGAAGACCGACATCCCGATGCTCATCAAGGGCGGCTACTCGCGCCGCGACCAGGACGCCGAGAACCCGACCTTCATCGTCGAGTCGCTCACCCGCCTCGCCGAGTTGCGCGCGACCGGGCAGTTCGCCGTGAGTCTCGAGCTCGACTCGGCCTCGGGACTGCCGGTCGAGGTCATGCGCGACGTCCGCGCCGTCGCCATGGCCCATCCCGGCGCGGCGCCGCTGGAGCTACGTTGGAAGGGACGCGACGGGATGCCGGCACGCCTCCGATCGTCCTCGCTGAAGCTGTCCACCGCCGGCCCTGCCGTGAAGGAACTCCGCGCGCTCCTCGGCGCCGAGTGCGTGCGTCTCGTGAGAGGAGGGTGACCGTGGGAACGTCAGCACTGGAGTTCGAGAAGCCCATCGCCGAGCTCGAGAAGCAGATCGACGAGCTCCGGCGTGTCGCCGAGGAGCGCAAGCTCGACGTCGTGCCCGAGATCGCGCCGCTGCAGGAGAAGCTCAACGAGCTCCGGCGCGAGGTCTACCGCAACCTCACGCCGATCCAGCGTGTGCAGGTCGCCCGCTCGGGCCGCCGGCCATTCACGCTCGACTATCTCCGGCTCGCCTTCACCGATTTCATCGAGCTCCACGGCGACCGCGCCTATCGCGACGACCCGTCGATCGTCGGCGGCTGGGCGCGACTCGACGGCGAGACCGTCATGGTGATCGGCCACCAGCGCGGCCGCGACACCAAGGAGAACCTGCACCGCAACTTCGGCATGCCGCACCCCGAGGGTTACCGCAAGGCGCTCCGCCTCATGAAGCTCGCCGAGAAGTTCCATGTGCCGGTGATCACCTTCATCGACACACCGGGCGCCTGGGCCGGACTCGGCGCCGAGGAACGCGGCCAGTCGGAGGCGATCGCGCGCAACCTCCTCGAGATGAGCCAGCTCACCGTGCCGATCGTCGCCACCGTCATCGGCGAGGGCGGCTCGGGTGGCGCGCTCGCGCTCGGCGTCGCCGACCGCATCCTCATGCTCGAGAACTCCGTCTACTCGGTCATCACCGTCGAGGGCTGCGCGGCGATCCTCTGGAAGGACGGCAAGAGCCCCGAGATGCGCGAGAAGGCGGCCGCGAGCCTTAAGATCACCGCGCCGGACCTGCTCGAACTCAAGGTGATCGACGAGATCATCCCCGAGCCCGTAGGCGGCGCGCACGCGAACCACGCCGACACCGCGACCAACGTCCACGACGCCGTCCTGCGCCACATCGATGAGCTGCGTCGCCTCAAGCCCGACAAGCTCGTCCGCCGGCGCCGCGAGAAGTATCTCAAGATGGGTGCCTTCGTCGAGTGACGTCCGCCGCGATCGAGACAAGGACTCACCTCGTCGAGGTGGAGTTCAAGGGGAATCGGCGCGCCTTCTACACCTGGTCGGGTGAGGCGCCGCCCAAGGCGCGCGCGGCCGTGATCGTGCAGGTCGAGCGCGGCGAGGACCTCGGCCGCATCCACGCGACCGGCGAACTCGCCGAGAAGCGGCGGACCGGCACCACCCACGGCAAGGCCTCTCCCGCCGAGCTGCCCAAGGCCGTGCGCCTCGCGACCCCGCACGAGATCGACACCGCCGTGCGGCTGCGCGTGGACGAGGAAGCGGTGCGCAAGGCGGCGCTCGAGATCGTGCGCGAACTGAACCTCGACATGAAGGTCAGTGACGCCGAATGGCAGTGGGACCGCCGCCGGCTCACCTGCTTCTTCACCGCCGAGGAGCGCGTCGATTTCCGGCAGCTCGTCCGCCAGCTCGAGAAGCGCTTCTCCACCCGCGTGCACATGTGGCACATCGGCGTGCGCGACGAGGCGCGCCGGCTCGACGGCATCGGACGGTGCGGCCGGCAGTTCTGCTCGGCCTCCTGGCTCCCCGAGCTCCGCCCGGTGAAGTCGAGCTCGGCCAAGGATCAGCGCCTCTCGACGCTCAATCCCGCGCAGATCTCCGGCACCTGCGGGCGCCTGATGTGCTGCCTGCGCTACGAGCACGAGTTCTACGTGCAGTCGCGCAAGCGCTTCCCCAAGGAAGGGAAGATCGTCACGACGACCGTCGGCGAGGAGAAGATCGTCAGCAACGACATCTTCCGCGATCAGGTCACGCTGCGCACCGCCACCGGCGAGGCGCGCACGATCCCGCTGTTGCAGCTCCGTCGCGAGCTCGGCGACACCAGCGTGCCCGTGGACGATGACTCCCACGAGGAAGAGACCGGCGACGCCCAGGACGGACAGGAGGAGACGGAGTCGAGCACGCCGTCGCGTCCGGGGTCGCGTCCGGGGTCGCGTCCGGAGTCGCGTACCGGGTCGCGTACGGAGTCGCGCCCGGAGTCGCGCCCGGAGTCGCGCGACGACCGTGGACGCGAACGGAGCCGTCCCGGCCGCGAGCGTGGACGTGACTCGCGCGGCGCGCCCGATCTCGTGCCGCTCACCCGCGCCGCGACGCCGATCCCACCTGCCGCGGCCGCACCACCGGTGATCCCGGTCGCTCCGCCGTCCAGCGCCGTGCCCGTCGGTGCCGACGACGAGGACCGTGACGACGAGGGCGGCGACGACGACACCCTCGACCCGACCGCCGCACCCTCCACGGGACCGGAGTCCGCGAACGCCGAGTCCGACGCCAACGGCGCCGGCCGTGCGCGCGGACGCCGTCGTCGCGGCCGCCGTGGCGGACGCCGTGGCCGCGGCGGTGACGGCAAGCCCGGCACGCCTCCCGCGACCTGACCGCACGCATGCCGCGCTTCTACCTCACGACCGCGATCGACTACGCCAACGGCGACCCGCATCTCGGCCACGCGCTCGAGAAGATCGGCGCCGACGCCATCTGCCGCTTCCATCGTCAACTCGGCGACGAGGTCTGGTTCCTCATCGGCATGGACGAGCACGGGCAGAAGGTCGCGCAGACCGCCGAGAAGGCGGGCGTGGAGCCACAGGCGTTCGTCGACGGCGTCGCGGCGCGCTTCGTGGCCACCTGGGAGTCGCTCGGGATCTCGAACGACCAGTTCATCCGCACCTCCTCACCCGTGCACCATGCCCGGGTGCGGGAACTGCTGGAGCGGATCTTCACCCGGAGCCCCGACGACTTCTACGAGCGCTCCTACACGGGCCTCTACTGCGTCGGGTGCGAGAGCTTCAAGCAGCCAGCCGACATCGTCGACGGGAAGTGCGCGCTGCACACCACGCGCACGCTGCAGGAGATCACCGAGCGCAACTGGTTCTTCCGCCTCTCCGCCTACACGTCGAAGCTCAAGGCGCACCTCGCGGCGCATCCGGAGTTCCTCGAGCCGGAGTCGCGCCGCAACGAGATCCTCGCCCTCCTCGACTCGGGACTCGAGGACATCTCGGCGAGCCGCGCACGGTTCGCCTGGGGTGTCCCCTTCCCGCGCCCGCTCTCCGACGGGGAGATGCAGACGACGTACGTCTGGTTCGACGCCCTCCCCAACTACTGGACCGCGCAGTTCTTCCCCGGCTCGGGCGCGACCTGGCCGGCCAGCGTGCACGTCGTCGGCAAGGACATCACGCGCTTCCACACGGTGATCTGGCCGGCGATGCTCATGTCCGCCGGACTGCCGCTGCCCGAGCGCGTCTGGGGCCACGGCTTCATCTCGCTCGGCGGCGAGCGCTTCAGCAAATCGGCCGGCGTGAAGCTCGAACTCGGCGACGCCGTCTCGAGGTTCGGTGCCGACGCATTCCGCTACTATCTCCTGCGCGACATCCCGTTCGACGGCGACGGCTCCTTCTCCTGGGAGCGCTTCGAGGCCGTCTACACGTCCGAACTCGCGAACGGACTCGGCAACCTCGCGAGCCGGACGACGGCGATGATCGAGAAGTACTGCTCCGGCGTGGTCCCCGCCGGAGCCCGCGGCGACCTGGATGCCGCCGACCTCGCCGACTACGCGGAGGCCCGCGCGGCGCTCGGCGGCGCGAAGGGCTTCCCGGTGCACCTCGCGCTCGAGGCGATCGTGCGGACCGTCACCCGCGCCAATCAGTTCATCCAGGACACCAAGCCCTGGGTCCTGGCCAAGGATCCGGCCGACCGCGCCGAACTCGAGCGCGTGCTCGCATCGCTGGCGCGCCGGTTGGCGCGCCAGGCCGTCTATCTCGCCCCGTTCATGCCCCGGAAGGCCGAGGAGCTCTGGCGAGCGCTCGGCGGGCCGGGAACGGCGGGTTCGACGCTCTTCGACACCGCGGACCGGATGGACTGCACGGGCTGGACGGTCAACAAGGGTGAGGGGCTCTTTCCCCGGCCGGAGCCGCCGGCAGCGAAGTAGGATGGACGGGGAGCTCCTCCGCGTCCCGTCGCCGAGGTTCGGGCAGCGGATGACCGCGGGAACACCGGTATCGTTTCGGTGTTTCATCGGGGCCACGCACTGGCCGACCACCCTAACTTGGTCTCATGGACCGTCGCCGCTGGACCCTCCTGCTGATCCCTCCCAAGAACGGGAGTGCCCGGGAGTACTCGCTCCCAGGGTGGAGCTTCCGTGCGGCCGCCTGGGTGTCGGCGGCGGCGGCGATCCTCGTGGTCGGGGCTGTGACCGTCCTCTTCAGCCCTTGGGGCACGCCGGGCGCTCGGATCGTCGCCAAGCAGAATGCCTCGCTGCAGGTCGAGATCGCCGCGATCGAGGCCCGCTTCAGGGTGCTCGACGACACGCTCGAGCTGATCGCCAAGCGGGAGGGGCAGCTCAGGCTGCTCGCCGGACTGCCGGTCGAAGCCACCTCCGTCCGCGACTCGGCCAGACCGGAGGCCAGCGTCGTCACGGCCTCGCTCAGCGACCCGAGCCCCCTCCAGCCGGTCCGTCGTCGCCCCTTCCTGGGGCGCCTCGGGTGGAGCGCCCGTCCCGACGTGGACGGCCTGATCGCCCGCGCCTCGACGCTGGCGCGCTCGTTCGACCTGGTCTCCGACACGCTGCAACGCAACTACGATCGGTTCGCCAACACGCCGAGCATCATGCCGACCACGGGCTGGCTCTCGAGCCAGTTCACCTCGAGCCGCTTCCATCCGATCCTGCACGAGAACCGGCCGCACGAGGGCATCGACGTGGTCGCGCCCACCGGCACCCCGATCGTCGCACCGGCCACGGGCACGGTCGTCTTCGCCGGCCTCGACAAGGGCTTCGGCCTCGCGGTGGAGATCGAGCACGGGAACGGCATCCGCACGCGTTTCGCACACTGCTCCCGGATCGCGGTGCGCACCGGCCAACGTGTCACGCGCGGACAGCTGATCGCTGCCGTAGGCATGACGGGCCTCGCGACCGCTCCGCACCTGCACTACGAGATCCACGTGAACGGCAAGCCGGTCGATCCGCTCACGTTCGTGCTCCCGGACGCGTGAGCCGCGGAGGGGAGGGGTGAGAAGTGAGGAGACCCCGTCCCCGAACGAGAGAAGGCCGCCCGAACGGGCGGCCTTCCTCACATCTCCCCTCTCCCATCTGCCGTTCTAGAACTTCACCTTCGGCGCCTCTGCCGCCGCCGCATTCGTCACCTCGAAGTACTCGCGTGACTTCGCCCCGGTGACCTTCGCCGTCAGCACCGCCGGGAACTTGCGGATGTAGGCGTTGTAGTCGCGCACCGCATTGTTGTAATCCGTGCGCGCCACGGCGATCCGGTTCTCCGTTCCCGCGAGTTCGTCCTGCAGTCGCAGGAAGTTCTGGTCGCTCTTGAGCTGCGGATAGTTCTCCGAGATCGCGAGCAGGCGGCCGAGCGCGCCGGTCATCTGGTCGTTGGCCGTCGCCATCTGCGCCACATTGCCGCCTCGCACCGCGCCCGCCAGGCCCGCGCGCGCCTCGGCGACCGCGGTGAAGATCGTCGCTTCCTGCGCGGCGTATCCCTTCACGGTCTCCACGAGGTTGGGCACGAGATCGGCACGACGCTGCAACTGCACCTCGATCTGCTTCTTCGAGGCCGCCGCGCTCTCGTCCATCGTCTGAATCGCGTTGTAGCCGCAGGCCGAGAGGAACAGCGGCAGGACGAGCAGGAGCCACTTCGACTTCATCACGTCTCCGGGTGAGGGACTGGTTGATACTACGCGAACGGGGCCGTGCAGTGTCAGACCGGGTGGTCCGTGCCGTTCCCGCCGCTTCCCGCGGTCGCGACCTGCCGCGACCTCCAGCGAACTACTTCCCGCTCATCAACGAATCGACATGGGCGACGAATCGTTCGAGCCCTGCGTGGTACGCCGCCAGCACCTCGTCGGCGCGCGCCGCCGGGATCAGCGGCTTGCCGTGCACATGCGCAAGCACCTCCAGGAACGGCGCGGCATCGAATCCGGCGTGCCCGGCGGCGCGGCGCACGGCCTCCTCCGACCCGTGCGCCACCGGCTCGCCGTGCACGCGGAGGAGCGTGCGGAAGAGCACCATCACGGCGCTCTTGGACGCCGCCAGCAACGCGAGCTCGCGCGCCGGGTCGGCTCCGGCGGCGAGGATCCCCTGCCGCAGCGCCAGCAGCTTTCCCATGGCCTCGAACTCCAGCTGGTGCCTGAGGTCCGCCGCCGCCACCGAGGCGGGTTCCGCCGGCAGCGCGCCGAAGAGCACCCGGTGCCGGTCGAGGATGTCGGCCACTTCCATGGCGAAGACGTCGCCGCTCGACTTCCACTCGGCGGCCGTCAGGATGAGCGGCGGGGGATTCCCCGACGCGGTCCACTCCTGCGCCGTCGCCGCCGTGGCGCGCAGCGCCGCCGGGGTGAGCGACCGCACGATCACCAGCACGTTGAAGTCCGACCGCTGCGCCGCGTGCTCGCCGCGCGCCGCCGAGCCGTAGAGCACGACGGCGAGCAGCTGATCGCCCTGGACCAGTCTCAGGCGCTCGGTGAGCGTCTCGAGTGTCATCATCTTGGCCATCGCTAATAGCTCCCGCTCGAGCCACCGCCCGAGAATCCGCCGCCGCCGCCGAAACCGCCGAAGCCGCCACCCCCACCACCGCCGAACCCACCACCGCCGAAGCCGCCGCCGAAGCCCCCACGCCCGATCGGGAAGGGGATGATCAGCCCACGCCGGCCGCGGCGCCCACGAGAGCTCATCAGGTTGATGAGCACGAAGAGCACCACGATGATCAGCTGCGGCGGGATCCGGTTGCGCCGTGGCGCCTTGCGCGCCGACTGCAGCGGAACGGCCGCCGAGTCGAGCGCGAACTTGAACTCCGCGGCATAGCGCTGTGCGAGCCGCGCCGTGATCAGGTTGAGCGCCGGCCCGTACGAACCCTGCTGCAGCAACGGCGTCGCCTCGCGCCGGATGTCGCCCGAGGTCGCGTCCGTGATGTATCCCTCGGCACCCTGCCCCACCTGGATGGCGATGTAGCCTCGCCCGTCGGCGCTGGTCTCACGCGGCACCAGCAGCACCACCACGCCGGCGTTGCGCGCCCGATCGCCGATGCCCGCGCTCGCGCCGACGCCCCACTGACGGCCGAGCGCGAGCGCCACGTCGGCCACGTCGCGGCCCGCGAGGTCGCGCAGCGTGACGACGGCGATCTCCCCCTGGGAGCCGGCGCGCACGGCCTCGATCAGGCGCGTGATGCGCGCTTCGTCGTCGGCGGTGATGACACTGGCGAAATCGCTGACGAAGCCCGTGGGCGCAGGGTACTGCGGGGCTTGGGTCGCAAGGGCGAGCGCGAAGAGCGCGGACGCGAAGAGGCTCACGAACGAAACCTACGTGGCTGCACGCCTGAAAGTTGCGCTCCGCAGGCGGCGCCCTCCCGCGGCCACGCTAACCCGGTGGGGTCCGCGCGGGCACGCGGTCGAGCCGCGAGCGGGTGTAGATCGCGATCGCACCCCATGGTGCGCGGTCGCCGAACTGCACCCGCGCCTCCGATGCGCCGAGGATGGCGAAGAAATAGATGTCGTTGGGGAGGATCAGGGCCTGCGGGCCGAGCACCATGCCGTCGACGACGAGCGCGAGGCACTGGTTGTTGCGGGTCGCGCGGATGCAGTCGTTCGGCCCGCGCGGGAGGTAGACGCTCTGCGCGCCGATCGAGCGGAGCAGTGACGGGAAGTCCGCCGACCGATCGCGGAACTGCGCCACGAGTTCGGGCTCGTAGACCTTCCAGCCGCGGCGGTACGCCTCGGTGAGGCGCTTCTCGTTGAGGGAGGGCGTCGCGGTGACCCGCACCGCCTCCGTCACGGCCGCGACCTCGTTGAGCAGGAACTCGAACTCGAGCGTGTCGGATCCCTGGTCCGGTCGCACCTTCGTGCTGCCCATCTCGAAGCCGAGCCGCCGGGCGCGAAGCTCGAACGGCTCGCTCCGCCTCACCCGGAGCGCCCAACGCCCGAGCGAGTCGGTCGTGGCGAGCGCCAGCACCGACCCGGCGGAGTCGCGCGCCGTCACCGTGGCGCCGGCGATCGGCAGCGAGGACGCCTGCGACCGCACGTACCCGCGCACGACCTGCCCCTCCGCGCGCCCCGCCGCGAGGGCGGTCGCGAAGAGTACGACCAGGAACAACGTGGAAAGGCGCAACGATCGGATCATGATCGGGGCGTGGTTGGAAAGGCCAGCGGCCACCGACCTCACAGTGAGGTCGGTGGCCGCTCGCCGCAAGGGAGAGGCTCCTTACGGCGTGGTCGTGCGAGCCGGCTGACGATCCGAGAACCAGACGATCGACGGCGTGGCCGAAGCCGCCGCCGGCGAGCCCACGACCGACGCCGGGAAGGCGATCGCCGTGAGGACCGAGCCACCGACGGTCGCGCCCGCGATCGGGTCAGCGGCCGTGGTGCCCGCGACGCCGGCCGGAGCCGCCGCCGCGAAGAGCGAAACGAGCGTGCCCGTCGCCGCGGCCTGCGCCGCGAACTGCGCGACCGGGACGTTGGCGTACGTCGAGATGCCCGTCGTGCCGTTCGTCAGCGCGACGTTGGCGAACGCCGGAGCGCCTGCCAGTGCCGTGGTCGGCAGCGGCGTGGCGAAGATGTCGACCGCCCCGAGACCGAGACCGGCGTGGATCGCGCGGATCGACACCAGCGTGTTCGTCGCCGGCAACGCGTCGTTGATGATCAGCACGCGCTGCGCCGGGGTCTGCCCGGTGCGGGCGTAGCCGAGGTGCAGGAGCGTGTAGTACTGGCCCGCCACGAAGGTGAAGGTCGTGTCGGCCATCTGGGCCGTCACGGCTCCGCCGACGTTGCCGGAGAGCGCCGGGTCATGCGTGAAGACGCGGAGGTGGCGCGAGCCGGCCTCGAGTCCCTGGTAGCCGCCCTGGCCCATGCCGCGGAACGCGACGTTGACGAAGGTCTGCGGCGAGAAGTCGAGCTGGTCCACCCAGCGAAGGGTGAGGTTGTTCGTGTCCGGGACCGCGTTGATGTAGCGGACGAACGCGAGGGGGGGGATGTTGGCCGAGACCGCGCCGCCGTCCTCCGTCTGGCACGCGGCGGCACCGAGCAACAGCGCGCCGACAAGGCCGATTCGAGCGATACGCATCAGTGAGAACTCCTTGGAAAGTACGGAACTTGGGATGTGAGCGGCACGAAGCCGGTTACTGAGGATTGCAGTTCACGGTACAACCACCATCGCCTCCGGGACGGCCATTGCCGCCCGCCACGAGGGAGATCAGGCCGCCGAGGATAGCGATCCCGGCGACCAGCGCGACCGAGAAGATCGCGGTCCTCCCCCTCGAGAACTCCCTGAGCCGGAAACTCCGCACCCCCTCCCGGGGGATCGCGACGCTCTCGCCGGCCCAGATAGCCGAGGATCCCTGCAACATCACCGTTCGTGACACGCTCAAGGTCACTTCGGAGTCGGTGGAGCCGATCAAGCGGCCCTCGACCTGCATCACCGACTCGCCCAACCGATCCCCGACGAGCGAACGACCGCGGTCATTCAACTGCACCGCGACCTCCTTGCCACTGACCGGGACCATCTCCTGCGGGGGAAGATACGAGTGGCAGGCCAACTGCGTCGCCATCGCCACCCCGCAGAACCCGGCCGTGAGGCGACGGGGCCAGTCTCCGCCCCGTCGTTCACGTCGGTCAACCACGTTCATCCCGCCTTAGAAGCCGTAGGTGGACGCGCCGGCCTGCTGACGCGTGCCGTTGTAGTAAGGCTGCAGACGAGCCTGCATCTCCTGGTAGGGCACCGGCCACTCGACCACAGTGTTCGCGGGCAGGTCGTTCCAGCCGCGGCTGTCGGTGAACCACACCAGATAGCCCGTGTAGGCCGTCTCCATGCGCTTCTCGTACTTCATCGCCTCGAGCAGCGTGCCGCAGGTCCCGTTCGGGAGCTTCGGAACGCAGTTCGAGCCGCCCGGGACCACGCCGGCACCCACGCCGACGACGGACGGGAGACCATTGCGCGTGCGCGAGATGTCGATGAGCGTCGCGGCCGCGGCGGTGTTGCCCGTGCGGATGTAGCCCTCGGCGGCGAGCATGTCGATCTCGGTCTTCGACATCTCGGTGTAGGGACCGGCGACCGTCGAGTTCGACTGCGCAAGCCCGTAACGGCGGTGGTCGTAGTACGACTCGCCGTCGCCCGCGGCGACGACATCGTCACCGGTGGGGCGGTTCCGGATGTACTTCGGGAGGATCAGGTTGTTCGGCGTCGACGCCTGCTGCAGCGTGCGCGTGGCGCCCGTCGGCCAGCGGAGGTCGGGCGTCTGGACGAGGAAGGCACGACGGTTCGCCGACGGTGTCGCCACCCAGGCCTGATACGCGCCCGAGACGTCGGCCATGCCGGCGTACTTCATCGGAACCGAGTGCCAGCCGCCGGTGACGTAGATCTGGCTCGCATCGAATCCGACGCTCCAGCCCGTATTGCCGTTGATCTGGATCACGAAGTCGGCCGTGAGGCCGGCGGTCGCGTCGGCGATCACGAGCGGCCAGTTCACCGCGGCACGCTCGGCCGGCGTCCGTGCGATGTTCGCACGGGCACGGGCCCGGTAGCTGCGGATGATGCGCTGGAAGT
Source organism: Gemmatimonadota bacterium (assembly GCA_021413975.1). Classification (GTDB taxonomy): domain Bacteria; phylum Gemmatimonadota; class Gemmatimonadetes; order Gemmatimonadales; family Gemmatimonadaceae; genus Pseudogemmatithrix. The sequence continues at coordinate 12,160 of JAIOPJ010000050.1, forward strand.
TCGCACCCGTCACCGCGGCCGTCTGGCTGAGCCACGGCGCAGGGAGGTCGTCCATGCCACGACCGGCGATGGTGAAGGCCGAGTCGAAGAACTCGATCGCCTTCACGTTCGCCGCCGCCGCTGCCGTGAGACCGGGCACCGACGAGGTGGAGACCGCTTCGTCGAGGATCGCCAGCGAGTCGTACGCGAGAGCCGCGTTCGAGATCGACCAGGCCGCGATGAAGTAGGCGAACGAGCGCATGCGGTTCTCGGCCGTCACGGTCAGCGCACTGGCGCCGCCGTTACGGGCCTTGATGGCCGCGTACGCGTTCAACGACGTGAAGGCCAGTCGCTGCACGCGCTGGAACGAGTTGAAGTTGTTCAGGTTGCTCGCCGAGTTGTCGTTGCCGAGCTCATTGGAGATGAGCGTACGGTTCGCGACGCGGGCCGCCATGCCGAAGTTGGCCACCGAAGCGAAGCTCTCCTCGGAGAGGATCTTCGCCTGCGTGTTGACCGACTCGCTGCCCCGCTGGGGATTGGCCACCTGGGAGCCGAGTCCGGCGACCAGGGCCTCGACGCTCGCTTCGCTGAACAGCACGCGCGAGATGTCGGGGTTGTTGTAGTTGTTGACCGCGAGCGCATCACCGCAGGCCGTGAGGCCCACGAGCGCCAGCGCGCCAACCATTCGGGAATTCATTCGCATCATCTATCCTCGAAGAAGGGTGTCCGGGCCGGGGGGAAACTCCCCCCGGCCTGGCGCCGAATCAGAAGCTGGTGCTGATCTGGAAGGAGAAGGTCCGGAGGTTCGGGAAGCCGAACGCATCGATCGCGTTGAGCGCGCCAGAACCCAGGCTTCCGCCGCCCACACCGACTTCGGGATCGAAGCCCTTGTAGTTGGTGAAGGTGATCAGGTTGCGACCGACCATCGAGACGCTCCAGTCGCCCACACCGGCCAGGCGGCCGAGGCGGTACGCGACCTGCACCTCGCGGAGCTTCACGAAGCTCGCGTCCTCGGTGGTGTTGTTGTTCGGTCCGAGCACGTCGTACAGGCCGCCGATGCCGCCCGTCGAGAGAGCGCGGAAGTAGTAGCCGACCGGCTTGGCCGTCGCGACCGACTTGCCCGACTGGTCGGCGTCGCGGTGCATGAAGTCGCCGAGCGACCACTGACGCGCCTCGTTCCACACGCTCTTGCCGACAGTGGCGTCGAGCAGCGCGTAGGCGGTGAACTTCTTCCACGAGGCCTGCTGCGAGAGCGCCCACCGGTACTTCGGCAGGGCCTGGCCGAGCGAGCGCGGGGAGACCACGCCGTTCGGGTCACGGAGCAGGATCGGCATGCCCCAGCTCAGCGGCTCGGCCGCGGTACCGCCACCCCAGGGCGCCGAAGCCGGCGCGACACGGGTGTTCCAGAGGTTCTTCGTGATGCCGTCGGCGAGCGTGTTGCCCGTGCCGACGTAGACGATGAAGCCGTCGTCGTTCTTCTGGTACGCCGAGCCCGCACCGCCGCACTGCGCGGCGAAGGCGGCCTGCAGCTCGCCGCAGCTCGTGACGAAGCGACGGCCGTAGATCTCACCCATCCGGCCGCCCGCGACGATCTTGAACATCGTCTCGGAGCCCTGCTGGCCGGCCGCGCTCGTGAAGAACTCCGGCACGTCGAGACGACGGATGCGGGAGACGGTGCGGTCGTAGATCACGCGGACCGAGTAGTTCAGGTCGCGCGTCTGGATGATCGGGACGTTGATCGAGGCCTCGACCGTGTTGTTCGCGAGCTCACCGACGTTGCGCCACTGGCTCGAGAAGCCCGCGATGGCCGGCGGCGGCACCGGCAGGATCTGCTGGTCGATGCGGTTGGTCGAGTGCGTCAGCGTGATGCCGTACTTGCTGAAGAGCTCGATGTCGGCGCCGAACTCGAACTCGGTCGAGACTTCCGGCCGGAGCGCCGCGTTGCCGATCTGCGACGGCGAGAGGCTGACACCGTCGCCGCCGATCGAATAGGTCTCGTACTGGGCCGAGAAGCTCGGGCGGTTGCCCGCCTGGCCGAGCGACGCGCGGAGCTTGAAGTCCGAGATCGCGTCGACGCCGAACCACGACTCCTCGCTCATGCGCCAGGCGAACGAGCCGCGGCCGTAGGTCTGCCAGCGGGTGTCGATGCCGAAGAGCGACGCGCCGTCGCGGCGCACCAGGCCGCTCAGGATGTACTTGCCCTGCCAGTCGAGGTCCAGGTTCAGGAACATGCCGATCTGCCGGACCTGCTGGATGAAGCTGTCACCGCTGCGCGTCGTCTGACGCGTGGCGCTGATGTCGCGGAGGCCGGGGACCACGAGGTCCGAGCCGCTCACGCTGAGGCCGCGGCTGTCCTGCGCCTCGAACAGCGTGCGCGCGGTCAGGCGCGACGAGAGATTGTCCGAGAACCAGTTGCGGCGGGCCGTCACGTCGAGCGAAGCGTTCAACGACATGTCGCGCCCCGTGCTGCGGTTCGCGCTGCCGAGGGCCGTGCTGCCGGCCGGGCCGACCGTGATCCGGTAGCCCTTGTTGGTCTGCGTCTCCTGCAAGTCCTGACGGAAGTCGTAGCCCATGTTGGCTTCGGCATCGAGCCACAGGAGCGGCTGCCACCGGGCGGTCGCCTGCCCGAGGAAGCGGTTCGCGCGGTTGACGGGCTGGAACTGCTCCGCCACGTACATCGGGTTCTCGTTCTGCGCGCCCTGCTGCTGCGCCACCGAGCGGATGAAGAGACGGCCGCGGCTGTCGCGGGCGAGCACGTTGGCCGACGCCGGCTGCCGCGTCACGCGGAACCAGCTGAAGCCGGAGTTGTAGTCGGTCGCATCGGTGAAGTTGGTGCGGACCGAGAAGTTCCACGACGACGCCAGCTGCTGGTCGACGTTGAGGCGGATCGAGTTGCGGGTGTAGCCGGGCATGAAGCGCACGGCCCCTTCCTGCCGGAACTGGTTCGCCGACGTGAAGAAGTTCGTGCGGCCGATCCGGCCCGTCGCGTCCACGGTCGTGTTGATCGTCTGACCGTTGGTGATCATCTGACGGATCGGGTTGTACGTGCGCACGAACGGCGTGATCTGGTACAGGTTGCGCGCGTTCTGCGGTCCCGGGTTACGGGCGATGCCCGCGTCGTTCGCCAGCGTCGCCGGCGAGAGCGCGAAGAGGTCCGCGCCGTTGTTGATGCGGTAGGTCTCGGCCTCGATGTCGACGGTGCGCGAGCAATCCCGCGAGCCCGCCACCACGATGCACGTACGAGAGAGATCCTCGTTCATGAGCATGAAGTGCGTCTTCGGGTACTGATACTCGTTCTCGATGCTCGACGTGCCGTATTCCATCTGCGAGCGGAACTTCACGCCCTCGCCGGCATTCTTGCCCGAGCGGGTCGTGATCTGGATGACGCCGTTACCCGCGCGCGAGCCGTAGAGCGAGGACGCCGCGGCGCCCTTCACGACTTCCACGTTCTCGATGTCCTGCGGGTTGATGTCCTGGATGCCACCCTGCGAGATGACGCCGTCGATGATGTAGAGCGGGTCCTGACCACGGCCCGACGCGTTGATCGACTGCGGGCCACGGAGGATGACCGCCGGCGCCGAACCGGGACGGCCGGAGGCCGACACGATGTTCGCGCCCGGGACCTTGCCCTGGAGCTGCGAGAGCGGGTTCGCCCCGGGGACCGGCATGTCCTCGGCCGTCACCTGCGCGACGGTGAAGGGCAGCTTCTTGACCTCGGTCGCGCCCGTCACGCCGGTCACGACGACCTGGCTGAGGCGGTTCACGTCCTGCTTGAGCTCGAAGTCGGCCGTCTGCGGGCCGGCGTTGATCGTGATCGTCTTGACCATCGGCACGTAGCCGATCGCACGAGCACGGATCACGACCTGCTGCCCGCGCACGCGGGCGCCGGGGATCGTGATGGTGTAGCGACCCTCTTCCGTGGTGCCCACGGATACCATCAGCGCCTCGATGGTGACGTTCGCTCCGTACAGCGCCTGACCCGCGTCGCTCTTGATCGTGCCCGTGACCGTCGCACCGGCTTGCGCCTGCGCAGTCACTGCCGTCGTGAGCGAGAGGACCAGCGCGAGGAAGGAGGCGCTGAGCCCCCGAATCCCGTTCCGTCCCAGCATGAGCATACCTCGTGAAGGGGTTTTCCGACGGATGGTCACGTGCTCACGTGCCATCGCCTCTGCAACACTCTGAGTCGCCGGCGGCGACCACAGCCACAACACCAACCGCCCCGCCCCTTTCTCGGGGGTGGGGGAACCGAAGGCCCGTTAGGGTAACAGCATCCTTGACGACTGCGCAACCCTCTGGACCAACACGAGATGCAGGGCGCGAATCACAAAACTGCTGAATTCGGAGAACCCCGCACGGTGAGCCACGTTACAAGGAATCCGAGGATTCCATCCCTCCCTACCCGCCCTCGCCTACCCCTGTCACATACTCCGGGCCTCCCCACGAGGGATTCCGTGCGTTTTCCCGCCGCGATGCCTTAGGTTCACAGACTGCTTCACTCCCAGGCTCCGAAGACAACCTTATATGAAGCTCTTTCACGTCATCCTCACCCTCGCCGCCGCCGGCGCACTCCTCGGTGCGCCCGGATCCGCGGGGGCCCAGCGAGCTTCCGCCGCCCCCGGGGCGCAGGCCGCGCCTCCTTCCACCCTGCCGGACACCGCCAAGGACGCCCGCATCGCCCGCGCCGACCGCGGACGCATCCGCGGTCGGAGCGGCACCGTCTGGGTCGTCGTCATCTCCGACTACCAGTGCCCCTTCTGCAAGAAGTGGCACGAGGAGACGGCGCCCCTCATCGAACGCGACTACGTGCGCACCGGCAAGGTGCAGATCGCGTACATGAACTATCCCATCCCGAGCATCCACCCCAACGCGATGGCGGCCCACGAGGTCGCGATGTGTGCGGCCGAGCAGGATCGCTTCTGGCCCGTGTCGGACGCCCTCTTCCGCACCCAGGGTGACTGGAAGAACCGGCGGGACGTCACCGCCTTCTTCGACTCCCTGACCCGCACCATCGCGCTCGACCGCCCGCGCTACGAACGCTGCATGCGCTCCGGCGAGATGCGCCAGATCATCGAGGCCGACGTCGAGCGCTCCTCGCGCATCGGCGTCGGGTCCACGCCGAGCTTCCTCATCGGCGGGCGGCCGGTCATCGGGGCGCAGCCGTACGAGGCCTTCAAGCGGGCGATCGACGCGGCGCTCGCCGCCACCCCGGCGCCCTGAGCCGCGGCTCCGCAGCCGCCTTCTCCTCGCGACATGCATCCCCTGCTCTCGCCGCTCTACTCGGCCGTCGCGGGCACGGCGGCCGCCCTGGCCGAGCTCCCCGTGGGTGGCGACGCCAAGGCGTGGCGGGCGATCCGCGCCCGGGCAGGCGCGCTCGAGCGCTTCGAGCGCTGGGGACGGGAGGGGCGCGACCCGGCCCGCCCACTGCTCTGGATGCACGCACCCTCGGTGGGTGAGGGACTCCAGGCGCGCCCCGTGCTCGCGCTGCTCCGTCAGCGGCGACCGGCACTCCAGGTCGTCTACACCTACTTCTCCCCGAGCGCCGAACGCTTCGCCGCGTCACTCGGCGTCGACTTCGCCGACTACCTCCCGTTCGACACCACGAGTGCGGCCCGGCGGCTCTGCTCGGCATTGGAGCCGAGCGCGCTCGTCTTCGCCAAGCTCGACCTCTGGCCCCGCCTGGCCGACATGTGCGCCGCGCGCGCGATCCCGCTCGGCATGATCTCCGCGACATTGAGCGAGGGATCGGGACGCGGTGGTGCGTTCGCGAGAGCGCTGCTCGGCGATGCGTACGCGGCGCTCGACCGCGTGGGGGCGATCGACGCCGGTGATGCCGAGCGCCTCGTCGCGCTCGGCGTGCGGCCCGACCGCATCCGCGTCACCGGCGATACGCGGTACGATCAGGTCGCCGAACGCGCCAACGCGACCGATCGCGCGAGCGCGCTGCTCGCGCCCCTCGCGAGCCAGCGTCCCACGCTGGTCGCCGGGTCCACCTGGCCCGCCGACGAGGCCGCGCTCCTGCCGGCATGGGTGGAGCTCAAGAAGGCCCTGCCGGACGCGCGGTTGGTCATCGCGCCCCACGAGCCCACCGCAGCGCATCTCGCGCCGGTCGAGGGGTGGGCGCGCACGACGGGACTGTCGTGCTCCCGTCTCGCCGATGCGAACGGGAGTCATGATGTGGTGCTGGTGGATCGCGTGGGAGTGCTCGGCGAGTTGTATGCCTTGGCGGACGCGGCCTTCGTGGGAGGCGGCTTCCATGCCGCGGGACTGCACTCGGTCCTCGAGCCGGCGGCGTTCGGCGTTCCGGTGATCTTCGGTCCGCGTCATACCGACAGCCGCGACGCCGGGCTGCTCATCGCCGCACGCGGAGGGGAATCGGTCGCGGACGCCGGTGAGCTCGCGCGCGCGCTCCGGATCGTGCTCGGCGAGTCGGACACGCGCGCCCGCGCGGGCGCGGCGGCCAAGCGCGTCGTGCAGCAGGGGCTCGGCGCGGCGGAACAGTCCGCCTCACTCGTCGAGGAGCTGGTAGAACTGCAGAAGTGAGAGGGGAGACGGGAGATGTGAGGACAAGCTGCCGCCAATGAAAGAAGGCCGCCCGAACGGGCGGCCTCCCTTCATCCTTCAGCCTCCATCGCGCCCTACTTGCGGAGCCCCTTCGGCGACCAGGCGAACGACACCGCCACCGCATCGTCATCCCCGAGCGCGGCCGCGACGCGGACCGCCATCTGCGGCTTGAACTCGAAGTTCGCGCCGATGTCGACGTTGAGATTCGTGTCGCTGGCCGAAGCGCCGTTCGTCGAGATGCGGTCCCAGCTCAGCCGCGGGTGGACGAACGGCGTGATCGCCACCGTGCCATCCAGCGGGAAACGATGACCGAACACGGCGCCGAAGGGCAGGCGCACGGTGGTGATGTCGTTCCCGGTGGTGAGACCGAGGCCGCCGGCGAGGACGATGTCGAACGGCATCTCGCTCGTCGCGTCGGTGAGCTGGTACGCCAGGCCGCCGCCGATCAGCAGGCGCGTGTCGGCGTTCTGGCCCGGATCGGAGAAGCCGGCATCGAGCGTGAACTGCAGCTTCGGGTTGCCGAGCCCCTCACGCCACTGGAAGACCAGTCCGGAGCCACCACCGTTGCCGTCGATGAGGGCGAAGTTGTACTCACGATCGGCGATGCGGGACGGCTGGAGGGCGGGATAGATGTAGGCCTGGGCGCCCAGCGGTGCGGCGGCGAGGACGAGTGCGCTGACGAGTGCGATGCGACGGATCATGATCGGGTCCGAGTGAGTGATCGGGAATGGGCGGAGGATCGGAACCCCCGCCAACGAGACCGGGCGCTGCGCAGGTGGCAGCGCCCGGTGAAGGACGAATACACTCGATGTTCTGTTTCAGTTCCGCCGCGCGGTGAGCGCACGGCCGCGACTCAGGCGCGCGAGGCCTTCTCCGTGACGACACGGACCACGTCGTCGACGACCTGGAGGAACCCGCCCTCCACGTTGAAGCGCGCCTCGCCGTTCCCGATGCGCAGCACCCCCGCGCCCAGGGTGGTGACCATCGGCGCGTGCATCGGCAGGATCCCCACCTCGCCGTCGAAGGCGGGCGCCGTCACCGACGGCGCCTCTCCCTCGAACAGCGTCGCTTCGGGCGAGATGACGGAGATCTTGAGCATACCCATCACTTCATCGCCTTGGCGTTCTCGACCACGTCGTCGATGCCGCCGGCCATGAAGAAGGCCTGCTCGGGCAGGTGGTCGAACTCGCCGGCCACGAGGCGCTCGAACGAGCTGATCGTCTCCTCGAGCTTGACGAACTTGCCGGGCCGGCCGGTGAACTGCTCGGCGACCGAGAAGGGCTGCGACATGAAGCGCTGGATGCGGCGCGCGCGGCCGACGATCTTCTTGTCGTCCTCGGCGAGCTCGTCCATGCCCAGGATCGCGATGATGTCCTGGAGCTCCTTGTAGCGCTGCAGGATGCGCTGCACC
>JAIOPJ010000056.1 GCA_021413975.1 Gemmatimonadota bacterium
GGTGATCACGCCGAGCAACCGGTGGTCGGGTGCGGCGATCATGCAGATCCCGCGGCGATCCGCCAGCTGCACGATCGCCTCGCGCATCGTCGCTCCGGTGGCGAGGACCGGCAGCGCCTCGCCGACCATCACGTCGCGGACCCGCAGCAGCAGCTTGCGACCGAGCGACCCACCGGGGTGGAATCGCGCGAAGTCCTCCCGCCGGAATCCCTTCTCCTCCAGGAGCGCCACCGCGAGCGCATCGCCGAGCGCGAGTGCGAGCGTGGTGCTCGTGGTGGGGGCCAGGTCGTGCGGGCACGCTTCCTCGCGCACCCAGCCGTCGAGCGACGCCGTGCTGTTCTTCGCCAGCGTCGAGTTCGCATCCCCGGTGATGGCGATGCACGGTACCCCCAGCCGCGTGAGCTGTTCCAGCAGCGGCAGCAGCTCGACCGTCTCGCCGCTCTTGGAGAGGAGGATCGCGACGTCGTGCGCGCCGACGATCCCGAGATCGCCGTGCACGCTCTCGGTGGGATGCAGGAAGGTCGCGGGCGTGCCGGTGCTGGTCATGGTCGCCGCGATCTTGCGGCCGATCAGGCCCGACTTGCCGATCCCCGAGACGATCACGCGCCCGGTCGACCCCTTGATGAGTTCGACGGCCTTGGCGAACTCGCCGTTCAGGCGCTCCACGGCGCCGCCGATCGCCTCCTGCTCGAGTCGGAGCACGCGCCGACCGCGCTCGATGATGCGCTCCTGGCTCATCAGTCCTCCGACCGGCTCGCCACGTACGCTTCGACCTGCGTGTCCCACTCGCCGCGGGCGCGCAGCAAGGTCTCGCAGAACTCGCGGACGGCGCCGGCGCCGCCGGTCCGCGCGAGGGCGTGCTTGGCGGCCTTCCGCGCCTCGGCCGTGGCGTTGCCCACGCAGACCGGCAGGCCCACTAGCCGCATCACGCCGAGGTCCGGGAGGTCGTCGCCCACGAAGGCGACCTCGTCCCAGGTGAGCGCGTGCTTGGCGATGAGCGCCTTGAGCGCCCGGACCTTGCGCGCCTGGTTGTCCTGCACGCAGTCGTCCACGCCGAGTTCCACCGCGCGCAGCGCGACGCTCACCGATTCGCGGCCGGTGACGATCGCGGTGAGGATCCCCGCCTGCTGCAACATCTTGATGCCGAGCCCGTCCTGGATGTCGTACTGCTTGAGCTCCACCCGCTCGCCGGCCGCGTCCCCGAGGATCACGCCGCCGTCGGTGAGCACGCCGTCGACGTCGAAGCAGACGAGGCGGACGCGCCGGGCGATCGCCGGGTCGAGTGCGGGCGCGGCGGTTCCCACGGTCATCGGCGCGCGAGCTCCCAGGTGGCGACGCACTTCTCCACGAGCGCGTCGAGCTGGTGCAGCGCGACCATGTTGGGCCCGTCGCTCGGCGCACGATCGGGATCGGGATGCGTCTCGAGGAAGAGCCCGTCGGCGCCGGCGGCGCAGGCGGCCAAGGCGAGGGGCGGGATGAACTCGCGCGCACCGCCCGAGGAGCCGCCCTGCCCCTGCCCGGGCCGCTGCACCGAATGGGTCGCGTCGAAGATCACCGGGGCGTTGCAGGCGTCGCGCATGCGCACGAAGCTGCGCATGTCCACCACCAGGTCGCCGTATCCGAAGAAGCTCCCGCGCTCGGTGACGGCGACGACGCACGCGCCCTTCGTCTCGACGAGGGTCTTGGGGTAGGACTCGCGCACCTTTCGCACCGCCCCGACCATGCCCTCGGGGTGCATCCACTGCCCTTTTTTCACATTCACCGGTTTGCCAGTGGCGCCCGCGGCCTCGAGCAGGTCGGTCTGCCGGCAGAGGAAGGCCGGGATCTGCAGGACGTCGACGGCGTCGGCCACCGCGCCGCACTGGTCGGGGAGGTGCACGTCGGTGAGGACAGGGAGCCCGGTGCGCTCGCGCACGCGCACGAGCGCCTCGAGCCCCTCGATCATCCCGGGGCCGCGGTGCGCGCCGGCGTTCGAGCGGTTGGCCTTGTCGAAGCTCGCCTTGAAGATGATCCCGCCCGGCACGCGCTCGGCGAGACGCGCGAGATGGTCGGCGACCCGGAACATCAGGTCGTCGTCCTCGATGACGCAGGGTCCGGCGATGAGAAAGAGACGATCCTTCGGGAACTCGGCACCCATCAGTTGGCTTCCGCCAGCTCGGCCTTCGGACGCTGCGCACCGGCAGCGGCCGTCGAGCGCTGCGCCGCCGCGGCGACGAACGCCGAGAAGAGCGGATGCGGCCGGGTGGGCCGCGACTTGAGCTCGGGATGGAACTGACAGGCGACGAAGTAGGGGTGTTCGGCGAGTTCGATCATCTCGACCAGCGAGCCGTCCGGCGAGAGGCCCGAGAGCCGCATCCCCTTCTGCTGGAAGGTCTCGCGATACTGGTTGGAGACCTCGTAGCGGTGCCGGTGCCGTTCGTTGATCTCGGGCTGGCCGTAGATCTCCGCGGCCTTGGAGCCCGGCTTCAGGCGGCAGGCGTAGGAGCCGAGGCGCATGGTGCCGCCCATCTCCTTCACGTTCTGCTGCGACTCGAGGAGCGAGATCACCGGATTGGCGCACTCGGGCGCGAACTCGCTCGAGTTGGAGTCGTCGATCCCGCAGACGTGGCGCGCGAACTCGATGATCGCGATCTGCATGCCGAGGCAGATGCCGAAGAAGGGCGTGCCGCTCTCGCGCACCGCGCGGATCGCCTCCACCATCCCCTCGACGCCCCGCACGCCGAACCCGCCCGGCACGAGCACGCCGTCGAACTGCTTCACGAGCTCGGCCGCCTTCGCGGCGTCCGTGAAGAGGTCGCTGGAGGTCCAGGCGATCTCCACGCCGACGTCGTTCGCGATGCCGCCGTGGATCAACGCTTCCTGCACGCTCTTGTACGAGTCGGCGTAGTCGGTGTACTTGCCGACGATCGCGATCCGCACCTTGCGCGGCGGCGAGAGGACGCGGTCGACGAGTGTCTTCCACGCCGTGAGGTCGGGGGCCTTGGTCTCGAGCCCGAGTTTGCGGCAGACGAGTTCGTCGAAGCCCTGGTCATGGAAGACCAGCGGGATCTGGTAGATCGTCTTCACGTCGCGCGCCTCGATCACCGCGCCGAACTCGACGTTGCAGAAGAGCGCGATCTTGCGCTTCACGTCCTCGGCGAGCGGGCGCTCGGTGCGGCAGACGAGGATGTCGGGCTGGATGCCGATCTCCATCAGGTCGCGCACCGAATGCTGGGTCGGCTTGGTCTTCACCTCGCCCGCGGCGGCGATCCAGGGCACCAGCGTGAGGTGCACGAAGAGCGTGTTCTCGCGGCCCACGTCATGTCGGAACTGGCGGATCGATTCCAGGAACGGGAGCGACTCGATGTCGCCCACGGTGCCGCCGACCTCGACCACCACCACGTCGTTCTCGGGCGCCACGCGACGCACGGCGCTCTTGATCTCGTCGGTGATGTGCGGGATCACCTGCACCGTGGAGCCGAGGTACTCGCCGCGGCGCTCCTTGGTGATGACGTTCGAGTAGATGCGCCCGGTGGTGATGTTGTTCGCCTGCGTGAGCGGCCGGTCGATGAAGCGTTCGTAGTGCCCGAGGTCGAGGTCCGTCTCGGCGCCGTCGTCAGTGACGAACACCTCGCCGTGCTGGAACGGCGACATCGTGCCCGGATCGACGTTGAGGTACGGGTCGAGCTTCATCATCGTGACGCGGAGCCCGCGTTCGACGAGGAGCCGCGCCAGCGAGGCGGCGGCGATCCCCTTGCCGAGCGACGAGACCACGCCGCCGGTGACGAAGATGTACTTCGGTGAGGAATGCGGGGTGTTGGGCGTCATCGGGAGGGTCCGGTGGCGTGGGCGGTCCAGTGGGCGTTGGCGCGGACGAGATCGTCCTCGGTGTTCACTTCACCCCACGAGGGGGCTTCCACGATCGCGACACCCATCGCAAGGCCGGCGGCGAGGGCGCGCAGTTGTTCGAGCTTCTCGACCAGTTCCAGCGGGTGCGGCGGCAGCGAGACCCAGCGGCGGAGCGCATCGCGGCGCGCCGCGTAGATGCCCATGTGCTGCAGGATCAGGGTGTCGCGGATCTCCGCGTCCGCCTCGTCGCGCAGGAACGGGATGGCGGCGCGCGAGAAGTAGAGGGCGCGGCCATCGTCGGCCCGCACGACCTTCACGCAGTTGGGGTCGCCCATGATCCCGGCGCCGCGACGACCGGCCGCGGTGCCGAGCGCGAAGCCATGGTCCCGGACCATCGCGATCGCGCCGGCCATCGCGTCGCTGCGCATGAAGGGCTCGTCGCCCTGCACGTTCACGATGATGTCGTGCCGGGCATGGTCGGGGTGGTCGGCGACCTCCGCCACCCGGTCGGTGCCGGAGGGGTGCGCCTCGCTGGTGATCATCGCCTGACCGCCGGCCGCCCGCACGACCTCGGCGACCTCCTCGGACTCGGTCGCCACGACGACCGCATCGGCCAGCGCGAGGCTCTGGACGCGCTCCAGGACCCGGACGACGAGGGGGGTGCCGCCGAGCAGTCGGAGCGGCTTGCGGGGGAGGCGCGTGGCCCCGAGTCTGGCGGGGATGACGGCGAGCGTGGTCATTCAGAGCTCACCGGAGAGGGTCGCGCGCACGCAAAATCCACGCCAGTCGAATCTATGGCGGCGTTCGGCGCCGACAAGTGGGCATCACAAATCAACGAGGGAGAGCGGGTTCGACGCGGTAGCGCACCACGTACTGCACGTCGAGCGAGTCGCGCTTGACCGCGTAGACGTCGTTCCCCCGCGCGGTCCGGATCGCCACGCGGCGCGGGAACTCCACGCGGCCGAGGAGGCGCCCTTGGGGCGAGAAGACGTCGTACATCGTCGGCGTCCGTGTCGTGAGCCGCGGCTGGCTCTCCTGACCCGGACGGATCGGAGGGAGCTCGGCGGCCGGGATCGCGACACCGGGGGTGCTGACCTCGACCCAGACGCGCCCGTCCAGCGCGACCGTCACCTCATCGTACGCCGGCTTGTTGTCGGGGATGCCCGCCACCGTCCATGACCAGTTGGGGTCGGTCCGGCGGAGCCCGGACTCGACGAGCGCCTTGTGCTCGCTCCGCTCCGTAGGCGAGACCGGCACCGGGGTGAAGTCGCGATCGATCCTGACCGGCTTCACCCCGTCGCGATGCGTGAAGTAGAGGACGTAGGGGTCACCCGGACCGGAGACGAAGCCGCCCTGCGGCGAGACCGACGCCACCGAACTCGGCCAGAAGGGGAAGGTGTAGGAACTGGCGCCCCGGCCGTCCGAGGTCTTCGCGATCAGCGACGGCGGCGGCTCCCGCCAGACGGGATAGGGCAGCGAGTCGAGCACCTTCCCGTCATCGCCGAACACGATCACCCCGCGCGTCCCTCGCGTGAAGTCGACCGAGTCCCGCTCGAGGACGGCCCAGGCGTAGACCCGTCCCGCGTCGTCGGACCAGAGCATGTTCTGGCCGAAGTGACCCGAGAAGGGCACCCGCCATGACGTGAGGAAAGCTCCCGTATCGGAGTAGGTGTTGAGACGCGCTCCGGTGGCGTCCCACACGACGATGCGACCGTCGGGGAGGCTGGTGATGCCGTTGACCTGTTCGAACTCGCCCGGCCCGCGGCCCTTGTGGCCGATGTTCTTGACGAATGCGCCCGTCGAGTCGAAGAGACGCAGCGCCGGCACCTGGGCGTCGAACACGAGGAAACCGCGCGTCGGCGTCGCGAGAACGCTCACGACCCAGCCGAAGGTGTTCTCCTCAGCACCATCCTCGGCACCGACCTCGACCTCCGAAACGAGTCGCCTCACCTGCTCCGGCGGCACCTCGCCGGTGATCCGGACACGGATGGTGTCACCGGTGGAGTCGACCTGCGTGACCCAGGGCAGGTCGCCGGACCGGGCTCCCTTCTCCCCTGCGCCGCAAGCGGTCGCCGCGCCGAGCACTGCGAGCAGCACCGAGACCTTCCAGTCGAGTCGACGCATCAGGCGGGTGTCCGGGCAAGGGTGAGGAAGTTCTCCAGCAAACGACGTCCCTCGGGCGTTCCGATCGACTCGGGATGGAACTGCACCCCGAACACCGGATGCGCACGGTGGCGCAGCGCGTGGATCTCCGTCGCATCGTCGAGTGCCACGGCCGTGACCTCGAGTTCCGCAGGCAGCGACGAATGCTCGACGACGAGCGAGTGGTAGCGCATGACCTCGAGCGGGTTCGTGACCCCGTCGAACAGGCCCGTGGCGTCATGACGGATACGAGAGACCTTGCCGTGCATCACGCCGCGCGGAGCCCTGATCACGCGACCGCCGTACGCCTGGCCGATCGCCTGGTGTCCGAGACAGGCGCCGAGGATCGGTACCGTGGCGCCGAACTCCCGGATGACGTCGAGGGTGATCCCCGCCTCGCTCGGCGTCCCGGGCCCCGGGCCGAGCACGATCGCATCGGGGCCCATCGCGGCGATCGCGTCGAGCGTGATCGCGTCGTTGCGGACGACGAGCGGGTCCTCACCGAGCTCGCCGAAGTACTGGACGAGGTTGTAGGTGAAGGAGTCGTAGTTGTCGATCACGAGGAGCATGGTAGCAGAATCTAGGTGCGGGGCGCGGGGTCGGCATGGGTTCCTTCAGGTCCTGATGATCCAGAGGCACCCGCCACGACGACGGCAACGGCAACGGCAACGACTATCACCACCGAGGCACAGGGGACACAGGGAAATGCGGAGTGGCCCTGTGCCCTCGGTGCCCTCGGTGCCTCGGTGGTGAATGCAGTTGTCGTCGCTCCGCCGAGGAAAGGACCTGAACGCGGACACGCGCCTCCTCACCCCCGCGGATGGAACTGCTTGTGCACCTGCCGCAGGTGCTCGCGATCCACATGCGTGTAGATCTGCGTCGTGGAGATGTCGGCGTGCCCGAGCATCTCCTGCACTGCGCGCAGGTCGGCCCCCCCTTCGAGCAGGTGGGTGGCGAAGCTGTGTCTCAAGGTGTGCGGCGTGACCGGCTTCTCGATCCCGGCCTTCTCCACGTACTTCCGCAGGATCTTCCATGCCCCCATTCGCGTGAGCGGACGGCCGCGTGCATTGAGGAAGAGCCGTCCCTCCCCAGCGCCCTTCTCGAGCACCGGCCGGAGTTCCCGCACGTACATCGCGAGCGCGCCCACCGCCTTCCGGCCGATCGGCACCAACCGCTCCTTCCCGCCCTTGCCGAAGACCCGCACCACCATCTCGTCGAGCACGACGTCCTTGGAGAGGATCCCGATCCACTCGCTCACGCGCAGACCGGCACCGTACGCGAGCTCGAGCATGGCGCGGTCGCGGAAGGCGAGTGGTTCGTCGATCGAGACCGCGCCGATGATCCGGTCGACCTCGTCGGCAGAGAGCACCTCCGGGAGCACGCGCCACTTCTTCGGCGTCTCGAGCTGTTCGCTCGGGTCCTTGGTGACGACGCCTTCGGCGAGGAGGAACCGGTACCAGGTGCGCATCGCCGAGATGCCGCGCCGGATGCTGCTGGGCGCGAGGCCGAGGTCCTTGAGGTGGTAGACGTACTCGCGCAGGTGCGCCGGCGTGAGGTCACCCGGCGCGTGCACCCGCTTGACGATCGCCCAGGTGGCGAGGCGCGCGAGGTCGCGGCCGTAGGCCTCGTTGGTGCGCGCGCTGCTCCCCTGTTCGAGCGAGAGGAACTCGTCGAACCGCTCGAGGAAGAACTGTCTGGAGATCTGGTCGGGCGTCGCGGTCACGACCGCAATCTACCGGCGATCGGCCTTCTCGTCCGGGTGCGGCAGCTTGGCCGCCTTCGCGGCGCGGTGGCGCTTCCAGAGTCTCCAGCCGAGCAGGGCCAGCACGAGCGCGGCCCCGATCGCGCCCAGCCCCACGTCGCGCGCGACCACTTCCAGCTGGGTGCGGACCGTCGCCCAGTCCTCTCCCACGCGGAACGCGATCCAGCTGATGATCCCGTACCAGATGCCCGACGCGAGCGTGAAGATCGCCGTGACTTCCCAGAACGGGATCCGCAGCGCCCCTGCCGCCGCCGGCACCACGGCGCGCACGCCGGGGATGAACCGACTGACGAAGAGGGCGACCCAGCCGTACTGGCGGTACGCGTCCTCCACCTTCTGCTCGGCGGCCTCGAGCTTGACCTCGGCATTCCCGAACCCGAGTCGCCCGATCCGGTGCGCGACCCACTCGGCGCCGAAGCGTCGGCCGATCCACCACATGACGAGCGCGCCGAGGATGCTGCCGCCGGTCACGACGAGGATCGTCGGCGCGAGATGTCCGCCGGCCCGTGCCGCGAAGAACGCCAGCAGGGCGGCCGCGACGTCGCCGGGCATCAGGGGGAGGATCCCCTCGATGAACGACGCCAGGAAGATCATGAGGTAGATCGACTCGAGCGATGCGCTCGAGAGCCAGCCGGTCAGCGTCTCCACGTCATCCCTGGTCGACGCGCGTCAGTGTCGCCACGGCGATGCAGGCGACTCCTTCGCCCCGGCCGATCCAACCCATGCCCTCGTTGGTCTTCCCCTTGATCATCACGTCGTCGGGGCCGACGCCGAGGGCCGCGGCCAGGCGTTCCCGGATCGCCGGACGATGCGGCCCCACCTTGGGCGTCTCGGCGATCACGGTGATGTCGGCCTGCGCGGGCCGCCACCCGGCCGCCCGCACTCGACCGACCGCGAGCTTGAGCATCTCGATGCTGTCGCGCCCCGCGTTCTCGGCGCTGGTGTCGGGGAACATCTCGCCGATATCACCCACACCGGCTCCGCCGAGGATCGCATCGGTGAGCGCGTGACAGACCGCGTCGGCATCGGAATGCCCGGTGCAGCGCACCGGCGCCGGGATGAGCACGCCGCCGAGGATCACGCCATGCCCCTCGGCGAAGCGGTGCGAGTCGTACCCGATGCCGACGCGGATGCTGAGGCTCACCTGGGCCTCACGCGGCGGCGACCGAGGAGACCGGCGCGATGATGCTGTAGTCCTGCCGGCGGCGCTGCGGGGTGAACCCGGCCTCGCGGATCAACTGTTCCATCTCCTCGATGCTCGTGCGGTGCGTCGTATTGGCCGCCGAGACGACGTTCTCCTCGAGCATGAGCGAGCCGAAGTCGTTGCATCCGTAGTGCAGCGCGGTCTGCCCGACCTTCATCCCCATCGTGACCCAGCTCGCCTGGATGTTGGGGATGCTGTCGAGCACCGTGCGGGCGAAGGCCGTCGTGCGGAGGTACTCCACCGCGTCGGTCTTCTGCATGTGACTCATGGTGGGCGTGTTCTCCGGCTGCAGCGGCCAGCAGATGAACGCGGTGAAGCCGTGCGTCCGGTCCTGGAGCGCCTTGAGCCGCAGCAGGTGCTCCACGCGCTCGGCCGGCGTCTCGCCGATGCCGTACATCATCGTGCACGACGTCTTGAGACCCTCGCCATGGGCGATCTCCATGACCTCGAGCCAGCGGTCGGCCCCGGCCTTCTTCTTGGCGACCTGGTCGCGCACGCGCTGCACGAGGATCTCGCCGCCGCCGCCCGGGATGGAGTCGAGCCCGGCCTTCACGAGCTCCTGGATCACGGTCCGCGCGTCCATCCGGTAGAGCGTGCTCCAGAAGTCCACCTCGCTCGGCGAGAATCCGTGGATGTGGATCGGATGGTTGCGCTTGATGTACTTGAGCAGTTCGAGGTACCACTCGAACGGGATGTACGGGTTGTGCCCGCCCTGGATGAGGATCTGCACGCCGCCGAGCGCCTTCACCTCGTCGATCTTCGCGCCGATCTGCTCGTAGCTGAGCGTCCACCCCTCGCCGTCCTTGGGGCGGCGGTAGAAGGCGCAGAAGCCGCAGTCGGCCACGCAGACGTTCGTGTAGTTGATGTTGCGGTCGACGATGTACGTGACCACCGGCTCCGGGTGCAGGCGGCGGCGCACGGCGTCGGCGGCGGCGCCGAGCTCGAGGAGCGGGGCCTTGGTGTAGTACTCGAGGAGGGCGGATTCGTGGGACACGTGACTACAGGATGAAGGATGAAGGTGGAAGGTGTAAAGAAGCAGCGTCCCTGGACTTGCTCGGGCTCTATCCCCTTCCCCCCGCCGCGGGCAGGAAGGCCAGCTTGCCGCGTGGGACACGGCCGGCGAGTTCCAGTCGGCGGAAGAACTCGGTGAGGCCGTCGAGGTCCTTCAGGCTCAACCGCCAGTCGAGACCATCGAAGTAGTGTCGGCACTCGTTCACCGGCACACCGGTTGAGCGCGCAGCCTGGGCCGAGAGTTCCGGCAGGTGCGCGAGCCCCCAGTCGCGCGAGGCGATCAGCGAGGCGTGCACGCCGAGCGCCTGGGCCACCGGCGTCGTGCGCTGGGCCACCCAGACGGCGAAGACGAACGGCAGTCCGGTCCACGCCTTCCACTCGGCCCCGAGGTCGTAGACGTGCTCGTACCGGGCGCCGTGCGCCTGCGCCAGCGGGTGTTCGGCACTCTGGAGCATGAGCGCGGCATCCCCGATCACGAGGCGCGCCGCGAACCCCTCCTGGCCGTCCTGGGAGAGCGCATCGGCCTCCGCGTCGCCGGGCACGAACTCGGGACGCGCACGCCAGACGTGCTCGAAGAGCAGCTCCAGCAGGTGGACGCTGGTCATGGACGAACGGCTCACGAGGACGCGCTTGCCGGTGAGCGACTCCGCCGGCGCGTGCGAGAAGAGCATCACGCTGCGCACCGGACCGTCGCACGAGATCGCGAGGTCGGGCAGCAGCAGGTAGCGCTCGCTGTCGCGCGCGTACTCCACGGCCGAGACGACCGAGACGTCCAGTTCGCCCTCGGCCATCATGCGGTTGAGTGCGGTGGGGACGCCGTCCACCAGCGTCGCCGCGAGCGGCACGATCCCCCGGTCCACCGCCCCGTAGACGGGGAAGCAGTTGATGTAGGGGATGCGGCCGACGCGCACGGCTACGCCGCCTCGGCCTGCTCGAACGTCCGGATCACGTTGTAGAAGCTGTCGCGCTCGGCGGGGATCTTCCCCGCCCCGCGGATCAGGCGCAGGAGGTCGTCGAGCGACATTGCCTGCTGCGTGCGGGCGCCGACGGCGTGGTAGATCTTCTCCCGCACGACCGTGCCTTCGAGGTCGTTCACCCCGTAGTGCAGCGCGATCTGCGACAGCGCGGGGCTCACCATGATCCAGTGGCTCTTCACGTGGGCGAAGTTGTCGAGGAAGAGCCGCCCCACGGCGAGGTTCTTGAGGTCGTCCACGCCCGACGTCGCGATGCCCTGACGGTTGAGCCTCTTGCCGAGATCGTTGTCGTCGGGGTGATAGGCGAGCGGGATGTAGGCGAGGAATCCCCCGGTCTCGTCCTGCAGGTCGCGGAGCATCTGCAGGTGCTCCATGCGGTCGGCGTAGCTCTCCACGTGGCCGTAGAGCATCGTGCTGTTGGAACGGATGCCGAGCGCATGGGCCGCGCGGTGCACGCCGATGTAGTCGGCCGCGCCGAGCTTCTTGCGCGCGATCTCCTCGCGCACCGCCGCGCTGAAGGTCTCGGCGCCACCGCCGGGCATGGTGTCGAGTCCGGCCTCCTTGAGCGCGGCCAGCACCTCGGACCATCCCATCTTCTCGATCCGCGCGATGTGCGCGATCTCCACCGCCGTCAGCGCCTTGATGTGCACGTTCGGCAGCTCGGACTTGAGCGCGCGGAACATCGTCGTGTAGTACTCGAGCCCCGCCTGCATGTCGAGGCCGCCGACGATGTGGAACTCCTTCGTCATCCCGTTGTTGCCGGTGCGCGCCTCGGCCATCACCTGGTCGAGCGTGTAGCGGTACGCGCCCTCCTCCTTGGGGAGGCGGGCGTAGCCGCAGAACACGCACGTGGTGCGCAACGTGCAGATGTTCGTCGGGTTGATGTGCTGGTTCGACGCGAAGGTGACCACGTCGCCATGCTTCGCCCGGTTGACCGCGTCGGCGAGGACGCCGACGCCGGTGAGGTCGGGCGACTCGAAGAGCGCCACGCCGTCGGCACGCGAGAGGCGCGCGCCGGCGCCTACCCGCTCCGCGATGGCGCGCACCGCGGGGTCGGCGATGCGCTCGAACGGGATCGAAAGCGCGTTCGCCGTCACGAGGCTCACCCGATGACCCGTCGGAGCGCGATACTCACGTTGTGCCCGCCGAACCCGGAGGAGTTGGAGAGGGCCGCATGGACCTCGCGCTTCACCGGCACGACCGCCGTGCAGTCCAGGTCGCACTCGGGATCGGGCGTCGTGAGGTTGATCGTCGGCGGGATGATGCCGTGCCGGATCGCCATCGCCGTGAAGATCGCCTCGACCGCCCCGGCCGCCCCGAGCATGTGCCCGGTGGCCGACTTGGTCGAGCTCACGTTGAGCCCGGTGGCGTGCGGACCGAAGACCTTCTTGATCGCGCGGATCTCGTTGGGATCGTTGAGCGGCGTGGAGGTGCCGTGCGCGTTGATGTACTGGATGTCCGCCGGCGTGAGCCCGCCGTCCTCGAGGGCGCGGCGCATCGCGCGCTGCAGCCCCTCGTGATCCTCGGGCTGGCCGGTGAGGTGGTACGCGTCACCGGTGGCGCCGTACCCCACGACCTCGCAGTAGATGTTCGCGCCGCGGGCCTTGGCGTGCTCGTACTCCTCCAGGACCACGCTCCCCGCCCCCTCGCCCAGCACGAACCCGTCGCGCGTCTGGTCGAACGGGCGCGAGGCCGTCTCCGGCGACTCGTTCCGCGTGGACAGGGCCTGCATGTTGCCGAACCCGCCGATCGAGACCGGCGAGACCGCCGCCTCCGATCCGCCGGCGATGATCACGTCGGCGTCGCCGTAGACGATCATCCGGAAGGCGTCGCCGATGGCATGCGCGGAGGTGGCGCAGGCCGACTGGGTCGCGTAGTTCGGGCCCTTCGCGCCGAAACGCATCGACACGACGCCGGCCGCGATGTCGCCGATGAACATCGGGATGAAGAACGGCGAGATCCGGTTCGGACCGTCCCGCTCGCAGATCCGGCACTGCTCCTCGAACGTCGCGATCCCGCCGATGCCGGACCCGATGATGACGCCCGTGCGCTCCGGCGTGTAGCCCGTCTTGTCCCCGAAGCCGGCGTCCTGCATCGCCTGCACCGAGGCCGCCATGGCGAACTGCGTGTACAGGTCGCTGCGCTTCGCCTCCTTGCGGTCCATGTACTGCGTGACGTCGAACCCCTTCGCCTCGCAGGCGAACCGGACCTTGAAGCCCGTGGCGTCGAATCGCGTGATGGGACCGGCACCCGACTTGCCGTCGAGCAGTGCCTGCCACGTGCTGGCCACGTCGTTACCCACCGGCGTGACGCACCCGGCCCCCGTGATGACGACCCGGCGCCTCGAAGACCCCATCTCAGCCGCCGATCTTGCCGTTCAGGTACGTGATCGCATCGCCCACCGTGCGGAGCTTCTCGGCGTCCTCGTCGGGGATGTCGATGTTGAACTCCTTCTCGAACTCCATCACGAGCTCGACGATGTCGAGCGAGTCGGCTCCGAGGTCCTCGATGAAGCTCGCGCCGTCGGTGAGCTTCTCACGCTCGACTCCGAGCTCCTTCTCGATGATGTCCTTGACCTTCGCGGTATGGTCGGCCATGCGGGAAACTCCGTAGAGGTGGGACTGCGGCAAGACGCCTAAATATATGCGGTGGAACGTCAAAGGCCATTCGGGGGCGACCCCCCGGACGGCCGTCCTCACATCACCATGCCGCCGTCCACGGCGAAGACCTGCCCGGTGATGTACGCGGCGCGGTCCGAGGCCAGGAATGCGACCAATCCCGCGACGTCCTCGGGGGTTCCGAAGCGCTCGAGCGGGATCTGCGCCGAGAGCGCCTTCACGGCCTCTTCGCTCATCGCGTCGGTCATGTCCGTGCGGATGAATCCCGGGGCGACGACGTTGCAGAGGATGTTCCGGCTCGAGAGCTCCTTGGCGACCGACTTGCTCAGCCCGATCAGGCCGGCCTTGCTCGCCGCGTAGTTCGCCTGCCCCTTGTTCCCGATGATCCCGACCACCGAGGCGATGTTGATGATCCGCCCCCAGCGCCGCTTCATCATGCCGCGCTGCGCGGCGCGGATCGCGATGAACGCCGAGCGCAGGTTCGTGTCGAGCACCGCGTCCCAGTCCTCGTCCTTCATGCGCAGCATCAGGTTGTCCTTCGTGATGCCCGCGTTGTTGACCAGGATGTCGAGCGACCCGAACGCGTCCTCCACCGTCTGGACCAGCATCGTCACGTCGGCGGGCACGCTGATGTCGCACGCGAAGCCGCGGGCCTCCCCGAGCTCCTCGGCGACCGCCTCCGCCTTCGCGAGGTCGCGTCCGACGACCGCCACCTTGGCGCCGCAGGCGACGAACTCCTTCGCGATCGCACGGCCGATCCCGCGCGTGGAGCCGGTGACGAGGGCGACCCTTCCGGAGAGATCTATCTGCATGGGACGGGGATGAAGGCTGAAGGATGAAGGGGGGTACGTCGGGCGGAACGGACGGTTCAGAGCGCGAGCAGTGCCTCGACCTCGGCGACCGTCCCGCAGGTCATCGTCCTGCAGTCCGGGGCGAGCCGCTTCACAAGACCGCTCAGCACCGCCCCCGGTCCCATCTCCACGAATGTCGTGCCCGGGAAGCGGGCGGCGGCATG